>SEFA01000014.1 GCA_004210455.1 Rubrivivax sp. | reverse complement strand
CGTCCCGCCCGTTCCTCCAGCCCCGTCCGAGCCCGGCGCCGGGCCGCTGGCGGACTCCGGCCGCTACCTGGGGCAGGCGATGCGACCGGTCGGCGAGATCCCCATGATCCGCGTGCGCGGCGCGCGCACCCACAACCTCAAGAACATCGACGTCGACCTGCCGCGCAACCAGCTGGTCGTCATCACCGGCCTGTCGGGATCGGGCAAGTCCTCGCTGGCGTTCGACACGCTGTATGCGGAAGGCCAGCGCCGCTACGTCGAGAGTCTGTCGGCCTACGCGCGGCAGTTCCTGCAGCTGATGGACAAGCCCGACGTCGATGTCATCGAGGGCCTGTCGCCGGCGATCTCGATCGAGCAGAAGGCCACCAGCCACAACCCCCGCTCGACGGTGGGCACCGTCACCGAGATCCACGACTACCTGCGCCTGCTCTATGCGCGCGCCGGCACGCCCTTCTGCCCCGACCACCACCTGCCGCTGGAGGCGTCCAGCGTGGGCCAGATGGTCGACGCGGTGCTCGCCATGCCGGACGAGTCGCGCCTGATGGTGCTGGCCCCGGTGGTGCGCGATCGCAAGGGTGAGTTCGTCGAACTGTTCCAGGACCTGCAGGCACAGGGCTACGTGCGCTTTCGCGTCGACGGCCAGACCGTCGAGGTCACCGAACTGCCCGCGCTGAAGAAGGCCGAGAAGCACGACATCGACGTCGTCGTCGACCGCATCAAGCTGCGCCACGACAGCGCCGACACCCTGCGCCAGCGTCTGGCCGAAAGCTTCGAAGCGGCATTGCGCCTGGCCGACGGCCGCGCGCTGGTGCTGAACATGGACACCAGCACGGAGGCGATCTACTCCAGCAAGTTCGCCTGCCCGATCTGCAGCTACTCACTGCCCGAGCTCGAACCGCGGCTGTTCTCGTTCAACTCGCCGGTCGGCGCCTGCCCCGCCTGCGAAGGCCTGGGCCAGGTCACCGTCTTCGATCCGGAGCGCGTCGTCGCGTTCCCGACGCTGAGCCTCGCCAGCGGCGCGGTGAAGGGCTGGGACCGGCGCAACGCCTACACCTTCTCGATGTTGGAGACGGTCGCCAAGCACTACGGCTTCGACATCGAGCTGCCCTTCGAGGAACTGCCCGAGCAGGCGCGCCAGGTCTTGCTGCAGGGCTCCGGCGAGGACGAGATCAGCTTCACCTACGAGGCCGAAGGCGCGAACGGGAAGAAGCGCAGCGTCAAGCGCGCGCACCCGTTCGAGGGCATCCTGCCCAACCTCACGCGTCGTTATCGCGAGACCGACTCGGCCGCGGTGCGCGAGGAACTCGCGCGCTACCAGAGTGCCAAGCCCTGCCCCCAGTGCGAGGGCTCACGGCTGCGTCGCGAGGCCCGCAATGTGCTGCTGCAGCCGGCCGAGGCCGCCGAAGGCGAACGCGGCAAGCCGATCTACGAGGTCGAGCACGCGACGCTGCGCGAGGCGCTGCATTACTTCGAGGGCCTGAAGCTCAAGGGCGCGAAAGCGGAGATCGCCGACAAGGTGATCCGCGAGATCGCCTCGCGGCTGCACTTCCTCAACGATGTCGGTCTCAACTATCTGAGCCTGGACCGCAGCGCCGACACGCTGTCCGGCGGCGAGGCGCAGCGCATCCGGCTCGCGTCGCAGATCGGCTCGGGCCTGACCGGCGTGATGTACGTGCTGGACGAGCCCAGCATCGGCCTGCACCAGCGCGACAATGACCGCCTGATCGCCACGCTGCGACGGCTGCGCGATCTGGGCAACTCGGTGCTCGTCGTCGAACACGACGAGGATGCGATCCGCGCCGCGGACCACGTGCTGGACCTCGGTCCCGGCGCGGGCGTGCACGGCGGCCGGATCATGGCGCAAGGCACGCCCGAGGAAGTGGCGGCGAATCTGGAATCGTCGACCGGCCGTTATCTGAGCGGCGTCGAACGCATCGAGGTGCCGAAGAAGCGCCACACGCTGTCCGACAGCCCCGATCCGCGCACGCTGAAGATCGTCAATGCGCGCGGCAACAACCTGAAGGGCGTGACCGCGGAGTTCCCGGTCGGGCTGCTGACCTGCGTGACGGGCGTGTCCGGTTCGGGCAAGAGCACGCTGGTCAACGACACGCTCTATGCGGCTGTCTCGCGCAAGCTCTACCAGAGCCATGCCGAGCCGGCCGAGTACGACGAGATCGAGGGCATGGACGCCTTCGACAAGGTCATCAACGTCGACCAATCGCCGATCGGCCGCACGCCGCGCTCCAATCCGGCGACCTACACCGGCCTGTTCACACCGATCCGCGAACTGTTCGCCGAGATGCCCACCGCACGCGAGCGCGGCTACGGCGCGGGACGGTTCAGCTTCAACGTCGCCGGCGGCCGCTGCGAGGCCTGTCAGGGCGACGGCGTGCTGAAGGTGGAGATGCACTTCCTGCCCGACGTCTACGTGCCCTGCGACACCTGCTTCGGCAAGCGCTACAACCGCGAGACGCTGGAAGTGCTCTACAAGGGCAAGAACATCTCGGAGGTGCTGGGCCTGACGGTGGAGGATGCGCTGAGTTTCTTCAGCGCGGTGCCGACGCTGGCGCGCAAGCTGCAGACGCTGATGGACGTCGGCCTGGGCTACGTGAAGCTGGGGCAGAGTGCGACAACGCTCTCGGGCGGAGAGGCGCAGCGGGTCAAGCTGGCGCTGGAGCTGTCCAAGCGCGACACCGGCCGCACGCTCTACATCCTGGACGAGCCGACGACGGGTCTTCATTTCGCGGACATCGCGCTGCTGCTGAAGGTCGTGCATCAGCTGCGCGACGCCGGCAACACCATCGTCATCATCGAGCACAACCTGGACGTCATCAAGACGGCGGACTGGCTGCTCGACATGGGACCGGAGGGCGGTTCCGGCGGTGGACGCCTGCTCGTCGCCGGCACGCCGGAAGACGTCGCCGCCTGCGAAGCGAGCCACACGGGCCGTTATCTGAAGCCGCTGCTCGCGCGCGGCTGAGGGCGACGACTCAGGCCGTCCGGCGCCTGGCGACGAACGCCAGGGCGCCCATTCCCAACGCGAACAGCAGCCAGGTCTGCGGTTCCGGAACGCTGGGCACGACGGGCAGGGTGCCGCCGTTGCCGCCGCTGTTCTGGGGAATCTGGGGCAAGGTGATCACGCCGGGACCGCCGCCGGACGACGGGACCCCGCCGCCCACCGCGCCGCCGCTGCCGCTGCCGCTGCCGCCACCCGGCGTGGGCGCGAGCAGGCTGGTATCGGAGGTCGCCGTCGGCGGCAAGGCGGCCGTGCGCGCGAAGCTGCCCGGGTCCCCGGCGCCGCCGTCCGGCGCACCGGCCGCCGGCGGTTCGAACATCAGCGGTTCTTCTTCATTCTTCGCCGTCTGGGCGCCGCCCGCCGCGGGCTTCAGCTTGCCGCGCGAGATCCGGCTCACGTTGCGGCAGACCGTCGGCACCAGGATGCACTGACCGTCCTCGCAATACACGAGTCCGCGCTCCAGGGTCTGGTCGGTCCACTTCCCGCGCGTGACGGTCTGGCAGATCGAGCCGGCGCCGAAGTGCATGTCGCGGATCTCGCTCCCGTAGTCGTAGCGGCCGACGATGCTGTCGCGGTGGATGTCGACGATCTCGTCGTACTGACGCGCCGTCATGCGGGCCTTCAGCTTGGCACGCGTCGCCGCCGGGATGTCCTTGTACCGGTCCACGGCCGCGACCAGATCCCCCATGAAGGGATTGACCCCGGGGCGATCCCAGGAGCAGTTCGGCAGCGTCGCTGTGGACGCGGCCAACGCGAATGCGGCGACCAACGACATGACCAGTCTCTTTATTCGGCGGCCGCCTCCGCGAGAACACCTCGTCGGGGTCGGGCCTTGCCGGCAGTCTTCCTGTATCCGTCCGTCGATTTGAATCACCGGATGTGACAGGTCTTGAGGGGCAGTGTAGGGAGCGAAGCCCCGTGGTTCCTGGCGGTCCCCCTCAGCCGGGGGTGTGTCCCGGCGTGGTTTTTGTCACACCGATCTCGCAGTTCGCACACCCGGGGTAGAAGCGCCGCGCGCATGGACAACGCTGCCGTCACCTGGCATTCGCTGGTATCGTTTCAACACACCTGCCCGCCATCGCCATGTCGTCCCCCACCGCCGCCGCCCGTCACGTCCTCTACGTCGAGGACGATCGCATCAACATCGTGCTGATGGAGGAGGTGTTCCGCCTGATGCCCGGCTGGACGCTGGACATTGCCGAGACCGGCGCGCAGGCCATGGAAGCGCTGTCGCGCGTCACGCCCTCGCTGGTGCTGATGGACATGAACCTGCCCGACATGAACGGGCTGCAACTGATGGCGCTGGTGCGCGCCGAGCCGCGCTTCGCGACGCTGCGCTGCATCGCGCTTTCCGCCGACGTGATGGACGACCAGCGCCAGCGCGCACGCGCCGCCGGCTTCCAGGATTACTGGCTCAAGCCCATCGACGTGCGCCAACTGCGCGCGGCGCTCGAGCGGCTCTGAACACGGCCGGCACGGACGCAAAAAAGCCCGCGCGAGGCGGGCCTTGTCCGGAATGCGGAAGAGCCTTTCGGCCCTGGCCGCTCAATCCTTCAGGTGGCTGTTGATCAGGCGGGTCATCTCGAACATGTCGGCCTTGGCCTTGCCGAAGATTTCCTTCAGCTTGGCATCGGCGTTGATGACGCGCTTCTGCGCCGGGTCCTGCAGGTTGTGCTTCTTGATGTATTCCCAGACCTTCTTCACCACGTCGGTCCGCGGCAGCGGCTTGTCGCCGACGATCGCGGCCAGCGCGGCGCTGGGGGTCAGGGCCTTCATGAAGGCGGCGTTGGGGGTGCGCTTCTTCGCGGGCGCGGCAGCCTTCTTCGCAGGAGCTGCCGCCTTCGTCGCGGGCGCGGCCTTCTTCGCCGGTGCCGCCTTCTTCGCGGGAGCGGCGGCCTTCTTCGCCGCCGGAGCCGCCTTCTTGGCCGGTGCCGCCTTCTTGGCGGGCGCAGCCTTCTTCGCAGTTGCCATGTCGATTCTCTCCATCAAGGGTTGTTGATGTGCCGGGCCCTGGTGAAGGTCTGACGCCTTCGGTACTCGATGGCACCCTGCGCGGGCAATGGTACTGCGCACCTCTGTCATTGAGAAGGCTTTACCGGGGGGGAAACGGCCCCGAAGTCAACGTCGAGCCCCGTGTTTGTCGCAGGCGCGCATCAATCTCCGCGTGTCCTACGCGTGCCGCAGGTCTCCGCCTACGGGGTTCCCCGTGGTCATCGCATCGCGCGCGCCTCGTCGACGGCGTGCTCAGTAGACGTCGCGGCGGTAGCGGCCATCGCGGATGAGGCCGTCGACATCGGCGTCGCCGAGCGTCTCGCGCAACACCGCGTCCACCGCGCCGGCCATGCCCTGCAGACTGCCGCAGACGTAGAGCGCCGCGCCGTCCGCGATCCATTCGCGCAGGCGTTGCGCGTGCCGCTCGAGCAGGTGCTGCACGTGCACACGCCCTGCCGGGTCGCGCGAGAAGGCCCAGTCGGCGTGAGCGATGAGGCCGTCGCGCTGCCAGGTGTCGATCTCGTCGCGGTAGTGCGCGTCGTGCGCCGACTGGCGTTCGCCGAAGAGCAGCCACGCGGGTGCGTTCGTCGTGGCCATCGTGTCCCTGCGGATCGCCGCGCGTGCCTTCAGATGCGCGCGCAGTCCCGCCAGGCCCGTGCCGTTACCGACGAGGATCAGCCTGCGATCGGCATTGGCGCCGATGCGGAAGCTCGCATGCGCGCGCAGGCGCATCGCGACCGTGCCGTCGAGCGGCAGCCCTCCGGTCAGCCAGCCCGACGAGAGCCCCGGCGTGCCGTCCTCGCGCGTGGTGCGGCGGACCATCAGCTCGACGCATCCGTCGGAAGGCAGCGAGGCGATCGTGTATTCGCGCGGTCGTTGGGCATCGTTGTCGGCGCCGGCGTCGCGATCGACCTCGACACACACCTGTACGAGATCGCCCGCCTCCCACGCCGGCAGCGGCGAACCGTCCGCCGGTGTCAGTTCCAGATGGAACACCGGGCCGCCCTGGCTCCCCGGATTCAGATGCCGACGCGCGCGCAGGCGCCACGGCGTGAAGACCGGCGTCTCCCATTCCGCCAGATCGGCGGTGCCCGCGAAGTGACTGAGCCGTTGGCGCCATTGCGCCAGCGCGTGCTCGTCGGCACGATCGGACTCGATGCGGTCGAACATCGGCCTGGCGCCGCGCTCGCGCAACCAGGCATCGAGCGCGCGGCCGAAGCCGCAGTAGTGCGTGTAGGTCGAATCGCCCAGCGCCAGCACGCCGATTTCGAGCGACGACAGGTCCAGCGCGGACCCGTCCGCCGACATCAGGTCACGCGCGAACGGCGCGGCGCTGTCCGGCGCATCGCCTTCGCCGTAGGTGCTGGCGATGAACAGCGCATGCCGCGCGCCGCGAAGCGCGTCGCGATCGATCTCGCCGAGCGCGGCGACGCGCACCGGCATCCCCGCCAGGTGCAGGGCTCTGGCGGTCTGCCAGGCGATCTCCTCGGCCTGGCCGGTCTGGCTCGCATGCAGCACGAGCACCGGGGGACCGGCGCCGGCGGCAGGCAACAGCGCCGCGGCGGCGTCGGCCGCCTGCCGCAGCCGGCGGCGATGCCGCCACCACACCGCCGCGCACATCAGCAGATAGAGCGCGACCAGCAGCAAGGCCGTCGCGGGTCGGGACAGGATCGCAGCCATCAGGACATCACAGCATCAGCGCACGCATCGCCGAGGAGAAACGCTCCTCGAAGCCACCGCCTTCCGACGGCGCACGACGCCGCACCAGCAGCGCGGCCAACCCGAGGCGCTCCGCCAGCGCGAGGCCTTCTTCCAGTCCGAGCACCATCAGTGCCGTCGACCAGCCGTCGGCCCACATCGCGCTGTCGTGCACGACGGTGACCGATGCCAGCCCGTGCTCGATCGGCCGTCGACTGCGCGGATCGATGGTGTGGGAACGACGCGACCCGTCGGCCTCGTCGAAGAACTTCCGGTAGTCGCCGGACGTCGCCACCGACAAACCGTGCAGGGCGATGCGCACCGGCGCGAGGCCGCTGTCGGCGGACGGCGGCTCCAGATCGACCCACCAGGGCTGACCTTCCGGCTTGAGCCCGGCGCCGCGCAGCTCTCCGCCGATCTCGACGAGGTGGTCCGGCAGACCGAGCGAGGTCAGCACGGCGGACACGCGATCGACCGCAAAGCCTTTGGCGATCGCCGACAGATCCAACGTCGCCTCGCCGGGTTGGGTGAGCACGCGTCGTGTGCCATCCCATGGCAGCGACTCCCAGCCGCAGTGGACGCGATCGCAGTCCTCGGGCGACGGTGCGCGGAAGCCTGGCGCGTCGTGGCGCGGCGCGAGGGCGGTCTCGCCCGACGGCCCGAACCCCCACAACGCGACGAGCGCGCCGGCCGTCGGATCGTAGGCGCCGTCGCTGCCGGCGGCGATGCGCAGGGCCGCGTCGACGACAACGGCGAGACCGTCCGGCAGCGCACAGGCCGTGCCCGCCGCCGCGCGATTGAAACGGCTGAGGTCCGAGCCCGCGTCCCAGCTGCTCATCTGAGCGATGACGTCGTCGCAGGCGTGGCCGACGGCGGTTTCGATCGCCGCGAGGCGCAGCCCCGCCGGACCGATGAACCGCACGGACCAGGTCGTCCCCATCGTCTCGCCGGCGAGCGCATGCACGGCCTGGCCGAGCGCCGGAGGCTCGCCCTCGATACGCAGCGGAACAAGGACGCGCGGCTCGAGCGCGGCGACCGCACCCCGCGTCGTCATCGTTCCGCCCGTCAAGCTCACTTCGGCAGCACTTCGAAGGTGGCGCTCACGCTGGCGCGCTGCACCGGCGCTTCGCGCGTGCCGGAGGGCGCGTTCGGGCCGCGCGCGGGTCCGGTGCTCGCGCCGATGAAGTAGCGGCCCGCCTCCGTCCATTCGACCGTGAACTCGCCCTTCGCATCGGTCTTCAGCTCAACTTCGCCGAACTTGTAGCGATAGCGGTTGCCCTCGCGGATCAGCTTGAGCTGCACGTCGGCGGCCGGCTTGCCGTCCAGCACCAGCCGGAACTTCGTCTTGTCGCCGTGGCTCAGGTCGGTGACCGGACCCAGCGGCAGCAATTCGAGGCCGTCGCCCTCGGGCTTGAAGTCGACCTTGCCGGCCTCTTCCTTGCTGACGAAGGTCTGCTGGCGGTTGCTCATCACCGTCAGCGCGGTGACCTCGGCATCGGCCGGCACGTCCTTGGCGAAGCTCTCGCGCGTGCCGCGGAAGCGCTTGGTTTCGCCGCCCACCTTGTACGCGCCCATCATCGACTGGCTGACGTTGCTGACGCGCCAGGTGCCGTCCTGCGTCAGCTTCACGTCGAAGCTCTCGCGGTGGCGGGCGGCGCTGCGGTTCTCGGCCTCGACGGTCTTGCCGTCGGGCGCGGTGACGCGCACCGTCTCCAGCTTGAGCGCACGCTCGAAGTTGAACAGGTCTTCCGAGACGGCCGCATCGAACGAGGCCACCGGCTCCTTGCCGTCGAAGGCCGCCTTGTTGGGCAGCAGCCAGGTCATGTGCGCGTGCGCGGTCAGCGGGACCAGCGCGGCGATGGCCAGCGCGACGGGAGCGATCCGGGAAATGATCGAAGTCTTCGTCATGGTGAGTTCCTCCGTGTCTTGTCGTGGAGCCTGTCGCGACGCGATCAGGGCTTGACCGTCAGTTCCAGCGCGCCGAGCTCGTGCTCGCCTTGCGCCTTCGCCGTCGCGGCGGCCTTCACCGGCCAGGTCAGCGGCAGGCGCTGCACTTCACGGCCGCCGGCTTCGCGGCTGGACTCGACGACCACCTCGTACTTGCCCGGAGGCAGCGCGGCCAGCGCGGCGCTCGTGTCCAGCGAAATCGCGTGCTCGCCCGGGGCGCGTGTCGCGGCGGTCACGCCGTCGGCGGGCACCGTCAGGTTGCGGCCGCCCTGGCGCCACCACTGGCGCATGTCCTTGAGCCACTTGGTGCCGGCGTTGTTCTGCTTCTTGGTGTCGTACCAGACGGCCAGCTGCGCGACGGCCGGGCCAGACTCGCCGGCCTTCTCGACCCACACGGCGATGTAGGGGCGGTGGTACTCGGCGACGTTCAGGCGCGGCACTTCCAGCTTGAGCTGGACGGTGGCGGCCCAGGCGGACGAGCCGACGGCCAGGGTGCCCAGGGTGCCGAGGGCACCGAGCTGGAGGAGGGTACGACTTGCGGAGCGATTCATGGTCGAGTCTCGGTTGAAGGTCGGGAGGATCCTGGCGGCGGCTCGGAGCGGAAAGGAAATCAATGGATCAGCAGCAGCGCCAGCAGCGCCGGGATCACCAAGCCCAGGCCGACGAGCGGCCAGGTGCTGGGACGGCTGACGGCATGGAACTTGAGGATGAGCAGGCCCGTGATGGAAAACAGCAGGCAGGCGACGGCGAAGATGTCGATGAACCAGCTCCAGGCCACGCCGGCATGGCGACCCTTGTGCAGGTCGTTGAGGTAGGAGATCCAGCCGCGGTCGGTGTCCTCGAACTCGACCTCGCCGCTGTCGCGTGCGATGCGGATCCAGGCGTCGCCGCCGGGGCGTGGCAGCGCGAGGTAGATCTCGTCGCGGTTCCACTCGGCTTCGCGGCCGTCGATCGCACGGCCTAGTTCCTTGGTCAGCCACGCGCGCACCGGGGCGGGCACTGGCGCCTTGCTGTCGGACTCGTCGGCGGATGCCGGCTTCAGCGGCGCAGCCAGTTCGCCCGGCAGTCGCGCGGTCTTGCTGACGATGGCCGGCTTGGACTCGATGTCGGCGGCGTGGTTCAGCGTGATGCCGGTGACGGCGAACAGGATCATGCCGATCAGGCAGATCGCCGAGCTGATCCAGTGCCACTGGTGCAGCTGCTTCAGCCAGCCGGAACGCTTCGCTGCGCTGCCGGCATGGCCTGCTGGATTGGCGCTCTTGGGTCCGCTCATGTCTCGGCCCAGAGGCGCAGCAGGTTGTGATAGTGGCCGGTGAGCGCTGTCGTTTCGGCGTCGTCGCCGAGACGGCCGCGCAGTTTCTGGATGGCCTGGTCGAGCTCGAACAGCATCGCCCGCTGCCAGTCCTGCCGGATCAGGCTCTGCGTCCAGAAGAACGAGCAGATCCGCGCGCCGCGCGTCACCGGGGTCACGCGATGCAGGCTGGTGCTCGCATAGACGATGAGGTCGCCCGCCGGCAGTTTCACCTCGTGCGTGCCGTAGGTGTCGACGACCTCGAGCTCGCCGCCGTCGTACTCGTCGGGCTCGCTCAGGAAGAGAGTGGAGGACACGTCGCTGCGCAGCGGCTGGTCGCTGCCCTGCTGGCGCATGATCGCGCCGTCGACGTGGAAGCCGTAATGCTCGCCGCCCTCGTAGCGGTTGAACAGCGGCGCCAGCGTGCGCAGCGGCAGCGCCGCGGAGATGAACAGCGGATGCCGCGCCAACACCGCGCGGATGTGCGCGCCGATCTCGCGCGCGGCCGGATGCTCGACCGGCAGCTGCCGGTTCTGCTTGACCTTCGCGCCCTGCTCGCCCACGGTCGCGCGACCGTCGGTCCAATCGGCGGCGTCCAGGAGCTGGCGCATCTCGCGCACGTCCTGCTTGCTGAGCACTTCGGGGATGTGAAGAAGCATGTCCGGATCGAATTGATTCAGGAGGTGAGGACGGACGACGGCCCGCCCCTGCTAGGACAGGGACGGGCCGGCCGTACGCTACCTCAAACGCTCAGGCGTCGATCAGAAGCCGATGTTGGCCGAGAGCGTCGCCGCGCGCGGAGCGCCCAGCACCAGCCGGCCGCCGCCGTTGTTCAACGAGCTCATGTACTTCTTGTCGAACACGTTGGTCACGTTCAGCTGCAGCGAGACGTTCTTGTTGACGCGGTAGGCGCCCATCAGGTCCATCACGGTGTAGGCCGGCAGTTCCGGCAGGCCGGTCGAAGGGGCGGCGGCGACGGTGATCACGCGCTTCTGCTCCGACACATGGCGCGCACCGACGGCGCCCGTCCAGTCGTTCCACTGGTACGAGGTCCACAGCGTGGCGGACCACTTCGGCGTCCAACGCACGCCGTCCGTCACCGTCTGGTTCGGGTTGGTCGCGGTGGAGGCGCTGCGCTGGTTGATCTGCTTGGTGTCCATGGTCTGGACGCCGGCGGTGATCTGCCAGAAGTTGGTGATCTGGCCGACGGCGGCCAGCTCGATCCCCTGCACGCGGGTCTTGCCGCCTTGCGTCGCGACGTTGGTCAAGGCGTCCACGCTCACCTGACCGTCGTTCTCGCTGCGGTACAGCGCGGCGGTCAGGTTCAGGCGCTTGTTGAGCAGGTCCCACTTGGTGCCCAGCTCGTAGTTCGTCGTCTCCTGCGCGTCGGCGGCCGTGCCGGCCTGGCCGGAGCTGCTCAGCGTGAAGTTGGCGCTGCCGGGAGGCGTCAGCGAGTTGGCGGCGGCGGCGTAGACCGTGCCGTTCTCGGCCAGCTTGTACACGGCGCCGAGGTTCCAGCTCGTGATCCACTTGCCCGCCCCGAGCTTGGTCGTGGTGATCGTGTTGCCCAGCGGGCCGGTGCCGGTGGTGACGCTGCCGGTCGTCGTCTTGATCTTGTAGTGCTCGGTGCGCACGCCGAAGGTGAGCTTGAGCGCGTCGGTCACGGCGATCGTGTCCAGCGCGTAGATCGCCTGCGTGATCGTGCTGCCTTCGCTGTCGGCGCCGGTGGCGTAAGGCGTGCCCAGCACGTCGTTCGCGTTCGGGTTGTAGAGGTTGGCCGGCGGGTTGGCGATGGCGGCGTAGCTCACGCCGTTGATCGTCTGCGCGGTCGTGCCGAAGCCGCGGCTGTCCTGGCTTTCGTACATCAGCTCGACGCCGGTGGACAGGTCATGCTTGATGCCGCCAGTCGCGAACGCGGCGTTGATGCTGGTCTGGTTGGCCAGGATCTCGTTGGTCTGGTCCACGCGCTGACGCGATCGGGCGATCTGCCAGGTCGACGGATCGGCGGTCACCACGGCGGCGGCGGCGCCGGTGCCCGGCACGTTCGTGATGCCGATGATGCCGGTGATCACGCGGTCCATGTGGGTGCGACCGTAGCGCGAGGTGTTGCGCACCGTCAGGCCGTTGCCGATGTCCATCTCCAGCTTGGCCGTGACCATGTCGGCCTTGACCTTCTCGCGGTCGTTGCGGCTGCCGTAGTAGTTGCCGGTGTCGACCTTCGAGGCCGTCTTCAGCGCGTTCAGGCCCGCGATGGCGGCGGGCGTCGCGCCGGCCGCGGGGTTCGCCACGGTGAAGCCTTCCCAGCCGATCGCGGGAATGCCGCCGTCCGGCACGTTGTTCTGGCGCACGTGCTGCGAGTACAGGAAGAAGCGCGTCGGCGTGTTCAGACCGAAGGCGATCCCCGGCGCGATCGCGTGCGTCTTGCGCTCGACGATGTCGCGGCCCGGGACACCGTTGTCCTGCCACACGGCATTCAGACGGACGGCGGTGTTGTCCATCACCTTCTGGTTGACGTCGATCGAGGCGCGCTTGCGGCTCGCGTCGCCGATCGTGATCACGCCGTCGATCGAGTTCTCGATCTGGGGCAGCTTGCTGATCAGGTTGATGTAGCCGGCGGACGCGCCGCGGCCGGTGTCGGCACCCGACGGGCCCTTCACGACTTCGATCTGCTCGAGGTTGAACACGTCTCGCGTGACCGCGCCCAGGTCGCGGATGCCGTCGACGAAGGTCGAGGTGCTGGCCGAGAAGCCGCGCATCTGGAAGGTGTCGCCGGCGGAGGTGTTGCCGTTCTCACCCAACTGCATCGTGATGCCCGGGGTGTTCTGCAGCGCGTCGATCAACGACACGGCCCCTTGTTCGCGCAGCACTTCCTTCTTGATCACCGAGATCGTCTTGGGCGTTTCCAGCAGCGGCTGGGTGATCTTCGAGGACGCGCTCTTGTCGGACTTGTAGGCGGACTGGGCAGTGCCGTCGACCTTCACCTGCGGCAGGTAGGGCGAAGCGGCAGCGGAGGCGGTCGCCGCATCGGCCGGGGCCGGGGCGGGCGCTTCGGCGGCGTGAGCCAGCGGGAGGGTCAGGGAGGCGGCCAGTGCGGCCAGCGGGGCCACCGCATGTTTGCGGCTCTTGATGTAACGGGACATGGATTCGAGCTCCGAGGGGAAGTTCTTGTAGGAAATCTGGCTCGGCTGGCTGCGCGTGATGGCGGCGTCGTCCCGACGCATCACGGCGTACGGTGGCGGGCCCCCTCCCTGTCGCGTCTGGCTGGCGGTGGCGGGTGATTGAGGCCGGCGAGGACTCAAAGGCCGCAAATGCTAAGCATTCTCATTTGAGTGTGTCAAAGAATTGCTGTTCCGCAGGCTTTCCGCGTGGCGAACGCGCGACGTCCCTGTTTCTGTTCTGTAAAGCACAAAACCCGCGGGACGCTGGCGCGTCGCGCGGGTTTCAAGGATCTGTGAACACCGGACCGGGCATCGCCCGGATCCGGTGCGGTCCGAGTTCAGTCGGCAGCCTTCGAAGGCGCTTCCGAATGATGCTCCGGCAGCTTGGGCGCAGTGCGCAGGCTCCAGATCATCGTGATGGCCAGGATCGCAACCACCACGCCCAGCGACAGCAGCACCGGGATCTTGATCACGTCGATCAGCATCATCTTGGCGCCGATGAATACCAGCACCACCGCCAGGCCGTAGCTGAGCAGATGGAACTTGGACGCCATCGCCGCGAGCAGGAAGTACATCGCGCGCAGTCCCAGGATCGCAAAGATGTTGGAGCTCAGCACGATGAACGGGTCATTGGTGATCGCGAAGATCGCCGGGATCGAGTCCACCGCGAAGATCACGTCGGTCATGCCCACCAGTGCGATCACCAGCAGCATCGGCGTGGCGATGCGCTTGCCGTTCTCGAGCGTGAAGAAGCGTTCGCCGTCGAAGTTCTTGCTGACCGGCAGCACGCGTCGAAGCAGCTTCAGCGCAGGGTTGTCCTCAAGATCGGGTTCCTTGCCGGCCGCCCACCACATCTTGATGCCGGTGATCAGCAGGAAGGCGCCGAACAGGTAGAGGATCCAGTGGAACTGCGCGATCAGCCAGCCGCCCACCAGGATCATCACCGTCCGCAGCACGATGGCGCCGATGATGCCCATCATGAGCACCCGCTTCTGGTAGGCCGATGGCACCGAGAAGTAGGTGAAGATCATCAGGAAGACAAAGATGTTGTCGACCGCCAGCGATTTCTCGATGAGATAGCCGGTGATGAACTCCAGCGCCTTGGTGTTGGCCAGTTCCGTGCTGCCGGTGCCGTCGCGCACGGCCCACCAGAGCAGGCCCATGAAGGCGACGCTCAGCGCCACCCACACCAGCGACCAGTTGATCGCCTCCTTCACGCCCACGTCGTGAGCGCCCTGCTTGCGCAGGACGACGAAGTCCAGGATCAGCGACACCACGACGATGCCGACGAATGCCACCCACAGCCACATGGGAACGATCGTGCTCATGAGAGCTCCTTGCAAGAAGGGAGGGCGAGCATTCGCCATCCCGGTTTCAAAGGCAATGCGCCGCCCTGGAGCCGGCGCGCTGCGATCGAAGGGTCTTGCAAGGCTGATGCAGTCTCGCGGTCGGAGGACCTGGCGAGGCCGGCATCAGGTGCAGGGCCCGGCTGCCTTCACGGCAACGTCTTGACGGGCGTCTGCCGCGGCCTGCGCCGCGCGGCTACTCCCCCTTCGTAAGGTTCGAATTATCCTGCGTTGTTCTAGATTTCAAGTTCGCATTTTCCTGATGATCGATGCCGGTATGCTGAGCGCATGAAAACGCTGACCCGTTGGATGCTGCTGGCCGCCGCGCTGTTGCTGGTGGCGCATCTCTATCCCGGCGTCCAGGTGAAGGGCTTCGTCACCGCGCTGATCGCGGCCTTCGTGCTGGGCCTGTTCAACACCATCCTGCGGCCGGTGCTGGTGCTGCTCACCCTGCCGGTCACGCTGCTGACGCTGGGGCTGTTCCTCTTCGTCATCAACGCGCTGCTGTTCTGGGCGACGGCCAGCGTGCTGGACGGCTTCACCGTCGCCGGCTTCGGCGCGGCCCTGATCGGGTCGCTGATCTACTCGCTGTGCGGCATGGCGATCGACGTCCTGATCGAACGCCTGTTCCCGGATAGCGAGTAGGCGACGAGCCCGGTGGTCAGGGTTCCGCGCCGGGCGGCACGCCGCGCGGGTACATCTCCATGAGCATCTGGCGACGTTCGTAGCGCAGGTCACGCAGGCGCGAGTCGATCACCGAGGCCTCGAACTGGTCGGCCGACCTGGCCCGGCCCTGGCGTTCCGCGGATGCGAGCCGGTCGATCGCACCGGTGATGTCGCCAAGCGCGGCTCGGGTTTCGCCTTGAGCCCGCAGCGAACGCAGCGGCTGACCGAGCTGCTGCCACAAGGTGCCGCTTTCCTGCCACGCGAGCGCGTCCTGTGCATGCAAGGCGAGATGCGTCTGCAAGGCTTCTGCCGCTTCGCGCTTCACTTCTGGCCGCGAGTCCGCCTGCGCCAGATCGGCACGGATCATGAGCATCGGACGCGAGCGTTCGTTCTTCAGCGGCTCCAGGGCGGCGAAGCCGGCCTCGGGTCGACCGCGAGCGACCTCCAGCTCGGCATGCGCGTAGACCAGCAAACGCTTCGCGCCTGGGTCGGCGCCCAGGAGCCCGGCCAGCGCATCGGCCGTCTTCAAGGTGGCCTCCGCGCGGGAGAAATCGCGCAGCTTGATCGACGCCAGCGCACTGGTATAGCGGGCCGCCAACTGGTCGATGTTCTTCTCCCCGGCGCGCGATCCGGCGTCCAATCCCTGCAGCACCCGCCAAGGATCGGTTCTCTGATCCATCAGCACCTTCGCCCGCGCCGCCATCAAGGCGTGCTCCGGCGTGCCGACCAGCTTCGCCTGGCTGCTGGTGCCCAGTCGAGCCTTCGCTTCGCCGATGCGTTCGCTGGTCAGCGGGTGGCTGCGCAGGTAGGGGTACTGCCCGGAATCCATCAGGTGATAAGCCTGTTCCATGCGCTCGAACATGCTGGCCATGCCCGCCGGCTGGTAGCCCGCCTGCGTCATGACCTGGAAACCGACGCGATCGGCCTCGCGTTCCATGTCGCGCGAGAAGTTCAATTGCGCCTGTGCCGCGGCCGCCTGGCTGCCGACGATCACCGCCTGGGCGCCGTCGATGCTGCGGCTCTTCGCCGCGGCAAGGATGCCCAGCAGCAAGCCGACGGTGGCGAGCGCGCTGGTGCGGGCGTCTCCGACGATGCTGCGCGCGATGTGGCGCTGCGTGACATGCGACAGCTCATGGCCCATCACCGACGCCATCTCATCGCGCGCACCGGTCATCGCGATCAGGCCCAGATGGATGCCCACATAGCCGCCAGGCAGCGCGAAGGCGTTCACTGACCGGTCGCGGACCAGGAAGAGTTCCCAGGCGAAGCGGTCGCTGGTGTCATCGCTGATGTTGCCGAGGCGACGCGCTGCATCCACCAGAGGCTGCCAGGTGTTCTGCGCATACTCGAGCAGCAGCGGATCGTCGAGATAGTCCGGGTCTGGCCGGATCTGCCGCATGACCTGATCGCCGAGCTTCTTTTCGGCGCTGATGCTGACGTCGGCGGACACCGAATCGCCAAGGGCCGGCAGGTTCACCTGCGCGACGGCGCCCTGGCCGAGCAACGCAACGCTGAGCAGCGCCGCCAGGCAGCGCCGGGTGAAGGGAATGGGGATCGTTCGCTTCAAGGGATCTCCAAGGCCGGAACTATGATGACGCCTCTTCAGTTTCGCGATTGTTGCCGCGCTCATGAGCTCGCCTCTGACCCATTTTGACGCCAACGGACAGGCCCACATGGTGGACGTGTCCGGCAAGGATGTCACGCACCGCGTGGCGCGGGCCGCAGGCCGCATCCGGATGAAGCCCGAGACCCTGATCCTGATCCGCGATGGGAACGCCAGGAAGGGCGATGTCATCGGCGTGGCGCGCATCGCCGCCATTCAGGCCGCGAAGCGAACTTCCGATCTGGTCCCGCTCTGCCACCCGCTTCCCATCACCCGCGTGGCCGTCGAGTTCGAACTCGATGAAGCCGACAGCGCGGTGATCTGCACCGCGCAGGTGGAGACGTTGGGACGAACTGGCGTCGAGATGGAAGCGCTGACGGCCGTGCAGGTCGGCCTGCTCACCGTCTATGACATGTGCAAGGCGGCGGACCGCGGCATGGTGATGGAGCAGATCCGCGTGCTGGAAAAGCAGGGCGGCAAGTCGGGCGAGTGGCACGCCGAGGTCTGAGCGCGGCGTCCTGCAGTCGACCGGCCGCCTCTCGTCGATGCGATTCGCGGCGATCAGCGTAGTTCGCGGAAGCTGTAGTCCCGCTCTGGCGGCTCGCACTGGAACGGCTTCGCCGCGACACCGAGCGCCGCCACTTCGTCGCATTCAGCCAGCCATTCTTCGCTGGCAGGGTTGCGGAACTCGCGCAGGCGCGACACCAGATACCGGGCCTTGTCGGTTTCTCCCACCGCGTTGAGCGACTTTGCCCACGCCATCAGCAAGCGCGTGTCGATCAAGTGATGACCGGTCTGCCGTGACGCTTCGAGCGCCACCGCGCCGGGAGGTTGCACGGTTGCCTCCGCATAGTCGGCCTGCAATGCGAACAGCGGGGAGCGTTGGCCCGCCATGATCCGGTCGTCAAGCGACGCCGCGCCCACCGGCGGCGCGTAGATGTGGACGATGCGCAGGTAGTCGACGACCACCAGCGGCACCGCCGCCGTGATCGCCAATCCGAGCACGGCGAGCGCCGGCCGTCGGCGGGGCGATGCCGTTTCGGATCGCGTCGGAGCGCTACGCTTCGAGACACCGGCCGCGCGCGGGCTCGCCCAGCACAGCCCAAACGCCAGGGCGGCGGGCAGCAGGAAGTAGGCATACCAGAGCGGATATTCGACCTGACTGTGGACGCCGATCATCGCCACGAGCATGCCGGCACAGTGCCCCGCCGGACCGCCCTTGATCGCGCGCCAGAGTCCGGCGCCCAAACCCCAGGCCAGCAGGGCCAAGGTCAGCAGGCCCAACGGCAGGCCCATCTCGACGAGCAGTTGCATCTCGAGGTTGTGCGTGTGGTCGAAGAACGCGACCGGGCGATCCGGGAAAGGCGTCAACGTCCAGGCGAGGTTGAAATCTCCCCACCCCGAGCCCGTCAGCGGGTACTGCGCGAGCAGACTGACGGCGTTCTTGAGAATCGCGAGACGCGACGGAGAGCCAGCCCCCTCGTCCGACAGTCGCGACTGCGCCCGGAAGGCGTGATGCCCCCCTGCTGCGTACAGGTCCATGCCCCACCAGCAGATCCCGAACATGATCGCCGTGGACCCCAAGGCAATCCGGACGCGTGGCGCCAGCCGCCCATCGATCGCGCCCCAGATCACCAGCAAGGCAATGCCGATCCATCCGGTACGGGAGCCGCTGAGCACCACACAGAACACGAACAGGAACAGCATCACATACAGCGTCGCCGTACCCGCCAGCGCGCTGCGGAGTCGCCGGGCCAGCCAGCCGCCCTGCTCCAGCCAGACGGCCGCAACGCAAGCCCACATCAGCAGGCTGGCGAGGTGGTTGGGTTGCCGCATGTTCCCGACGGCGCTTCCTACGACGCCGGATCGGGCAATGAGGACCCCGTTGGCCAGTTCCGGGAAAAACATCTGCACGATGCAGACCACCACGCTCAGCAAGCCCGCGCCGACGAGTGCGATGCAGAAGAGCGTCAACACCGCGTCGAGCAACTCGCTCGCCACGGCGCGGCCGACCTGGACAGCGACCCAAGCCCCCAGCAGCATCGCCATGCTCGTCAGCGCCATCGACCAGGGAAGCCCGTGCGTGAACGGCGCGGCGACGGCGACCATCGTCATCAACAGCAACGCCAGCGACACGCCGTCGAAGCGCCAGCCAACCGTCAGCGAGCGACCCCACGCCAGACCCGCCACCAACAATCCGACGCCGGCGAAAGCCGCCAGCTGGTTGTACAGCGTGGCCGACGGGGTTTGGTTGTAGGCGATCAGCGGTGCCAGCGTGACGCCGACGAGCAGCCCCAGGAGGACGAGGACCTGGCGATGGGGAGCCGGTTCAGTCGAAGAGAGATCGGCGGCGCGGGCCGTCGCAGCGAGCGTCATGGAGGTGCGGGCGGTCGTGGGGACAGGGCGGAACTCTAACGCCCCCGTCGGGCCCAGGCCGGTGTCAGTTCGCGTTGATGGGGGCGAAGCCGACCGGGTCGCCGCTGGTGCTGTCGGCCAACACTGACCAGTCGTTGCGGCGCGCCAGCATCGGCAGGTAGAGCAGCTGCTCGGCCGACTTGCCGGTTCTGGCTACCGCATCGACGACCGCCGCCCTTGTGGCCGCGGGCACCTTGGTCTCGGACAGCCACTGACTCACGGGCTTGCCCGCCTTGCGCACGCGCGCCCGGGCGCTGTCGTCCCAGGTCCGCCAGAAGGTGGGGCGCGTGCCGAGATCCGCACCCGCCATGCCGAGCATGATCGCGTTGTAGCGCTCTTCCTCGGTCGGCGTGGCGGTGTTGACCAGACGCGGGCCGGTCAGCGACAACTCGCGGAAGCCCTCCTGCGCCTTCGCCAGCTCGGCCTCCACCACCCCCACTGCCGTCGTCACGCGGAAACGGTCCACCTCGAGCGCCAGCACCACCGGACGTGCCATGTAGACCGTGTGCAGGCCGAAGCCCAGCGCCGCCAGCTGAAGCACCACGATGATCGACAAGTCGCGTTTGAGCTCCTTGCGCGGCTTCTTGATGTTGAAGATCGCCAGCGTGATCAACGGACCCATGACGATGTCGACGCTGATCAGCAGCAGGAACAGGTCCTCGCCACCGGAGATGATCCGATAAGGCCAGGGGTACCAGACGAGGAAGACGACCGAAGCGGCGATGGCCGCGACGATCAGGCTGGACATGAGGTGAATGCCCGCGGCGCGCAGGCGGAGCGACCAGTTCATCGGTTCAGAACCATCCATAGGACCAATATCGAGGCGCCATTCTCCCTGCATCCGTCGACGGACTGCCGGGCAGTTGCGGGGACACGCTGTGCAACGCCTCATCGAACGACACCGCCACCAGAACGAGCATCGCCGCGACGACGACGAGATTGACGGCGCGGCCGATGCGCCCTGCGGTGACGGACGGAGCGTCCTCCGGGGCTGCGGCACCGGACCGGGCACCGTCGGCACGGCTGTCGTGCTGGCGGTGGACCGCCATCAGAAGGCCGATCAACAGCGCAACCCACAGCTGCGACACCGGCATGACGAAGTTGCCTGAAAAGAGGCCGTCGACCAGCATCGCGATCAATGCCGTCAACAGCGCGGCCGCAAGTGGCGCCCGCTCGACCGGCAAGCTGCGCAGCGTCCGGAGCCAGCGCCCGATCACACGCACGCACAGGAACGCGGCCAGCAGCGTCGCAGGGATACCGATCTCGGCGAACCACTGCGCGTAGACGTTGTGGGGGTGAGCGGCCTTCGTGTTGATCACATGCGCGTAATGCATCGGACCGACGCCGAACCAAGGGGCGCCCTCCGTCATGTGGAGCGCGATGCCCAGGAGGTAGTCGCGCGAATGGAGCTTGCCGTAACCGTCGCCACCGACGCCGCCGACCGTCTGCGGCGCGAGCTGCCACAGCAGTCCCATGGCCAGGGCGCCAAGCACCAGCGGCACGATGAGCGCCACTGCATAACGGCGTGCCGACGCTCCGCGCAGCAGCAGCATGGCGGCGACCACGCCCACGAGCAGCCCCAACACCGTCGCTCGGCCCTCGCAGATGTAGAGAAGCGCGCCACTGGCCAATGTCGCTGCCACGCCGACGGCGCGCATGCCGCGCGAAGCACCGCGTTGAAGTGACACCGCTGCGGCCAATGGCACGGCAACGGTCTGCGCGTGATTGAGGAACCGTGGGTTGTCGAACCCTGTTAGCAGCTCCCAGCCGGCAATGGTCTGTCCGCTCAGCAGCACCACGACCGCCATGGCGATCACCAGGACGCCATAACCCAGCGTGCCGAATGCGATGACACGCAAGGTCCAGTCGCTGCCCTGACGGAAGACGCTGCGCGCGGACGCGTCGGCGACGACCAGCAGCGCGGCGAAGAGCAGGACCTCACGGATCGCCGCCATCGGGGAGGCAGACAACAGGCTGGAGACCGCCACGCAAAGGGCGAAGGCCAGCAGGGCGAAGCGTTCGACAGCGGAGCGCGGCAGCGCCGGCGTCGGCCCGTGCGCCCACGTGAGCGCGGCCAGCGCGATCACGAGCAACTGACCCAGGCGCGTGAAGTCGTGAGCCGTCCATGGGACCGGCGACACCGCATGCAGGATCGGGATCAGCCACAGCGCGCCGGCCGTGATCGCGGCGATGGGCACCGCGCGGAAGGATAAGTTGGGGGCCGTCGACATGGGAAGTGATGCTGCCGTGAAGATTCCGGATCCGGAAAACGAAAAGAGGAGCCGAAGGGCTCCTCTTTGGATCTCAGGCTCGTGCGAGCCGCGTGATCAGATCAATCAGGTCGTCTTGCAAGCAGCCGTCAGGTACTTGTTCTGGATGCCGGCGCCCGGGGTGCAGGTCCACTGGATCGATTCAGCACCTTGGTTGATGTTGGCTTGAGTGACCACGCCGATCAGGGTCAGGGTGCCGTCAGCGCCCGTGCCGATGTTCTGCGACGTCACGGTGATCGTGCCGCCGGTGTTGCCGTTCTGGGTGTAGGCACGTTGGCTGACGTACTTGCTGCTGACCGGGGGCAGGTCCAGCTGGGTCGCCGACGGGAAGGCGCCGGTCGTGGTGACGAACTCTTGGATGGCCGTCTTCGGCGACGACAGGGCGGTCATGACTTCGCTCATCTTCGACTTCTTCATGTAGTCGGAGTAAGCCGGCAGAGCCACGGCAGCCAGAATACCGATGATCGCGACGACGATCATCAGTTCGATCAGGGTGAAACCTTGTTGAACGCGCTTCATAAAAACTCCAGAGAGGAAGTGGGGGTAGAGACGAAGCGGTTGTACGCAGGGGCCGTGCCAACCCCTTTTCTTCTTCAATCCGTGCACCACTTCACACCCTGCCGAGCTTTGGCCAACTTCAAGTGACGTTTTTTGTCAGCCGACGCCCGCCGCAATCTGTCACCTCCGCTGTCCCTGACAAGGTTTGTCAGACCTCGCCAACGGTCCCCCCTGGAAGTGCCACAGCCCGCGGCGGATCTTCTCCAACGCGGGCTGCGGGCATCAGGAACCACTTGCGCCTCAGGTCAACGTGAACTCCTGGAAGTTCTCGAGGGCAGAGATCCGGTGTGCCGTGCGCAGTCCCATGACCGCATCCATGACTGCGGCACGTTCGCCGGGCTTGATGTGGGTGATGTGCACATCGATCGCGCCCCCCAGCTTGGCAAGCTCTTCCCGCAGCGTGGTTGGGCACAGGTGTTTGCTGATACCGGCCAGACCGCATTCGTCGTCGCCGAACGCGCACTCGATGATCAAATGCGCCACCTTGATTTCGGACAGGCGCTGCCAGAGGGCGGGATTCGGGCCGGTGTCTCCGGTGAACACCCAATGACCCTTGGCGCCGCCATCGACAGCAAAGCCCACCGCCGGCACCGTATGGGCGGCGCTGATGACTTCGACGCGACGACCGACACCCAGTTCGAGATGATCGCCGACGGCGAACTCATGGAAAGTCAGCGCGGGCCGTTCGGCCGACGGCAGGCGGGTGAAATCGGGCCAGATCACGCCATTGAAGACGTGGGTGCGCAGCGCCTGCAGCGTCTCAGGCAGCGCATGGACCTGGACGGGTGCGCGGCCCTCATGGGCGCGCCTGCGCTGCACGGTGTCGGCCAGCAGGCCAATCGCCAGCACATGGTCGAGATGCGAATGCGTGACCAGGATGTGATCGACCTTCACCATGGCATCGACGGTGAGCTCGGCGACGCCGCTGCCGGCGTCGATGAGCACATCGTCGTCGAGCAGGAAGGAGGTGGTCCTGTAGCCGGCCGCCAGGGCCCCGGCGCAACCAAGCACGCGAATCTTCATGCCGGAGACTGTAGAGGCACCATCGCGCGGCGCTAAGCGCCGAATCCTCGATTCGAAGATTTATTGCGGTCGCTTACGAGACCCTGCGCTGATGCCGTGAAAACCTGCACGCGTGTAGGTGATCGCCGGACAAGGGCGAATCATCTCGATACACGATGGCGCGTCAAAACCACGGTCGCAGACCTTCGGGCCGCGCAGCAAAAAGGGGCCTTCCGGCCCCTTCTCATCGTGGAATGTCGATCACGCCTGCACGAACTGCATCTGCGTGCCCGCCAGTTCGATCACGTCGCCGTTCTTCAGAGGCACGGATTCGGCCGTCAACGGCGCGCCGTTCACCACCGGCCGGGCACCGCCCTCGACGTGCGCGAAGACATAACCGCTCGGTCGCTTAGTGATGGACGCCACCTGCACACCCGGCTTGCCCACCGTCGTCACGACTTTCGTCAGCGACACCTCGCGGCCCGCGGCAGGTCCATTCAGGACCTTGATCGCGGCTGGCGCCGTGGACACCGGCGCCGGACCCAGGCCGCCAAATGAGGACGGCAATCCGAAACCGCTGCTGGGCGCGGTCCCTGGCCGCAGGATCATGGTCTTCTCGTAGTCGGCGTTGTCCTCGATCAGGAACTTGATCTTGTACTTGCCGACCTCGATCACGTCGCTGTGCGACAGCAACTGCTTCTTGATCGCCTTGCCGTTGATGTACGTGCCGTTGGTCGAGTTCAAGTCCTCGATGAAGACGTCCGCACCGACCATCTGCAGCACGGCGTGTTCACCGCTGACCGCCAGGTTGTCGATGACGATGTCGTTGTACGGCCGCCGGCCGAGCGTGGTCTTGTCCTTGGTGATCTGAACTTCCTTGATCACCACCCCGTCGAGCGACACCACCAGCTTGCCCATGCTTGACCTCGAGTCCTGTCTTTATTTGTAGAGGGCCGCCTCAACGGCGCCCATTGTTGCGACTGAATGGCCACCACGCCCATGGCTTGGTGCGACTTTCGGCGCGAACCAGAACGATCGCAATATTATCCTTGCCGCCCATGTCATTGGCCGTGTCCACAAGCGCTTGCGCCGCTTCCGGCAGATCGCTGTGGCTTTGAAGCACCTGTGCCACGCTCACGTCATCGACCATGTCGGAGAGGCCATCGCTGCACAACAGGATCTGGTCGCCCGGCAGCAGCTCATGCTGATGCACCTCCAGCATCACCGTATCCTCGACGCCGACGGCCCGCGTGACCAGATTCTTATTGCTGCTGAAGACGGCTTCTTCTGGCGTCAGTAGACCTGCATCGAGCTGTTCCTGCAGCAACGAATGGTCACGCGTCAGTTGCACGAGCTGCCCCTCACGAAAACGATAGGCTCGTGAATCGCCCACGTGCCCGAGCAGCAGACTCTGCTCCCGGAAAACCGCCAGGACCAGCGTGGTGCCCATGCCCGCGTATCGCGGATTGGTGTTGGCGGCGTTGAAGATCGCGCGATTGGCGTTGTCGACGCAGATGTCCATCGCTCGCCGCACATCGATGTCGGTCGCGTGCTGGCCGGCTTCGGCCAGCCAGCGCCCCAGCTCCGACTTGATGAAGGTCGTCAGCATCTGGCTGGCTACTTCACCGGCGTTGTACCCGCCCATGCCGTCCGCGAGCACCGCGAGCCCGACGCCCGGTTCCAGGGCGACCGAGTCTTCATTGTTGTCGCGCACACGACCGGTATCGGTGGCGCTGAAGAACTCCAGGGTCATGTCTTGCTGGCGGGATCGGCTGGGGGAAGGGGATTGTGCACTGCGCCTTGGGACTGTAGCCGCAAAGTTTGCTCGAATGCCTGACCCGCCGGTGGGGGAGGTGTGGCGCCCGTGCTATTGGCCAATGCCACCGGAATCTGGCTCAGCACTGACTCCAGATCTTGCGCCAGCGTGTCGCCGCGTTGATAGCGCAATTCCGGGCGTTTCTCCAGCGACAGCGCCACGACCATGGCCAGCGATTCCGGCAGGTCGGGACGGAGCCGCCGGACGTCCGGCGCCGGCTGGTTCATGATCTGGTGCATCAATGTGGCCATCGATTCCGTCTGATGCGGCAGATGCCCGGTCAGGAGCTGGAACAGCATGGCGCCCAGCGAGTAGAGATCGCTGCGCCCATCCACCTGCAGGCCGGCCAGTTGCTCCGGCGACATGTAGGACGGTGTGCCCAGGACCAACCCTGTTCGCGTCCGACTGCCATCCGCGACCCGCGCAATGCCGAAATCCATGATCTTCACGCTGCCGGATTCGCGTTCCAGCATCACGTTGGCAGGCTTGATGTCACGATGGACGACGCCGTGTCCGTGGGCGTACTGGAGAGCCCGCCCCAGGCGCGCGCCGAGCAGCAGCACCTCGCGCAAGGGCAACAGCTGGCCGGGTCGCGTATGGTGGCTCAGGTCCTGGCCGACGACATATTCCATCGCGATCCAGGTTTCGCCGGCGCATTCGCCAGCGTCCAGCACGCGCAGGATGTCGGGATGATCCAGGTGCCGGGCGGCACTGGCCTCGCGCATGAAGCGGTCGCGAACGTCGACCAGGTCCTCCGGCGCGAACTCGCGCTGCAAGGCCAGACGTTTGATCGCGACGATCCGACCGCTGCGGCGGTCCACGGCGCGATGGACCACGGCCATCGCACCGCGACCGACTTCTTCACCGATCTCGTAATCGTCGAGCGCCACACCGGCCGCGCGCGGCATCGGCAGCGTCGTCGGCTGGGTATCGGACGCACCCAGGCCCCCGTCGTCAGACGCGCCTCGGCCCAGCAGTCGCTTCAGGAAGCCGGAGGCGCTCATGACATGGCAGGCCTTTCGTCAGGCCTGTGCCGGCCGACGCGCGGCCAGCAGCTTGCCGACGAGCAGGACGAACAGCGCGCCGCCGACACCGAGGGCGTAATACACCTGCGGCAGCACTTCCGTCGTACCAGGCTTGCTGCCCGGCTGCATCGGCACCCAGCTGTTCAACGCCGGATCGGTCACCAGCATCGTGCCGGCAATCCATCCCAGCAGCATCGCACCGAGCGTAATCACGATCGGGAACTTGTCCATCAGCTTGATGACCAATTGGCTGCCCCAGACGATGATGGGGATAGACACCAGCAGGCCGAAGATCACCAGCGGCATCTGATGTTGACCGCCCGCGCCCTCGGCGGCGCCGGCGATCGCGATCACGTTGTCCAGGCTCATCACGAAGTCCGCAATGATGACGGTCTTCACCGCGCCCCAGAGCTTGTCGCTCGCTTCGAGCTTTTCGTGGTCGTCGTCGGCCTCGGGGATCAGCAGCTTGATGCCGATCCACAGCAGCAGCACGCCGCCAACGAGCTTCAGGAACGGCAGCTTGAGCAGCGTCAGCGCAAAGAAGATCAGCACGACCCGCAGCACGATGGCACCGGCCGTGCCCCAAAGGATGCCCTTGGTGCGCAGATTGGGTGGCAGCTTGCGGCAGGCAAGCGCGATGACGACCGCATTGTCGCCACCCAGCAGGATGTCGATCAGGATGATCTGGCCGACGGCAAGCCAGAACTCGGGGCTGGTGAGCATTTCCATGGAGGGAACCCGCGCCGGGCCTCGCACAACGAGGGCCCAGTCTAAAGCGTTGGAGGGGCAAACGAAGGAAGGGGCCCCACGGGCCCCTTCATTGGTTCGGGGGATGCGGTGGGATTGTCCGCGCCCGCCCCCCGGACCCGCAGTGCGTGAAATTACGCAGCAACGGCTCCCTGCATCAGGTTTTTCCTGCCACTTACAGCAGGCCTTTCAGCAGCTTGCCCATTTCGGACGGGTTGCGCGTCACGGTGAAGCCGCACTCTTCCATGATGGCGAGCTTGGCATCGGCCGTGTCGGCACCGCCGGAGATCAGCGCGCCAGCGTGGCCCATGCGCTTTCCGGGAGGTGCGGTCACACCCGCGATGAAGCCGACCACCGGCTTCTTCATGTTGGCCTTGCACCAGCGGGCGGCTTCCGCCTCGTCCGGTCCGCCGATCTCGCCGATCATGATGACGGCATCGGTGTCCGGATCGTCGTTGAAGGCTTGCATCACGTCGATGTGCTTCAGGCCGTTGATCGGGTCACCGCCGATGCCGACAGCCGACGACTGGCCCAGACCGATTTCGGTCAGCTGCGCCACCGCTTCATAGGTCAGCGTGCCGGAGCGCGAGACCACGCCGATGCGGCCCTTGCGATGGATGTGGCCGGGCATGATGCCGATCTTGATCTCGTCGGGCGTGATCAGGCCGGGGCAGTTCGGACCGAGCAGCAGCGTCTTCTTGCCGCCGGCCAGTTCCTTGGCCTTCATCTTGTTGCGCACTTCCAGCATGTCGCGGACGGGGATGCCTTCCGTGATGCAGATCGCCAGGTCCAGGTCGGCCTCGACGGCTTCCCAGATCGCGGCAGCAGCGCCCGCGGGCGGCACGTAGATCACCGACACGGTCGCGCCGGTCTGGGCGGCGGCTTCCTTCACCGTGCCGTAGATGGGGATGTCCGAGAACTTCTCGCCCGCCTTCTTTGGGTTCACGCCAGCGACGAACGCGTTCTTGCCGTTGGCGTAGGCCTGGCAGCCCAGGGTGTGGAACTGACCGGTCTTGCCCGTGATGCCCTGGGTGATGACCTTGGTGTCCTTGTTGATGTAGATGCTCATGTCGTATTCCTTGGCTGGGTCTTCGGCTTACTTGACGGCGGCGACGATCTTCGTCGCGGCTTCGGCCATGGTGTCGGCGGCGATGATGGGCAGGCCGGACTCGGCCAGCATCTTCTTGCCCAGCTCCTCGTTGGTGCCCTTCATGCGGACGACCAGCGGCACGCTCAGGTTGACGGCCTTGCAGGCCGTGATCACGCCCTCGGCGATGGTGTCGCACTTCATGATGCCGCCGAAGATGTTCACGAGGATGCCCTTCACCTCGGGGTTCTTCAGCATGATCTTGAAGGCCTCCGTGACCTTCTCCGCCGTCGCGCCGCCGCCGACGTCCAGGAAGTTGGCCGGCTCGCCGCCGAACAGCTTGATGGTGTCCATGGTGGCCATGGCCAGACCGGCGCCGTTCACCAGGCAGCCGATGTTGCCTTCCAGCGAGATGTAGGCCAGATCGAACTTGGAGGCTTCGATTTCTGCCGCGTCTTCTTCATCCAGGTCGCGGTAGGCGACGATTTCCGGGTGACGGAACAGGGCGTTGGCATCGAAGTTGAACTTCGCGTCCAGCGCCATCAGGTTGCCCTTGGAGTCGCAGTTCAGCGGATTGATCTCCACCAGCGACGCGTCCGTGTCCATGTAGCACTTGTACATCTTGGCGAACAGGTCGACGGCCTGGTCCACCGAAGCGCCGCTCAGGCCGATGGCCGCGGCGATCTTCTTGGACTGCTCGGTCGTGATGCCGGTCAGCGGATCGATGTACTCGGTGATGATCTTCTCGGGGGTCGAATGGGCGACTTCCTCGATGTCCATGCCGCCTTCGCTCGACGCGATGAAGGCCACCTTCTGGGTGCCGCGGTCGGTCACCAGCGAGATGTACAGCTCGTTCTTGATGTCCGCGCCTTCTTCGATGTACAGGCGACGGACCTTCTGGCCGGCCGCGCCGGTCTGGTGCGTGACCAGTTGCATGCCCAGGATCTGCTCGGACAGCGACTTCACGTCATCGAGGCTCTTGCCGACCTTGACGCCGCCGCCCTTGCCGCGACCGCCGGCGTGGATCTGCGCCTTGACCACCCAGACCGGGCCGCCCAGCTTCTGCGCGGCTTCGACCGCCTCTTGCACCGTGAACGCGGGAATGCCGCGCGGCACCGGCACGCCGAACTGGCGCAGGATTTCCTTGCCCTGGTACTCGTGAATCTTCATAGGGAGGTCTCGCTTGATGGATGAATCAGGAAGAAGCAGCCGGAGCCGCGGACACGCCGCGGTGCCGGCTTGGAGAAGAGGTTTGCAACGCCGGATCTAGTCGGCCCCTCGCGGCAAGACACCCGTCGTCGCGGCCATAGGACCGCGCGTCGACGGAGCGACGAGGATGCGGTGGATGGCGCTCGGGGGAGGCGGAGGAAGACATAAAACCGATGCAAACACGCGAAAACACGCCCGCGGACGAACGCCGGCGGGCTGTTTTGCGAAGCCGAAAATGTAGCATGCTGCGTTGCATCAAGCCTTTGGCGCGGTTGAGACGCGCACCGGCGTGGGCCTGTCAGCACGCCGCAAGGTGCTCGTGACGCACGAAGTTTCGGCGAGTTTCAGGCGCTGTCGCTCTTTCAGGCGTCAGCGGCGACCTGCCGCAAGGCCTTGCGCGCCAGATCAGAGCCGAAGCCTCGTCCGATGAGGAAGCGCATGCGTTTGGCTTCATCGGAAGGATCGGTCGCGGGGCCGCTCCCGAATTTTCGCCTGAGCACCTCGCAGGCTCGCTCGAGTTCTCCCGAGGCGAGCGCCGACCGCTGGTCTGCATCCATGCTCAAGCCGTGCTGGGCGAGCTCCTGCTCGATGCGACGCTGGCCGAAGCGCTGTGAGCGCACATGGATGCGAGATTCGACGAAGCGCGTCTCGTCGAGATAACCACTCGACTTGAGCCAGACCAGGACCGCCTCGACTTCATCGACGAGATCGACCGGGTCGCCGTCGACGTCCATCGACGGGTCCTGATCGCGATCACGCGCGATGCGCAGCAGCTTTCGCCGCAACTCCACCGCGCTGTGTTCGCGCTGCGCGAGCAAGGTGACCGCCCGCGCCTTCAGCGAGAGCGGTTGTCCAGCAGCGCGTTTACTCGGCGGCATCGCCGGGCGCGGTGCCCAGCAACGGAATGCCCAGCGACTCGCGGATCTTGTTTTCGATCTCGACCGCCAGGTCCGCGTTCTCACGCAGGAACTCTCGCGCGTTGTCCTTGCCCTGCCCGATCTTCTCGCCGCCGTAGGCGTACCAGGAGCCGGCCTTCTCGACGATCTTGTTGGCCACGCCCATGTCGATGATCTCGCCTTCGCGGCTGATGCCCTCACCGTAGAGGATGTCGAACTCCGCCGTCTTGAACGGCGGCGCCACCTTGTTCTTGACGACCTTGACCTTGGTCTCGGAGCCGATGACTTCCTCGCCCTTCTTGATCGAGCCGATGCGGCGGATGTCCAGGCGCACCGAGGCGTAGAACTTCAGCGCATTGCCGCCGGTGGTCGTTTCCGGGCTGCCGAACATGACGCCGATCTTCATCCGGATCTGGTTGATGAAGACGACGGTGCAGTTGGTCTTCTTGATGGTGGCGGTCAGCTTGCGCAGCGCCTGGCTCATCAGACGGGCCTGCAAGCCCGGCAGGGAGTCACCCATCTCGCCTTCGAGTTCCGCCTTCGGCGTCAGCGCGGCGACCGAGTCGACCACGATCAGGTCCACCGAGCCGGAGCGCACCAGCGAGTCCACGATCTCCAGCGCCTGCTCGCCGGTGTCGGGCTGGCTGATCAGCAGCTCCTGCAGGTTGACGCCCAGCTTCTGCGCGTACTGGACGTCCAGTGCGTGTTCCGCGTCGATGAAGGCGCACACGCCGTCCAGCTTCTGCATCTGGGCGATGACCTGTAGCGTCAGCGTGGTCTTGCCCGAGGATTCCGGCCCGTAGATCTCGACCACGCGGCCGCGCGGCAGACCGCCGACACCCAGCGCGATGTCCAGGCCCAGCGAGCCGGTGGAGACGACCTGGATGTCCTCGATCTTCTCGCCTTCGGCCAGCCGCATGATGGAGCCCTTGCCGAACTGCTTTTCGATCTGGGCGAGGGCGGCCTGCAGGGCCTTGGCTTTTTCGGTGTTGGCGTTCTTCACGGGGGCGTCCATGCAATCTTCTCCTGGTGGCTGCGCCGGATTATTGGCGGAATCTGTATATCTGTACAGTACTTTGTAGAACCAATCGACCCGCTGTGCGGTACCGGGTTTGGTCGATGCAGCCATCTTAGGCAGCCGGTAGCTCACTGGATGAGCCAATTGGGGTGATTCCCGCTTCTTTCCGCCATCGGTGGGAGGCATCCCCACGTGAACCTGTCGCCGGCCTGACCGGACGCCTCCAGCAACCGCCTGGCGGACGCCTCGGAAACGCCTAGGGAACACTGCAAGCGCGCTCCCTAAAATGTCTCCATAACCAGAGGGGACGACACATGCGCATCTTGATCGCCGAAGACGACCAGGTCCTGGCCGACGGCCTGCTGCGTTCGTTGCGGGCGTCGGGTTGCGCCGTCGATCAGGTCGGCAGCGGCAGCGAGGCGGATGCGGCTCTCGCTTCCCATGAATTCGACCTGCTGATCCTCGACCTCGGCCTGCCGAAGCTGCACGGCCTGGAGGTGCTCAGACGGCTGCGTGCGAGAGGCTCATCCGTGCCGGTGCTGATCCTGACCGCCGCCGACAGCATCGAGGAACGCGTCAAGGGACTGGACCTCGGCGCCGACGACTACATGGCCAAGCCGTTCTCGCTGCAGGAGCTCGAAGCCCGCGTGCGCGCGCTCACGCGCCGCGGCCTGGGCACCGCGTCGAGCGTGATCCGCCATGGTCCGCTGACCTTCGACGCGACGGGTCGTGTCGCCTACATCAACGAGCAGATGGTGGAGCTGTCGGCGCGCGAGCTGTCCTTACTGGAAGTGCTGCTGCAGCGCGCCGGACGCCTCGTCAGCAAGGATCAGCTGGTCGAACGGCTGTGCGAGTGGGGCGAGGAAGTCAGCAACAACGCGATCGAGGTCTACATCCATCGCCTGCGCAAGAAGATCGAACAGGGCCCGATCCGCATCGCCACCGTGCGCGGGTTGGGCTACTGCCTTGAGAAGATTCCGGGCTGAGCTGCCGCATGGCGGCTGATTCCTCCGGCCATCGCTCGCTGTTCGGCGAGATCCTCGACTGGATGCTCGCACCGTTGCTGGTCATCTGGCCGATCAGCGTCGCGCTGACCTGGCTGGTGGCGCAGGGCATCGCGAACAAGCCCTACGACCGCGAACTCGACGAGATGGCGCGCACGCTTGGCCTGCAGGTCGTGACCGAACCCGCGCCGGGCGACGCGGCGGCGCGGCGCGGTCGCTCACGGTATGCACTCGCGCCGGAAGCCGCCGCGCTGCTGCGCGCGGACGAATCCGACACCGTCTACTACCAGGTGCTCGGCCTGCGTGGCGAACTGCTCAGCGGCGACGCGCAGTTGCCGGTGCCCGAGGTGGAGCCGCCGATCGTTCCCTGGGAGGTCAACCGCCGATTCGACGAGGTCAACAACGAAGCGGTGCGCATCTCCTACCTGTGGGTGGTGCCGGAGGGGATGGCGGGCAGCGACAAAATGATGCTGGTGCAGGTGGCGGAGACACTGGGCAAGCGCTCGCGACTCACCAACGAGATCATCAAGGGCGTCATCCTGCCGCAGTTCGTGATCCTGCCGCTGGCCGTGCTGCTGGTCTGGCTGGCGCTGGCGCGCGGCATCGCGCCGCTGAACGACCTGCAGCGGCGCATCCGCTCGCGCGACAGTTCGGACCTGAGCCCCATCGACGAGCAACGCATCCCCGACGAGGTCGCGCCGCTGGTGCAGGCGATCAACGACCTGTTGGGGCGCCTCGATCAATCGATCCGCTCGCAGAAGCACTTCCTGGCCGATGCGGCACATCAACTGAAGACGCCGCTCGCGGGATTGCGCACGCAGGCCGAGCTGGCGCAGCGCGAGATCGATGAGGGCCGCAGCTCGCCGGCAGAACTGCGCCGCTCGCTGAAGCAGATCGCCGTGTCGAGCCAGCGCGCGGCGCACATGGTCAACCAGCTGCTCGCGATGGCCCGCGCCGAGGATCAGGAGCACGCCGCGCGGCGCAGCGAGGTGAACCTCGCCGTGCTCGCGATCGAGACGGTGCGCGACTTCGTGCCGCGGGCGATGGAGAAGCGCCTGGACCTCGGCTACGAGGGACCGGAGGCAAGCCAGGCCGGACTGCGCATCAGCGGACATCCGCTGCTGGTCCGCGAATTGATCCGCAACCTCGTCGACAACGCCCTGCTGTACACGCCCAGCGGCGGCACGGTCACGGTGCGCGTGGTCGAGGATCCGTTCGGACAGGTCTGCGTGTTGCAGGTCGAGGACTCGGGGCCGGGCATCGCCGAGTCCGAGCGCGAACAGATCTTCCAGCCGTTCTACCGCGCGCTGGGCACCAACGTGGACGGCTCCGGCCTGGGGCTGGCGATCGTGCGCGAGATCGTCCAGCAGCACGAGGCCGAGATCGCGGTCGACGACACGCGGGCGCGTCGACAGGCCGAATCGGAAGGCGGGGGCCCTGGAGCGCGCTTCACCGTGCGCTTCGCCGCTCACCCGTTGCCGAACGCCGGTTCCTGACCAGCCTGCCGACCGATCAGCGCTGCGTCCCGCCCCGGCTCTTGGCGATCGACATCAGCATGCCGAGCGACAGTCCCAGCGTCACCATCGCCGTCCCCCCATAGGAGATGAACGGCAAGGGCACGCCGACGACGGGCAGGATGCCGGTCACCATTCCCATGTTCACGAACACGTAGGTGAAGAAGCTCAGCGTGATCGCGCCCGCGAGCAAGCGCGAGAACAAGGTCGGCGCCTCGTGCGCGATCGCGAGTCCGCGCAGGATCAGCGCGGTGAAGCCGATCAGCAGCCCCGCCGCCCCGATCAGGCCGAACTCCTCGCCGTAGGCGGCGAAGATGAAGTCGGTCGTCCGCTCCGGAATGAACTCCAGGTGCGTCTGCGTGCCCTTCATGAAGCCCTTGCCGGTCACGCCGCCCGAGCCGATCGCGATCTCGCCCTGGATGATGTGGAAGCCCTTGCCCAGCGGATCCTTCGTCGGGTCCAGCAGTGTGCAGACGCGGTCCTTCTGGTAGTCCTTCAGCACCACCCACTTCACGTCGGGCTGGCAGATCTGGTCCTCGCTGAACACCAGCGTGGTGATGCCCGCGCCGGCGAGCAGCATCGCCGGGATGATCAGCTTCCACGACAGCCCGGCGAAGAAGATCACGTACAGACCCGCGCCCAGCACCAGCAGCGAGGTGCCCAGGTCCGGCTGCTTCGCGATCAGGCCCACCGGCACGGCCAGCAGGACGAAGGCAGCGATGAAGTCAGGCAACCGCAGCTGCCCCTCGCGCTTCTGGAACCACCAGGCCAGCATCAGCGGCACGGCGATCTTCAGCAGCTCGGACGGCTGGATCTGCGTGCCCACATACAGCCAGCGGGTCGCCCCCTTCTTCGTGATGCCGAACAGCGCCACCGCGATCAACAAGGTCACGCCGATCCCGTACAAGGGCAACGCGAGCTGCATCAGTCGCTGCGGCGGCACCTGCGCGGTCACGAACAGCACGCCCATGGCCAGGACCATGTTGCGCGCATGATCGACGAAGCGCGTGCCGTGGTCGTAGCCGGCCGAGTACATGCACATCAGCCCCAGGCCCATCAGCCAGGCCATCGCGAGCAGCAACGGGACGTCGAAGCCCTGGAACAGCGGTTTCACGCGCTGCAGCAGACTGGGTTTGCTGAAGACCGCACTCATCGTGAAGCTCCCCGGTTGGGACGTGCGGCCGCCGTCGCCTGGGCCGGCGTGGCCGCCGAGGGGGACGAAGCCGCCGAGGGGATCGAAGCCGCCGAAGCCGCCACTTCCGGCGCGCTCGCCGCGGCGTTGGGCAACGGGATGTCCTCGACGCGGCGAGGCGTGCCGATCGGCGCGCCGACCTGGCCGACCCGCACCTTGGCGATGTCTTCTTCGCTCGGGTAGGTGCCGGTGAGCAGGTAGTCGTACACGCGGCGCGCGATCGGCGCCGCCGATTCGGATCCGAAGCCCGCATTCTCGACGATCAGCGCCACGGCGATCGTCGGCGACTGGTACGGCGCGAAGGAGATGTACAGGGAATGGTCGCGCTTGCGCTCGTCCGCCTTGATGCTGCTGTAGGTCTGGCCGGCGCGCAGGCCCACGGCCTGAGCCGTGCCGGTCTTGCCTGCGCTCTGGTACTGCGCCCCGGCGAACACCGCGCGCGAGGTGCCTTCCAGCGTCACGTCATGCATCGCGTTGCGGATCACGTCCACGTCGGCCTTGCGCAGCGCCAGCGGCGCCAGCGCATCGCTCGCGACGCGCCGCTGCGCGTGCTTGACGACGTCCTCGATCTCCCGCACCAGTCGCGGCCGGTAGCGCTCGCCGCCGCTGGACAACGTCGACATCGCCGTCGCTAGCTGCAGCATGGTGAAGTTGTTGTAACCCTGGCCGATGCCCAGCGAGATCGTCTCGCCGGCGTACCACTTCTGCTGCTCCGGCCGCTTGTAGGCGCGACGCTTCCACTCGGTGCTGGGCAGGATGCCGGTGACCTCGCCCTGCAGGTCGATCTCGGTCTTGCGGCCGAAGCCGAAGGGTTCGAGCTGGTCGTGGATCATGTCCACGCCCATCTCGTTGGCCAGCGAATAGAAATAGACGTTGGACGAGGTCACGATCGCCAGTCGCATGTCCTTGGGGCCCGCCCGGTCGCCAGTGGCGCTGCCGAACACCCGACCGCCAAAGCTGTAGGTCAGGTTGTCCTGGACCACCACGCTCGCGGCGCGCTTGCCGGTGTTCAGCGCCGCCATCGCCATGTAGGGCTTGAAGGTCGAGCCCGGCGGATAGGTGCCGCGCAAGGCGCGGTTCAGCAGCGGCTTGTCGATGTCCTCGTTGAGCTCGCGCCAGCTGTCCGCGTCGATGCCGTCGACGAACAGGTTGGGGTCGAAGCTCGGCTTGGACACGAAGGCCAGCACCTCGCCGGTGCGGGGGTCCATCGCGACCAGCGCGCCGCGGCGATCGCCGTACAGCCGCTCCACCAGCGCCTGCAGCTTGATGTCGATCGACAGGTGCAGCGTGTTGCCCGGCGTCGGCGGACGGTTGCGCAGGCGGCGCACCGCGCGGCCGCCGGCGCTGGTCTCCATCTCCTCGAACCCGGTCTGCCCGTGCAGCTCGCGTTCGTAGGCCTGCTCCAGGCCGAGCTTGCCGATGTATTCGGTGCCGCGGTAGTTGGCGATGTCCTCCTCGGACCAGTCGTCCATCGCCTTCTTCTCGGCCTGGTTGATGCGGCCGATGTAGCCCAGCAGGTGCGCGCCGACGTCGCCCAGCGGGTAGTTGCGGAACAAGCGCGCCTTGATGTCCACGCCGGGGAAGCGGAAGCGCTGGGCGGCGAAGCGGGCGACCTCGGTGTCGGTCAGCTTGGTGCGGATCGGCAGCGATTCGAAGTTCTTGCTCTCCTCCATCAGCCGCTTGAAGCGGCGACGGTCGCGCGGCTGGATCTCGATGACGGCGGAGAGCGCATCGATCGTGCGCTCGAGGTCCGGCACCTTCGACGGCGTGATCTCCAGCGTGTAGGCCGAATAGTTGCTCGCCAGCACCACGCCGTTGCGGTCGACGATCAGGCCACGGTTGGGCACGATGGGGACGACGGAGACGCGGTTGGTCTCGGCGCGTTCGAGCAACGCGTCGTGCTGCGTGATCTGCAGGTAGACCAGGCGCGCGACCAGCAGGCCGAAGCAGAAGAGCACGAAGGCCGCGGCGGCGAACAGCCGCAGCCGGAAGCGGCTCAGCTCCGCCTGGAGGTTCTTGATGACCGTCATCGCGGGCCCGATCACGGCGCGCTCAAAGCGGGCGATGCGCGTCGGGATCCGGCGCGCGGCGCTGGGGCGCGAGCAGGAGCGCCGCGGCGATCGGCCACAGCGCGGCCTGCAGCACCGGCGCCAGGACCAGGCTCCATCCCGGCCACATGCCACCCACGATCAGGCGCACGGTCACCGCGATCGCGGTCGCCAGCACGAACAGCGGCAGCACATGCAGCGCCTGCGCGAAGAGCGAGAACCACAGCAACCGGCGATGCAGCGCGACCGCGCCGAAGGCGAGCAGGCTGTAGGCGAGCGCATGCTGGCCGAGCAGCGCGCCGTGGTGGACGTCGATCATCAGGCCGAAGACGAATGCCCAGCCGACGCCGACACGTCGCGGCTGGTGGACGTTCCAGAACACCAGCACCAGCGCAAGCACGTCCGGCATCCAGGGTTGGCGCCCGACCGGGACCATGTCGATCAGCAGGCCGACGACCAGGCTGAACGCGATGAACAGAGGGTTGGCGGGCAGCAGGAGCTGGCTCGCGCCACGGGGCATGATCATCGGGTGCCTCCTTTCGGCGCGGACGCGGAGGACGCCGCCGACGCGGCACGGCTGCGCGCCGGCCTGCTGGCGGCTTCCGCAGTGGCCGCGTTCGCGGCGCTGGCCGCTTCCTGCGCGGCTTCGGTGCGGGCCGACTCCTGGCCTTCCAGCGGTTCCAGCACCAGCACGTGGCGCGCGCTGTCGGGTTGCGCGACCGGCGCCAGACCGACGCGCGCGAAACTGGTGTCGCCACGGCGTTCGACCTCCGCGACCTTGGCCACCGGCAGGCCCGGCGGATACAGCCCGTCCAGGCCGGAAGTCGCGAGCGCGTCTCCCGGCTTGATGTCGGCGTTGGCCGCGATGAAGCGCAGCTCCATCACGCCCCGCTCGCCGCCGTAGGCGACGCCGCGCTGCTGGGTGCGGGTGTTGAGCACGGGGATGGTGGCGTCCCGGTCGGTCAGCAGGGTCACCTCGGCGGACAGCGGATAGACCCGCGTCACCTGGCCGAGCACGCCGGCGTCGTTGACCACCGGCGCGCCGAGGCGCACGCCGCCATGACCGCCGCGGTCGATGATGATGCGTCGCGAGAACGGGTCCGGCGCTTCGTAGAGCACCTCCGCGGCGAGGGCCTTGACCGGCAGCGCCTCGCGCAGGTCGAGCAGCGCGCGCAGGCGCGTGTTCTCGGCCTGCAGCTGCGCCGCGCGGCTCAGGATCACCGCCTGCGAGGCAAGCTGCTGTCGGGCCTGGTTCTCCGCCTCGGTGGCCTTCTCCATGCCGCGGGCGTAGTCGCCGGCCTGTTCCCAGGCGTCGACGGGCGCCAGCAGGGCGCGCTGCAGCGGATGCAGCGCGAGCGCCAGCCCCGCGCGGGCGGGCGCCGTGACCTGGAAGCGGGAGTCCGCCACCATGAGGAAGACCGCCAGGGCCGCACAGAAGGCCAGCTTCGTCAACGCGGACGGGCCTTCGCGGAACAGCGGCGGTGGATTGCGGTCGAGGGTGCCGAGAGGCATGAAGATCTCAGCGAAGGAGATTCAACGCAAAGCGGCCGACGGAGGCCGCATCCACTTATTCGTTCGTGAAGATCGAACCCAGGCGTTCCATGCGTTCCAGGGCCATGCCGCAACCCCGGACCACGCAGGTCAGCGGGTCTTCGGCCACGAGCACCGGCAGGCCGGTTTCCTCGGCCAGGAGGCGGTCCAGATCGCGCAGCAGCGCGCCGCCGCCGGTGAGCATCATGCCGCGTTCGGCGATGTCGGCGCCCAGTTCCGGCGGGGTCTGCTCCAGCGCGTTCTTCACGGCCGAGACGATCTGGTTCAGCGGGTCGGTCAGCGCTTCCAGGATCTCGTTGGACGAGATCGTGAAGCTGCGCGGCACGCCTTCGCTGAGGTTGCGGCCCTTGACTTCCATCTCCTTGACCTCGGAGCCGGGGAAGGCCGAGCCGATGTTCTTCTTGATGGATTCCGCCGTCGGCTCCCCGATCAGCATGCCGTAGTTGCGGCGGATGTAGTTGATGATGGCCTCGTCGAACTTGTCGCCGCCGACGCGGACCGAGCCCTTGTAGACCATGCCGCCCAGCGAGATCACGCCGACTTCCGTCGTGCCGCCGCCGATGTCGATGACCATCGAGCCCGAGGCTTCCGACACCGGCAGGCCCGCGCCGATCGCCGCGGCCATCGGCTCCTCGATCAGGTAGACCTCCGACGCGCCCGCGCCCAGCGCGGCGTCGCGGATGGCGCGTTTCTCGACCTGCGTGGAGCCGCAGGGCACGCAGATGATGATGCGGGGCGAGGGACGCAGCAGCTTGGTGTCGTGCACCATCTTGATGAACTGCTTGATCATCTGCTCGGTGACCACGAAGTCGGCGATCACGCCGTCCTTCATCGGGCGGATCGCCTCGATGTTGCCGGGCACCTTGCCCAGCATGGCCTTGGCTTCGTGGCCCACCGCCTGGATCGTCTTCTTGCCGTTGGGCCCGCCTTCATGGCGGATGGCGACGACGGACGGTTCGTCCAGCACGACGCCTTTTCCGCGGACGTAGATCAGCGTGTTGGCGGTGCCCAGGTCGATGGCGAGATCGGTGGAGAAATAGCGGCGCAGGGAGGCGAACATGTGTGTAGGCAAGACCTGGACAAGACGCTTCGGCACCTGGAGCCGCCCGTCAACGTCGAACTACACGCAATCGGCGGCATTCGACGGCATCAAGCGGCGTTCGTCTGCGTTCTGTCCGGGCGGCTGCGATTCGGGGCGGTTCGGGTCGGTATACCGCGCGGACCGGCGGCGTCCGCGCGAGCGAGATTCCTTGCCATAAGGAACGAGGCTGCGCTGGCAGCCTCGGCTCATGGAGATAAGCGGGGATAATAACTGATCACCCCCTGGTTTGGCCCGTCTGCAAGGCGTCCGTCAGCGTTCTGCGAATGTTTCGCGCGACCGTCGACCCGCTTGCCCGACCGGCCCTAGCGCACACCCCCATGGCACTCACCCAAGACGACGTCAGCCGGATCGCCAAACTGGCCCGGCTGCAACTCTCCAGCGACGAGCAGGCGGCCCTGCTGCCGCAGCTCAACGGCTTCTTCTCGATCGTCGAGCAGATGAGCGCGGTCGACACCAGCGGCGTCGATCCCCTCTACACGCCGCTGTCGGCGGTCCAGGACGTGGCCCTGCGGCTGCGCGAGGACCGCGTCACCGAATCCGACCAGCGCGACCTCAACCAGCGCAGCGCTCCCGCCGTCGAGGACGGCCTGTTCCTGGTCCCGAAAGTCATCGAATGACCGCGCCCCTCCACCACCTCGGCGTGGCCGAGCTCGGCCGCGCGCTGCGCGCCAAGACCGTCTCCAGCACCGAACTGACGCAACATCTGCTTGCGCGTGTTGCCGCGGCGAAGGATCTCGGCGCCTTCCTGCACGTCGACGAGGCCTATGCGCTGGCCCGGGCCCAGGACGCCGACGCGCGCCTGGCGCAAGGCGAGGCCGGCGCGCTCATCGGCGTGCCGCTCGCGCACAAGGACATCTTCGTCACCCGCGACATGCCGACCACGGCCGGCTCGAAGATGCTCGAGGGTTACCTCAGCCCGTTCGACGCCACCGTCGTCGAGCGTCTCAACGCCGCCGGCACCGTGTCGCTGGGCAAGCTGAACTGCGACGAGTTCGCGATGGGATCGGCCAACGAGAACAGCGCCTACTTCAAGGCGCTGAATCCCTGGGACCGCACCCGCGTGCCGGGCGGCTCCTCGGGCGGCTCGGCCGTGGCCGTGGCCGCGGGCCTCGTCCCCGCGACGACCGGCACCGACACCGGCGGCTCGATCCGCCAACCGGCCAGCTTCTCCGGCATCACCGGCATCAAGCCGACCTACGGCGTGTGCTCGCGCTACGGGATGATCGCGTTCGCTTCCAGCCTGGACCAGGCCGGCGTGTTCGCGCGCTCGGCCGAGGACTGCGCGTTGCTGCTGTCGACGATGAGCGGCTTCGATGAACGCGACGCCACCAGCGTCCAGCAGCCGCCGCAGGACTTCAGCGCGCAGATGCTGACGGCACGCGAAGGCGCGACCCCGGCGCAGCCGCTCAAGGGCCTGCGCATCGGGCTGCCCAAGGAGTTCTTCCCCGACGCGCTGTCCGCCGACGTCAACGGCGCGGTGCGCGCCGGTCTGGCGGAACTGGAGAGGCTGGGCGCCGCGCTGGTGGACGTGTCGCTGCCGCGCACCGAGCTCGCGATCCCGGTCTACTACATCATCGCCCCGGCCGAAGCGAGCTCCAACCTGTCGCGCTTCGACGGCGTGAAGTTCGGGCACCGCGCCAAGGACTACGACAACCTGATCGACATGTACGAGAAGACCCGCGCCGAAGGCTTCGGCGCCGAGGTCAAGCGCCGGATCATGATCGGCAGCTACGTGCTCTCGCACGGCTACTACGACGCCTACTACCTGCAGGCGCAGAAACTGCGCCGCATGATCGCGGACGACTTCCAGCAGGCCTTCCAGCACTGCGACCTGATCGCCGGCCCGGTGGCGCCGACGGTCGCCTGGAAGCAGGGCGAGGGCGCCGACGATCCGGTGAAGGCCTACCTCGCGGACATCTTCACGCTGCCCGGCTCGCTGGCCGGCCTGCCGGGCATGAGCGTGCCGGTGGGCTCCGGCGAGGGCGGCATGCCCGTGGGCCTGCAGCTGCTGGGCAACTACTTCAGGGAAGGCACGCTGCTGCACGCCGCGCACGCGCTGCAACAGGCCACCGACTGGCACCGCCAGCATCCGGCGGGGGTGTGAACGTCATGAGCAAGAACAGTCAACTGGTGCGGGGCTACGAGGTCGTGATCGGCCTGGAGAACCACGTCCAACTCTCGACCGAATCGAAGATCTTCAGCGGGTCGTCGACCGCCTTCGGCGCGGCGCCCAATACGCAGGCCAGCGCCGTGGACCTGGCGCTGCCCGGCACGCTGCCGGTGCTGAACCGCGGCGCCGTCGAGCGCGCCATCCGCTTCGGCCTGTCGGTCGGCGCGAAAGTCGCACCGCTGTCGATCTTCGCGCGCAAGAACTACTTCTATCCGGACCTGCCCAAGGGCTACCAGATCAGCCAGTACGAGATCCCCGTCGTGCAGGGCGGCCACATCGAGTTCTTCGTCGGCGACGAGAAGAAGGTGGTGAAGCTGACCCGCGCGCATCTCGAAGAGGACGCCGGCAAGAGCCTGCACGAGGACTATCACGGCCAGTCGGGCATCGACCTGAACCGCGCCGGCACGCCGCTCCTGGAGATCGTCTCGGAACCCGAGATGCGCTCCGGCGCCGAAGCCGTCGAGTACGCGAGGACGCTGCACGCGCTGGTGATGTGGCTGGGCATCTGCGACGGCAACATGCAGGAGGGCTCGTTCCGCTGCGACGTGAACGTGTCGGTGCGCAAGCCCGGCGCGCCCTTCGGCACGCGCCGCGAGATCAAGAACCTCAACAGCTTCCGCCACCTGGTCGACGCGGTGGACTTCGAAGTCAACTGGCAGATCGACCAGATCGAGGACGGCCTGGCGATCCAGCAGGCGACGGTGCTCTACAACGAGAACACCGGCGAGACCCGCGCGATGCGGACCAAGGAAGACGCGGCCGACTACCGCTACTTCCCCGATCCGGACCTGCCGCCGCTGATGATCGGCGCGGACTGGGTGGAGCGGGTGCGGGGCGAAATGCCCGAACTGCCGACCGTGATGGCCGCGCGCTTCCAGGACGCCGACGGTCTGCCGGCCTATGACGCGACGATGATGACGCAGAGCCTGTCGATGGCGCGCTTCTACGAGGCTGCGCGCGACCTGTGCGGCGCGCCCAAGCTCGTGGCGAACTGGCTGATGGGCGAGGTCTCGCGCCGGCTCAACAGCGAGGAGCGCAGCATCGACAGCGCACCGGTGACGCCCGCGCACCTGGGGGCGCTGATCAAGCGCATCCACGACGGCACCATCAACAACAACTCGGCCAAACAGGTGTTCGAGGCGCTATGGACGGGCGAGGGCGCCGATGTCGACGCGATCATCGCCGCCAAGGACCTGAAGCAGTCCAACGACACCGGCGAGATCGAGCGCATCCTGGACGAGGTGCTGGCGGCCAATGCCAAGTCGGTGGAGGAGTTCCGCGCCGGCAAGGAGAAGGCGTTCAACGCGCTGGTCGGCCAGGCGATGAAGGCGGCCAAGGGCAAGGCCAACCCGGCCACCGTCAACGAGCTGTTGAAGAAGAAGCTCGGCGCCTGAGCGGGACCGCGCCCGGGCATCCGGCCCAATGAAAAACGCCGGTGTGGCCTTTCAGCCCACCGGCGTTCTTGCGTCTGGAAGGTTGCGGGATGGCCGCTTCAGCGCCCGCTGGCGGGTGAGGCCTGCACCGGCGGCTTCGCCGTCGCGGGGAGCGTTCCCGGCTTCTCGAGCGAACCTGGCGCGGCACCTGCCCACAGTCGCTTCAGGCGCGCCAGCTCCTCGTCATAGATCTTGTTGACGCGCACGATTTCCGCCTTCTGGTTGTCGATCGACTCGCGCTGTGCGGTCGCGGACGCATCGTTCATGTCTAGCTGGTGCTGCAGCTTCACCGGGACCCGCTTGCCCTTGTAGAACTCGAGCTCGTCGAGCATCGGCTTGCGCTCCGTCGCCAGCGCCTGAAGTCGCTTCTCGGACAGCTGCATCGCTTCACGGATGTCGTCGAGCGCAGCCTCCCGCGCGCGCTGGTGAGCCGCCAGGTCCGCGTAGCGCTGCAGCAGGTTGCGATCGCGCCGCACGGCATCCTGCTGGGCGGCGCGCTGGACTTCCTCCAGACGCTTGCGCTGGTCGGCGAGAGACTGTTCCTCGGGCGACATCGCCGGCGGCATCATCTTTCGGACCGAGCCGTCGGAGTTCAGCACGCGCTGTTCACGCGCCTGGCATTCCGGGATCGGACGGTCGGAGGTCAGGCGGCGGCCGTCGGTCGTCGTGCACGTGTAGATGCCCGATGAGGACGGCGACTTCGTCTGCGCCTGCGCAACACCCATCGTCGCGCCGACCAGCAACAACGCCAGGCTGGACAGCGTCGACTTCACGATCGGTCGGGACGGCAGAAGGCGTGAGAGAAGGGCGCGCATCAGACTCCGTAGCGATCTCTGTAGGCATGGACCGCCGTCGCATGACTGGCGACGGTGGCACTGCTCGTGGTCTGCAGATACTGGAGCAGGTCGGCCAGTCCGGCAATGGCGACGACTGGCAGCTTCAGCTGGTCACGCACGTACTGTACTGCCGACCAGGGCAGATCCTGGCCGTTCTCGGCGGCCTTCTCCTGGCGGTCCAGCGCGATGGCCACGCCGCAGGGCGTGGCGCCGGCGGCCTGGATCATCGCGATGGACTCGCGCACCGAGGTGCCGGCGGAGATGACGTCGTCGATGATGAGCACGCGGCCCTGGACCTTGGCGCCGACCAGGGTGCCGCCCTCGCCGTGGTCCTTGGCTTCCTTGCGGTTGTAGGCGAAAGGCTTGTTGTGGCCCAGCCGGGCCAGCTCGATCGCGACCGCCGCGGCCAGCGTGATGCCCTTGTAGGCGGGGCCGAAGATCATGTCGAACTCGACGCCCGACGCCAGCAGCCGCTGCGCATAGAACGCCGCCAGCCTGCCGATCTTGAGGCCGTCGTCGAACAGGCCGGCATTGAAGAAGTACGGGCTGAGACGGCCGGCCTTGGTCTTGAATTCGCCGAAACGCAGCACGCCGGCGTCGACGGCGAAGGCGACGAATTCCTGGGCCAGGGCGTCGTGGGAATCCTGGCTGGAATCCGGGCGGGAGGCAGCGGTGGTCATGGCGGCGCGACGTCGAGACGTGACAGTGAAATTGGGGCGGAATTGTAGGGCGCCGGTTCTGGCCACCCTGAAGGTGACGCAGAGCGTCATGTCGCCTGAATCCAGCCATTCAAGCAAGAAGAAGGCCCGCTCCGTCGCCGGAAGCAGGCCTGATTTTTGCAGGGCGGCGCGCGGGCCGCCCTGCTGCGTGATGCTCCGCGACGAGGCGCGGTTCAGCCGATCAGAAGATCGCCTTGAACTGGACGCCGTAGGTACGCGGGTCGTTGATGAAGCCGGTCAGGTTGTTGAAGTCGATCGCGCCGGTCACACGGACCTGGTTGGTGATGTTGCGAACGAAGGCCGCAGCCTCGTACTTGCCGTTGCTCCAGATATAGCCCGCGCGCAGGCCGCCTTCGGTGAGCGCCTTGCCGGTGAACTCCTTCGATTCATACAGGAAGAAGTTCACCTTCGAGCGATAGGCCCAGTCGGTGTAGACGTAGAACTCGTTGCCCCCCGGGGTGGGGATGCTGTAGCGCGCGGTCAGGTTGTAGACCCACTTCGGCGCCTGCGGCAACTGGTTGCCGTTGATGAAGAACTGGCCGTTCCCCGCCGCCGGATTGGTCACCGTGCAGCCGCCGCCGCAGCCGGCCACCGTCAGGGCGCCGTCCTTGATGGTGGCCTTGTTGTAGCTCCCGCCCATCGTGATGAACAGGTCGTCGATCGGCAGCAGTTCGAGGTTGAACTCGACGCCTTCGCCGACGACCTTCTTCGCCGTCTTCACCGAGTTGCCGTTGCCGCCGCCGCCGACTTCCGTCAGTTGCAGGTCCTTCACGTCGTAGCGGAAGACGTTGGCGGAGATACGCGCGCGGCGGTTCCACAGGTCACTCTTCACGCCGACTTCATAGGAAGTCAGCGTCTCCGGCGTGGCGCGGGTCATCGGGCCGAACTCCGAGGCCGGCAGGATCGCCGAGCCGCGGAAGCCCGTGCCGACGCGGGCGTAGACGTTGGTGTCCTTGGTCAGCGCGTAGGTGCCGGAGAGGTCCCAGGTGACCTTGGAATCGCGGGTATCGGTCGTGAGGCCGTTGGCCGTGTTCAGCGTCTGGTCCTGCGTCTCGGTCGCCAGCCACTTCTTGTCCTTCGTGAAGCGCAGGCCGCCGCGCAGCTTGAAGGCGTCGGTGACGTCGTAGTTGACCGAGCCGAACACGGCGTACGCGCGGTTGGACTGGCGCGTGCGGGCCGACGAGGTATAGCCGCCGTCCGAGAAGATCGAGTCGTAGTTGACGCTCTCGGCCATGTAGCGCTCGTGGAAGAGGTACACGCCCGCCTGGTAGCGGGCCGGGCCGGCCGGGTTGTATTCGACGCGGAATTCCTGGCTCAGCTGGCGGTGGTCCTTCAGCGCGTCCGAGGTCTCGCTCGAGAACGGGATGTTGCCGGGTCCGAACTGGCCGTCGGGTGCATACGGCGCGCCGTAGCCTCCGTCGACGTCGCCGCGCGAGTACGGCTGCACCGTCTCGATCGCGGTGATCGAGTGCAGGGTCACGTCATTCAGATTCCAACGCAGGCGTGCGCTCCCGCCGGTGGCGTGGATGCGCTGCTCGTTGTGGCCGTCGATGGACATCTTGTCCGGATCGAAGCCGTCGACCAGATCGTTCGTGCCGGGCTTGATGATGTTGGCGCGGAACAGGCGCGGGCTGCCGTCCAGTTCGCGGTTGTGGATATTGAACAGCGCCGAGAACTGCTTGTGCGGCTCGTACAGCACCTGCGCCCGCACGGCGCGGTCGTTGTAACCCTCGGTCTTGGACGTCGCCGCGTCGGCCAGCGTGTTTTCCACCCAGTCGCCGCGGTGCTGGATCTGCGCGGAGATTCGAGCCGCCCAGTCGCCGCCCATCGGCAGGTTGAACGCGCCTTCGGCGTTGACCGTGTCGTGCGTGCCGTAGGAGACGTTGAAGTAACCCTCCTGCTTCTTCGACGGCTTCACCGATTCGAACTTCACCACGCCAGCGGGCGTGTTGCGGCCGTACAGCGTGCCCTGCGGGCCGGCGACGACTTCCACGCCGGCCAGGTCGAAGGCCGGGAACCCCTTCAGGATGGGGTTCTCCTGGACGACATCGTCATAGATCAACGAGACCGGCTGCGAGGCGTTCAGGCGGAAGTCGGTGTTGCCGTAGCCGCGGATGTAGAAACGCGGGAAGGCGCGACCGAACGACGACTCGATGTTCAGGCTGGGGACGCGGCCCGACAGGAAGCGGATGTCCTGGCCGCCGGAGTTCAGCACGTCGAGTTTCTCGCCCGAGATCTTGCTGACGGCGTTCGGTACCTCCCGGATGTTCTCGACCCGGCGCTCGGCGGTGATGGTCACCGTCTCGAGCTGACCCTTCTCCTTGGCAGGCGACTCGGCGGCCTCCTGGGCCAGCGCGGGCCAGGCCAGCAGGGCCAGCGAGACGGCCATGGCGGCCTCGCGCAGGGCCGGGACGGCAGCGCGCTGGGTGGCGGATCGATTCATGGGGGAGTACTCCGGGAAAGGATGAGAAACCGGGGCGACGCCAGCGACACCGATTGGTGAACGGGCTTCACTGGCGGCAAAAATGTGGGCGCTGGGTGGCGCGGTGGACGCGAATCTAGCAAGTTCGTCATAAAGCCGTCACCCTAGGCACCATGAAGGTGCGTTTTCTGTTGCCCAAATACTTCACCTGCTCGCGTGTCGCCCGAATGGGCGTCGACGACGCATGAGGTGGGCGCTACGTGGTGCACGACGTTCCCTCCGACGGGAGGGCGCGCTCCCTCATGGGGAGGCCTCGCTCCCCCGCTGCTGCCAACTTCAGAACGAGGCTTTGCGATACTGCCGCCCTCTTCCAGGGTCACCCGTCCACCGCCCATGCGCTTCATCACCCTCAACCTCAACGGCATCCGTTCGGCCGCCACCAAGGGCGTCTTCGACTGGCTCCCGCCGCAACAGGCCGACGTGGTCGGCGTGCAGGAACTCAAGGCACAGGCCGACGTCGTCGAATCCCAGTTCGCCGGGTACGACACGCTGACCGGCCACTTCCATTACGCGCAGAAGAAGGGCTACTCCGGCGTCGGCCTCTATACGAAGGAGACGCCCAGCGACGTGATCATCGGCTTCGGCAGCAGCGAGTTCGACAACGAGGGGCGCTGGATCGAGAAACGATTCGACAAGCCCGGCCGCAAGCTGAGCCTGATCAGCTGCTACTTCCCCAGCGGCTCCAGCGGCGAGGAGCGCCAGGCAGCGAAGTTCCGCTTCCTGGCGGAGATGTACCCCTATCTGATGGCGTTGCGCGCGGAACGCGAGTTCATCCTGGTGGCCGACGTCAACATCGCCCACAAGGAAATCGATCTGAAGAACTGGAAAGGCAACCGCAAGAACAGCGGCTTCCTGCCAGAAGAGCGGGACTGGATGACGCGGCTGCTCGAAAAAGACATCGGGCTGGTGGACGTCTTCCGCGTCCTCAACGACAAGCCCGAGCAGTACACGTGGTGGAGCAACCGCGGCCAGGCCTGGGCGAAGAACGTGGGCTGGCGACTGGACTACCACCTCGCAACACCCGGCATGGCCCATCTGGCCACGCGCGAGGCCATCTATCTCGACCAGCGTTTCAGCGACCACGCGCCGTTGACAATCGACTACGACTTCAAGTTCTGACAGAGGACGGCGCCCGCCGGCACGGCCGGTGCCCCTTTCCGCTCAATCGCCTGCGCATGCTCGGCATTCGCTCCAAGGGGCACCGGCCGCGCCGGCTTGGGAGCGAGGACTCAGTCGACCTTCGCGCCAGAGACCTTCACAACCTTGGCCCACTTGGCCGTCTCGCGAGCAATGAGCGCAGCAAATTCGGCGCTCGTGCCACCTCCAGGAACAGCGCCCTGCGCCGCCAGGCGCTCCTTGATGACAGGCGTCGCCAAGGCCTTGGCGACCTCGCGCTGAACGCGCGCCACCTGGTCCGCCGGCTGCGCGATCGGCGCCAGCAGCCCAAACCACGATGAGGCCTCGAAGGCCTTCAGCTCCGGTACGCCGCTCTCGGCAATCGTGGGGAGATCGGGCAAGGCCTCGCTGCGCTTCGCACTGGTGACCGCGATGGCCTTGAGCTTGCCGGACTTGATGTGCGGCATCGCCGAGGGCAGGTTGTCGAACATCAGGTCCATGTTGCCGCCCATCAGGTCCAGCAGCGCCGGGCCCGAGCCGCGATACGGGAAATGGATCATGTAGGTGCCGGTCAGGCTCTTGAACAGCTCGCCCGCCAGGTGGATCGACGTGCCGTTGCCGCTGGAGCACATGTTCAGCTTGCCCGGATTGGCCTTGGCCACGCGCGCCAGGTCAGCCACGCTGTTGATGCCGTACTTCTGCGCGTTGGCGGGATTCATGACCAACACGTTGGGCACGGCCGCGACCAGCGTGATGGGCGCGAAATCCTTGACCGGGTCGAAGGGCATCTTCGGATACAGCGACTGGTTGATCGCATGCGTGCCCACGGTGCCCATCAGCAGCGAATGCCCGTCCGTCGCATGCGCCACGTCGGCCGAACCGGTGTTGCCGCCCGCGCCGGGCTTGTTCTCGACGACGACGGGCTGGCCGAGCGCCTTCTGCAGTTCCGGCGCCATCGCGCGCGCCATCAGGTCGGTGGTGCCGGCCGGCGGAAAGGGCACGACGATGCGCAGCGGCCGCGAGGGCCAGGCCGCTTGCGCGCGCACGAGTTCCGGCAGCCAGACAGTGGACGACAGCGCGAGCAGCGCGCGGCGGTTCAGGCTCATGGGGGCGTCTCCGATGTTGTGGATCTTGGCCGCCCCAGTATGGGCGACTAGTCCGCGCCGGGCACCTCGGGTGACTCCGGACCCAGGATGGTCTGGAGCTGCACCCGCTCGGAGCTGCAGGCGGCGTCGAAGTCGGCCTCGATCTGGATCAGCGCCTGCGCGTCGCCGGCCTCGACCGTGACGATGCCGCGCGCGCGGTTGCGCCCTTGCGACTTGGCCGTGTAGAGCGCCATGTCGGCCCAGTTGACCGCCTGCTCCCAATGCAGCGCGAGCTGTGCGGGCGGCAGCGGGAAATGCGCGAAGCCGACCGAGCAGGTCACCCGCAGCGGGCCCGCCGATGTGGGCACCGGCTCGCCGCCGACGATGAACAGGATGCGCTCGGCGAGCCGCTGCAGCTGCTCCGGCGCGACGTTGCGGGCGAAGACCAGGAATTCCTCGCCGCCCCAGCGCACGACGAGGTCCTCCGCCCGCACCGCCTGCGCGATGCGCCGGGAGACCTCGATGATCACGGCGTCTCCGGCCGCATGGCCGTGGCGGTCGTTGACGTGCTTGAAGTGATCGATGTCGATCATCAGCAGCGCGCCGGTGAACATGTCCTTCGCATGGCGGTCCATGACCGCGAGGAAGTGGCGGCGGTTGGCCAGGTCCGTCAGCGGGTCGCGCTCGCTCTGCGCGCGCAGCAGGCTCTGGTTGGCCTTGAGCTTGCGGTTGGCGTCGCGGACGCGCGCCAGCATCACGCCGATCAGGATCAGCGACAGCCCCAGCAACGCCGCCAGTCCCACGCCGACGTACTGCGCCAGTCGGCGGTTGCCGAGCTCGCGGTCCTGCAGCGTCTGCTCGCGGCGCAGCAGCTCCAGGTCGCGCTGCTTGGCCTCGCTGTCGTACTTCAGTCGCAGTTGCTGCAGCGAGGACTCCCGGTTGCGTCGCGCCGTGTCGGCGCTCAGCGCGCGCTCCTCGTGATAGAGCCGCAGCGCTTCCTTCGCCTGGCCGACCTTCGCATAGGCCTCGCCCAGCTCGCGCAGCTGCAGCGCGCGGCGCACGGGATCGAAGTCGCCCTGGGCCATGTCGAGGACCCGGGCGATCTCGCGTCGCGCGGGCTCGAACTGGCGCTGCTGGACCAGCGCGACCGACAGGTTGTGTCGCAGCGTGCGCTCGTTGGTCTGGTCGTTGTAGAACTGCATGACCGGCAGCGCCAGTCGGGCGAGCTGGACCGCCTTGGCGGACTGGTCGGTGTGGATGTAGGCGTCGAGCAGGTTGTTCTGCAGCACCGCCACGTCGCGCCGCCCGCCCGACTGTTCGGCCAGCCGCAGCGCGTCTTCCAGCGCCGCCAGCTGGGTGGTCCGGTCGCCGCGCCGCGATGCGACCATCGACTCGACCATCTTCGCTCGGCTCATCGCCGAGACGTCGCCCTGTGCGAGCTGCCAGGCCTGCGTCATCCATTGCTGGGCCGCGGCGGGCTCATCCCGGACCTGGCTGTTGACCGCCAGCGACCCCATCATCGTGCCGGTCACGCTATGGTCCTGGACCGCCTGCGCCAGCGACAACGCCCGCCGCAACGAGGTCTCCGCGAATGCGTATTCGCCGCGCGCACCCTGGGCCCGGGCAAGCAGCCTCAGCGCCTGGATCATCACGCGCGCATCGCATTCGGGCGGCAGGGGCGCCGTCGATGCGGCGGGGCAGGCCGGCGAGAGCTCGTCGAGCGCGAGCTGCGCCATCTCGCCGGAGCGGCCGGTCTGGCCCTGTCGATCTTGCAGCTCGGCCAACAGCATGCGCGCGAGCGGCCGGCCGCCCGGCTTCGACTCCAGCTCGGCAGCCATGCGGCGGACGTCGTCGGGACGCCCCGCCTGGACCGCATTGCGGCCCAGGGTGTATTCGATGTGCAGCCGATGCGCCGCATGCGCGGGTTCCGCCAGCAGCGCACGCAACTGCTGCGCCGCCTTCGCCGGCTCGTTGTAGCCGAAGCGGTCCAGCTGCGCGAGCTGCGCATCCAGGGCGCGATCGGGGATCTCGGCGCGGGCCGGCACCGCGCCCGGTGCCATCAGGACGAGCAGGACGAGCCGGACGAGGAGGCCCGAAGGAGCGAGCAGCGCTGTCTTCATGCGCGGGACTCCTGCGTCGGTCCCAGCAGGCTGACCAGCTGCACCTGGCCCTGGTGCCACGCGGACTCGATGCGGCCGGCCAGCGCGAGCAGCTGGTCGCGGTCGCGCGCCTGCATGGCCGCGACACCGTAGGCCTTGTTGCGCCCATGCGCCTTGGCCATGTACATCACGGTGTCGACGAGATCGATGGCCCGTTCCCATTCCAGCGTCAGGTCTTGCGGCGCCATCGGGAAGCTGGCGAAACCGATGGACGCGCTGATCGGGATGCGCAGCGAGCCGTGCTCGACCGGCTGTCCGCCCATCTGGTCCAGCAGCCGCTGGCCGAGCTGGCGCGCATCCTCGGTCGCTTCCGAGGTCACGAGGATCAGGAATTCCTCGCCGCCCCAGCGCACGACCAGGTCCTGCTCGCGCAGCACGCCGCACAGGCGGCGCGCGACCTCCACCAGCACGGTGTCGCCGGCCGCGTGGCCCCACTGGTCGTTGATGCGCTTGAAGTGGTCGATGTCGATCAGGAACAGGCTGCCGCGCAACCCGCCGTCGCGGGTGCGTTGCGCGATGGCCTGCTGGAAGTGGCGACGGTTCGCGAGCCCCGTCAGCGGATCGCGCTCGCTCTGCACGCGCAGCGATTCGTTGGTCTGCGCCAGGGCCGCATTCGTGCGGCGGATGCGCCGGTACGCCAGCGCCAGCAAGGCGCCGGACAGCAGCACGCACCCGCCGACCTCGGCCCACAGCTTCAGCTGCAGGTCACGCGTGCGGATCTGCTCGGCCTTGAGGCTGTTGTCCTGGTTGAGCAGCCGGATCTCGCGCTGGCGCTGCTGGTCCTCGAAACGCGCCTGCGCCTCGAGCACCGCCTTGCGCGTCTCGTCGCGCAGCACTTCGTCGAACTCCCGGCGCGATTGATGGAAGGCCTCGACCGCGCCCGGCAGGTCGTCGAACTTCTCCAGGTAGGTGCCCAGCTCCAGCCAGGATTCGGCGGTGTAGCCGCCGGCCTCGCGCTGCGCGTCCATCGTGATGGCCTGCAGCACGTCGCGCTTGCCCTCCTCCAGCTTGCGCAGGCCGATCTTGGCGATGCCCGAGTTGTACCGCGCCAGGATCTCGGTCGAGATGTCGCCGCTCTCGTGCGCGAGCGCCAGGCTTTGCGTCGACAGGTCCAGCGCCCGCGCGTAGTTGCCGCTGCGCAGTTCGTAGTCGGCCAGGTTGCCCAGCGCCAGGGCCTGCAGACCGGGCGCCTGTGCCTCGCGGGCGTACTGCAGCGCCTGCTCGCGGGCCTGCTGGCTGAGCTTCGGATCCTCGTCCTGCGAATGCACGATGCCCAGGATGGTATGGACCGAGTACAGCAGCACGGGATCCGGGTCCTGCTGCGCAGCCTGCAGCGCCTCGCGCGCGGTGCGTTTGGCGTGATCGAACTGCTGGCTGCGGTAGTAGTTGAAGGCCAGGGTCGCCTCGGTGTGTGCGGCGCGCCAGCGCGACTCCATCGCGCGCGACTGCTCCAGCGCCTTCAGACCGCTTTCGACGGCCGCGTCGACCTCGCCGTAGTCGCCCTGGATGTAGGCGCGCAGTTCGGTCGCGCGCCACATCAGGCGGCGATCCGCAGTCGCGGCGTCGATGTCGGCCAGGCCGCCCAGCAGGCGCACCCCGGCGCCGAGTTCACCGTTGGCCTTCAGCCATTGCGCGCGCGCCAGCATCAGCGCCAGCGGAATCTGCGAGCGCGTCGTCGCCGCCTCGGGCCAGGCCTTGATCGCTTCGATCGCCGCCTCGTGCCCGCTGCGGTCGCGCAGCTGCGCGAGCAGCGCGGCGCGCTGGCTCAGCGCCTCCAGCCGTTCGGCGCTGCCCACCGCCGCGCGAGCCTCGATCGCCTGCAACTCCCGCACATGGTCGCGCGGATGCGCCTGGCCGACGCGTTCCTGCTGCTCGAGCTCGGCCTGCAGCGCCCGGTCCTGGACGGCCGGCACGCTCGCGGAGCCGGAAGCACCGGAGGCGCCAGCCGGGCGCGATCCGGCGCCGTCACCTGGACCACAGCCCGACAGCAGCGCCAGCGCGAGGCACACGGCGGGCGCCAGGGCCGCGGCGCGGGGTTCCGAAGGCTTGAAGGGCATGAAGGCCGAAGGGGTCAGTCCGTGCGGCCGCGCCGGAGGAGCGCATGCAGCAGGATGGCGCCGAAGGTAGCGGTTCCGATGCCACCCAGCGTAAACCCGCCCAGCTTCAACGTGAAGTCGCCGGTGCCGATCACCAGCGTGATCGCGGCCACCATCAGGTTGCGCGGGTCGCGGAAGTCGACCTGGTGGTCGACCCAGATGCGGGCGCCGGCGATCGCGATCAGGCCGAACACGACGATGCTGACGCCGCCCATCACCGCCAGCGGAATGGCCTGGATCAGGGCGCCGAACTTCGGCGAGAAGCCCAGCGCCAGGGCCATCAGCGCCGCGAAGACGAAGACCGCCGTCGAGTAGATGCGCGTGGCGGCCATGACGCCGATGTTCTCGGCGTAGGTGGTGACGCCGGTGCCACCGACGGCGCCGCTGGCGATCGTGGCGAGGCCGTCGCCGATGAAGGCGCGACCGAGGAAGGGCGTCATGTCGCGGCCGGTCATCGCGCCGACCGCCTTCAGGTGGCCGAGGTTCTCGGCGACCAGGATCAGCGCGACCGGCGCGATCATCAGCATGGCGGCACCGTCGAAGACCGGCGCATGGAACTGCGGCAGGCCGATCCACGCCGCCGCGGCGACCTTGGACAGGTCGATCGGCGCGCCCAGGCCGAAGCCGTTGGTCAGCAGCGCGTAGATGAGGCTGGCCTGGATCAGGCCGGCGAGGATCAGCAGGCGCTGCAGCATCCCGCGCGCATAGACCGCGACCACGGCGACGCTGACGAAGGTCGCGGCCTGCATCCAGGCGTCAAAGGGTGTGGGCGCCATGGTCTTGATCGGCACCGACGCGAGGTTCAACCCGATCACCGCGACCACCGCGCCGGTGACCACCGGCGGCATCAGCTTCTCGACCCAGCCGCTGCCCGTGGCCGACACCAGCAGGCCGATGGCGGTGTACAGCACGCCGCAGGCGATGATCCCGCCCAGCGCCAGCGGCAGGTTGGGGTTGGGGTTGGGACCGCTGCCGGCATAACCGGTGGCGGCGATGACCACGCCGATGAACGCGAAGCTCGAGCCGAGGTAGCTCGGCACCCGGCCGCCGGTCAGGAAGAAGAAGAGCAGGGTACCCACGCCGCTCATCAGCACGGCGACGTTCGGGTCGAAGCCCATCAGCAGCGGCGCCAGCACCGTGGCGCCGAACATGGCGATCACATGTTGCAGGCCGAGCGCCGCGGTCTGCGGCCAGGACAGGCGTTCATCGGGAGCAATCGCCTTTTCGGGGCCGACGGTCACGGGCCGCCAGCGCATCAACCACGCCATGGACTTTCCTCGATGGGACAAGCCCACGAGTGTAAGGAGCGCCCAGGGTCACGCGACTACGGCTTATCCCGTGACCCGGTGGGGCCGAGGTCGGCGCTCAGAACAACACCATGTCGCGGTTGCGTCGCGGCAGCTGCCGCAGCAGGCGGCGCCATGAGGCCCAGGCGCGCCACGCGCCGCCGCCGAACAGAAGGCTCAGGATCAAGAGGAGGGTCATGAGGGAACTCCTGGCCGCACGCTGACATGAAAGAGGATGCGGCAGATTTTTCCGCACGGTCGTGCGAAGTTGGTGGACACGAAGCGGCCGGTGCGGGGCATGGGCTCGGCCTCAGGGGATAGGAACGGGCGCGATGGACGGCGCGGCGTCCAGCCGCACCGGGGCCATCAGACGGCCATAGCTGGTCCAGGCCCGATCGAGCGCGTCCGGCGTGCGCAGGAAGCGGACCTCCCGAACGAGCGCGGTGAACAGGCCGTCGAGCTCGAAGATCAACTGGTCGAGATCAGCGTCCGCGCGCAGTTGGCCGGCGTCCTGCGCCTGCACCAGGGTGCGCCGCAGCGTGCCGCGCCAGCGGCGTACGCCGTCCAGCAGCCGGTCGCGCATCGCGTCGTCGCGGTCGTCGTACTCGAAGGCGCCGGCCACGTAGAGGCAGTTGCCATGTGGGCCGTCGACGCGCGCGAGCCAGGCACGCACCATCGCGTCCATGCGCGGCAGGCCGCGCGGCTCGCGCAGCGCCGGCAGGATCACCTCCTGCTGGAAAGTCTTCTCGAACGCGTCCAGCACCGCGGCCTGCAAGGCCTCACGCGAGCCGATGCGTGAGAACACGCCGCTCTTGGACAGGTTCAGCCGCTTGGCCACCTCGCCGATCGACAGGCTGTCCAGGCCGTCCAGGCGCGCCATCTCCAGCGCGACATCGACGATGGCGCTCTGCGTCAGTTCGCTGCGGGCGGTCTTGGCTTCCATGAACCACAATTTAGCACGGTCGTGCGAAGTCTGCTGTGTGCCTCGATGGCAGCGTCCACGGATGGGTTATTCGCCGACCTCGTCGTTGTCGCCCAGGTCGCCAGCGTCGCCAGCGGGCGGCCGACCCCGACGCGGCGCGGGCGACAGCGCCGGCTTGATGCCGCGACGTTTGAGGGCCTCGCGCAGCAGCAGTTCGATCTGGGCGTTGGACGAGCGCAGCTCGATCGCGGCCAGCCGCTCGATCTCCTCCCACAACGCCGGATCAAGGCGCAGTGGGAACTGCTTCTTGCCGGGACTGCCCATTGTCCCGTGCTCAGTTGTAAAGCGTGCCCGCGTTGATGATCGGCTGCGTGTCCTTGTCGGAGCACAGCACCACCAGCAGGTTGGACACCATCGCCGCCTTGCGCTCGTCGTCGAGCTGCACGATCTCGCGTTCGCTCAGGCCCTTGAGCGCTTCCTCGACCATGCTGACGGCGCCATGCACGATCTTCTTGCGGGCGCTGATGATGGCTTCGGCCTGCTGGCGGCGCAGCATCACCTGCGCGATCTCGGGCGCATAGGCCAGGTGGGTCAGCATCGCCGTCTCGACGCTGACGCCCGCAGGCTGCAGGCGCGTCTGCAGCTCCGCGATCATCGCGGCCATCACCTCGTCGGCACCGGCGCGCAGCGTGATCTCCCGGCTGTCGATGTCGTCGCCCTCGTCGTAGGCGAACTGCGAGGCGACGTGCCGGATCGCGGCTTCCGCCTGGATGCTGACGTACTGCTCGAAGTCGTCGACCTCGAACACCGCGCGGGCCGTGTCCTGCACGCGCCAGACCACCGCCGCGCCGATCTCGACGGGGTTGCCTCGCTTGTCGTTGACCTTCAGCGTGGGCGCGTCCAGGTTGCGGGCGCGCAGCGACAGGCGACGCTTGCTCATGAACAGCGGAATCGTCCAGCGCATGCCGGACGTGCGGTCGGTGCCCACGTAGCGACCGAAGAGCGTCAGCACGCGCGCTTCGTTGGGCTGCTGGATGTACAGGCCGAGCAGCATGATCAACGCGCAGGCGATGACGACCCAGATGCCGGGTCGCAGCAAGACCTGCCCCTGCGACGCGATGAACAGGAACACCACCACGCCGGCCAGCGCCAGGCCCATCACCAGCGCGGCATACCCGTTCATGTGTCCACCGCTGCGCTCGCTCGGCATGGCGGTTTTCGGGATCGCGGTCTTGGTCATCACCTGGCTCCTCCAAAAGGTGATATCACTTTAAGCCCCGATGACCCGGTCGCGCAAGCCCTGCCCCCCGATCTCCCCCAACGGAGGGCCCCAGAAAGCAGAAAGCGCCCCGAGGGGCGCTTTGCTTCCGGAGGACTCCGGCCGGACGCCCTCTCCCGCACCGCGGGAGAGGGGGGGTGAGGGCTGGGGTCGGTGCAGTGCGGGTCGATCAGGCGCCCTTGCGCGCCAGCGGCAGCAGGAAGTTGGCGACGGCGATGCAACGCTGGCCGAGCTCTTCCTCGCTAACGCGAAGCCCGAAGCCGGCCATCGCCGGCGACGTCAGGTAACGGCCGCCGATGGCGACGGTCGGGACGCCGTCGATGTTGTACTGGTTCTGCAGCTTCTCGGCCTGCTGGCTCTTGGTCTGCACGGTGAAGGAGTTGTAGGTCTCCTTGAACTTGGCCGGATCCACGCCCAGCGGCGCCAGGAACTTGGCCATCTCGTCGACGTTGGTCAGACCCTGGCCGCCGCGGTGGATGGCGTTGAAGATCGCCGGACGCACCTGCGCTTCCTTGCCCATCGCTTCCAGCGTGAAGAACAGCTGCTGGTGGATCTTCACGTTGGCGCGGAAGGCGACATGGATCTTGCGATAGACCACGTCGGCGGGCAGCTGCTTGGCCCAGGCCTCGATCGTCGGCTCGAAGACGTAGCAGTGCGGGCAGCCGTACCAGAAGAACTCGATCACCTCGATCTTCCCCGGCGCCGAGCCCGGCACCGGCGTAGCCAGACGCTGGTACTGGCGTCCTTCGACCGGGCCGCCCTGCGCGTGCACCGGCGCGCCGGCCAGGAGCGCACCACCGCCCGCGGCGGTCGACAGGGCCGTGAGGGCGTTGAATTCGCGACGCTTCATCTTCGATTCCTTGTTGGGTTCCGCTGCGACCGGCGCCGCAGCGGCCGGCCATCCTAGAAAGTCAAACTTAGAGCGGCATTAACGTCGCATGACGGCTGTATCAGGGGGATACGGCGTCGGCCGGACGTTCATCGCTGGATCGCCACGAGGTTGGCCTCGACACCGGCGCCCTCGAGCTTCTTCTGTTGTGCCTCGGCCTCGTCTCGCGTGTCGAACGGACCCAGACGGACCCGGAAGACCGTTCGACCGGACTGCTCGCGCTCCATCACCTTGGCCGAGAAGCCCTGGATCGCCAGCTTGGCGCGCTGTTGCTCGGCGTCCTCCATGCGCGCATAGGCGCCGGCCTGGACGAAGAAGCTGCCGCGCGAACCGTCAGGACGCACGCCATCGGCGCGCGGCTCGGTGGGACGCTGCTCCGGCTTGACGGACGGGATCTGGCTCTGGGCCTGCGGCTGCACTGCGGGGGCGCGCTCCGCCGGACGGCCTTCGACCGCCGGTGCCGGCGTCCCGCCGATGGTGATCTGCGGCGACGGCTGCGTGGCGGGCGGCGCGACGGCGGGCGTCACGACGCCCGACGCGGCCTTCGCCCCGGCGCGGCCGGCCAGCGGCGCGTTCGGGTCCCAGTTCCGGTTGCGTTCGGCTTCCTGCGCGTCCTGCTCCGCGGTGCGCTGCGGCAGCTTGTTGACGAAGGGCACCGGGGCCTTCGTCACGTACAGGGCCACGCCCAGCGCGATCCCCAGCCCCAGCAGCAGGCCCACGATCAGGCCCATGGCGAATCCGCCGCGCTGCTTCTGTTTACTCATTGCTGCTCCTGCGAGTCACGTTCCATCGCGTCCGGGGCCGACACCCCCAGCACCGCCAGCGCGTTGCGCATCACCTGCCGTGTCGCGGCCAGCAACGCCAGGCGCGCGCGCGTCAAGGCCGGGTCGTCGCCCAGCACGCGTTCGGCGCCATAGTAGCTGTGCAGCGCGCCGGCGAGGTCGCGCAGGTAGAACGCGACGTCGTGCGGGGCCAGGTCTTGTGCCGCCGAGGTGAGCATGCGCGGGTAGTCCGCCAGCTTGAGCATCAGCGCCGCCTCGGTCGGCGCGATCAGCAGCGACAGGTCGGCGCCGGCCACCGCGGCCTCGTCGTGGCCCTGCTCGACGCCCTTGCGCAGCACGGAGCAGATGCGTGCATGCGCGTACTGCACGTAGAACACGGGGTTCTCGTCGGCGGCCTTGAGCGCGAGGTCGACGTCGAAGACGAATTCCGTGTCGGCCTTGCGACTGATCAGGAAGAAGCGCACCGCGTCGCGACTGGTCCAGTCGATCAGGTCGCGCAGCGTGACGTAGCTGCCGGCGCGCTTGGAGATCTTGACCTCCTCGCCGCCCTTCATGACGGTGACCATCTTGTGCAGCACGTAGTCGGGGAAGCCGGGCGGGATGCCGACGCCGGTGGCCTGCAGGCCGCCGCGCACCCGGGCGATCGTGCCGTGGTGGTCGCTGCCCTGGACGTTGATGCACTTCGAGAAGCCGCGCTTGAACTTGTTGACGTGGTACGCGACGTCCGGGACGAAGTAGGTGAAGGTGCCGTCGGACTTGCGCATCACGCGGTCCTTGTCGTCGCCGTATTCGGTCGAGCGCAGCCACAGCGCGCCGCCTTCCTCGTAGGTCTTGCCGTTGGCGATGATGCGCGACACGGCATCTTCCACCTGGCCGCCGCTGTACAGCGAGGACTCGAGGAAGTAGTTGTCGAAGCTCAGCCCGAACGCCTGCAGGTCCAGGTCCTGCTCGTGGCGCAGGTAGGCCACGGCGAACTGGCGGATGCCGTCCAGGTCCTCGATGTCGCCCGACGCGGTGAAGGCGCGGTCGTCCGCCGTCACCGTCTCCTTGCGCAGGAAGGCGTCGGCGATGTCCTGGATGTAGTCGCCGTTGTAGGCCGATTCCGGCCAGCCCGCGTCGCCCGGCTTCAGGCCCTTGAGCCGGCATTGCGTGGACTGCGCCAGCGTCCCGATCTGCACGCCGGCGTCGTTGTAATAGAACTCGCGGCTGACCTTCCAGCCCTGCGTCTCGAACAGGTGGCAGAGCGAATCGCCCAGCGCCGCCTGGCGCGCATGGCCGACGTGCAGCGGACCGGTCGGGTTGGCGGAGACGAACTCGACCAGCGCGGACGTGTCGCGCGCCGGCTGGTGGCCGAAGCGCGTCGCCGCGGCGAACACTTCGCCGACCACGGCCTGGCGGGCCGCCGGCTTCAGGCGGATGTTGATGAATCCGGGGCCGGCGATCTCCAGCGCCTCGACCCAGCGCTCGAACGCGGGCTGCGCCTGCAGCTGGGCGATCAGCGTCTGCGCCAGTTCGCGCGGGTTCTTCTTCAGCGCCTTGGACAGCTGCATCGCCGCCGTGCACGCGAAGTCGCCATGCGAGGCCTGCTTGGGGTTCTCGAAGGCGGCCGCGGGCGCGGCCTTGATGAGGCCAGTGTCGACGGCCTCCTGGCTCAGGCCCTGGAGCACGGTGCCGAGGGCGGCGAGCAATTCCTGCTTGGCTTGGATCATGGGGCCGCATTTTAGGGGACCTGCCCTGTAAGAGACCGCGTTCCCCCTTGCCCGCACCCTCTCCCTGGGGCAGGATGATCCTCCGATGAGCGCCTCCGACGATCTCCGTCCCTCCACCTTTTCCGATTCGACGCTCGGCGGACTGGCCGACCTGCCCGAGCAGATCGGCAAGTACCGCGTGCTGAGACGACTGGGCGAGGGCGCGACCAGCGACGTCTTCCTCGCCATGGACGACTTCAAGGGCCAGGAGGTCGCCATCAAGCGCATGCGCGCCTGGTCCGCCGGCGGCCGCAGCGAGGAAGACACGCTCAGCATCCGCTTCTTCGCCGCCGAGGCCGCGCTGGCCGGCCGGCTGCAGCATCCGAATGTGGTGCAGATCCTCGACGCGGTGCAGGACGGCGACCTCCCCTACCTGGTGATGGAGTTCGTCCACGGCGTCACGCTGAAGCACTTCTGCCGCAACGACCGGCTGCTGCCGCTGGACCAGATCGTCGAGCTCGGGTTCAAGTGCGCGATGGCGCTGTCCTACGTGTTCCGCCAGGGCGTCGTGCACCGCGACATCAAGCCGGCCAACCTGCTGGCCGTGCTGGACAGCCAGGGCCAGGTCACCGACGTGAAGGTCAGCGACTTCGGCAGCGCGCTCAACCTCAACGCCGACATGACGCAGGTGCATCGCGTCGGCTCGCTGGCCTACATGCCGCCCGAGCAGATCGAGGGCGGCGATGTCGGCGCCCAGGCCGACATCTATGCGCTGGGCGCCGTGCTGTACCACATGGTCTGCGGCCGGCCGCCCTTCGACGCGCCCAACCAGATGGCGCTGATGCACCAGATCTACCATCAGGCGCCGCAGCCGCTGCTGGGTCAGCGCGGCGGCGTGACGCCGGAACTGGACGCGGTCATCCAGCGCGCGCTCTACAAGCACCCGTCCGAGCGCTATCCGGACTGGGAGTCCTTCGGCCAGGCGCTGTCGGAACTCGTCGCGAAGCAGCTGGTGCCGCTGGCGCGGCTCAACGAGGTGAAGGACTCGGAGCGTTTCAACCTGCTGCGCGGGCTGGAGTTCTTCGCGGGCTTCGGCGACGTCGAACTCTGGGAAGTCGTGCGGCGCGCGCGCTGGCGCCGGTATCCGCTCGACTACCTGCTGTTCAAGAAGGGCCAGGAGGGCAACACCTTCCACATCGTTACGCAGGGCGAGGTCGAGGTCTGGCGCGACGGCGCGCTGGTCGCGACGCTGGGCACCGGCACCTCGGTCGGCGAGATGGCGTATCTGGCGCCGAATCCCGATCTGCGCCGCCACAGCACCGACATCAGGGTGACCCAACTTTGCACAACCGTGTCCTTTACGCCGGACTCGCTGGGGCAGCTCAGCCCGGAGTGCCAGCACCGTTTCGACCGGGCTTTCATACAGGTCCTGGTGAGGCGGCTCCATCTCGCCCATGAGGCGCTGGCGTCTCCACGCCGGATCATGTGAGTCAGGACCCGACTCGCGTTTGCAGAACGATGTCGAATCGGTGTCGACTGAGGCGGGTCACCCATTCTCTTGACGGCCGTCAACCGCTCTTGAGAGCCGTTCGTTGCTGTGCTCAACTGCCCGACAGGTCCTTCCCCAACCCCCTGTATCCCCGTAGGAGAGAGTGATGAAACACCTGACCCCCGTCTCGCTGTTCGCCGGTGTCCTGCTGGCCGTCGCCGCGCTGGGCGCGCACGCCGCCGACGATGCCAAGAAGGCGCCGTCCGAGAAGCAGCTGAAGCAGCAGCAGCTGATGAAGAGCTGCAACGCCGACGCCAAGGACAAGTCCGGCGACGAGCGCAAGGCCTTCATGAGCAGCTGCCTCAAGGGCGAGACCGCCTCGGGCCCGGCGAAGACCGCTCAGCAGACCAAGATGACCACGTGCAACGCCGACGCCAAGGGCAAGACCGGCGACGCGCGCAAGGCCTTCATGAAGGAATGCTTGTCCGCCAAGTGAGGTCGCTCAACTCGCGCCAGACACCATGAACAAGGCCCTCTCGCGAGGGCCTTGTTCACTTCGTCATCACGCCCCGCGCGAGCATCACTGCCGCGATCGGGATCAGGATCAGCAGGTGCGCCTGCATCATGATGAGGCGACGCGTGGCGCGGATCTCGGTCTCGCTGGGCAGGCCGCCGCCGCCGTCCAGCGTCTTCGTCCACCGGCGGAAGGTCAGGGTCGGCTTGATCGAGATCAGCCCGATCACGACGAACATGCCGAACTTGAAATGCAGCAGCGGCTGGTGCCAGTACCAGCCCAGGCCTTTCATGCCCCACCAGGTGCGGGCCAGACCGGTGAGCAGCACCGCCACGGCGCTGATGCCGTAGATCATGTCCAGCCGCGACAGGCGGCGCACAACGGCCGGATTCATCCATTCGCTGCGGCACAACGCCGCCTGGCTGGACAGGAAAACGACCAGGCCGAGGATGGCCACGATGTGCAGGCCGGCGAGGAAGGCTTCGAGGGTCATGGGGTCTCCCAGGTGGAGGCACGGGCCCAGTAGTCGGGGCTGCCGTGGTGTTCTTTCAGGAAGTCTATCCAGAGCCGGACCCGCAGCGGCAGGTGCTTGCGCTGGGGCAGCACGGCGAAGATGCCGTTGGGCGGCGCGGCGAAGTCGTCCAGCACGCTGACCAGCTCACCCGCCTGCAAGGCCGCGGCCACTTCCCAGGTGCTGCGCCAGGCCAGGCCGAGACCCTGCCGGCACCAGTCGTGGAGCACCTGGCCGTCGCTGCAGTCGAGCCGCCCGCTGGGCCGCAGATGCTGCACCTGGCCGTCGATGCGGAAGGCCCAGCCGCGCGTCTGGCTCGCGTCGGAGCTCAGCGTCAGGCATTCATGCCGCATCAGCTCGGCGGGATGCTTCGGCGTGCCGGCGCGCTTCAGATAGGACGGCGCGGCCACGCACAGCCGCCGGTTGTCGGCCAGCCGCATGCTGATCAGGCTGGAGTCGCTGAGGTCGCCGACCCGCACCGCGCAGTCGAAGCCCTCGTTGACGATGTCCACGACCCGATCGCTGAGGTTCAGCGACACGCTGACTTCCGGATGTCGCGCGAGGAAGTCCGGCACCAGCGGCGCGACGTGGCGTCGGCCAAAGCCCGCCGGCGCGGTGATCCGCAGATGGCCGCTGGCCTTCACGCCGCCGGCGCTGACACTGGCCTCGGCGCTGGCGAATTCCGCGAGCAGGCGCTGGCAGTCTTCGAGGAAGGCGATGCCCTCGTGCGTGAGCGTGAGCCTGCGTGTCGTGCGCAGCAGCAGCTTCACGCCGAGCCGGGCTTCCAGCGCGTCGAGGCGGCGGCCCATCACCGCCGGGGCCACGCCCTCGGCTTGCGCCGCGGCCGTCAGGCTGCCCTTGGTCGCGACCAGCGCGAAGGACTCGATCTGTTTGAGGCGGTCCATGGCGACCATTGTTGGACCGTTGCGCTGTCCGAGGCAATGAATGACGACCCTGTTCGTTGTTATTTGTGCAAAAAAGTCAGGGATCTCCGACCAGGGGCGACATGAATCGCCACCGGCTCACGCCCTACAGTCGACGCACCGTTGAACCGTCTTTCGGAGCCGCCATGACCGCACGCAGCCAACACCACCGCCTCCAGGTCGATGCCGCCCTGGCCCGTTTCATCGAGACTGAAGCGCTGCCCGGCACCGGCGTCGAACCGGCCGCGTTCTGGCAGGGGCTGGACACCCTCGCACACGATCTGGCGGCCAAGAACGCCGCGCTGCTGGCCGAGCGCGACCGCCTGCAGACAGAGATCGACGGCTGGCATCGCGCCCATCCCGGCCCGATCGCCGACATGGCGGCCTACCAGGCCTTCCTGAAGCAGATCGGCTATCTGGTGCCGTTGCCCGCCGACCCGAAGGCGACGACCGCCAACGTGGACGCCGAGCTCGCGATCCAGGCCGGTCCGCAGTTGGTCGTGCCCATCCTGAACGCCCGTTATGCGCTGAATGCGGCGAACGCGCGCTGGGGTTCGCTCTATGACGCGCTCTACGGCACCGACGTCATTCCCGAGACCGACGGCGCCGAGCGCGCCGGTGGCTACAACCCGATCCGCGGCGCGAAGGTCATCGCCTTCGCGCGACAGCTGCTGGACCAGGCCGCGCCGCTGGCAGGCGCCTCCCATGCCGACGCCGCCGGCTACACGGTGAACGGCACCGCACTGGCCGTCGCGCTGAAGGACGGCCGCACCGTCGCGCTGACCGATCCGGCCCAGTTCCTCGGCTACCTGGGCGAGGCCGCCGCGCCCTCGGCCATCCTGCTGCGCCACCACGGCATCCACCTCGAGATCCAGGTCGACCGCGCCTCGACGATCGGCCAGACCGACGCCGCCGGGGTCTCCGACGTGCTGATGGAATCGGCCCTGTCGACCATCCTCGACCTGGAGGACTCGATCGCCGCCGTGGACGCCGAGGACAAGCTGCTGGCTTATCGCAACTGGCTGGGCATCCTGCGCGGCTCGCTGACCGAGGAGGTCAGCAAGGGCGGCCGGACCTTCGTCCGCCGCCTGAATCCGGATCGCGTCTACAAGGCGGCCGGCGGCGGCGACGACGTCGTGCTGCCGGGCCGCTCGCTGCTGTTCGTCCGCAACGTCGGGCACCTGATGACCAACCCGGCCATCCTGCTCGAGGGCGATCGCGAGATCCCCGAAGGCATCATGGACGCCGTCGTCACGACGCTGATCGCGATCCACGACCTGAAGCAGCTCTCGGGCTCGGGACTGCGCAACTCGCGCCGGGGATCGATCTACATCGTCAAGCCGAAGATGCACGGCCCGGCCGAGGTCGGCTTCGCCGACGAGCTTTTCGGCCGCGTCGAACAGTTGCTCGGCCTGCCGGCTTCGACGGTCAAGCTGGGCATCATGGACGAGGAGCGCCGCACCAGCGTGAACCTCGCAGCCTGCATCGCCGCGGCGCCCAGCCGCGTCGCCTTCATCAACACCGGCTTCCTGGACCGCACCGGCGACGAGATGCACACCGCGATGCTCGCGGGCCCGATGCTGCGCAAGGGCGACATGAAGGCCAGCGCCTGGATCCAGGCCTACGAGCGCAACAACGTGCTGGTCGGCCTGAGCGCCGGCCTGCGCGGCCGCGCCCAGATCGGCAAGGGCATGTGGGCGATGCCCGACCTGATGGCCGCGATGCTGGAACAGAAGATCGCCCACCCCAAGGCGGGCGCCAACACCGCCTGGGTGCCCAGCCCGACCGCCGCCACGCTGCATGCGCTGCATTACCACCAGGTCAGCGTGGCGCAGGTCCAGCAGCAGATCGAGGCCGACGCCCCCGGCGTCGACCGCGCGGACCTGCTGCAGCGCCTGCTCACCATTCCGGTCGCGGCCGATCCGTCCTGGACCGACATCGAGAAGCAGCAGGAACTGGACAACAACATCCAGGGCATCCTCGGTTACGTGGTCCGCTGGATCGATCAGGGCGTCGGTTGCTCGAAGGTGCCGGACATCAACCAGATCGGATTGATGGAAGACCGTGCGACATTGCGCATCTCAAGCCAGCATGTCGCGAACTGGCTGCAACACGGCGTCGTCAGTGAACAACAGGTTCGGGCGACATTCGAACGGATGGCGGCGGTTGTCGACGGCCAGAATGCCGGCGACCCCTTGTACGAACCGATGTCCGGCCACCTGAACAGCATGGCGTATCAAGCCGCCGTCGATCTGGTGTTCAAAGGACGTGAACAACCCAGCGGCTACACCGAGCCGCTGCTGCACGCGTGGCGGCAGAAGCGCAAAGCCGCCGACGCGGCGGGTAATCGCTGAAGCGCGAAGCAACGGCAACCATCTGCAGCGAATCGCCGCCATCGTGCGGCGTACGCCGGCAATCACCAAAGCGACCTTCGGGTCGCTTTTTTGTTTCCGTCCGTTTCTGCACTGTGTCACTTTGAGCATTTTCGGTGACTCGGATGCGCTGACTTCTGTCACCCCCATGTCATTCGGCATGCCGCCGATGGCGATTGATGTTGGTTCAAGCATGGAAAACCCTTACGGGCCGGCCCCGGGACCACTTCAATTCCTCGTTACTTAAAGTTTGTTCACCTACACGCAGTGTCCGATGACACAAAGTCATCAGCGCTGGAATCATTTCTGCCATTTCACGGATCCGGCATGACCCCTTCGCTTCAACTCCGCCGCGTGAGCCTCGCCGCCGCGCTGCTCGCCGCCTCTATCGGCGCCGCCCAAGCCCAGGAAAACACCCAGCTCGAGCGCATCGAGATCACGGGCTCCAGCATCAAGCGCGTCGCCAACGAAGGCTCGCTGCCCATCCAGATCATCACGCAGGAAGAGATCAAGTCCTCCGGCGCGAATAACGTCGCCGACCTGATCCAGCGCCTGCCCGCCATGGGCGGCAACCTGACCGTCGGTGACATCTCGATCGGTTCGAACTCGGGCGGCATCGCCACCGCGTCCATCCACGGCATCGGCGAAAGCTACACGCTGGTCCTGCTGAACGGCCGTCGCATCGCCCCGACGGGTTCGGGCAGCCGCATCAACCTGAACTCCATCCCGATGAGCGCCATCGAGCGCATCGAAGTGCTGACCGACGGCGCCTCCGCGCTGTACGGCTCCGACGCCATCGCCGGCGTGGTGAACTTCGTCCTGAAGAAGAACGTCCAGGGCGGCAACATCACCGCCAACTACAGCAACCCGGTCGGCAACGGCGGCACGGCGTACAACGTCAGCGCCACCTACGGCCTGGGCGACCTGAACCGTGACGGCTTCAACGTCGTCGCCACCTATCGCCGCGACGACCAGCAGCAGCTGAAGTCGGGCGATCGCAACTTCGCCAAGAGCGCCTATCTGCCGTTCACCCTGAACGGCAAGAACTACGCCTACGACCGCACCAGCACCTCGGCCGACCCGGCCAACGCCACCGTGGTGTTCAAGCGCCTGGCCGGCGAGACGACCACCATTCCGGCCTACGCGTTCAACCCGTACCGCCAGGTCAACGGCCAGTGCGCACCGAACAACGTCTACAGCCTGGCCAACACCATTCCGGCGAACTCGACCTCCAAGGCCGGTACCGCCCAGTGCGCGTTCGACTTCGTCAGCACCATCGACGTCTATCCGGAATCGACCCGCGACTCGGTGTTCGTCACCGGCGAGCTGAAGGTCAACGACAAGATCAAGCTGTTCTCGGACGTCGCCTTCACGCGTCTGGACCTGACGGCCCGGATCGCGCCGAATCCGGTGCCGATTTCCATCGCCACCACCTCGCCGCTGTTCACGAAATACGTGGCGCCGTACCTGACGCCCGCGCAATTGGCTCACGTCGACACGGTCACCGCCAGCTATCGCGCCACCGACTTCGGCACGCGTGACTCACGCACCGTGACGGACGCGAAGCACGTTGTCGTCGGCGCAGATGCGGAACTGGGCGAGTGGACGCTGAACGGCGCCCTGACTTGGTCCGAGAACGCGCTGGACGAGAAATACATCGGCGGCTACTTCAAGGCCAAGGAGTTCGGCAGCATCCTGTCGACCGGCGCACTGGATCCATTCGTGCCGTCCGGCAATCAGAGCGCCGCGACGCAGCAGTTGATCAAGGACTCGATCTACCACGGGACCATCCGCGAAGCCTCGACGACCCTCAAGGGCGCCGACGTGCGCGCTTCGGGCGAGATCTTCAACCTGCCCGCAGGCGCGGTCAGCCTGGGCGTCGGCGCGGACTTCCGCAACTACAACTTCAAGCAGACGCCGTCGGCGGACGCGGTGAACGGCGTGATCTACAACTTCGCCGCCAACCCGAAGTACGACATGGCGCGCGACAACATCGGCGCGTTCGCTGAAGCACGGTTCCCGATTCTGAAGAACCTGGAACTGAACGCCGCGCTGCGCTACGACAGCATCAGCAAGATTAAGGACAGCGTGAACGGCCGCGACTTCGGCAAGACCGAAACGGCGACGACCTACAAGCTGTCGGCCAGCTACAAGCCGACCAACACGGTCGTGCTGCGCGGTTCTTACGGCACCGGGTTCAAGGCCCCAGACATGCTGGACATCGCCCAGCCGCTGGTGAACAACGGCGTGACCGCATCCAGCTACGCTTGCCCGTTCCCTGGCACCGACAAGGATGCGGCGCCCTGCAAGGCCGGCAATTCGCAGTACACCCAACTCTCCGGCGGCAACGAGAACCTGAAGCCCGAGAAGTCCAAGCAGGCCACGGTCGGCATCCGTTTCGATCCGACGCGCAATTTCGGCGCCAGCCTGGATTACTGGAAGATCGACCTGCGTGACGCCGTGAGCGCGGTTTCTGCGAACCAGGCCTTTGCGAATCCCACGCAGTTCCAGGACCTGTTCACGACCTACCAGTTGCCGGCCGAGTCGCGGCCGTTCTGGGCCTTCAAGTCCATGTCGACCAACATCGGCAAGTCGAACTACAGCGGCCTGGACTGGTCGCTGGATGGCCGCATCAACATCGAAGGCCTGGGCCGCCTGACCACCACGGTCAACGGCACCTACATGATCGAGGCCAAGTACACGAAGCCCGGCACCGCCAACGACTTCACCGACAGCCTCGGGAAGTACGGCATCGACGCGCAGGTGATCTTCCGCAACACGGCGCAAGCCAAGTTCGCGCTGGACACCGGCAAGCTGACCAACGCGATCGTCGTGAAGTACCGCTCGGGCTACAAGGACATCGAACAGACCGTCCGCGACCTGCAGACCGGCGTGAACACGCGCATCCAGCTGATGGTGCCGAACTACATCACCTTCGACTACCAAGGCACCTACCGCTACAACAAGGCGCTGGAACTGCGCCTGGGCATCCAGAACCTGACCAACGAAACCCCGCCGTTCACGCTGCGTGACTCGTCGGGCCACCAGGTCGGTTACGACCCGCGCTACGCCAGCCCGCTGGGCCGCACCGTCTACCTGACGGGCAGCTACAACTTCTGATAGTCGTCTGACGGGGACTCCGATATTCCGTGCGCACAGCGCGCGGATACTGACGAGTCCGCGACAAAACCTCTGCCCGCATTGTTGCGGTCGAGATACAGCTTGTTGCCGACCCGCAACGAGTTGGGCGCCTGACGATACGGACATTTCCCGGGAGGGAAGTGCTCCCCGATACCCCCGCCTTGGCCGGAAGTCACCCGTGACGCCGGTCATGCGGGGGTATCGCTCTTTCAAGGCTGCCCCTTTTCCCGGTGACCCGTACTGCCTCAATTGGTAGGAACCCCTGCCGATTGTCGAATTGCAGTCATTGACACTCCTTTCACGCGACCTTCACGCAATTCTGCGCATCGAGGTCGTCCGGACAAGTTTCGCGCGCCGCCACAAGCGCCGCCGCTCGACACCTTTAGGAGTGTTTCTTTGAAGACCAAACTCAACGCGGTGAGCCTGGCAGTCGCCGCCACCATTGCAATCGCGTCGTCGGCCGCGATTGCCCAAGCCCAGGACCAGACCCAGCTGGAACGCGTCGTCGTGACGGGTTCGGCGATCAAGCGGATCGCAGCTGAGACCTCCCAACCGATCCAGACCGTCACCCGCGCCGAGATCGAGCGCAGCGGCGTGACCTCTGTCGTCGAGCTGATGCAGAACCTGTCGTCCGTGCAGGGCGGGATCACCGAAGGTGACACCGTCGGCGGCGGCGGCGGCGGTCAGGCCACCGTGTCCATCCACAACCTGGGCGGCGACCGTACCCTGGTGCTGCTGAATGGCCGCCGACTGATCGGCGAAGCCGGCGGCGCGGTGGACCTGAACATGATCCCGCTGGCGATCATCGAGCGCGTGGAAGTGCTGACCGACGGCGCCTCGGCGCTGTACGGCTCCGACGCCGTGGCCGGCGTGGTGAACTTCATCACCCGCAGCAACTCCAGCCGCAAGACCATCGCGGCGGAAGTCTCCATCCCGCAGCACAAGGGCGGCAAGGAACGTCGTGCATCGCTCTCCGGCGGCTTCGGCGACCTGGACAGCGACGGCTTCAACATCATGGCGGCGCTGTCGGTCGACAAGCGTGACTCGCTGACCGCCAGCCAGCGCGACTTCAGCAAGACCGGCGTCATCAACTTCAGCCACAACGGCAACGACTACCAGTTCTTCAACGGCTCGCCGTCCGCGATCCCCGGGAACGTGAACGTGCCGGTGCGCAACGCCGACGGCACGCTGGGTTCCGAGCTGCGCAACGTGTACCTGGCCCAGAACGGCGCCTGCGCGGACCGCAACGTCCAGGTCGGCGATTCCTGCTACTTCGACTACGCCGGCACCGTGGAAGCCTTCCCGGACCGCGAGCGCAGCAATTTCTTCGGCTCCGGCACGGTGAAGCTGGGCAACCATCAGCTGCGCGCCGACGTGCTGTTCGGCAAGACCAAGACCAGCGGCAAGATCGCCGCGGTGCCGGGCTCGGTGGCCGTGGATCCGAACGGTCCGTTCGCCGCCGAACTGGCCGCCGTCGGCTACACGCCGGCTTACCTGACCTCGATCGGTCTGGACCCCAACCGGATCGCCTCGGTGTCCTACCGCGCCTTCGACCTGGGCAATCGCACCAGCACCTTCGACCGCGACAACAAGGCCCTGTGGCTGCAGCTCGACGGCCAGCTGGCCGGTTGGGACTACACCGCCACCGCCGGCTACCAGCGTGCGGAAGTCGAGGAAAGCAACTCCGGCTACCCGCTGGCCAAGGCTTTCGGCGCGCTGCTGCGCAGCGGTGTCTACAACCCCTTCGTGCTGCCGGGCCAGCAATCGCAGGCGGCCACGGACGCGGTCAAGCAGATCATGATCTCGGGTGTCTACGACACCGAGACCAGCACCCTCTTCAACGCCGACGTGCGCGCCTCGCGCGAGATCTTCAAGACCTCCGCCGGTTCCGCCTACCTGGCGCTGGGTGCGGCCTTCCAGAAGGACAAGGTCACCGACGATCCGGGCGCGGTGGCGCGCGGTGAGGGCGGCGCCGCCGGCGACGATCAGCGCTTCGGCGACAGCACCGTCGTGATCCCCTACAGCGCCAGCCGCGACACGATGGGCGCGTTCGCTGAACTGATCATGCCGGTCATCAAGAACCTGGAAGTCACCGCCGGCGTCCGTTACGACAACTACCGCCACGTCGACAGCTCGACCAACGGCAAGGTGTCCTTCAAGTACACCCCGATGCCCGAGCTGCTGATCCGCGGCGGCGTCGGCACCGGCTTCCGCGCTCCGACGCTGCGCCAGCTGTACCGTCCGCTGCAGGAGTTCGGCGTGACCGCCACCCCGTACAACTGCACCGCGCAGATGGCCGCCGTGGCCGCCAGCCTGGGTGCGGCCTGCCAGGCCGGCGAGAAGCAGTACAACGTCTACACCGGCGGCGTCGAGAGCGTGAAGCCGGAAGAATCCAAGCAGGCCACGCTGGGCTTCCGCATCGAGCCGGTCAGCTCCTTCTCCTTCGGCGCGGACTGGTGGTGGGTCGGCATCGACAAGACCTTCGGGTCGGTCGACGAGAACGAAGCCTTCAACAACGCCCAGAAGTACTCCAACCTGTTCCTGGTCTACACCGACCCGGTCACCGGCGAGAAGTTCCTGGCCTACAACGCCAGCACGACCAACCTGGGCAAGTCGTTCAGCAGCGGCATCGACTTCGACGTCACCGGCCGGGTCAACACCCCGATCGGTCGCCTGACCTCGAACCTGCGCGCCACTTACATGCTGAGCGACAAGCAGCAGCTGCTGCCGGGCGAAGGCTACTTCTCGACCCTCGCGGACAACCATCCGTCGATCGGCTCGGTGACCTTCCGCTGGAAGGGCCAGTGGAGCAACACGCTGGTGACCGGCAACTGGGTGAACACGGCCAACATCAACTTCCAGTCGGGCTACAAGGACTTCCCGACCGAAGTCGAGAATCTGGCCAACGGCGACGTCGACGAGGTCCGCCTGAAGGTCAAGCCGTACGTGACCCTGGACTGGCAGACCGCCTACACCTGGAACAAGCAGCTGACGGTCGCCCTGGGCATCAAGAACGTGTTCGACAAGGAACCCCCGCTGTCGCTGCGCGCCAACGGCGGCCACATGCTGGGCTTCGACTACCGCTACTACAGCCCGATGGGCCGGACCTTCCAGGTCAAGGCCAGCTACGACTTCTGATCCCGCATCCGACGCCCACCGCACCACGGTGGGGCGTCGGCGGCATCACCAACAAGGACTCCCTCGGGAGTCCTTTTTTTCGGCTGCCACGGCGATGCCTCTCCCACAAGCCTTCATCGGCCGACCCGCCATGTTAAGTATTGTTTCCATACTCTGTCCGATATCGATAAGCCTTTGGAGCAATAGATATTTTCCGTGTTCATCAAATTTAATTGATAAATTCACCGTTGCTTCGGAAACACGTTTCTTCGCGCGTTCGTAACGCCTATTCAACGAGCAAATCACATTGCGCGCGATATCCGCTCGAAACCCGGCTTCCTGAAATCCGACGTTTCCGCAGGAGTTAAGCGTTCGTAAATTCCGAAACTGTGGCGCAGGCACGACCGAACTGTCATGAAACAGTAAGGAGAAACCCGCGAAAACAGCCTGTTTCGAACTGCGCGGTCCCCATTTCGCGCGCTTTACGAACGTGCACCTATGACCTCTGGCAATTCGTCAGCACACTTTTGTCAGGCCTCGCGATGCGGGGCTCTTTCAATTCCGGCTCGCCGTACCCAAAAGGAGGGCGAGCTCTCCCCCTAGAGGTGCATATGTACAAGCTGAACGCGGTGAGCCTGGCAGTCGCCGCCACCTTCGCGGCCGCGTCCTTCCCGACGCTGGCGCAGACTCAACAGGACCAGACGCAGCTGGAGCGGGTCGTGGTGACCGGCTCGGCGATCAAGCGGCTGGATGCGGAGTCGTCGGTCCCAGTGACCACGCTGAAGATGAGCGAAATCCGCGAGCAGGGTCTCACGACGGTCGAGCAGATCCTCAGCACGCTGACCGCCAGCCAGAGCAGCCTGGGCACCAGCCAGGCCGTCGGATCGTCGACCGGCGGCGCGTCCTTCGCCGACCTGCGCGGCATCGGCGCCAACAAGACGCTGGTCCTGCTGAATGGCCGCCGCATCGCCAACAACGCGTTCGACGGCTCGGCGCCTGACCTGAACATGATCCCGCTGGCAGCAATCGAGCGAATCGAAGTGCTGCGCGACGGCGCCTCGTCGCTGTACGGCACCGACGCCATCGGCGGCGTGATCAACTTCATCACCCGCAAGGATTACACCGGCGGCACTGTGTCCGTGGGCTACGACTCGCCACAGCACGACGGCGGCAAGACCCGCAACGCCAACGCCGGCTTCGGCCTGGGCGACTTGGACAAGCAGGGCTTCAACATCTTCGGCTTCGTGGACTTCCAGAAGCAGGATGCCATCCGCGGCTCGCAGCGCTCGTTCAACAGCCGCTACGCCGGCGGCATTTCGAGCAACACCGCCCCGGCCAACTACTACACCGGCAACGGTGACGTGGTCTACAACCCGACCGGCCCGGCCTGTACCGGCAACCTGCTGATCCCCAGCGGCGACGGCACGTCCTGCTACATCACGACCTCGCCCTACGTCGACTACACGCCGGAAAGCCAGCGCGCCTCCGGCATGCTGAAAGGCACGCTGAAGCTGAACAACGACCATCAGCTGAACGCCGAGTACTTCATCACCCGCAGCACGGTGAAGACGCAGATCGCACCGGTTCCTTACGGCGCGCTGGGCATGAGCTCGACCAACCCGTTCTACCCGAACAATCCCGACCTGAACGGCGGCGACATCGTGGTGAAGTGGCGTGATACGGTCAACGGCCCGCGCCGCGACAAGAACACCAACCAGCAGCAACGTTTCCTGCTGAGCGCGGACGGCAACGTCGCCAACTGGGATTACTCGGTCGGCGCCAGCTACAACGTCAACAAGGTCACCGAGGCGCTGACGCACGGTTACGCCGACGGCACCATCATCACTAAGGGCGTCCGGGACGGCATCATCAACCCGTTCGGCGAACAGACCGCCGAAGGCCTGGCGCTGCTGCAATCGGCCGCCGCCGCCGGCACGCTGATGACCGGCAAGGGCGAGACCTGGAACTTCGACGCCCACGCCAGCCGCGAGATCGGCGACTGGTTCGGCGCCGGTCGCGCCGCTGCGATCGCGGTGGGCACGGAGTTTCGCAAGGAGAAGTTCTCCCAGGTCGCCAACGAGGACTACGCGACGATCGTCGTGTCCTCGACCGGTGTCGACCCGGCCACGCACAGCGTCGGCGACCGCAAGGTGTCTGCGGTGTACACCGAGCTGAACGTGCCGGTGCTGAGCACCCTGGACGTGACTGCGGCGCTGCGCTACGACAAGTACAACGACTTCGGCAACACGACCAACCCCAAGGTCAGCTTCCGCTTCCAGCCGACGAAGGAGATCCTGGTCCGCGGTTCGTATTCGACGGGCTTCCGCGCGCCGTCGCTGTATGAGCTGCATGCCGCGCAGACCTACACGAATTCGAGCACCGTCAGCGATCCGCTGCTGTGCCCGACCGGCACCGGCAGCGCGCTGAACTGCAAGGCGCAGTTCCAGGTCCTGAACGGCGGCAACACCGAACTCAAGCCCGAAAAGAGCAAGAGCGCGACGCTGGGCTTCCAGTTCGCACCGATCGCCGACGCCAGCTTCGGCATCGACTTCTGGTGGCTGCGCCTGAAGAACCTGATTGGCGTGATCGGCGACGCATCGCTGTACGACCCTGACAACTACGGTCAGTTCGGTCAGTACTTCCACCGCAATCCGACGGGCCAACTGTCCACGGACGGCACGAGCTGCCCGGGCGCGAACTGCGGCTACATCGACGTGCGTCAGCAGAACCTGGGTGGCACCAACACGAACGGTTTCGACCTGAACGGCAATTACCGCCTGCGCACTGGTTTCGGCAACGTCACGTTCGGCCTGAACAGCACGTACGTCACCAAGTACGAGTTCCAGGAGTACCAGAACGGCCCGTGGAACCAGAACGTGTCGGTGTACGCCGGCGCGGGTCCGGTGTTCCGTTGGCAGCACACGCTGAACGCGGTGTGGAGCTACGCCAACCAGTACACAGTCGGCCTGACTGCCCATTACAAGACGGGCTACAAGGACGATCCGTCGCTGGATGAAGGCGCGGTCAACCGTGTGTCGTCGTACACGACCTTCGACCTGTTCGGCGTCTACAAGCCGATCAAGACGCTGTCGCTGACGGCCGGCGTGCGCAACCTGACGGACCGCGATCCCCCGCTGTCCTACCAGCAGGCTGTGTTCCAGGCTGGCTACGACCCGCGTTTCACCGACGCTACCGGCCGTACCTTCTACGTGCGCGGCTCCTACGACTTCTGATCGTCGGATTTCCCAGCACCCATCAAGGGCCCTCCGGGGCCCTTTTTCATTGGTTCGCGGAGCGGAGACAATGCGCCACATGAACGAGCCCGCGATCCCTTCCGCTCCCCTTGCTCCCCCCGTTGTATCGGCACCCCCACTGCGTTGCGACGTCCTGATCATCGGCGCCGGCCCTGCCGGCAGCGCCGCGGCGCGCTGGCTTGCCAAGGCCGGACTGGACGTGGTGTTCGCCGACCAGCAGCCGCTGGGTCGCGACAAGGTCTGCGGCGACGGGCTGATCCCGGATGCGCACAAGGCGCTGGAGCGCCTCGGCCTGCTGGATCGCGTGATGGCCAAGGCGCAGCGTTCGGCGCATGTGGGCTGCATCGGACCGCGCGGCGGCCGCATCGATGTGCCGGGCCACCTCGCGGTGCTGCCGCGCAAGCAGCTCGACGAAATCCTCAACCTGGGCGCGCAGGAGTCCGGCGCGCGTTTCCTGACGCCGGCGCGCTTCGAGGCGACCTTGGACGATGAGCAGGGTCGCGTGCGCGGTGCGCGGCTCACGATCAACGGCGAGCCGCACGAGATCGCCGCAGACTGGGTGATCCTGGCCACCGGCGCCGTGCCCAAGGCGCTGACCGCCGCCGGCATGTGCGAGCGTCACACCCCCAGCGGCGTCGCGCTGCGCGGCTACGTGCGCGCGCCGGCGATGGTCGGCGAGATCAAGGCGCTGGAAGTGGTCTGGTGCAAGCCGGTGCAGCCGGGCTACGGCTGGATCTTCCCGGCGCCGGACGGCAGCTTCAACATCGGCGTCGGCGTCACCGACAGCCACAAGGACATGGCCGGCAAGGGCCAGAAGAAGGACGTCAACCTGCGTGCCATCTTCGACGCCTTCGTCGAGCACTACCCGCCCGCCAAGCGCCTGATGGCCGAGGGCGAACTGATCGGCGAACTCAAGGGCGCGCCGCTGCGCTGCACGCTCAACGGCGCGCGCTGGACGCGGCCGGGGTTGCTGGTCACCGGCGAGGCGGCGGGCTCGACCTACTCGTTCACGGGCGAAGGCATCGGCAAGGCGATGGAGACCGGACTGCTGGCCGCGGAGGCCATCCTGGCGCACCGCGCGGGCGCCTCGGCATCCGCCGTCGACGCCCAGGTCCGCGAGCAGTACGAGCAGGGCCTGCGCGCGCTGCAGCCCAAGTACGACCTCTACGAGCGCGGCAACCGCGTCAACCGTTTCCCCTGGCTGGCCGATCTGCTGATCTGGCGCGCACAGAAGAGCCCGCGCCTGGTGAAGCGGATGAGCGGCGTGCTCAACGAGACCAGCAACCCCGGCAACCTGGTGAGCCTGAAGGGGATCACGCGGCTGTTCCTGGAATGAGCCTTGCCTGATGAGCCCAGCGACCTGCGCGACCTGAGCGACCTGATCCTGGAGAGACCGCGATGTGCCAGCTGATGGGCATGAACGCCCGCCGACCGACCGATGTGATGTTCAGCTTCGCTGGCCTGGCGACGCGGGCGCACGAGCACAAGGACGGTTTCGGCATCGCGTTCTTCGAGGGCCGCGGGCTGCGGCATTTCGTCGACCACCACAGCGCCCGGGTGTCGCCGCTGGCGGAGCTGGTCAAGACCTACCCCATCCGCAGCGACGTCGTCATCGCGCACATCCGCAAGGCGACGCAGGGCGTGGTCTCGCTGGAGAACACCCATCCGTTCGTGCGCGAGCTGTGGGGCCGCTACTGGGTGTTCGCGCACAACGGCGACCTGAAGGGTTTCTCGCCGCGGCTGCATGCGGCGTTCAAGCCGGTGGGGCAGACCGACAGCGAGCAGGCCTTCTGCTGGCTGATGCAGGAACTGGCGAAGGCGCACGCCGACATGCCGGCGATCGAGGAACTGAACCACACGCTGCGCGAGCTGCTGCCGCGACTCAACGGCCACGGCACGTTCAACATGCTGCTGTCCAACGGCCAGGCGCTGTGGGCGCACGGCTCGACCAAGCTGCATTACCTGCTGCGTCAGCCGCCCTTCGGCCACGTCACGCCGAGCAGACGCCGTGGCGGCCGGTGCCCCGTGGAGCGAATGCCGAGCATGAGGAGGCGATTGAGCGGAACGGGGCACCGGCCGCCACGGCGTCTGCTCGGTCGTCGCAGTCGACCGATCGTCCTCGCCCACTGCCATTCGCCGCATCCTGAGGCGCTGACCGGGCCCCTCGCCTAGACTCGCCGCATGACTTCGCCCAGCGCTTCCGCCGATGCGGTCCCTCAGGCCAAGGGGGACTGGACGCAATGGCTGTTCCCAGGACCGCGCCGCACCTTCACCGAGGAGGAGATCGAGCGCTCGGGCCTGAAGACCTGGTCCACCGTCGTCGACAGCTATGTGATGAGCAACGTGCTGGTGCTGGGGCTGGTGTTCTACACGATGCTGCCGCGCGAGCTGGCGCATGTGATCCTGATCGGTGGCCTCGGCATGGCGTCGCTGGGATTGGGTGTCGCGCGCTGGCTCTGGCGCCAGCCGACCCGGACCCGATTCAACGGCGCGACTTTTGCGCTCAGCGTGCTGATGGTGCTGGTCACGCTGGGGATGGTGAAGGCCGGCTTCCGCGCCGAGGCCCGGGACCTGCTGCCCTTCGTGGCTGGCGGGATGACGTTGACGGTGTCGTCGTGGTGGTTCCTGACGCTCTACCGGACGCAGCAGCTGGGCGCGCGCCTGGCCGAGCTCGACGCGCAGGAAGAGCGCGTCGCGATGGCGCAGCGGCTGGCGACGGCGCAGATCCAGCCGCATTTCCTCTTCAACACGCTGGCGTCGCTGCAGCACTGGGTCGACACGCGCGACGACCGCGCCGGGCCGATGCTGCGCTCGTTGACGCGCTACCTGCGGGCGACGCTGCCGATGTTCGAGCAGGACCGGCTGCCGCTGGAGCAGGAGCTCCAGATCGTGCGCAGCTACCTGGACATCATGCAGGCGCGGCTGGGGCAGCGGCTGAGCTGGTCGCTGGACACGGACGCGCCCGCGCAGGCGGCGATCGCCGCCGCGAGCCTGCCGCCGGGCACGCTGCTGACGCTGGCGGAGAACGCCATCACGCACGGCATCGAGCCCAGCTTGCGCGGCGGACACATCGCGGTGCGGGTGAAGGCGGCGGACGGCCGGCTGCGCCTGGAGGTGCAGGACGGCGGACAAGGCCTGCCGCCGGGCGCCTGCGAGGGCCTGGGGCTGGCCAACACACGCGAGCGCTTGAAGGCGCAGTTCGGCGCGCACGCCGCGCTGGGCCTGGAGCCGGGTCCGGCGGAAGCGCCCGGATGCCTGGCCTGGGTCGAAGTGCCGACGGCCTGACGCTCGCATCGGTCGTATCGGCCACATCGGGGAGAGAACACGCATGACAACGAAGATCCGCACGCTGATCGCGGACGACGAGGAAGGCCCGCGCGAGCAGCTGCGCGCCGCGCTGGCGCGCCTGGCGCCGGAGATCGAGATCGTGGCGGCCAGCGTCAACGGCTGCGACGCCTGGGACGACTGCCTCGAACACGAGCCGCAGCTCTGCTTCCTCGACATCCGCATGCCCGGGATGTCGGGCCTGGAGGTCGGGCAGCGCCTGTCGCAACTGGCGGAGCCGCCGCAGGTCGTGTTCGTCACGGCCTATGGCGACCACGCGCTCTCGGCCTTCGAGGCGGGCGCGGTCGACTACGTGCTGAAGCCGGTCGAGGACGCGCGGCTGGAGCAGTGCCTCCAGCGCCTGCGACAACGCCAGGCACAGGAGGCCGATGCGGTCGACAGCCCCTCCCTGCCGGCGATGCCCGCGGCCACGCTTGAACTGCTCCGCCAGCTGCTGCCCGCGCAGCGACCGACGATGCGGCCGATCCAGGCCAGCCAGGGTCGCGAGATCCAGCTGATCGCGCCCGACGACATCCTGTTCTTCCAGAGCGACAGCCGCTACACCCGCGTCGTGCATCGCGACGGCGAGGCGTGGATCCGCACCGCGCTCAAGGAACTGCTCAGCGACCTCGACCCGGGCGTGTTCTGGCAAGTGCACCGCTCGGTGCTGGTCAACAGCCGCTTCATCACGAGCGCCACGCGCGTCGACGAGAACACGATGCAGCTCTCGCTCAAGGGCTGCGCGGAGAAGCTGCCGGTGTCGCGGCAGTTCCAAGGTCTGTTCAAGGGCCAGTGATGCGGATCCCCTGCACGCGAACACGCACTCAGGGAGCGGCGCTGGCCGTGCTGTCGCTGCTGGCCATCGGTGCCGCTCACGCACGCGTGACGCGCATCGTGGTCGACGAAGTCACGCCGCTGACCGGCGAGCAGCGCGGCTATGAGGAACTCCGCGGTCGCGCGTTCGGCGAGCTCGATCCGAAGGACAGCCACAACGCGGTGATCACCGATCTGAGGCTCGGCGCCGAGGCCGACGGCCTCGTCCGCTACGAGACGAACTGGGTGATCACCCGGCCGGTCGACCGCGAGCGTTCCAGCGGCTTCCTGTGGCACGACGTGCCCAACCGCGGCGGCGAAGTGCGGCTGCAGTCTGGTGAGCTCAAGGCCGGCGACATCGGCCTGCGCAGCGGATGGCAAGCCGATAACGCGGGCAACACCGGCGTGCCGCGCACGCGGCCCGAGGCAGCGCTCAACCACTATGTCCGCGCGCCGGTCGCGCGCGTCGACGGCAAGCCGGTGACCGGCCCGGTGATGGCGCGCATCGTCAACCGCAGTGGGCCGGATTCCCAGCCGTTGATGGTGCAGGGCAATCCGATGCCCTACCTGCCGGTCTCGCTGGACACGACGCGCGCGACCTTGACGGTCCACACGAAGGAAACCGTCGACGGCCGTATCACGACGGCCGGCACCGTCGATCCGAAAGACTGGGCCTTCGCCCGCTGCGACCACGGACAGCCGTTCCCCGGCGCTCCCATCGACATCGATGCGTCGCACGCGCCGTCCAACCTGCCGATCCACGTCTGCCTGCGCGGCGGCTTCGACGCGGGCAAGGTCTACCAGATCGTCTACACCGCCGGCAACGCGTACGTGCTGGGCGTCGGCATGGCCGCGTTCCGCGATGTCGGCGCGTTCTTCCGGTACGCGAAGGCCGACGACGCCGGCACGCCCAACCCGATCGCCGGCCAGGTGCGCGGCAGCGCGATCCGCGGTGTCTCGCAATCGGGGAACATGGTCCGCCAGTTCCTGTTCATGGGCCTGAACCAGGACGAGGCCGGCCGCCAGGTCCACGACGGCGCGTGGGCCATCATCGCGGGCCGCCGCGTGGCGGCCAACGCCCGCTGGGCGCAACCCGACGGCGTGCTGGAGCTCTTCCAGATGGGCAGCGAAGGCCCGCAATGGTGGGTCGACTGGGCCGACAAGGCCCGAGGCCTGCCCGCGAAGGGCTTGCTGACCCGCTGCACCGCGAGCAGGACCTGCCCCAAGGTGTTCGAGCACTTCGGCGCCGCAGAGGTCTACGCGCTGAAGCTCTCGCTGGAGTGGGTCGGATCGGCGGCGGACACGGACATTCCGCTCGCGCCGGACGTGCGGCGCTACTACGTGGCCGGCAGCCCGCATGGCGGCGGTGGCGGCGGTTTCCGCCACGAGGCGGACACCGCGTCGTTCAACTGCCCCGGCAACAACTTCGGGCAGGCGACGCTTGCTCCGAACCCGCTCCCGCACCGCGAGCTGCGCAGTGTGTTGAGCGCGGCGATGCGCGATTGGGTGCTGAAGGGAACCCCTCCGCCGCCAAGCCGCTATCCCACGCTGGCGCGCGGCGAACTCGTCGATCCGACGCAGAAGGCGATGGGCTTCCCGATCGGCGTGCCGGGCATTCCGGAGCACGTGTTCCGACCGGAGAACTTCGTCTTCCCGGTCTTCGATTACGACTGGGGGCCAGGTTTCGACCGCGTCGAAGCGTCGGGCGTTCCCGACCAGATCCCGCCGAAGATCAAGCGCGTGCTGCCGGCGAAGGTGCCGCGCGTGGACGCCGACGGCAACGAGGTCGGCGGCGTGCCGACCGTCCTGTCGATGGCGCCGCTGGGCACCTACCTCGGCTGGAACATCACCGCCGACGGCATCCACGCCGGGCAGGTCTGCAACTACGCGGGCGGCTACGTGCCATTCGCGCGGACACGCGCGGAGCGCGAGGCCAGCGGAGACCCGCGGCCCTCACTCGAGGAGCGATACGTCGATCACGCCGGCTACGTCGCCGCGGTGAAAGCAGCCGCGGAAAAAGCATCGGCGGAAGGATTTCTCCTGTCCGCCGATCGCGATCGTCTGCTCAAGGAAGCTTCCGAGAGCGACGTGTTGCGCTGACTTCAGCACATGGCCGTCAGCGCATCGCCGTCAGCGCATCGCCGTCGCGGCCGGCGCCTCGGCGTCGATGCCGCCCGCCAGCGCCTTGTAGACACCGACCAGCGAGGTCGCCGCCGCCGTCTGCGATTGCGCCAGCTGGTTGCGTGCCGTCAGCAGCTCACGCTCGGCGTCCAGGACGGCGAGGAAGTCGCTGATGCCGACCTTGAAGCGCTCGCGCGCGATGTTGGCTGCACGTTCCGCCGAGACCGCCGCATCGAACAGTGCCTGCGCCTGCTGCTGGCTGCGGTTGTAGGTCACCAGTGCGCCTTCGGTCTCCTCCAGCGCGGCGAGCACGGTGCGCTCGTAGCTGATGAAGGCGGCCTCGTTGCGTGCGTCCGCCGCCGCGATCTGGGCGCGGATGCGACCGAAGTCGATCAGGTTCCACACCAGCTGCGCGCCGAGGTTGTAGGCATACGCCGGACCGTCGCCCAGGTCACCGATGCGCGACGCGTTCTGGCCGATCGTGCCGCCGAGCGTGATGCGCGGGAACATCGACGAACGGGCCACGCCCACGCGCGCCGCGGCTGCGGCCGCCTGCGCTTCGGCCGCGCGGACGTCCGGACGACGACGCAGCAGATCCTCGGGCGTGCCGATGCGATCCAGCGCGATCGTCTTCAGACCCGGCAGCGGCTTGACGTCGGACAGCTCCACGTCGAGCGCCGTCGGCGGCTGGCCCGTCAGCACCGCGAGGCGGTACCGCGTGCGCGCCAGCGCCATTTCCAGCGCGGGAATCGTGGCCGCCGTGCTCTGCACCAGCGCGCGGGCGCGTTCGGTGTCGAAGCCGTTGCCGCGGCCCGCTTCCTGCCGACCCGCCACCAGCTTCAACGCCCCCTGCTGCGTCTCCAGCGATTGCTGGGCGACGCGCAGCTGCTCCTGCAGACCGCGCAGCTCGAAGTAGTTGCGCGCCACTTCCGCCGCGACGCTGACCTGCGCCGAACGCAGGCCCGCTTCGCCGGCCAGCAGCTCGGCCGCGGTGGCACGGCGCTCGTCGGACAGGCGGCCGAACAGGTCCGCCTCCCACCGTACGTCGAAGCCGACCGAGAACGCGTTGCTGCTCTGCGGATTGCCCTGGTAGTCCGGCGCGCGGGCGCGGCCGGCCCCGGCCGTCAGGTCGACGGTCGGGAACAGCTGCGCATCGGCGAAGCGCGACAGCGCGCGCGCCTCACGCAGGTTGGCCGACGCGATGCGCAGGTCCGTGTTGGCCTGCAGCGCGCGGTTCACCAGCGAATCCAGCCCGCTGTCGCTGAAGCCTTGCCAGAAGCGCCCCACCGGTGCCTGCGCCAGCACGGCGCCGTCACCTTGCGGCGCGTTGGCGAAGCCGCCGGCGACCGGCACCTCGGACTTCTTCGGCGCCGGGGCCGTCGAGCAGCCCGTGAGCGCCACCGTTGCGGCCGCCGCGGCGGCCATCAGAGAGACTCGGAAGAACATCATGCGCCCCCCTTCGGCGAAGGCGTGCCGCCCTTCGGCGGATCGGCGTCGTCGACGCCCGGATGGAACGGATGGGCGGCGGCATCGATCTGATGACGCAGCTCGGCCGCGTGGGCCCGCTTCTTCTCCGTGCTCTTGCGCAGCAGCGCGTAGAACACCGGCGTCAGGAAGATGCCGAACAGCGTCACCCCGACCATGCCCGAGAACACCGCGATGCCCATCGCGCGACGCATCTCGCTGCCCGCGCCGGAGCCCAGGATCAGCGGGATGACGCCCGCGCAGAACGCGATCGAGGTCATCAGGATGGGACGCAGCCGCATGCGGCAGGCGTGGATGATCGCGTCGTGCAGGGCTTCGCCGCGCTCCTCGAGTTCCTTGGCGAACTCGACGATCAGGATCGCGTTCTTGCACGCCAGACCGACCAGCACCACCAGCGCCACCTGACTGAAGATGTTGAGGTCCCCGGCCTGTGCGAACGGTGGGAAGTGCGACAGCCACACGCCGAACAGCGCGGACAGGATGCACATCGGCACGATCAGGATGATGGCCAGCGGCAGCGACCAGCTTTCATACTGGGCCGCGAGCACCAGCACCACCAGCAGCACCGAGATCGCCAGCACCGCGCCCAGGGTCGGGATCGCGACACCGCCGACCTTGATGTCGCGGGTCAGCCGGTCCTGGTAGGTCAGCTCCGTCCACTCGTAGGTCATGCCGCGCGGCAGGTTCTTCAGGCGCTGCTCGATCTCCGCCTCGGCCTGGCCGCTGGAGAAACCGGGCTTGGCCGCGCCGTTGATGTCCGCGCTCGGGAAGCCGTTGTAGCGCGTCACGCGCGTCGGTCCGAAGGTCGGATCGACGTTCATCAGCGCGCCCAGCGGCACCATCTCGTTCTTCTCGTTGCGCGTCTTCAGGTCGGTGATGCTGCCGGCGTTGGCGCGGTAGGGCGCATCAGCCTGCACGATCACCTGGTAGGTCTTGCCGAAGCGGCTGAAGTCGTTGACGTACAGCGAGCCGAGGTTGATCTGCAGCGTGTCGTAGATGTCCTGCAACTTCACGCCCATCTGCTTGGCCTTCACCCGGTCGACGTGGGCGAAGAGCTGCGGGACGTTGATGTCGTAGGTCGAGTACGGCGTGCCGATGCCGCTCTTCGCGTCGCCGTAGATCGGACCCAGCGTGCCCCAGACGGCGCCGTAGAGCGCCTGCTCGCCGAGGCCGGAGCGGTCCTGCACCTGCACCTTGAAGCCGCCCGCGTTGCCCAGGCCGTCCACCGCCGGCGGCGGCACGACGAACATGCGCGCGCCCTGGATCTGCTGGATCGCGCCGTTGACCTTGCCCAGGATCGCGTCCTTGGACTTGTCGGCGGAGGTCCGGTTCTCGAATTCGTCCAGGCCGAAGAACACGATGCCTTCGTTGGGCGCGGCCGAGAAGCCGGCGATCGACAGACCCGGGAAGGCGATCGAGTCCCGGATGCCGGGCACCTTCAGCGCGATGTCGCTCATGCGCCGGATGACTTCCTCGGTGCGGTCGAGCGTGGCGCCGGCCGGCAGCTGCGCGATGCCGATCAGGTACTGCTTGTCCGGCGCGGGCACGAAGCCCGACGGGATGCGCGTGAACAGCAGGGCGGTCAGGCCCAGCAGGATCGCGTAGACGATCAGCGCGCCGCCCTTGCGCTTCAGGATGCCGGTGACGCCGCGGCTGTAGCCTTCGCTGCGGCGCTGGAAGAAACAGTTGAACCAGTGGAAGAACCGGCCGAACAGCTTGTCCATCACCTTCATGATGGGGTCCTTGGGCGCGTCGTGCGGACGCAGCAGCAAGGCCGCCATGGCGGGCGACAGGGTCAGCGAGTTGAACGCCGAGATCACCGTCGAGATCGCGATCGTGACCGCGAACTGGCGGTAGAACTGGCCCGACAGGCCCGGCACGAAGGTCAGCGGGATGAACACCGCGCACAGCACCAGCGCGATCGCGATGATGGGTCCGGAGACCTCCTGCATCGCCTTGATCGTCGCGGCATGCGGCGTGAGGCCGTCCTCGAGGTTGCGCTCGACGTTCTCGACCACCACGATCGCATCGTCGACCACGATGCCGATCGCGAGCACCAGCCCGAACAGCGTCAGCGTGTTGATCGAGTAGCCCAGCAGCAGCAGCACCGCGAAGGTACCGACGATGGACACCGGCACGGCCAGCAGCGGGATGATGGAGGCGCGCCAGGTCTGCAGGAAGATGATCACCACCAGCACGACCAGCAGCACGGCCTCGATCAGGGTGTGGATCACCTTCTCGATGGACGTGGCGACGAAACGCGTCGGGTCGTAGACGATGTCGTAGCTGACGCCGGCCGGGAAGCTGGCCTTCAGGCGCTCCATCGTCGCGCGCACATCCTTGGAGATGTTCAGCGCGTTGGACTGCGGCGCCTGGAAGATGCCGATACCGACGGCTTCCTTGTTGTTCAGCAGGCTGCGCAGCGCGTAGGTGCCGGGGCCCATCTCGACGCGGCCCACGTCGCGCACACGGACCAGGCCGCCGGTGGCGGTGTCGGTGCGGATGATGACGTCGGCGAACTCTTCCTCGGTGACGAGGCGGCCCTGCGTGTTGATCTGCAGCTGGAAGTCGGTGCCCTTGGGCGCCGGCGGCGCGCCGACGACACCGGCCGCGACCTGCGTGTTCTGCTCACGGATGGCGTTGGTGACGTCGGAGGCGGTCAGGCCGCGACCGGCCAGCTTGGCCGGGTCCAGCCAGACGCGCATCGCGTAGTCGCCGGAGCCGAAGACCTGCACCGAGCCCATGCCCTGCACGCGCAGCAGCTCGTCGCGGACCTGCAGCTGCGCGTAATTGCGCAGGTACAGCGCGTCGCGGCTGTTGTCCGGGCTGACCATGTGGACGACCATGGTCAGGTTGGGACTGGACTTCTCGGTCGTCACGCCGATCTGCCGGACGATGTCGGGCAGGCGCGGCAGCGCGCGGTTGATGCGGTTCTGGACCGCCGTTTCCGCGGCTTCCGGGTTGGTGCCGATCTTGAAGGTGACCGTCAGCGTCATGCCGCCGTCGGCGGTGGCCTGGCTGTCGAAGTACAGGACGTTTTCCAGCCCGTTGATCTGTTCCTCGAGCGGCGTCGCCACCGTCTCGGAGATCACGCGCGGGTTGGCGCCGGGGAACTGGGCGCGCACGACGACCTGCGGCGGCGCGACTTCCGGGTACTCGGAGATGGGCAGCCGGAAGATCGCCAGCAGGCCCACCAGGAAGATGAAGATCGAGAGGACCGACGCAAAGCGCGGCCGCTCGATGAAGAAGCGTGAGATATCCATGGACGGCCTCGCGTCGGGTTACTTCGACGACGCGGCGGGAGCGGCGGGGGCGGCGCCTTGCGGCGCGGCGACGGGGCGTCCCTTGTCGTCGAGCTTGGCCTGCTGCGGCGTGACGGGCGCGCCGGGCATCGCATGCTGGAGGCCGTCGATGATCACGAGCTCGCCGGGCTTGACGCCCTGGACCACGCGGTAGCCGTCGAACAGCGCGCCGGCCTGGACCGGACGAGGCGCCACGATGTTGTTGGCGCCCACGACCATCACGACCTTGTTGGCCTGGTCGGTCCCGATGGCGCGGTCCGGGATCAGCGTGGCGGTGTAGGAGCCGGTGCCTTCCAGCTTGACGCGGGCGAACAGGCCGGGGACGAAGAGTCCGTCCTTGTTGTCGAAGACGGCGCGGCCGCGGATGGTGGCGGTGGCCGGATTCAGGCGGTTGTCGACGAAGTCCATGCGGCCTTCATGCGGGTAGCCCTGCTCGTTGGCCAGGCCCAGATGGACCTTGCTGGCCTGTTCGCGCTTGGCGCCGCCGGCGCGCGCGGCGGCGGCGTACTTCAGGAAGGTCGCCTCGCTGGCGTCGAAGTAGGCGTAGACCTTGTCGCTGGAGACCACAGTGGTCAGCACCGGCTCGCCGATGTTCACGAGGTTGCCGGGCGTCACGTTGGCGCGCGAGCTGCGGCCGGTGACCGGGGCACGGACCTGGGTGAACTCCACATTCAGCTTGGCCTGGGTGACGGCGGCTTCGGCGGCGCGGATGTTGGCGTCGTTGTTGCGGACGGCGGCCTTGAGCTGGTCGATCTCCTGCTGGCTGACGCCCTGGATGGCGACGAGCTTCTCGGCGCGGCCCAGGTCGGACTTGCTCAGTTCGGCGGCGGTGCGGGCGGCGGCGGCCTGGGCCTCGGCGCGGGCGACTTCGGCCTGGAACGGACGCGGGTCGATGGTGAAGAGCGGGTCGCCCTTCTTGACGACCTGTCCCTCGCGGAAGTGGACCTTGTCGAGTGTTCCGGCGACACGGGCACGGATCTCGACGGTGTCGGGCGCTTCCAGGCGCGCGGTGAATTCATCGAAGTCCTGGACTTCGCGCGAGATCGCCGGGGCGACCGTCACGGGCGGGGGGCCGCCATGCTGTTGTTGTTGATCCTGTGATTGTCCACAGGCGGTCAGCAGCAGCGCCACCAGGGCGCCGGCGACGGCGTTGCGATTGAAAGAAGGTCCAGCCATGCATCACTCCCGAAAGCGCACGCGGCATCTGTTGCACCGCAGCGTGCGGCGGAATGTACGCGGTACACGAAAAGCCAGCCAGTGACCCAGGCAATACCTGTCCCTCCGGCGGAGGGCTATTCAAAGACGATTGACTGCCTGGGCAAGGTTGTGAGCAAGTCTCGTGGGAGACACTGACGGAAAACGTCAGGAGGATGCGGCTTCGGAGGATTGGGCAAGGACGCCGGACTGGGACTTCGCCCTTGCGGACACCCCTTCGCCAGCCCGCCTCACACTAACCTGTCGAGCACCGGCCCGCGAGTCGCAGGTTCAGCCAAGGCGATCAACTGGTGCTGCTCTTGAGTGAGCGGCGGGTAGTCAGAAGCGACCGACCGCGTGGCCACACGTGCGATCGCATTGAGAGCCACCATGGCGGGATACGTGGTCACGGTGCTCCAGCGGTCTCGGTGATAGCAGTCCCAGTAGCTGATGACCCTGCGCCGCGTCGTCGCCATGAAGCCCGGGTTGCCAGTTACGAAATCAGCGAGTTCGGTCGGGTCCGCGCTGGCGACCGCCTCGACGACGACCTCGGCGATCTCGACCACGTATTCCCCGAGAAGCTGGATCCAGAACGGGATGGCCCACGGCGTATCCATGGCGCCAAGGCGTCTCAGGCAGGCTTCGCGGATGTGCCCGTCGTGATGACGGGTGCCGAAGCAGAGCGCGAGTTTCCTGGCGTCGGCCGTTGCATGGTCCACGACAGCGTGAAGGCGATCCGGCGCGCAGTAGACGCGGCTGGGAAAAGCCAGCACTTCGCCGCGCACCAGTACGGTGATGCCTTTGGGGGAAACATCCCGTTCGGACTGGAACAGCGAGCGGACCAACGCATGCCCGAAGGGCTGCAGCGTGGAAGGGAGAAGGATCTGGAAGGTCATGAGCGCACTCGGATCGAGTTCTCGTCGGTCGCCGACGATTGCGCCTGTAGAGGGAGCGGCTGTGCTCCGGCCAGGGAGCGATCCTATGGCAACGGGGGCCAAGAAAAAACCCGGGGCGAGGCCCGGGTTTGATCGATTCGAGGAAGGCGCTGGGCGCCTTGGATCAATGCACCCCGTGCATCAGCTTCTTCATGACCGGGCTGAGCATCATCAGAAGCACGCCGGCGCCCGCGGGGACGATGGTGAAGATGAGGAAGAAGGTGGACATCGAGTACGTCGACGAGATGGCGTCGATGTACGAGCCCGTCATGCCGGCGATCTTGTTGGCGATCGCGGCGTTGACGAACCAGACGCCAAACATCAGGCCCAGCAGGCGCGCCGGCGCCAGCTTGGAGATGTAGGACAGGCCGACCGGCGACAGGCACAGCTCGCCCATCGTGTGCAGCAGGTAGGCCAGCGTCAGGAAGATCATGCTGACCTGCGCCGTCTTCGCGCCCGCCGGGATGCCCGACGCGCCGTACGACAGCGCCGCGAAGCCCAGGCCCAGCAGCACCAGACCGACGCCGAACTTCACCGGACCGCTGGGGTTCCAGCGACGCTCCCACATCTTGCTGAACATCGGCGCCAGGATCACCAGGAAGAAGGAATTCAGCACGCCGAACCAGGTGGCCGGAATCTCCGATTGCTCCATCTGGAACTCGCGCCCCAGCATCCACAGCGACAGTCCCCAGATCACCGCCAGCGCCAGCGCCAGCAGCAGGTTCGACGCCTTGTACAGGCCCTCGGTGCTGCGGCCCAGCTTGACCAGCAGCCAGCTCAGGATCGCCACCGGGATCAGCGTCATGAGCGAGTTGACGATCTTGAAGATCAGTCCGCTCGTGCCCACCAGGGCGCGGTCCGTGTAGTCCGCCGCGAAGATGGTCATGGATCCGCCGGCCTGCTCGAAGGCGAACCAGAAGAAGATCGTGAAGAACGAGAACACGCCGATCGCGATCAGGCGGTCGCGCACGATGTGCGCGGGCGTGTCGTCCAGCGGCTCGCTCGTGTCCACCACCGGCGCGTTCTTGCTCGGCGCGCCGCCGATGTCGCCGAAGATGCCCTGCGCCAGCCAGAACTGCAGCGCGCCCAGGATCATGAAGACCGCCGCCAGGCCGAAGCCGTAGTGCCAGCCGATCTTCTCGCCGATGTAGCCGCACAGCGAGATGCCGAAGAAGGCACCGGCATTCACGCCCATGTAGAACAGCGTGTAGCCGCCGTCACGCTGGCCTTCGTTGTCCTTGTTGTAGAGCTGGCCCACGATCGCCGAGATGTTCGGCTTGAACAGGCCCGTGCCCAGGATCACCAGACCCAGACCGGCGTAGAAGGTCGCCTTGGTATCGAAGAACAGCGCGATGTGACCCGCCGCGATGATGAAGCCACCCAGCACCACCGAGCGCCGCGTGCCCAGGAAGCGGTCCGCGATGTAGCCGCCGATGATCGGCGTCAGGTACACCAGCATCGTGTACGTGCCGTAGAGGCTGGTCGCCTCCTCGCGCGTCCAGCCCCAGCCGCCCTTGGCGGCCTCGGAGATGAGATACAGCACGAGCAGCGCCCGCATGCCGTAGTAGGAGAACCGTTCCCACATCTCGGTGAAGAACAGGACGAACAGGCTGTTGGGCTGGCCGAGGATGGTCTGCCGCGCTCCGGGAGTTTGAATTGTGTTCAAACGACGCTCCGTGATGGATCGCTAAAGGATCGATGACCCGGCGCTCCGGGTCACGGGAAACCGCGTTCCAGGGATCAGAACGCGTTTGCCGCTGGTCCAGGCCCCGGATCGATCCGATCCCTTGGGGCCCGCCAGCGGCAGGCGGCGCCATTGTCAGTGAAAGGTCAGCTTGAACTCGCCCGTCGACACTAGGGCTCACCCTAGGTGCGGAGACCCTTCCCAGGGCCGTCCGCACACCTTGTGGGCGGCTTCCCGCGCCGCGTTCAGGGGCGCTCCTCGCGCAGCAGCCGCAGGCCGTTGAGCACCACCAGCAGGCTCGCGCCCGCATCGGCCAGGACCGCCAGCCACAGCGAGCCGATGCCTGCCAGCGTCAACGCGGCCACGATCGCCTTCAGGCCCAGCGCGACGACGATGTTCTGCTTCAACACCGTCGCGACGCGCTCGGACAGGTCGATCAACTCGGGCAGCCTGCGCAGGTCGTCCTGCATCAGCGCGATGTCCGCGGTCTCCAGCGCGGTCGCGCTGCCGGCGGCGCCCATCGCGATCGCGATGTCCGCGCGCGCCAGCGCCGGCGCGTCGTTGACGCCGTCGCCGATCATCGCGACCGGTCCCTGTTCGTCGGCGAGTCTGGCGATCGCCTCGAGCTTGTCCTGCGGCAGCAGCGGCGCGCGCACGGCGTCCTCCGGCATGCCGAGCCGGCCCGCCATCGCGACGGCGCTCGGACGCTGGTCGCCGCTGAGCATCGTCAGCGACAGGCCGCGCGCGCGCAGCGTCCTGAGCACCTCGGCAGCCTCGGGTCTGGGGGTGTCCGACAACGCCAGCAAGGCCAGCGTCTGGGTGCCGCGCATCAGCCAGACCAGCGTGTGGCCCTGCGCCTGGAGCGCGCGGGCCGCGTCGCGCGCCTCGTCGTCGACGGCGCCCCGCTGCTCAGCCAGCCGTTCATTGCCGAGCGCGAAATCGGCGCCGTCCAGTCGCGCGGTCAGGCCCAGGCCCGGCAGGTTCTGCAGATGATCGACCGGCTCCAGCACGGTCCCCACGCGCTGCGCGTGCGCCGCGACGATCGCCTGCGCGAGCGGGTGCGTGCTGCCAGCATCGAGCCGCGCGGCCAGGTGCAGCGCGTGGTCGGCATTCACCGACGGGTACAGCGGCTGCACCGTCGCCAGTTGCGGCCGGCCTTCGGTCAGCGTGCCGGTCTTGTCGAAGGCCAGCGTCTTCAACTGCCGCGCGCGCTCCAGGTAGAGGCCGCCCTTGATCAGGATGCCGCGCCGCGCCGCCGAGGCCAGACCGCTGACGACCGTCACCGGCGTCGAGATCACCAGCGCGCACGGGCACGCGATCACCAGCAGGACCAGGCCCTTGTAGACCCAGTCGCTCCAGGCACCGAGGTCCAGCAACGGCGGCAGCACCGCCATCGCGACGGCGACGAGCACCACCGCCGGCGTGTACACGCGGGCGAAGCGGTCGATGAAGGCCTGCGTCGGCGCGCGTTGCGATTGCGCCTGCTGCACGGCCGCGGCCATGCGGTCGAGCAGCGTGTGGCCCTTGCCGGCGGTGATTTCCATTTCCAGCAGGCCGTCGCCGTTGATGCTGCCGGCCAGCAGCGCATCGCCGGGAGCCTTGTCGACCGGCATCGCCTCGCCGGTCAGCGCGGCCTCGTTCAAGCTGGAACGTCCGGCGAGCAGGCGGCCGTCCAGCGGCACGCGCTCGCCCGGAGGAACGCGGACCCGCGCGCCGATGGCCACGTCCGCCGCGGGCACCGCGGTCCAACGGCCGTCGGCGCCCTGCACCTGCGCGGTCTCCGGGGCGAGCTGCGTCAACGCGCGGATCGCATCGCGGGCGCGGGCCAGGCTCAGGCTCTCCATCATCTCGGACAGGCCGAACAGCCACACCACCATCGCCGCCTCCGGCCACTGGCCCAGCACGATCGCGCCGATCACCGCCAGGCTCATCAGCAGGTGGATGTTGAGCGTCACGCTCTTCAGCGCGATCCAGCCCTTGCGCAGCGTCGGCAGGCCACCCAGCAGCATGGTCGCCACCGACAGCGCGATCACCACCGGACCGGATTCGTCGAAGCCGGAGAACGCCAGCGTCTCCGCCGCGATCGCGGCGAGACCCGCAATCGCCATGCGCCACTTCAGGCCGGTCGAGATCGCCGGCGGCGGCGCGGGCGGCGGGGCTTCGGCCTCGATGGGCTCGGCGCTCATGCCGGCCGCGTTGATCGCCGCGCGCAGCGGCGCGTCATCGGGCAGGCGGTGATGGACGTCGAGCAGGCGGTTGATCAGGTCGAATTCGAGCGCGACCACGCCGTTCTTCCCCTGCAGCTGCTTGCGCAGCAGGCCTTCCTCGGTCGGGCAATCCATGCCGGCGATGAAATAGCGCTGCCGCGTCGTCCCGGCGAGGTCCTCGGCGGTCGGTGCCGGCGACCTCGGCGTCGGCGCGGCGCACGAGGCGCCGTGGTCGTGGTCGTGGTCGTGGTCGTGTTGATGACCGTCGTCAGCATCGTGGCGATGGCCACGCACGGCCGGCGCCAGCTCAGGCGCGACGGCCGTGTGCCCGCAGCATCCGCCACAGGACGTGGCGGCGGACTCGGGCTCGGCGGGGCGGTGATCGTGTTCCTGATGTGCCATGGGGTCGATTGGATAGTCTGTAGCCGCTCCAAGGTCAAGCGGCTATCCTGACCGGCATGCGAATCGGCGAACTGAGCAAGTCCACCGGCGTGGACATCGAGACCATCCGCTTCTACGAGAAGAGCGGCCTGCTGCCCCCGCCCGCGCGGAGCGGGAACGGCTACCGCGACTACGCGCATGCCCATCTGGAGCGGCTGGCCTTCATCCGGCATTGCCGGGCGCTGGACATGTCGCTGGCGGACGTCACGCTGCTGCTGAACAGCCTGGAGACCCGCGATCCCGAGGCACTGGTGAAGGTCGACGTGCTGGTCGCCGCTCAGCTCGGCAAGGTCCGCGCCCGGCTGCAGAGCATGCGGGCGCTGGAAGCTCAGCTGGTCGCGCTGCAGAAGCGCTGCGACCGGGACCACGACCACCATGCCTGCGGCATCCTCGAGGAGCTCGTGTCCGCCGCGCACGGCGAGGCCTGCGCCTGCCATCCGGAGGGCACGGTGCGGACGCCGGCGCCCACGCCCGCACCGCTCGGCCGCAAGGCTTGAGGCGGGTTCAGGCCCTCGCCGGCAACGCCGCCTGCACGAGGCGTTCGCGCAGCCTCGGCACCGCGAAGTCGATGAACGCCCGCAGCTTCAGCGGCAGACGACTCTGGCTGCGCGGCGCGTACACCAGGTGCACCGGCCGCGGCGCGGCTTCGAAGTCCTCGAGCACCAGCTGCAATCGACCTGCGCGGACGTCGTCGTTCACCTGGTACGACAGCACCCGCGACAGACCGGCTCCGGCGCGCGCGGCGTCGATGGCGGCATCGATGGTCGTGACGCTGAGGCGCGAACGGAAGGTCCCCGTGACCACCGCGCCGTCCTGCCGGAACGGCCACGCGCCGTCGCTGGACACGCTGCCGAAAGACACCACGCGATGGCGGCGCAGTTCGTCCGGCGTCCTCGGCGCGCCGTGGCTGGCCAGGTAAGCCGGCGAGGCGCAGAGCACCTGACGGCACTCGCCGAGCCGCGTCGCCACCAGGCTGCTGTCCGGCAGTTCGCCGATGCGCAGCGCGACGTCGATCTGGTCATCGAGGAAATGCGTGACCCGGTCGGTGAACTTGAGGTCGACGGCGATCTCAGGGAAGGCGTCCAGGAACCCCGTGACCGTGGGCAGCACATGCAGGCGTCCGAACATCGTCGGCGCCGTCACGACCAGGTCGCCGCGCGGCTCGGTGTACTCGCCGGCGGCAGTGCGCTCGGCCTCGTCGAGCTGGTCCAGGATCGCCTTGGCCGCCTCGACGTAGGACCGTCCGGCGTCGGTCAGCTCCAGTCCCTTGGCCGAGCGGATCAGCAGCGTCGCGCGCAGGTGCTTCTCCAGGTCGGCCACCTTCCGACTGACGGTCGCCAGCGGCAGTCCGAGCCGTCGGCTCGCCTTCGACAGGCTGCCGGCCTCCACGGCGGCGATCAGCATCGCCATTGCGTCGAGTCGATCCATCGATGTGCAGACGCTCAGAAGTTCAAACCTCCCATATTTTGAGAGGGACGATCTCGATCCTAACGGCTTCCGGATGAATCCGGGAATGCCGAGACTGCGTCCCATGCTTTCCGAGGCGGGTCACCGACCCGGGGAAGGCGCCAGGGAACCCGTCATGAGCACCCCCACCACCACCACCGCCGACCACGCCAGCATCCGCCATCGCACCGCGACCGTCCTCGGCCGGCAGGTGTTCTACCGCGAGGCCGGCGATCCGACCGCCCCGACCCTGCTGCTGCTGCACGGCCTGCCGACCAGCAGCCGGATGTTCAATCCGCTGATCCCGCTGCTGGCCGACCGCTTCCACGTGATCGCGCCGGACTACATCGGCTTCGGTCACTCGGACGCGCCGGATCGCAAGGACTTCGCCTACACCTTCGACCACCTGGCCGCGCACGTGGCCGGCCTCGTCGATGCGCTGGCACTGAGCGCGTACACGCTCTACATGCAGGACTACGGCGGCCCGATCGGGTTCCGGCTGTTCCAGCAACGGCCGGAGCAGGTGACGGGCTTCATCATCCAGAACGCCAATGCCTACCTGGAAGGCGTGGGCGACGAGGCCAAGACAGTGTTCGGTCCGCTGTGGTCGGCGCGCACGCCGGAGAGCGAAGCGCCTGCGCGCCAGCTCGTCACCATGGCCGGCACGAAGTGGCATTGGCTGGTCGGCGTGAAGGACCCCGAGCTGATCGACCCGGACCACTGGATCGTCGACCAGGCGCTGCTGGACCGGCCCGGCATCCAGGACGTCAACGTCGACCTGCTGGAGAACTACAAGACCAACGTCGCGCGCTATCCGGACTGGCAGGCCGCCTTCCGCCGTCATCGCCCGAAGACGCTGATCGTCTGGGGGAAGAACGATCCGATCTTCATTCCGCCCGGTGCGCGTGCCTACCTGAACGATCTGCCCGACGCGAAGCTGGTCTGGCTGGACGGGGGTCACTTCGTGCTGGACGAGTTCGCGTCCCAGGTCGCGGCCGAGATCAAGGCCGTCTTTCCGTGACGGAGTAGGCGTCGGCAGTCCCGGGCGGAGGCCGGGGGAGCCCGGACGGTTCAGTCCGAGGCTTGAACGGACGATGTAGAGTGCGGCCGCCCGCGTTACAACTTCAGCACATGAAGCGCGCGGCCGGCTCAACTTCCGCTCCCCCACGTCGCTCATGCGTGTCTGTTCACTGTCATCGGTCAAGAACCGCATCGTCCTCGGTCAACCGCTCGCCTTCAGCGTGCGCGATACCGACCGGACGCTGCTGCTCGCACGCGGGCAGGTGATCGCCGACGAGGCGCAGCTCAGCGCGCTGATGCGCCGCGGGGCGCTGGTCGACGCAAGCGAGCTCGCCGAATCGGCACGGCAGACGCCGGCACCGACGCGCTCCGCCGCGTACCTCCGCGAGCGCCTGTCGGAGGAGTGGGGTCGCAGCCAGCAGGAGGTGCGCAATGCGCTGTCGGCCCCGCCCGAGCGCATGGCGGAGGCGCTCGATGGCGCCACGGCGCTGATGCTGTCCTTGATCGACAGCTCGCCCGAGGTCGCACTCTCGCAGGTGGTGCGCCAACCTGAATCCACCAGCGGCCATTACGGCGTTACGCATTCCTTGCACGCGGCCACCGCGTGCCAGGCGGCCGCCCGTTATCTGGGCTGGGGCCCGGACGATCAGCGTCGGGCCTTCCAGGCCGCGCTGACGATGAACCTGGGCATGCTGGACCTGCAGGCGCGTCTGTCCAGCCAGGTGTCGCCGCTGACGGCGATGCAGCGCGAGGCCATCCACGAGCATCCGATCCGCAGCGTCGAGATGCTGAGCGCCGCCGGCATCGACGATCCGGACTGGCTGGAAGCCGTGCTGCAGCACCACGAGACGCCGGACGGCCGTGGCTACCCCCATGGCGTCGGCGACATCGGCGAACTGGCCGAGATGCTGCGTTACGCCGACATCTACACCGCCCGCTTGAGCGCCCGCGCGAACCGGCCGGCGATGAGCGCGGCGCAGGCGGGAAAGGAACTCCACCAGATGGCCGCGCAGAGCCCGCTGGCGGCGGCGCTGATCAAGTCCTTCGGCATCTTCCCGCCGGGCAGCCTGGTGCGGCTGGCCAGCGGCGAGGTCGGGCTGGTGGTGCGCAACGGCGACAAGGCGCACCGTCCGATGGTGTCGGCCTTGACCAACGCCAACGGCGAGCCCCGCCAGACGCCGGTGCTGCGCGACAGCAGCCGCGAGGACCACGCCGTGGTCGCCCTGCTGCCCTCGCATGCGTCGCCGATCCGCCTGTCGGACGAGCGCATCGCGGCGCTGATCGCCGCCGCCTAGCCCGGGCAGGGCGGCCGCGGCAGGGCGGCGGGAGGGCTCCCGGAGGCACCTTCGCAAAGCCTTGCAGTGGGCTCACCTCGACGCATCAGACTGACGAGCATCCACCTCTCTTTCGGTAGACCCGAGCCCCATTCGCGGCGCGCAGACTCCGCCGCTTTCGGACATGGGGGATGCAGGTGGTTCAAATGGTCGAACTGAAATCGGGGCGCTGGCGCGCGGCGGTCGCGGCGGATCGAGGCGGGCGCTTGCGCTGGCTGGGGCAGAGCGGTCCTGGCGGACGCGAGCCGTGGCTGCGCCCGCTGCTGATCGAACGCACCCAGCTGGTCGGCGGCGGCGCCGTGAGGTTGGCGCCCCCGTCCGTGGTGCCCGAGGAGATGGGACACCTGGTCCCGGATCCCGCCGCCTTCGACGAACCCTGGCGCATCACGCAGCAGTCGCCCGACGCGATCACGCTGATGCTGCATCCCCGCAGCCCGTCCCCGGGGTCCTGGGGCCTCCAGGCGAGCCAGACGCTGCGGCTGGACGAGCACCGGCTCGACTGGAGCCTGTCGGTGCGCAACCTGAGCCGCATGCCGATGCCGGCCCGCCTGGGCTGGCTGCTGCACTTCCCGGACGACTTCGCCGACGCCGCGTGGCTGGACGACTCGCTCGACGTGGTGAAGCTGTCCGGCCGCGATCACGTGGAGCGGCGCGATCCCTGGTGCGGCATCGCGTCGCTGAGCGGGGCCGGCGGGCGCATCGTGCTGCTGCGCGGGGAAGCGCCGCTCGACACGCTGAGCTTCTCGCGCCATGCGACGCGGTCGTCGGTCCAGGTCGGGCTGATGACGCCGGACTGGCCGCGCCTGGTGCCGCTCGCCCGGGGCGAGGAGCTCACGCTCAACGTGTCGATCGACCTGCTGGTGCCGCGCACGCCGCCGTTGCCGCGCGTGCCGCCGGACAACCCGTCGGGGTCGCCAATCCTATGAGGAGAGCGCCACCTATACTGCCGCGCGCTGCTCCCGCGGCTTCCCCTCATGCCGATGCTGCCCTCCCTCGCCGCCTTCCGGCCCTATCTGCGCGATGCCTTGCGCGACGATCTCGTCGCCGCCGTGGTGGTGAGCGTCCTCCTGATTCCCCAGAGCCTGGCCTACGCGATGCTCGCGGGTCTGCCGCCGCAGGTGGGCCTCTATGCCAGCCTGCTGCCGCCGCTCTTCTACGCGGCGCTCGGTTCCAGTCCCTTCCTCAACATCGGCCCGGTGGCGGTGCTGGCGCTGATGATCATGCAGACGCTGCAGCTCGCGCCCGCCGGCGTCAGTCCGAGCGAGGCCGCGCTGGTGCTGTCCGCCGAGGTCGGCCTGTTCCTCGGCGCGGCGGCCTTGCTGCGGCTGCACGCGCTGGCCGCGCTGCTGTCGGTGCCGGTGCTGCACGGCTTCGAGTCCGGCGCGACGATCGCCATCGCCGCGAGCCAGCTGCCGGTGCTGATCGGATCGACGGCGACCGGCGGCACGCTGCCGGACCTGTGGCATTCGATGTCGGCGCACGGCTTCGACTGGCGCGGCGTCGCGGCGCTGTTCGGCGTGGTGTCGCTGCTCGCGCTCGTCGCGGTGCGACGGCTGCCCAAGGGCCTGGTCTCACGCATCGCGCCGCTGGCGGTGCTGCTCGTCGGGATCGGTGTCGCGTGGGGCTGGGATCCTCCAGGCCTGCCGCGCGTCGGCGAACTGCCCCCGCTGGCGCTGGTGTTCACGATGCCGCGGCTCGATGCCGAACTCTGGACCGCGATGCTCCCCGGCGCCGCGTTGATCGGACTGCTCGGCTATGTGTCCAGCCTGGCCGTGGCGGAATCGCTGGCGCGCCGCGTCGGGCAGCGCGTGGACGCGCGGCGCGAGCTGATGGGTCTGTCCGTGGCCAACCTGGCGGCGGCCATCTCCGGCGGCATGCCGGCCGCCGCGAGCTTCTCGCGCAGCGTGCTGATGAGCGACGCCGGCAGCCGCACGCGCATGACCGGCGTCTTCGTCGCCGCGATGATGGGGCTGGTGCTGCTGACGCTGTCGCCGCTGCTGGCCTGGGTGCCCAAACCGGTGCTCGCGGCCAGCATCATGGTCGCGGTGTTGTCCGGGCTGAAGTTCGGCCCCTACGCCGACGCCTGGCGCTACGACCGCGCCGAGGCGCTGCTCATGACGGCGGTGACGCTGCTGGTGATCTTCGTCGGCATCACCGCGGCCCTGGGCCTGGGCGTGGCCAGCGCGATCGCGCTGCTGCTGCAGCGCAGCGCCCGGCCGCACGTCGCGCTGATCGGCCGCATCCCGGGCACCGAGCACTACCGCAACGTCGAGCGCCACCATGTCGAGCTCGATCCCGGGGTCCTCGGCCTGCGCATCGACGAGAGCCTGCTGTTCCTCAACGGCCGCAGCCTCGCCGACGTCGTCCAGGCCCACCTCGACACGCACCCGACCACACGGCGCGTCCTGCTGCAGATGTCGCCGGTGAACACCATCGACTTCAGCGGCCTCAGCGCGCTGAAAGAGTTGCATGAGACGCTCGAGCGCCAGGGCCGGCGCCTCGACCTCAGCGAGGTCAAGGGACCGGTGCTGGACCGCCTCAAGGCCAGCGGATGGGAATCGTGGTTCCGCGGGAAGATGTACCTGTCGCATCACCTGGGGATGAGCGATCCAGGCTGAAGCGGCTCAATGCACCTCGTTCAGATGACCATGCTTGCGCAGGTCGGGGATGAGGAAGCAGACGAGGAACGCGAAGAAGCACATCACCGAGACGTAGACGTAGAACGCGCTCTCGACGTTGGCGGACTTGAGGCTGAGCGCGACGAACTCCGCCGAGCCGCCGAAGATCGCGTTGCCGATCGCGTACGACAGGCCCACGCCCAGTGCGCGGATCTCGGGCGGGAACATCTCCGCCTTGATCAGTCCGCCGATCGAGGTGTACAGCGACACGATCGCCATCGCCACGATGATCAGGCCGAAGGCCGCGTACGGGCCCTGCACGCCCTTGAGCGCGGACAGGATCGGCCAGGTGCACACCGCTCCCAGGAGGCCGAACCACAGCATCGACGTGCGCCGGCCGATGCGGTCCGACAAGGCGCCGAACAGCGGCTGCATGCACATGTAGACGAACAGCGCCGCCGTCATCACCGTGCTCGCCACCTTCTTGTCCATGCCCACGCTCAGCACCAGATACTTCTGCATGTAGGTCGTGTAGGTGTAGAACGCCAGCGACCCGCCCGCAGTGAAGCCAAGCACGATCAGGAACGAGCGCATGTGCTTGCTGAACAGCTCGCGCATCGAGCCCGATTCCTTGCGGTCCAACTGCTCGGCCTTCGCGGTCTCGGCGAGCGAGCGGCGGAGGTAGAACGCGATCACCGCCGTCGCCGCGCCCGCCGCGAACGGGATGCGCCAGCCCCAGTCGTGCATCTGCGCGTCCGTCAACGTCTGCTCCAGGATCGCCACGACCAGCACCGCCAGCAGCTGGCCGCCGATCAGCGTCACGTACTGGAACGACGCGTAGAACCCGCGCTGCCCGCGCAGCGCGACCTCGCTCATGTAGGTGGCGCTGGTGCCGTATTCGCCGCCGACGGACAGCCCCTGGAACAGGCGCGCCGCCAGCAGCAGCGCTGGCGCCAGGACGCCGATGCTGTCGTAGGTCGGCATGCAGGCGATGGCCAGCGAGCCGCCGCACATCATCAGCACCGAGATCATCATGGCCGTCTTGCGGCCCTTGCGGTCGGCGATCCGGCCGAACAGCCAGCCACCGATCGGACGCATCAAGAAACCGGCGGCGAACACACCCGCCGTGTTCAGCAGTTGGACCGTGGGATCGCCCTTCGGGAAGAAGGCATGCGCGAAGTAGATCGAGGTGAAGGCGTAGACGTAGAAGTCGAACCACTCGACCAGGTTGCCGGACGACGCGCCGACGATGGCGAAGATGCGGTCACGTTTCTCGTGCGCCGTGTAATGCCCGGGAACGCCGGACGCCGGCGTCGAGCCGCCGGAAAGGGGTGGGGTCTTGGCAGTCATGGCGGGAGCCTACTCCCGCGATGGAAAACCCGCAGGCGCCGTTCGGACAAACCGAACGCCACGCGCACGGGGCAGGCGCTTAAGCCATCTCCGCCATCGCCAGTCGCACGCCGAAGGCGAGGAACAGCGCGCCGATGCCGCGGTTGAGCCATGAGCCGAGCGTGCGCGCCCATCCCTGCCCACGTGCGCGAGCGCCCGCGACGGCGCTCGACCAGGCGAGCAGATGACACCACAGCATTCCGTTCACGTTGAAGACGGCGCCGAGGAACAGGAACGCCGCTGCCTTGCTCGGCGCATCGGCGGCAATGAATTGGGGAACGAAGGCCAGGAAGAACAGCCCGACCTTGGGATTCAGCACGTTGGTGAGGAAACCCTGCGCGAAGATCTTCCGCAGCGGGGCCGCAGGCGGCGCGGGCGGGACGGCCTGCCGGCGTTCCCCCTCTGCCCGGCTCCCGGGGCGTTCATCGGCCGCGTCCTCCGCGCCGCGGCGCTTGAACAGCAGCCCGATCCCCAGATAGACCAGGTAGGCCGCGCCGAGCAGCTTCACCACGGTGAATGCCGCCGTCGACGCGGACAGCAGCGCCGACAGTCCCAGCGCCGCGGCCAGGATGTGGACGCAGGTGCCGGCGCCTATGCCCAACGCCGCGGCCGAGCCGGCGCGGAAGCCCTGCGTGGCGCTGCGCGCCATGATCAGCAGCGAGTCCGGCCCCGGCGTCATGTTGAGCAGCAGGCCGGAGGCGATGAAGAGGCCGAGGTCGTGGGTGCCGAGCATCGAAGACGTCTCCCGAAAGGCCGCCATCATGCCCGCCCCTTGGGCGAGTCGCGCGACATTCGCGCAACGATTGTTCCGATCTTTTCAACGGAGTGTTGCGGAGGAATGGATTTAAGGGTCAACCCTTATCGTTCATAGTTCATCCCATCGACACATCGAAACCGCTTCCAGGAATCTCCACCAGACGACGACTTGAAACCTCCGGGTAACCGATGGATTTCAAACGGAACTGACATGGATACCTCGCGCAATCGACGGGCCGAATCATCCACCCCGTGCCCCTTCGCTGTCGCCCTGGGACCGAATCTGAAAGGAACGATCATGACCTCCAAGAACATCCTGGCCTCTTTCCTCTTCGCTTCCGCCGCCCTGGTGGCCGGCAGCGCGATGGCTGCGGACAACCCGCACACCCAGCCCGTCAACACCCCGAGCGCCGTGAGCCGCGCCGAAGTGCTGGCCGACCTCGAGATCTATCGCGAATCCGGCCTGGCCGGCGTCGAGCAGTCGGAGACCTACGGCTACGACAACGCCCGCCGCGAAGCCGCCCAAGCCAAGTACGCCCAGCTGCGCAGCTCGCCGTACTACGCGACGCTGGTGAAGAAGTTCGGCGGCAGCGCCGCTGCCACGTCCGTCGCCGGCCGCTGAACGACCGATTCCTGTTTCCTGTCTCCTGATACCCGCCTGCAAGCAAACCCCCTGAGAGAGAACTCGAACAATAGTTGGTAGAGAGCATTTTCTAGGTCAAGGGCTCCGGCCCTGGTTGGTGGCGGTTCTCCGCACTCCTCCTCCTGTCCGTCACCGACCGCCTATACCCCCTTGGATGAGCCACTACTCGCCAAGGGGGTTTTCTTTTGCTCAAGCCAAGGCCAAACGGCCGTGCTGCCCAAGGGGCTCCGATATTCGCCACGAATCGAATCGAATACTCAAACAACGGGCGGTGAATATCCATCCGGCATTCGCCCGAAACGATGCGTCATGGCGAATGAGCCGGGAATCGGGCGCGCAGCGCGCACGACCGTGCGGAATCCCGGAGAATCGCCCCGCGGCCCCCCCAGCAGTCCCCCTTCCGGGGCCGCCTGATCAAGGGCATCGGATGGACCGGATCGTGCAAATGCGGGCGTTCGCCCGGGTGGTGGAAACCGGCAGCTTCACCAAGGCGGCCGACTCGATGGATCTTCCCAAGGCCAGCCTGACGCGGCTGGTGCAGGCGCTGGAAGCACGGCTGCGGGTCCAGCTGCTGACGCGCACCACCCGCAAGGTGACCGTCACGCAGGACGGCGCTGCGTACTACGAGCGGACCATGGCGCTGCTGAGCGAGCTCGAAGCCATCGACCAGGGGATGCTCCACGACCAGAGCAAGCCGCGCGGCCGGCTGCGCGTCGACGTGACCACGCTGACCGGCTCGCGGGTGCTGATCCCCGCGCTGGGCGACTTCCACGAACGCTATCCCGACATCCAGATCGCGCTCGGCGTCAGCGACCGCGCGATCGACCTGCTGGTCGACAACGTCGACTTCGTGCTGCGCGTCGGCGCGGTGCAGGACGCGGGACTCGTGGCGCGTCGCGTCGGGCAGATCCAGTTCTGCACCTGCGCGTCGCCGGCCTACCTGGCGAAGCACGGCACGCCAGTGACGCCGCAGGAGCTCGATCTCGAGCCCCATCAGGCCGTCGGCTACTTCTCCTCGCGGACCGGACGCGTGTTCCCGTTCGTGTTCCACCGCGGCGACGAGCGCATCGAGGTCGAAGGCCGTCGCCGGCTCGATGTCAACGACAGCAACGCCTACGTGGCGGCGGGCCTCGCGGGCCTGGGCATCGTGCAGCTGGCGACGTACGCAGTGCAGGACCAGCTCGACAGCGGCGAACTGGTGGCGCTGTTCCCCGAATGGCATCACAACGCCGTGCCGGTCTACCTGGTCTATTCGCCCAACCGCTACGTGTCGGCGCGCATGCGCGTGTTCATCGAGTGGGTGGCCGAGACGCTGGCGAAGAAGGGCCTCGGGCCGGACTGAGATGCGGCGTGAGTTGGGGGCGGAGGCGCTCGCTCAGACGGCGCCCGCAGGCGAGCCGCCACGGCCGATCAACCACACGACCAGCAGCACCATCAGCAGCACCCACAGCACGACGATCGCCGCGCCGACCTTGAGGTTGCGCGGCAGCCGGCCGCGTTGTTCGGCGGCGCGCAAGCGCGCCCGTGCGATCACCTGCGGCGGCATCAGCCGGAGCACCAGCCAGAAGCCCAGCGGCACCAGGATGAGGTCGTCGAGCAGGCCCAGCACCGGGATGAAATCCGGGATCAGGTCGATCGGGCTGAGCGCGTAGGCCGCGACCGCGATCGCGACGAAACGCGCCAGCCAGGGCGCCTCCGGGTCGCGAGCCGCGTAGAAGACGGTGAGCAGCTCGCCCTTGAGCAGGGCGGCCCAGCGCTTGAGGGATCCGCGTTTCATCCCCTCATCATGCGTCAGCCGGCGCGCCGGCGCGTCAGTCCGCCCAGATGACTTTCCGGCGCTGGGCGATCCACTTTTCCAGACGCGGGCCGTAGACCTCGTCCACGCGGTTGCGGCGCACCTTGAAGGTGGGCGTGATCAGGCCGTTGTCCACGGTCCACGGCGTCGCCGTGACGATCAGGCATTCGAGCTGCTCGTGCGGGTCCAGCCGCGCATTGACCTTCTCCAGATGCTCGGCGAGTTCCTTCTCCAACGCGGCGCGATCGCGCGCGGCAGCCTCGGGCGACAGCATCGCGATGCCCACAGGCTGCGCGAAGTTCGCCCCCGTCACCGCGCAGGCCTCGATGGCGGGATTCGTCGCCAGGCGGTCCTCGATCGGCGCCGGCGACACGTACTTGCCCTTGCTCGTCTTGAACAGGTCCTTCACCCGGCCGGTGATGCGCACGCAACCGGCCAATGCGCCCTTGTCGGAGATCTCCGCCTTGTCGCCGGTCTTCAGCCAGCCGTCGGCGGTGATCGTCTCGGCGGTCAGCTCGGGTTGCTTGTAGTAACCGAGCATCAGCGCCTGGCTCTTCATCTGCAGCTCGCCGGTGATCGGATCCAGGCGCGTCAACACGCCGTCGTAGGCGGGGCCGACGCTGCCGATCTGGTCGCGGCCCGGCACGGTGATGTGCGACAGCGCGAGGTTCTCGGTCATGCCGTAGCCTTCGTTGATCGGCAGGCCCAGCGTGCGGTACCACTTCAGGAGGGCGACCGGCATCGGCGCCGCGCCGCCCGCCGCGAACTTGCATTCGTTCAGGCCCAGCGCCTTCAGGATCTTCTTGCGCACCAGGTTGCCGATGAGGGGCAGCTTGAACAGCAGATCGAGCTTGGGCTGCGGCAGCTTGGCCTGCACGCCCTGCTGGAACTTGGTCCACAGGCGCGGGACGGAGAAGAAGACCGTCGGCCGCGCGCGTTGCAGGTCGGCGGCGAAGGTGTCCAGGCTCTCGGCGAAGTACACCGTCATGCCGGTATGGAGCCAGCCGTGCTCGACCAGCGCGCGCTCGACGACGTGGGCCAGCGGCAGGTAGGACAGCATGCGGTCGGACTCCCCCAGGGGGATGCGTTTCAGACCGGTGGCGATGGCCCAGGCGAAGTTGCCGAATGAATGCATCACGCCCTTGGGCGCGCCCGTCGTCCCGGAGGTGTAGATGATGGTGGACAGCTCGTCCGCGGCGCGCAGCGGCTTGCCCTTGATCGGCGGGGTCTCGGCGCAGATCGCGTCCCAGTGGTCGTAGGTGTCCTGGACGTCGTCGGGCGAGACCGGATAGGAGATGCAGGGCAGGCCGAGCGGCACGCCCGGGCGCATCCCCTCCCAGCCGTCGAGCTTGCCGACGAACAGCAGCTTGGCTTCGCTGTGGCTGAGGATCTGGTGGATGGTGTCGGGGGCGAGCGTCGGATACAGCGGCACGCTGACGTAGCCGGCCATCCAGATCGCCAGGTCGCTCATCAGCCACCAGGCGCAGTTCTTGGACAGGATCGCGACGCGGGCGCCGGGTTCCCAGCCCTGTTCGAGGCCCACCGTCTTCAGGTGCGCGGCCATGCGGCGCGCCTGGTCGGCGACCTCTTTCCAGGTGAAGTCCTTGACGACGCCGCCCCCCATGGGCTGACGCAGCGTGACCCGATCCGGCGTATCGGACTCCCAGGCGTAGAGGCGTTGCAGCGCCAGGGAATCGGCGGTCAGTCGGGTCGTCGTGGACATCGGGGGTCTCCTGTTGTTGTGGTGTTGACGCGTGACGGAATCAACATCGGAGACTACGACGGCCGACGTCGGCGAACGAGCGGGTTTCTTCGATGAATGTGATCGACTTGGCACCCTAAACCAGGGTTTCCTTTCGACACCCCGGGGTTCAGCCCTTTGCGGCCGCCGCTTCCAGCTCGGCGGCCACCAGTGCCTCCAGCGCCGGCAGCAGCACCTCGTCGCCGGTCTCCTTCGACACCGGTGCCTCGCCCAGCGCCGCGGCGCCTTCACGCTTGAGCCGGGCGACCCATTGGCCCGCTTCCTTGCCCTGGGGCAGGCCGGTGCTCTGCAGCAGCAGCGTGCCGTCGGCCGCGAGCAGCTTGAAGTAGAAGAGCCCGTCGGCTTCGCGGTACTGCTTGAACGCCGGCACCGTCGACTTCGCCTTGGCGGCCTGCGCGACCGGTGCGGCCAGGGCCTTGAAGCGACGCAGGCCGACGGCCTCGCGCGCCTGCGCCAGCAGCGGGCCCGCGATGGCGCGGGCCTTCGCGGCACCTTCCATCAGGATCTCCTCGATCTTCTCGGGATTGGCCATCAGCGCTTCGTACTTCGCGCGCATCGGGCCGATCTCCGCGTCGATCAGGGCGAACAGCTGATCCTTGGCCTCGCCCCACGACAGACCGCCGTGCAGCGCCGCGCGGAAGCTCTTCCGCTGCTCCGGCGTCGCGAACGCGTCGTAGATCTGGACCAGGTGCGAGCCCTCGGTCTCCTTGGGCTCGCCGGGCAGACGCGAGTCGGTGACGATCTTCGAGATGGCCTCGCGCAACGCCTTCTCGCCGCCTTCGAACAGCGGGATCGAGTTGTCGTAGCTCTTGGACATCTTGCGGCCGTCCAGGCCCGGCAGCAGCTCCATCTCCTCGTCGACGCTGGCGTCGGGCAGCACGAAGAGCTCCGTCTTGAAGGTGTGGTTGAAGCGTTGCGCGACGTCGCGCGCCATCTCGATGTGCTGGACCTGGTCCTTGCCCACCGGCACGCGATGCGCGTTGAACATCAGGATGTCCGCTGCCATCAGGATCGGATAGCTGTACAGGCCCATCGTGATGCCCGCGTCCGGGTCCTCGCCCGCGGCGACGTTCGCGTCGACGGACGCCTTGTAGGCATGCGCGCGGTTCATCTGGCCCTTGGACGTGACGCAGGTCAGCAGCCAGGTCAGCTCGGGGATCTCGGGGATGTCGCTCTGGCGGTAGAAGACGACCCGGCTCGTGTCCAGGCCGGCGGCCAGCCAGGTCGCGGCGATCTGCAGGCGCGAGGCCTCGATCCGGGCCGGCTCGTCGCACTTGATCAGCGCGTGGTAGTCGGCCATGAAGAAGAAACTCTCGGCGCCGGGTTCGCGGCTGGCCGCGATGGCGCGGCGCACCGCGCCGACATAGTTGCCGAGGTGCAGGGTGCCGGTGGTCGTGATGCCGGTCAGGACACGCAGGGTCATGGGAACTCGTCGCCGTCGTTTCTCGAAACGGCGATTGTCCCGCAAAGGCGGGCCCTTATCAGAGAGGGGGCGGCAGGCCGCTCGAGCCCAGCGTGGCCATCGCCTGGCCGAGACGCACCGCGCCGCCGGGCTGCCAGTGCGCGTCGAACTGCATCGGCAGGTGCTTGGGAAACAGCAGCACGACGGTGGAACCGAGCAGGAAGCGCCCCATCTCCTCGCCCTTCGCGTAGCTGAAGTGCTCGTTCTCGTAGTGCCAGGTGCGCAACCGGCCCGGACGCGGCGGGTTGACGACGCCATGCCACGCGGTGGCCATCGAGCCGACGATGGTCGCGCCCACGAGCACCAGCACCCACGGGCCGTGCTCGCCTTCGAAGACGCAGACGACCCGCTCGTTGCGGGCGAACAGACCCGGCACGCCGCGCGCGGTCGTCGGGTTCACCGAGAACAGGTCGCCCGGCACATGCACCATGCGCACGAGGCGGCCGGCGCAGGGCATGTGGATGCGGTGGTAGTCGCGCGGGCTCAGGTAGATCGTCGCGAAGTGCCCGTCGCGGAATTGCGCGCCCAACTGCTGGTCGCCGCCGAGCAGCGCCGTCGTCGAATACTGGTGGCCCTTGGCCTGGAAGATCTGGTCGGCGCGGATCGGGCCGAACTGGCTGATGGCGCCGTCGACCGGGCAGATCAGCGGCACGTCGGCCAGCGGTCTCGCGCCGGGCTTCAGTGCGCGGGTGAAGAAGTCGTTGAATGTCGAATAGGCGGTCGGATCGGACTCGGCCGCCTCGGCCATGTTCACGCCGTACTTGGCGATGAAGCGCTTGATCGTCCAGGTCGTGAAACCGCCCAGTTCAGCGCCCGCCAGACGACCGGCCAGCCGCGTCATGGCCCCCTTGGGCATCAGGTACTGGGGCAGGACGGCAAGGCGATCGGACACGGCGGTGGGCCCCCGGAAGGGCGAAAAAAGAGAGGCGGATTCTAGGCGGGCAAGTGCGAGTCCCGCACCCGGGTTGCTCCCCGGCCGCCAGAGGACCTCGGTACCATGCCGTTCTCCGCCCGCCTTCCCCCTGTTGCCTTACGGCGTCCATCTTCAGTGGTCCCTCCGATGTCCTCCTCCGAGCATGAGCACAGCTCGTTCTACAAGTTCGTCCGACTGAACGAAACTTCGGCCCTGGCGCAGCGCCTGCGCGACGTCAACGAATCGCTGGGGCGCGCCATCGGCGGCAACCTGCTCCTCGCCCCGGAGGGCATCACCGGCGCGATCGGCGGCCCGCCCGCCGCACTCGATGCCTACGAAGCCGCGCTGCGCGCCGAGCCGCCCTTCGCCGACCTGCACTTCAAGCGCAGCTTCTGCACGACACGCCCGTTCACGCTGCTGAAGGTGCATGAGAAGCCGGAACTCGTCGCCTTCGGCCTGGACGGCGTGACAGGACTGGCCGACACGCGCGACACGCATGTCTCGCCGCGGGAGTGGCGGGAGCTGATCCGGCGCGACAACGTCGTCGTGCTCGACAACCGCAACCACTTCGAATTCGAGCTCGGCCATTTCGACGGCGCGATCGATCCGGAGGTGCGGCACTTCCGCGACTTCCCGGCCTACATCGATGCCCACGCAGAGGCCTGGCAACGCGAAGGCAAGACCGTGGCGATGTACTGCACCGGCGGCATCCGCTGCGAGAAACTGTCCGGCTGGATGACAGACCGCGGACTGACCGTGCGACAGCTCGACGGCGGCATCCTCAACTACTTCGAGCAGATGCCCGATGCCGACGCAGACTGGCGCGGCGAATGCTTCGTCTTCGACAAGCGGATCGCGATCGACACGCATCGCCAAGAGACGACGACGACGGCGGAAGAGGTCTACGGCGACGATCCCGCCGAAGCCTGGCGCCTGGCGCGGGCGAAGCGGCTGGACCCGAAGGGCTGAACACACACGTCGTCGGGCCAAGCGCGGGCACTCCAGGCAGCAGGGGGCATCGCGTCCGCGAACCCCCAGCAGCCTTCCGGCCCCACGGAGACTCATTGCCCTCGGGCCTTGGGATCAATCGGTCAGTGGGAGACGGCGCGGATTGCGCGTGTCGATGACGGCAGTGTGCGCAGCCTTGTCATGCAAGCCCTGACGGTTGGCGTCCCACAGGATCTGCAGGAAACCCATGCCGCCCGTCGTCGCGCCGGCGGCGTAACCGCCGTAGCGCCGCACGCAGAGCATCGGCTTGAGCGGCTTGCCGGTCAGCTCGACGATGCGCAGACCCATCAGCCTCTTGCCCGGCGTCTGGCCCGGCCAGATGAGCGGGAACGCCACGAAATAGACGAAAGCCCAGGCCAGGTTCAGGCCCACGACTTCCCACCAATGCCGGAACATCTCGATGGGCGAGCGCTTGGCTTCGTCCCGCAGTTCGCGCACCTCTTGCTGCAACGCCTCGATGCGCGCACGGTCGGCCTTGCGCTGGGCCCCAGCGTCCTGCGCCACCCGATCCGACGGCTCGCGCGCTTCCTGCCCGGGTCCGTCGGGCACCGAGACGGCTGCAGCGGCTGCAGCCTCGCGGCGGGCCTGCTTCGTCGGCTCGTCGATGTGTTCCATCGTGCTCGTGTAGAGCCCGAAGGCGACCAGGCACAACGCCGGCACCCAGCCCAGCCAGCCGCGCCAGCCGACTTCCCGCATCACTTCGCCGCGCGAGGCGCACTGGAATTTGTACCAACGCCACGCGACCCAGCAGCAGCCTCCGAGCAACGGCGCGTTGCCGAAATTCGAGAGCGCCGTCACCAGCGTCGCGTCGACCGCCATCGCCTTCGCACGCTGCCAGGGCGAGGCCAGTGGGAGGCCGAGCAACGCCGGGGCGACGTTGAGGTCTTCGGGCGTGATCCAGCCACGTGGATCCCCGGGCGCTGCCGTCGAGGGTGCGACCGTGGCGGTGGAGGGATCAATGGGCGGAATCATGGGGCGAGATTGTGGCGAGCGCGCTCCCGGTCCCACGCCCATGACTTCCCTAGGAGCACGCCTCTGGCACCAGGCCGTGCGGGCTGGCCCCGCATCGGAAAGGAAGATTTCCTCCGCTGTCGGAGAACACCTTCGCTGGCGTCCCGGAGGACCGGGTCGCAAGATGCAACTCGATGTCCCGTCCGAGCGCCGGGCCATCCGGCAAACCCCGATAATTCGCGCTCGTCCACCGAATTCCACCCGCGCGCCCCGCGCCAGGCCATGTCCAACCTCATCGTCCACGGCGGCTCGCCCCTGAAGGGCCGCATCGTTCCCTCGGCCAACAAGAACGCCGTCCTGCCCATCCTCTGCGCGACGCTGCTGACGCGCGAGCCGGTACGGCTGCACGGCGTGCCCGAGATCACCGACGTCAAGAAGATCCTCGAGGTCTTCCGCAAGCTCGGCAGCAACGTGTCCGTGGACTTCAAGACCGGCGTGCTGGACCTGCACCACCTGGACACCCACTTCGACCCGGCGAAGGACCACCTGCCCGAGGAGATGCGCTCCTCGATCATGCTGGTGCCCGGACTGATGGCGCGCTTCGGCGCCGCCCGCATCGAGGACGACGTCAAGGGCTGCACGCTGGGCGCGCGCGAGATCGATCCGCACGTCGAGGTCTTCCAGCGTTTCGGCGCGAACGTCGACCGCGCCGCCGACGGCCTGGTGGTCAAGGTCGAGGGCCAGCTCCGCGCCAACGACCACTGGACCGACTACGCCTCCGTCACCACGACCGAGAACTTCGTCCTCTGCGCCGCGCTCGCGCACGGCACGTCGACCTTGATGAACGCGGCCAGCGAGCCGCACGTGCAGGAGTTCTGCCAGTTCATGCAGATGCTCGGCGCCAAGCTGGAAGGCCTGGGCACCTCGCGCCTGACCATCCACGGCGTCGCGTCCCTGGGCGGCGGCGAGTTCACCTTCGCCGAAGACTTCCACGAGATCGTCACCTTCCTCGCGCTCGGCGCGATCACGGGCGGCGACGTCCGGGTCAAGAACTCGCAGCCGGAGCAGTTCCCGCTGATCGACCGCACCTTCGCCAAGTTCGGCGTGCAGATCATCCACGAGGACGGCTGGTCCCGCTCCGTCGTCGACGGCAAGCTCAAGGTCAAGGAACCCTTCACCCGCAACATCCTGCAGAAGGTCGAAGCGGCGCCGTGGCCCTACCTGCCCGTCGACCTGCTGCCCATCTTCGTCGCGCTGGGCGTCAAGGCCGAAGGCAGCGTGATGTTCTGGAACAAGGTCTACGACGGCGCGATGGGCTGGACCACCGAACTGTCCAAGTTCGGCGCCCACGCCTTCCTGTCGGATCCTCACCGCATGGTGACCTTCGGCGGCAAGACGCTCAGCCCCGCCGAGGTCGAGAGCCCCTACATCATCCGCGTCGCGATCGCGCTGCTGATGGTCGCGGCCAGCATCCCCGGCAAGTCCGTGATCCGCAACGCGACGCCGGTCCGCCGCGCCCATCCGCAATTCGCCGAGAACATCACCCGCCTCGGCGCCAAGGTGGAATGGGTCGAGGGCGATTGATCCCTCCGCTGCGCGCGTTCGCCGGGCTTTGCGCCGCGCTGGGGATCCTCGCGCCCGCCGCGGCGCAATCGTCGTCGCCACCGCCGCTGGTGCGCTGGATGGTCCAGGACATGCCCCCGCACTTCGTCTATCGCGACGGCAAGCCACCCCAGCAGGTCGAGGACCTGGGACAGGGCGAGATCGACGGCTTCCTTCGCCTGCTCATCGAGCGCATGCCGCAGTTCCGGCACGAGTTCATCGAACTCAGCCTGCCCCGCTTCGAAGCCCAGGTGCGGCACGGCGAGACGCTCTGCTCCGTGCTGCACCTGCGCACGTCCGAACGGCTGCAGTGGCTGTACTTCACCTCGCTGCACCCGGCCATGATGTCGAGGCAGATCCACGTGATCGTGCGACGCGACGATCTCGCGCGCTTCGAGACCAACGGCCAGCCGCTGCAGCTCGCGGACCTGCTGCGCCGCACCGACCTCACCGGCCTGCTGCCGCGTGATCGCAGCTTCGGTGCGCGCATCGACAAGCTGCTCGCCGCGAACCAGGAACGCGCGCCACGCTCGATCGTCGCCGGCCGCGGCGCCCAGTTGCTGCCGATGCTGCGCGCCAAGCGCATGGACTACACGCTCGAGTACCCGATCACCGTCGACGAATACAACGCCGCGCATCCGGGCGCCCCTGAACTCGCCAAGCTGCCGCTGGCCGAGGGCCGCAGCACGCTGATGGCGACCGCCGCATGCAGCCGCACGCCGGAAGGCCGGCGCGCCATCGAGGCGATGGACCACGCCGTACGGCAGCTCGCCGCCGATCCGCAGCGCGAGGCCTGGCTCAAGGCCTGGCGCAACGGCGCGGCCATCGACGCCGACGACCTGCAGCGCCTGAACCGCTTCCTCGACGAGCGCGCGCGAGGTCCCGCGCAGATCGAATGAGCGGCGCGCCGCGCTGAAGCAGGGTTCCGACATGGCACGTCCTCCGAAACTCGCCCTGCCGCTGCGCGACGGTGTCGCAGCGAGCGCGCTCGCCTGTCCGCCCGGATCGTGGCCACTCGTCCTGGACTTTCTCGCCGAACGGCTGCCACTGGTCGCCCGGGACGACTGGGCCGCGCGCATGTCACGCGGCGATGTGCTCGACGACGCTGGCGCGACGCTGACGCCTGAGGCGCCCTATCGTGCGCAGCGTCGCCTGTACTACTGGCGCTGGCTGGAGGACGAGCCGCAGGTGCCTTTCGAGGCCCGCATCCTGCACCTCGACGACCACCTGCTCGTCGCCGACAAGCCGCATTTCCTGCCGGTCACGCCGAAGGGCCGCTACGTGCAGCAGACCTTGCTCACGCGCCTGCGCCGCGAGACGGGCCTGGTCGATCTGAGTCCGGTGCATCGCCTCGATCGCGAGACGGCGGGGCTGACCTTGTTCTCGGTGCAGCCGGCCACGCGCGACGCGTACCAACGACTGTTCCGCGATCGTGACGTGGAGAAGGTCTACGAAGCCATCGCGCCGTGGCGCGACGAGCTCGGCGCAAGGCTGCCCTTCGAATACGAGAGTCGATTGGAAGAACACCCCGTCGACTTCATGCAGATGTGCACCGTCGATGTCGAAGGTGCCGTGCCGAATGCGCGCACGCGCGTCGCGCTGATCGAGCGTCTCGGCGTCGATCGTGCGCGCTACGAGCTGCGCCCACACAGCGGCGTGAAGCATCAGCTTCGAGCGCAGCTGTGCGCGCTGGGTCTGCCCATCGAGGGCGACCGCATCTATCCGGTGCTGCAGCCCGTGGAGGACGCCGTGGACTTCACGCGTCCGCTGCAGTTGCTCGCACGCGAGATCGCCTTCACCGATCCGGTGACCGGCCAACCGCGGAGGTTTGTGACCTCGCTCCGACTGGCCGCCGCAGCCACGCGCTTGTAACGGGCGCCACGGATCTCCCTGGGACCGGAACAGGGTGGGAGGTTCGCGGACGCGAGGCCTCCTACCCTGTGCAGGGCCGCGCTTGACGACGGCACGCGGGCGCCGCCGCATCAATGCTCAAGCGCTCAGCGCATCCAGCTTTCGCAAGGCCTCTAGCGTCGCCCGGCAGGCGTCGGCGAGCTCGGTGCCCTTGGTCGCGAGGTGCTCATGGAAGAACCCGTGGTGCGTTGCGTGCTCATGGAACGCCAGGGGCGTGAGCACCGCCGAGAACACCGGCACGCCAGTGTCGAGCTGCACCCGCATGAGACCGTCGATGACCGCCTGCGCGACGAAGTCGTGGCGGTAGATCCCGCCGTCGACGACCAGCGCGCAGGCGAGCACTGCATCGAACTGCCCGCTGCGTGCGAGCTTCATCGCATGGAGCGGGATCTCGAAAGCGCCGGGGACCTCGAAGGTCTCGACGCGGACGGGCCCGCCGGCTTCGAGCCGGCGGATGGCGGCCTCGCGACATCGGCCGACCAGGTCGGCGTGCCAGCTCGCGGCCACGATGGCCACGCGGGGCGCGGTGGAAGAGGGGGAGTGGGGGGTGGTCTGATTCATGTGAACCCTTCGGTTGGAACGATGAATCAGGGCGCGCACGCACAGCGCGGCCGCCCGGCGGCGCAGGCGCGAACGCTTGCGCCGGCCCGCGAGGCCGACGATGGACGCGATCTCTTTCATCCGGACTGTGACCGTCGGCCCTGGCTTCTCACCAGGTCTGCTGACCCCGGCACCACAACGGCGGTGCCGGGCGCTCGCGGGCTCCCGGGGTCGTCGGCCTGTCGACCGCGCCCCGGATACCGCCGGTGGGGACTTCCACCCCGCCCTGAGAACGCTGCCCCGCCCGCCTTCGGAAAGAGGGTGGGCGGGGCGGGCGGATTCTAGGTTTCAGAACCCGACCTGGAGGGCGGCGCTCAGCATGTCCCCACGGTTGCGGTAGGTGTTCCCCCAGAGGTAGGCCGCCGTCAGTTCCGCGTGCCCGCCGAGGTCGAACCTGACAACCGGACCGGCTCGCCACGACTTCGGCTCGGCGAAGCCCTGCACACCGAGGCGCCAACCGGGTTGCCACCGATGCAGGACCTGCCACTGGAGCTTGGTCAGGTTCTGTCGGCGGGCTCCCGCCGAATGGGTGAAGAAGACGTTCAGGTTGAGCTGCGTCATTCCCCATTCGGTCTGGAAGATCGGCCCGATCTCCATCGCGTTGCCCTGCCCTCGGTTGCGGATGACCTGCAGGTGCACGCCCAGGTCATAGGGCGTGTCACCCTGGGTGAGCAGGATCTGGTTGACCCAGTTGATCGAGCTCAGCGTCTGCTCGTGCAGCGTCGGCCCGATCCAGCTCAGCAGCAGTTCGGTGCTCCACCGCGAGTTCACGCCATAGCGCAGGCCGATCTCGGGCCACAGCGTCGGCGCCTCGTCCGGCGGATCGACGTGCCAGTAGCGCAGATCGAGCGTGGACTGACCGGCCTCGCTGTAAGGGCGCACGAGGTAGTACCCCGGATCGGCGCAGACCGCGCCCGCCATGGACAGCAGCCAGACGGCCGCCGTAATTCGTTTCATCGTCTCCCCCTGATGGGTGTCGGCCATTCTGGGACCCCTTCCGGCTTGGAGTTTCCCCGGGGAAACGAGCGAACACGGCTCGGCACAATGGCCTGACGATGACTTGACGGTGTATAGCGCGACTTCCGTCGCATGCTCGGCATCCACGCATGATCCAGAAAGCCATCCGCCTCTCGGTGGGCGCCCGCCCGCTGCTGGCGCTGTTCGTGTTCGGACTGCTGCTGGTCGCGTTGTCCAGCGGCTGGCAGTTGCGCGAGACCACGCAGCGGCGCGCCGCGGAGGCCGACGCCGACTTGAGCGCCATCCCGCTCCTGTACGCGGGGCCTCTGGCCTACAGCTTCCAGCAACGCCTCGAGCGCCCCGAAGCACTGCACGGCCTGCTGCACCACATCCTCACCCGCCACAACCTGCGCCGCGTCGAACTCCGCACGCACGACGGCCAGCAGTTCCGCGCCCTCTCCGACGACGACGGCGAACCGGGTCCCAGCGCCGAGTTCTCGCTCGCCGGCAGCGGGGAACTGCGTTTGCAGGCCTCGGCCTCCACCGTCGGCGACACGCTGCGACGCGATCCGCTGCTGCGATCCGCGCTGATCCATCTCCTGCTGGCGACGGCCCTGGGCCTGATCGCCGCGCTCATGCTGGATCGCTGGCTGCTGCGGCAGTTGAGCCACCTGTCGGCGCAGGCCAGCCGCTTCGATCCGACGCTGCCGCCGCAGTCCCTGACCTGGCTCGAACCCGGCGAGCCGCGGCCTCGCGAGCTGCTGCAGCTGGAGCAGGCGCTCGACCATGTCCGGACCTCGCTCGGCGACGAGTTGCATCGCGAGCAGTCGCGCGGACGCGAGTTGCGGGAGGAGATCGCCCGCCAGCGCCGCGCGCTGCAGCAGGCGGAGCGGTCCCTGGGGGCGAAGCGGCGCGAACTCGCCTCGATGGAGCGTCACGACGCGCTCACCGGCATCGCCAACCGGCGGGAGTTCGATGCCGCCCTGCGGCGCGAGTTCAAGCGCGCCCAGCGCGATCAGGGGAGGCTGGCGCTGGCCATCCTCGACGTCGACCACCTCAAGCCGTTCAACGAGCGCCACGGGCGCAGCGCCGGCGATGAGGTGCTGCGGCGGCTGGCACGGCTGCTCGCTGAGCACTTCCAGCGCGACACCGACCTGGTGGCCCGCCTCGGCGGCGAAGAATTCGCGGTGCTGCTGCCGGGTTTCGACATCGACTCGGCGCAGGCGCTGATGGAGTCGCTGAGAGAGGCTTGGCGCGGCCTGGCGGTGCCTCATGACGCACTGCCGGGTGGGCCATCGGGTGGACGGTCGATCGAACCGTCGGACGGCTGCATTGTGACGATCAGCGCCGGCCTGGCGGCGTCACAGCCGGGTCATCCGTATCTCAGCCCGCAGGCCTTGCTGCAGGCGGCTGACGAGGCGCTCTACCTCGCCAAGCACATGGGGCGCGACCGGCTCTGCATCGCGTCCTGAGCGGCGGACTACCCTCAGCGACCCCGGGTCTCCGCCTGCTGCAGCTGTTCCTCGACACGGCGCGCGGCGCGCAGCATCAGCGTCTCGTCGAGCTGGGCCTGAGGCGCGATCTCCATCACCGTTTCGTCGAGCGCTTCCGGCTTGTTCATCAGCGTCCACGCGACCAGCGAGATCGCGCCCACGCCGCGGCGCTGCATCGCCTCCGGCATCTCCAGGTCATGCTGCAACTGCACGTGGTAGCGCACGCTGGCGACGGCGGCCGGGGCCAGGCCCCAGCTCTCGCACAAGGCTGCGCCCAGCGCGTCGTGGCTGACGCCGAAGGCGGTGTGCTCCAGCTGGACCAGTTCCTTGTCGCTGCTGGTCGCGCGCAGCATCGCGGGATAGTGCCCCGGCGCATGGCGGTAGAGCACCGCCTTGCCGCATTCCTCGAACAGGCCCGCCGAGTGCGCCGCCCACGGGTCGACGCCCAGCATCTGGCCCATCCGGCCCATCAGCAGCCCGCGCTTGGCGGCGCGGGTCCAGACCGGTTCGAGCTCGACGGCCGGCGGGAAGGCCGCGCGCAGGCCCATCTCGAAGGTGATGGCGGCGACCTCGCGCATGCCCAGGTAGGTCAGCGCCTGGTGCACCGTCTGCACCCGGCCGCGCAAGCCGTACAGCGAGGAGTTGACCGCCTTCAGCACGGCGGCCGCCAGGGCCATGTCGGTTTCCACCAGGCCGGAGACGGCTTGCAGGTCGATGTCCTCGTCGGCCATCAGCAGCGAGAGCTTGACCAGCACGTCGGGCTGGGTGGGGATCTCGATATCCAGCGCGCGGAGTTGAGGATCGACAGGCATGGTGATCAGCGGTTGTTTGGACGGATGGTAGCCCGGGCGATGGGCCGCCGGCATCCCGCCTTTGGCGGAAAGCGATGGTGGTGTTGTTCGGAGGGCGTCTGGCGTTCCTGCGGAGCGGCCCGCGACGTCCACGGGATCAGCGCAGGAAGGCGTCGTAGCCGGTCTTGAGGATGAGCAGCGACACCACGACGACGAACATGCCGCGCACGAAGCCCGCGCCCTTGGCCAGCGCCAGGCGGGTGCCCACCACGCTGCCGACGACGTTGGCCACCGCCATCACCGCCGCGACGTGCCACCAGACGTGCCCCTTGCTGGCGAACAGCACGAGCGCCGCGAAGTTGGTCGCCGTGTTCATCAGCTTGGCGGTGGCGGAGGCGTGCAGGAAGTCGAAACCCAGCAGACGCACGAACAGGAAGACGAAGAAGCTGCCGGTGCCCGGCCCGAAGAAGCCGTCGTAGAACCCGATCGTCAGACCGATGGCGCTGGCGATGAACGTCTGCGTCGCGGCCTCGTGGCGCGGTGCGTGGTGCCGGCCCAGGTCCTTCTTCGCCAGCGTGTACAGCAGCACGCCCAGCAGGATCACCGGCAGCGCCTTGCGCAGGCCGCTCGGATCCATCTGCGTCACGGCCCAGGCGCCGGCGAAGCTGCCGGCCAGGGCGGCGGCGGCGGCCGGCATCAGCGCGAGCCACGGCAAGCTCACGCGCTTGGCATATTGGTGGGTGGCCCAGGCCGTCCCCCAGATGGACGCGCCCTTGTTGGTGCCGAAGAGGGTGGCCGGCGCGGCATTCGGATAGACGCTGAACAGTGCGGGCACCAGGATCAGCCCGCCGCCGCCCACCACGGCGTCGACGAAACCGGCCAGGAGCGACGCCACGGCCGCGGTCAACAACTCGATCATCTGCAAGGACTCGCAAGGGCGGCCCCGAGGCCGCGGATACGGGCCGAGAACGATCGCGGGATGCGCGCAAAACCAGGCCACGAAAACAAAACGGGCACCTGATTCAGGTGCCCGCGAATTGTGACAGTGTCACTGTTATTCGTTGGTGTTGGTTTGATCTGTTTGTCTCCTCAGCCCCCGTAGGCAACCCCCTTGGTGCCGGCTTGTCGCCGGCGCGGGACGGGTGTCGCGTCGAGTGGGGTGGATGCTAGGACCGGGTCCCCATGCACGCACTTGGGGTTTTCACTTGGCGCATGCACCAAGTTGGAACGGTTGGCCGGCGCTCACTTTCGCAAAATCGCCTTGAAAATGGCGCTTGGCGAAGATCGCACGGTGCACGGTTCTCGCCATTCGGGCGACGGTCGCCCGGTGTGGCGTGGAAGTGTCATGCCCCTGAAACACGGGGGGAGCCGCTCGGCTCCTGGAGGGGTTGCGGGCGACACGGTCGAACCACAAATTCTTCTGTGCGAGCCGGGAACTTTCCGGACCGCTCGCGCAATACGTTCAACATGCCCACCACGCAACGCACGTCGAACGCCCGATGAGCTTCTGGACCCGCCTGGCTGGCCGCGCCCGCCCCTATCCTGCCGACGCCAACGTCGCCGCCAGCGAAGCGCTCGTCCGCCGGCTGCGCCAGGGCGACGCGAGCGCGCTGGAGCCGCTGTACCGCAGCGAGTCGCCCGGCGTCTACCGCTACGCGCTGGCGCTGTGCGGCCAGTCCGACTGGGCGGCGGACGCGATGCAGGAGGCCTTCGTCCAGTTCGCCGGACGGCCCGAGGGTTGGGATACCGGCAGAGGGCCGCTGGGCGCCTACCTCGCCGGCGTGGCACGGCATCACCTGCTGGCCCGCTGGCGGGACCTGCCGGTCGCTCATGACGAGGACGCGGAGGATCTCCACCACGATCCTGCCGATGCGCCCGAGCAGCAACTGGTGCGCGCGCAGGACCAGGCCCGCGTGTGGGCTGCGCTGCAGACGCTGCCCTGGACCTTCCGTGAAGCCGTCGTGCTGGTCGATCTGCAGGAGCGGGCCTATGCCGAAGCCGCCCGCATCGCCGGCGTCGAACTCAACACGCTGCGCACCCGTCTCCACCGGGGCCGGGCGCGCCTGCTGGCCGCGTTGAAGGACGAGTCCACGCCCTTGCCGTCCGCCCCGGCGGACGCGATCGAACGCTCATCGAAGTCCGCATGATGAAGACCACCGACACCTCCCCGCCCCGCTCCGCGCGCCTGGCCGACTGGCTCTGGGCCGTGGCCCAGGACCTGCGCCAGCGCAGGCCGCCGGTCGAGCGCGACGACGCGGTGCTGCTCGCCATGCGCCAGCAGTTCGCCGCCCGCCAGAAGACGGCCAAGGCCGGCCGCTGGAGATGGGCGCTCGCCGGCCCGGCCTTGTGCGCCACGGTGCTGGTCGCCTGCGTCTGGCTGCTCGGTTCCACGCCGCCGGGGGAATCGGGCGCCACCGTCATGGGCAATCAGGGCAGCGGCTTCATCGTGCTTGTGTCCGCCGATCGCTGGGCCGCCTTCGAGAAGACCGGGACCGGCAATGCCTGGCTGGTCCCCGCCGAAGTCCCGCGCGAGCGCCTCGCCTTGCTGGGCTTGCCCTACGACCCCGCCGACGCGGCCGCGCCGGTGCGCGCCGAGTTGCTGGTGCACGCCTCGGGCGACGTGCTCGCGATGCGCGTCATGCCCTGATCGATCCCATACCGCAGCCTTGAACGACGACCTGCTTCCCTCCCTGGAGACCGCCATGAAGACCTCCCTCACCACCCTCGCCCTGGCGCTCGCCGCCGTCGCGGTCCAGGCCCAGCCCGCCGCGCAGGCATCGCCGGATCCGGACGCCCGGCCGGCGCCTCCCGCGCCGCCTGTGATGCCCGCTGTCGTGCCACCGGTTCCCCCGGTGCCGCCCGTGCCCGACGTCGCCGAGCTGATCGCCGAATCCGGCGTCGCGATGCACATCCTCAGCACGGAACGCGTGGTCAAGGGCGCGCCCTACTGCGCCCAGGCCGTGCATGAAACCGTCCAGCCGCTGGCCGACGGCAATCGCATCGTCCATCAGCAGACCAGCCAGCTGTGCCGCGACGGCGAGGGCCGGACGCGCCAGGAAGTCGAACGCCAGGGGCGCAAGGTGGTCTACCTCCGCGATGCGGTCAGCGGCGAGAACTGGCTGCTCGATCCGGAGCGCAAGACCGCGCGTTATCTCGGCGGCGGGCGCGCGGACGCCGAGGCCCAGCGCGAGTACGGCGAACGCATGCGCGAGTACCAGGAGAAGATGCGCGACTACAACGACAAGATGCGCGAGTACGGCCGGAAGATGCGCGACTGGGCGCGAGAGAACTTCGGTCGGAGCGAGACGACGGCACGTGTCGAGGCGGCCCGGCCCCCCGCCGCGCCAGTCGCGCCGGTCGCGCCGACGGTTCACGTCAACCCGCGCATCGCGACGCCGGTCGTGATTGCCCCCGGCGAAACCGGTCAGGAGGTCCGCGTGATCCGCGTCGAGACGCCGCCGGGTTCCCTGGGTCCGCTGGCGCCGATGTCGCCCCTGCCCCCGGCCGTGGCGATGCGGATCGAGCCGCTGATCCTCAACGGCCAGCTCAGCGGACAGGACGGGCAGCCGGACAACCTGCCGCCCAAGGAGTTCGACGGACTCAAGGTCACCGGCGGACGCACGACGCGCACGATTCCCGCGGGCAAGATCGGCAATGAGAAGCCGATCGTGATCTCGCGCGAAGTCTGGACGTCGCCCGAGCTCAAGGTCACCGTCAGCGTCCAGACCAAGGACCCGCGCAGCGGCGAACAGAACTACCAGCTCCGCAATATTCGCCGCGCCGAACCCGAGGCCGCGTTGATGCGCGTGCCGGCGGATTTTGCGAAGACGGGCCTGCCCAAGCCGCGCGCGCCGAAGGAGGGCAAGCCCACCCGGGAGAGCAAGGAGGGTTGATCGGGCCGGTCGGCGGCGCGTCGACAATGACCGCCGATGACCGCGCCGCCTTCCCCGCTCCCTCCGAAACTGATCCTGCAGACGCTCAACCGCGGCGACGGCCTGCTCGGCATGCGGCCGCACGGCAAGCTGGGGCCGCGCGGCGATCGCGTCTCCCTCCTCAGGCTGGCGCGCTGGCCCGCGGACCCGTCGTCGCTGGAACAGTGGCAGGCGCTGCCGCTGCATCCGGTGGATGTCGAGATGCTGCAGTGGCGCGACGCTTCCTTCGGGCGAGGCCTGACCCCGAGCTGGACGCTGGAACAGGAAGACCTCTTCCCCGACTTCGCGGCCGACGAGGTGCCCCGGCTCCGCAAGCTCGGCTGGGAGATCGAGTTCCTGCCCGGGTTCGCCCACCACAGCGTCGCGATCGACGCGTGGTCGCTGGAGATCCAGCCGGAAGGCGATGAGCCGGTGGACGTCCAGACCGCCATCGCGCCCGCGTCCGGCGCGGGCGACCGCCTGCCCACCCTGGCGCTGTCGCGCCGCAAGGGCTCATGGATGCTCAGCCTGGGCGTGACGGTGCAAGGTCAGCGGGTCGACCTCGCGCCGATGATCTGGGACCTGTTGCGCAAGGACCGCCGCTGGCTCTACGCCGACGCGATCGCGGGGATCGATGACGACGCCATCATCGGCCTGAAAGCGCCCGGTGGCCGTCGGCTGCATTCGACGGCGGCGCCGCTGAAGCGGCTGATGCTCAACCTGCTGGACGTCCTGGTCGCGCAACGCTCACGGCGTGGGCCGGTGAAGCTCACGGCCTGGGAAGCGGCGCGGCTGGCTGCGCTCGATGTGCCGGACAGCCGCTGGCAGGTCTTCGGCGCCGACGAGTTGCGGACGATGTGGGAGCGCCTGCGCGATGCCGGCCCGCCGCCGCCGTCCGCCGCGCCGGGAGGCCTCGGCATCACGCTGCGCCCCTATCAGCTGCAAGGCCTGGCCTGGCTCCAGTACCTGGCGCGTCAGGAACTCGGCGGCATCCTGGCCGACGACATGGGCCTGGGCAAGACGGCGCAGGCGCTGGCGCATCTGCTGGTCGAGAAGCAGGCCGGGCGCTTGACGGCGCCGGCGCTGGTCGTTGCGCCGACCTCGCTGATCTTCAACTGGACGCAGGAGGCCGCGCGCGTCGCACCCGACCTGCGCGTGGCCACCCTGTCCGACCCGTCCGAGCGGGCGCAGGTGATGAAACGTCTCGGCGACATCGACCTGCTGCTGTGCAGCTACGGCCTGGCGTGGCGCGAGGTGCGGACGCTCGCCAAGCCGAGGTTCTCCGTGCTGGTGCTGGACGAAGCGCAGGCGGTGAAGAACCCACGCTCCCGGGCGGCGCGCGCGCTGCGACGGTTCCAGGCGAATCAGCGGCTCGTGCTCACCGGCACGCCGCTCGAGAACCACCTGGGGGAACTCTGGACGCAGTTCGACTTCCTGATGCCGGGCTATCTCGGCGAGTCACGTGCGTTCGCGCGCCACTGGCGCAAGCCGATCGAACAGACCGGCGACGCCCGCCGCGCCCGGGAACTGGCCTCCCGCGTGCGGCCGTTCATTCTTCGTCGCTTGAAGGAGGAGGTCGCCAAGGACCTGCCGCCGATGACGGTCCTCACCCAGCGCATCCCCCTTCAGGGGCGTCAACGCCAGCTGTACGAAAGCGTCCGGATCGGCGCCGACCACCTGGTGCGGCGGCTGTTGAAGGACTCGGAGATCTTCGGCACGGGCTTGATGTCAGTGCTGGACGCGATGTTGAAGCTGCGACAGGTCTGCTGCGATCCGCGGCTGGTGCCGGGCATTTCGCTCCCTCACGGGATGGAAGCCGCCAAGCTGGAATGGATCGGGGAGAAGGTGCCCGAGATGATCGCCCAGGGGCGGACGATCCTGATCTTTTCCCAGTTCACCGGCATGCTGGACCTGATCGAGGCCGCGATGGTCGACCTGCGGATGCCGCTGATGAAGCTGACCGGCGAAACGCCCGAAGGCAAGCGCGGCGAGGTGGTGAGGCGCTTCCAGGCCGGCGAGGCGCCGCTGATGCTGGTCAGCCTGAAGGCGGGCGGCGTGGGACTGACGCTGACAGCGGCGGACACCGTCATCCAGGTGGATCCGTGGTGGAACCCGGCCGTCGACGCGCAGGCGCATGCGCGGGCGCACCGGATCGGTCAGACGCGGCCGGTGTTCGTCCATCAACTGGCGATCGAGGGCTCGATCGAGGAGCGGATGCTGGAACTGCAGGCCCGCAAGAGGGCTTTGGCGGATGGCCTGCTGGGGCGCGATGGCGGGGAGCGTCTGGAGAAGTTCAGCGCCGACGAGATCGACCGGCTGCTGGCGCCCTTGCAGTCACCGGACGACGACGACTGAGGGGCCTCAGCGGATTTGGGCGGATCCTGGCGGGGCCGCCGCCCGGACTTGGGGCGGCTCCGCTCGGGATCAGCGCTTGCGGTCGAAGCGCAGGGCGCGCGCGACGCTGCGGCGGTCGCAGCCCAGGCTGGCGACTTCAAAGGCTTCGTGCTTGCGGCCCTTGTCGTGCTGCGCCAGTTCCGGCATCGGCAGGCGGCGGGGCTGGGATTCGGTGCGGGTTTGGGACTTCATCATGGTCGGGGACCTTCTTGGCTTTCAGCGGCTTGGGGCGGGGGAAGACCGCTTGCAATCACCGCTTTGTGCCAGCTAACGCCGGTCATTGGTGGGCCGTTGACAGCCTCCTCACAAATCTGCACAAAGCTCGCGCCATCGTCACGCCTGAAGCACCCATTCGGTGCATTGGACGTATTGCGAACAGATTCATGGCGAGGGCAACTCCGCTAAGCTCCGGGCCCATGTCCACCCTGTCGTCCTCGCCGCCCCCGTCCGCCCCCGCGTCCGAGGGGTCCTCCGACCTGCTGGTCGCCTGCCTGTGCGCCGCCTGGTGCCGGACCTGCGACACCTACCGGGAGGACTTCGCCGCGCTCCGCCAGCAGCATCCCGCCGCCCGCTTCCTGTGGGTGGACATCGAGGACGATTCGGAGCTGGTCGACGACCTGGAGGTCGAGACCTTCCCGACGCTGCTGATCGGCCAGGGCGAACGGGTGTGCTTCATCGGCCCCGTGCTGCCGGGGCCGGCCGCGGCGCAGCGCCTGATCCAGGCCGCCCAGGACAATCCGGCGATGTCCGCCGCCAGTCCCAACGCGCCGGCCGGCACGACGGCCGCCGCGCAGTCGCTGCTGTCGCGACTTCGGCAGTCCTGCTGAGCCGTCTGCGGATCCCCAGGTCAGGGAACCCGGGTCATTCCACCCAGTGCTGCGCCACCCAGGGCGGCGGCAGCACGAAGCTGCGCAGGTGGCGCCAGCGATGCTTCACGCCGCCGGCGAAGGCCGCGCGGAAATGGTCCCAGGGCTTTTCATGCGGCGGGTCCTGCGTGTTCCAGCGGCCGAGCAGCACGTCGGCCGGGTTCGGGCCGCCGGGGAAGGTCACGATGCGCGCGCCCGCGGGCAGCCGCGCCGGCTTGAAGTAGCGCAGCGGGAACGGCGGCAGGCAGTGCAGGCGGAAATGCCGCGTCCACAGATGCGGCCAGAACTTGATGCCGCCCGGCACCGAGGCGGTGACCCAGTGCTGCTCGAAGCCGTGCTTGTCGGCGACACCCTGCGGGTTGGCGCGGAAGTTCTCGATGATGTGCGGGTACTTGCCCACCGGGAAGCGGAACACCGAAGTCTGACCCAGGCGCTGCATCGGCTTGGCCCAGTTGCGGGCCAGGATCACGTCCTCCGGATCGCCGTGCGAGAAGTAGCCGTCGATGTTGTCGACGATCACCGAATCCAGGTCGACGAACAGCACCGGGCCCGACAGGCCGGTCTTCTCGCCCATGTCGGCGCTCCACATCACCAGCTTGCGCCACTTGCCCATGGACTTCTTGGGCCATTCGCAGCCCAGCTCAGGCAGGTCGTAGGCATCCACCTCGGGGCGCAGGCCCTCGGCGTTGTCGGTCAGGCAGACCAGGCGGAACTCGCCGGTGATGTGCCGGCGCAGCATGCCGTACAGGCGGTTGACGTACTCCGGACCGTAGGCGGTTCCCCACTTCACGCAGATGACTTGTTTCACGTGGCTCCCGCTCCTCTGGTGGCTTTGATTGCTCTGTCGATTCCCCTTTGACATAGGGAAGGGCGTCACTATACGCATGGCCATGTAACTGAAGTGCAAACGGGAGATTCCCGCGGGTGGGCACCTTATTCAGTTTGCGCACTTGGACATGCCGTCAGCTTCGTTCCGGCGAGGAGGGCGGATGCCTAGAGTCGGCAGGCATGACAGCCCTCGCCCCGCTCCTTCGCGCTGCGATTCCGGCCTCGGCCGCGGCGCCGTCGCAGCACTTCGAGGTCCACGCCTTCGATGAGCCGCTTGGCGCCGAAATCGTGGGACTGGACCTGACACAGCCGCTGAACGACGCCGACTTCGCCCGCCTGCACCGCGCGCATCTGGACCACCACGTGCTGGTGTTCCGCGACCAGCGCATCACGCCGGCGCAACACATCGCGTTCAGTCGCCGCTGGGGACCGCTTCAGATCCATGTGCTGCGCAACTTCCAGTTGGCCGGCCACCCAGAGATCCTGCAGGTGTCGAACGTGCGGGATGCGCAGGGTCAGCCGGTCGGACTCGGCGACGCCGGGCAGTATTGGCATTCGGACCTCTCGTACAAGGAGCGCCCCAGCCTGGGCTCGCTGCTGCACGCGCAGGAGCTGCCGGCCGAAGGCGGTGACACGCTGTTCGCCAATCAGCATCACGCCTACGACGGGCTGCCGCTGGCGCTGAAGACGGCGATCGCCGGCAAACGCGCGGAGCACAGCTACCTCGCGAAGTACGAGGAACTGCGCGCACGCAACCCGTGGCGCCCGAAGCTGACGCCCGAACAGATCGCCGAAGTGAAGCCGGCGTCGCAGCCGATCGTGCGCACGCATCCGGAGACGGGGCGTCGTGCGCTCTTCGTCAGCGAGCACTTCACGACGCGCGTCCTCGACGTGCCCGAGGACGAAAGCCGCGACCTGCTCGCGCAACTCTTCGAGCACAGCAGCCGCAAGAGCATCGTGTATCGGCACCGGTGGCTGCCCCATGACCTCGTGTTCTGGGACAACCGCTCGCTGCTCCACCTGGCCACCGGCTGCCCGGACCATCTGCGCCGACACCTCTACCGCACCACCATCGAAGGCGACCTTCCCGCATGACACCCGACCGCCCCGCTCTCCTGAAATCCCTGCTCACGGGCGCGCTGGCGGCCGGGCTGTCGGTGTCGGCGCTTCCCGCGCACGCGGAAGGCAGGATCCGCATCGCCGAGCAGTTCGGCATCGTCTATCTGCTGCTGAACGTCGCGCAGGACCAGCAGCTCATCGAGAAGCACGGCAAGGCCGCGGGCGTCGACATCCAGGTCGAACGCGTGCAGCTCTCCGGCGGCCCGGCGATCAACGAGGCGCTGTTGTCCGGCAGCATCGACATCGCCGGCGCGGGCGTCGGCCCGCTCCTGACCTTGTGGGACAAGACCCAGGGCAAGCAGAACGTGCGAGGCATCGCGTCGCTCGGCAACTTCCCCTACTACCTCACGAGCAGCAATCCGGCCGTCAAGACCATCGCCGACTTCGGCGACAAGGACCGCATCGCGCTGCCGGCGGTGGGTGTCTCGGTGCAGTCGCGCATCCTGCAGCTGGCGTCGGCCAAGCGATGGGGCGACGCACAGTTCAACAAGCTCGACCGGCTGCAGGTCGCGCTGCCGCATCCCGAAGCGACGGCGGCGCTGATCAAGGGCGGCACCGAGATCAACGCGCACTTCGGCAACCCGCCGTTCCAGGAGCAGGGCCTGGCGGGCAATTCGAACGTCCACATCGTGCTGAACAGCTACGAGGTGCTGGGCGGTCCGGCGTCGGCGACGGTGCTGTACACGACGGAGAAGTTCCGGCGCGACAACCCGAAGACCTACAAGGCCTTCGTCGGCGCGCTGGCCGAGGCGGCGGACTTCATCACGAAGAACCCGGAACGCTCGGCGGACATCTACATCAGGAACGAGAACTCGAAGGTGCCCAAGGAGCTGCTGGTGAAGGTGATCAGGAACCCGGAGGTGCAGTTCAAGATCACGCCGCAGAACACCTTCGCGCTGGCGTCGTTCATGCATCGCGTCGGCGCGATCAAGAACAAGCCGGCGTCGGCGAAGGATTACTTCTTCGACGACCCGCACAACGCGGACGGCAGTTGAGCATGAGCGCGGTGCTGCAGCCCCTCGAAGCGATAGGCGCAACCGGTGCGCTCGACGCGGCACCTGCCTGCGAGGCGTGCGGCGCCCGGGGCGGGCTCCCGCAGGAGCGGCAGGCGCGCTTGCGCGTCGACGGCGTGAGCCTCGACTACAAGAGCGATCGCGGCGTGGTCCGCGCCACGCATCGCGTCGGATTCGACGTGCTGCCGTCGGAGCGCTTCGTGCTGCTCGGCGCGTCGGGCTGCGGCAAGTCTTCGCTGCTGAAGGCGGTCGGCGGTTTCGTCACGCCGGCGGAAGGACGCATCCTCGTCGACGGCCAGCCGGTGAACGGACCCGGGCCCGACCGCATCGCGGTGTTCCAGGAGTTCGATCAGCTGCCGCCGTGGAAGACGGTGCTGGAGAACGTCGCGTTCCCGCTGATCGCGTCGGGAACGGCGTCGCGCAAGCAGGCGCTGGAACAGGCACGTGATTGGCTGTCGCGCGTGGGCTTGAGCGACTTCGCGTCGGCGTATCCGCATCAGCTGTCCGGTGGGATGAAGCAGCGGGTCGCCATCGCGCGAGCGTTGGCGATGAAGCCGCGCGTGCTGTTGATGGATGAGCCGTTCGCGGCGCTCGACGCGCTGACGCGCCGCCGCATGCAGGACGAGCTGCTCGCGCTGTGGGAGCAGGAGCGCTTCACGCTGCTTTTCGTGACCCATTCGATCGAGGAAGCGCTGATCGTCGGGCACCGTGTGCTGGTGCTGTCGCCGCATCCGGGCCGGGTGCGGGCGGAGTTGAATGCGCAAGGCCTGACACCGGCGCAGCGTACCGCGCAGGCGCAGCGCATCGAGCATCTGCTCTTCGGCAATGAGCCGATCGCGGAGTCGACGGCTTCGGCGGCGGCGACTGCCGCCGCCACTGCGGCCACCCCGACGGCTGCCTCTGCCGCCGTGGCCCTGAACTGAGGATTCACCGATGACCGTCACCGTGCTGCCGATGCAGCGGCCGCTCGATCCGCCCCTGCGCGCCGAGCGCGAGGAAACGCTCGCCGAGTACGTGCCCGTGCAGGCGGCATCGACGCCGCTGTGGCGTCGCGCGCTGGATTCGAGCGCGTGGCGCCAGGCTGCGTTGCTGGCGCTGCTGGCCACGCTCTGGGAAATCGCCGCACGCGCGGCGGACAACGATCTGCTGTTCCCTTCGTTCGTCTCCGCGGCCCGCGCGCTGTGGGAAGGCCTGTACGGCGGCGAACTGCTGGTACGGGCGGGGATCTCTCTGAAGCTGCTGCTGCAGGGCTACGCGCTGGGCGTGGTGCTCGCGCTGGGACTGACCGCGTTGGCGACCTCGTCGCGCTGGGGTCGGGACTTGCTGTCGAGCTTGACGGCGATGTTCAACCCGCTGCCAGCGATCGCCTTGCTGCCGCTGGCGCTGCTGTGGTTCGGACTGGGCTCGGGGAGCCTGATCTTCGTGCTCGTGCACGCGGTGCTGTGGCCGTTGGCCCTGGCGGCCTCGGCGGGCTTCTCGTCCGTGCCGGAGACGCTGCGCATGGCAGGTCGCAATTACGGCCTCACGGGACCGCGCTATGTCGCGCAGATCCTGCTGCCGGCAGCATTGCCGTCGATCTTGTCAGGGCTGCGCGTCGGCTGGGCCTTTGCGTGGCGGACGCTGATCGCCGCCGAGCTTTTCTTCGGTGCCTCATCGGGCCAGGGCGGTCTGGGCTGGTACATCTTCCAGAACCGCAACGAACTGCAGACCGATCGGGTCTTCGCAGGCCTGGCCTTGGTCATCCTGATCGGATGGCTCGTCGAGCGCCTTGTCTTCAGCACCATCGAGAAGGCGACGGTCACGCGGTGGGGCATGCAGCGGTGAGTTCGCCCTGACTCGTCCGATCAGTTCTCGCGGGCGGGACTTCATGGGCAATACCCAGCTGCCTGGCCACGGCCGCCAGACTCTTGTCGGACGCCCACAACCTCGCCCCAGGCGTCTTCAAGGTCGACATCAGCAATGACATGTCGACGAGACCACAACCTTTGCCAAAGATTTCCTCGTCTTCAATCAGGCGGATGACCTCGTTCACGCTGACCGGCGCGCTTTGATCCAGTTCGTCCAGGGTGGAGAGGGCATTGCCTCGCGGCTGCGGCAACGAGCCGCAGCGCAACTCACCGATGATCATCGGGTGGGCAAGCACGACGTCCGCCTCAAGCAGCGCCAGCAACGCAGGATTGCGACGTCGGAAATGGTCGATCCAGACAGAAGTATCAACAACGACCCTCCTCATTCCCAGCCGTCCGGAACGCTCAGGGGAGGACGACGGCGAGGCACATCGGGGAGATCGGGAGCGGTTCCTCCCATGTCTGCAAGCCTGAACTGAGCTTGGCGGGCAATGAATGCACGGAGTGCTGCGTTGATGAGATCGCGCTCCTCGACGGGCTGGTCGGCGACGGCGAGGGCGCGTTGGTAGAGAGCTTGATCGAACACGGTCTTCCTTTCCGAGAATCGCTCCGAGGCGTTGTCGCTGAAACCGATTCAGTGACTCGTTGAACACATCGGGTTGCGAAGTCGCTAGGTTGATCTCATCGCCCTCCGCCGTCACTGACTGGTTCTTGTGTTCCTCGCCAGCGCGCTCACTGGATTCCGTAGTCCCCTTCGCATGAATGCGTAGAAGCGGTTGAGCGCCGAGGGTGCGGTGACAGGTGTTGCGCGCTGTCGGCTGCTTCTCCGCTCTACCGCGTGCGCCAGGCGCGACAGCCCGAAGCACATCACGAAGTAGCACCCGGCCAGCATCCCGTAGACCGCCACCGGCTGCACCAGCACCTGCGCGTTGACCTGGCCGGCGATGAAGGACAGCTCGGACAGCCCGATGATCGTGCCCAGCGAGGTCTCCTTGATCGTCGACGCGAACTGGTTGACCAGCGAGGGCAGCATGTGGCGCAGCGCCTGCGGCAGCAGCACCAATCGCAAGGACTGACCCCGCGACATGCCCAGCGCCTCCGCGGCCAGGCGCTGGCCGGAAGGCAAGGACTGCAGGCCGGCGCGCACGATCTCGGCCAGGTAGGCGGCGTCGAAGATCACCAGCGCCGCCAGCATCGTGTTGAACTGGTCCGTCTTGTGGCCGGTCACCGCCGGCAGGAAGAAGTAGGCCCAGAACACCACCATCAGCAGCGGCGTGCCTCGCACGACGTAGACCAGCGCGGTCACCGGCCAGCGCAGCCAGGCGCGGCGGCTCACGCGGGCGACGCCGAGCAGCACGCCCAGCGGCAAGGCCAGCAGCAGCCCCAGCGCCGCCAGCACGACCGTCAGCGCCAGTCCGCCCAGCGGTCCGTTCGGGTATTGCCCCACCAGCACGTAGAGCCAGTAGGTGTCGATCATCTCGACGATGCTCATTGCGATGCGCTCCTCGTGCTCCTGGTCATCACGACCGCCTCAATGCCCGGCCGGCCGCACCGGATACCGCCGCTGGTACAGCACGCCCGCGCCGGTGATCAGCATCGACACGCCCAGGTAGGTCGCCGTCGCCATCGCGAAGGTCTCGAAACCGCGGAAGGTCGCGGACTCCACACGCTGGGCCTGGTACATCAGCTCGGCGGCGCCGACCACCGTCGCGATGCTGGTGTTCTTCCAGAGATTCAAGGTCTGCGAGATCAAGGGCGGGACCGTCGCCCGCAGCGCCTGCGGCAGCACGACCCAACGCACCGAACCCGCGAAGCGCAGGCCCATCGATTTCGCCGCATCCCATTGCCCGGGCGGCACCGATCGCAGCCCGGATCGCACGTCCTCCGCCATGAACGCCGCCGTGTAGACGACCAGCGCGGCGAGCGCCGCCGCGGCCTCGACGTTGCCGGCGTCGAGCCACGCCTTCACGCCGTCGGGCAACAGCTCCGGCACCGCGAAATACCAGAACAGCATGTGCGCCAGCAGCGGCACGTTGCGCACGGCCTCGACATAGGTCCAGGCCAGCGCGCGCAGCGGCGGAAACGGCGCCAGGCGCGCGAGCGCGATCAGCGTGCCCAGCGGCAGCGCGATCACCAGCGCGAGCACCGTCAGCGTCAGCGACAGCCGCACGCCGGCCAGCAGCCAGTCGAGGAACTGCCCTTGCAGCAGCACCGAGAAATCGAGATGAGGCATGGAATCGACGCTTCCCACAATAAACAACGCCCCGGCCGAAGCCGGGGCGTGCTCGCATCGGATGACAAGGTAGATCAGTTCATCTGGGTCGTGCTCAGCCCTCCACTTGGTCGCTATCGATCTTGAAACTGCGCGTCTGGAACTTCAGACGCGTCGACGGTCCGTACCACTTGTTGAACAGCTGCTCGGCGGTGCCGTTGGCCTCGAGCTCGCGCAGCGCGCCGTCCACTTGCGCCTTCAACTTGGTCTCGCCCTTGCGCAGGCCCAGCGCCAGCGGTTCGACGCTGAGGTTGGCCGACAGGATCTCGTACTGCGACGCCGCCGGGCCGAGCTTGGCGTACTGGTCCAGCAGCGACACCTCGTCGTTGACGAACGCCACGCCCTTGCCCTGCTGCAACGCCTGGAAGGCCTGCGGCCCCGTGTCGAAGGTGACGACGTCGACCGTGGGCACGGCCTTGCGGACGTTGGGTTCCTGCGTGCCGCCCTTGATGGTCACGACCTTCTTGCCGGCCAGCTGGTTCAGCGCCTTGATGCCGCTGTCCTTCTTGACCAGCACCTTCTGGCCGGTGACGAAGGTCGTCAGCGAGAAGTCGATCACCGCCTCGCGTTCCTTGTTGTGCGTCAGGCTCGCGGCGAGCACATCCACATGGCCCTGCTGAAGCTCGGGGATGCGCGCCGCGACCGCCAGCTGCTTCAGGCGCAGCTTCACGCCGAGCTTCTGCGCCACCGCCTTCGCCAGGTCGACCTCGTAGCCGACGATCTCGCGCGTCTTCGGATCGATGAAGCTGTTGGGCTCGTCGGTGCCGAGCACGCCCACCACGAGCTCGCCCTTCTTCTTGATGTCGTCCAGCTGGTCCGCATGGGCGATGCCCAGCATGGCGGCCGACGTGGCGATCACGAGCAGGGCGCGGCGGGTGACGGTCGCTGGCGGGGTCAGGGTCATGGTGTTCGGTGTCCTTGTGGGAGCGTTGGAGCGGTGGTTCACGATGGACATCAGCTTAGGAACAGCGGCCTTCACGCGGAACGAACGGTTGGGCATATGCATGCGCGGCTTTCGCACGTCCTGCGCGCCGGCCCTGTCGTCGACGCGGTGTCGCGCTTGCGGCATGCTCAGGCCATGAGCCTTCTCCACGATCGCGTGCCCGTCATCGACATCTCGGGCCTGCACGACCCGGCGTCCGGCGATCCGGCCTCGCCCGGCGGACGTCTCGCCGCCGTGCAGATCGGCGAAGCCTGCCGTGCGCATGGCTTCTTCTACGTGAGCCACCACGGCGTCGATCCCGCGCTGATCGCGCGGCTCGACCGGTTGGCGCGGGTGTTCTTCGCGCTGCCCGACGAACAGAAGCGCCGCTGGCCGATGACTGACGGCGGTTGTGCCTGGCGCGGCTACTTCAGCGCCGGCGGCGAGCTGACCTCGGGCCGGCCGGACTGGAAGGAAGGGCTGTACCTCGGCGCTGAACTGCCTCCCGACGATCCGCGCGTGCTCGCCGGCACGCCGCTGCACGGCGCCAACCTCTGGCCGGACGTGCCGGGATTGAGGGACACGGTGCTCGAGTACCTCGCCGCCGTGACCGCCGTCGGCCAGCGCGTGCTGGGCGGCATCGCGCTCAGCCTCGATCTGCCGCCGGCCTACTTCCTGACGCACGCCACGGCGGATCCGCTGGTGCTGCTGCGGCTCTTCAACTACCCCGCCGTGCCGGACGAGGCCGAGGTCGACGCGCCCTGGGGCGTCGGCGAACACACCGACTACGGCCTGCTCACGCTGCTCTACCAGGACGACAGCGGCGGACTCGAAGTCCACGGCCGTCGCGGCTGGATCGCGGCGCCGCCGCTGCCCGGCACCTTCGTCTGCAACATTGGCGACATGCTGGACCGCATGACCGCCGGGCTCTACCGCAGCACGCCGCATCGGGTGAAGCTCAACCGCGGCGCGCACGACCGGCTGTCGGTGCCGCTGTTCCTCGATCCGTCGTTCACCAGCCGCGTCCAGCCCATCCCCGGCCTGCCGCCGGCCGAAGACGACAGCGCGTCGCGCTGGGACGCCAGCAACGTCCATGTCTTCGCCGGCACCTACGGCGAGTACCTGATGGGCAAGGTCGGCAAGGTGTTCCCGGAACTCGGCGCGTCGGTGCTGCCATGAGGAGGCTGGAACCGTGGCCGCTCATACGGTGGCCGCTCATGCCATCCGCGGATAAGCTGCTGCGACAACCGCGCTTGGAGGCGATCGTCTCCAGCGGATAACCTACGCGGTTTGCCCGCGCCCGGCACCACCCCCGCCGGACGCGTCGCCCGACCATCCCACCAGGATCACAAGGAGCGCCCATGAGTGCCAAGGAGACCTCTTCCACCCCCGTGCAGCAGCCGCCCGAGCGCCCTGCCGTGCTGGACCTGATCGGCAACACGCCGCTGGTTCCCGTGCATCGGCTCGACACCGGCGTCTGCCAGCTCTTCCTGAAGCTCGAATCGCAGAATCCCGGCGGCTCCATCAAGGACCGTATCGGGCTGTCGATGATCGAGGCCGCCGAACGCGACGGCCTGCTGCCGCCCGGCGGCACCGTCGTCGAGGCGACCGCCGGCAACACGGGCCTCGGGCTCGCGCTGGTCGCACGGGCGAAGGGCTACCGCGTCGTGCTGGTCGTGCCGGACAAGATGTCCGCCGAAAAGGTGCTGCAGCTGAAGGCGCTGGGCGCCGAGGTCCACATCACGCGCTCCGACGTGGGCAAGGGCCACCCCGACTACTACCAGGACCGCGCCGCGCGCCTGGTCCGGGATATTCCCGGCGCGTGGTACGCCGACCAGTTCAACAACCCCAACAACCCGCTGGCCCATGAGACCACCACCGGCCCCGAGATCTGGCAGCAGGTCGGTCATCGCATCGACGCGATGGTCTGCGGCGTCGGCTCCGGCGGCACGATCACCGGGCTCTCGCGCTTCTTCGCGAAGGTCCGGCCCGGGATGGACATGGTGCTTGCCGATCCGGCGGGTTCCATCCTCAAGGACTTCATCGAGACCGGCAGCTTCGGCGAGGCCGGCTCCTGGGCCGTCGAAGGCATCGGCGAGGACTTCATCCCGCCCATCGCCGACCTGAGCGGCGTGCGCCACGCCTACTCGATCACCGACGAGGAAAGCTTCGCCACCGCGCGCGACCTGTACCGCGCCGAAGGCATCCTGGCCGGCTCGTCGACCGGCACGCTGCTGGCCGCGGCGCTGAAGTACTGCCGCGCGCAGACCACGCCCAAGCGCGTCGTCACGCTGGTCTGCGACACCGGCACCCGCTACCTCTCCAAGGTCTACAACGACCCATGGATGTTCGACCAGGGCCTGCTCAAGCGCGCCACCAAGGGCGACCTGCGCGACCTGATCGCGCGCCTGCCCGAGGACGGCGCCGTCATCAGCGTCAGCCCCGAGGACACGCTGGCCACCGCCTTCTCCCGCATGCGCCAGGCCGAGGTCTCGCAGCTGCCGGTGCTGAAGAACGGCAAGCTGGTCGGCCTGCTCGACGAGTCCGACCTGCTCGCCCAGATGCACATGGACGCGCGCCACTTCAAGGACAGCGTCGACAGCGCGATGAGTCATGATGTGCAGACCCTGCCTCCCGGCGCGCCGCTGTCCGACCTGATCGCGCAGCTGCGCAAGGGCCTGGTGGCCGTGATCGCCGACGATCATGGCTTCCACGGCCTCGTCACCCGTTTCGATCTCTTGAACCACCTGCGAAAGGGCTTGTCATGAGCCACAACGACAACGACAACGACAAAGACAACCTGCCGAATCAGCCGCTGCACGGCGCCGACCTGCGCTTCGACACCCGCGCGATCCACGGCGGCCAGCATCCGGATCCGACGACCGGCGCGGTGATGCCGCCGATCTACGCGACCTCGACCTACCGACAGCAGAGCCCCGGCGTGCACCAGGGCTACGAGTACGGCCGCACGCACAACCCGACCCGCCAGGCCTACGAGCGCGCGATCACCAGCCTGGAAGGCGGCGTGCAGGGCTACGCCTTCTCATCGGGCCTGGCGGCGATGGCCACGGTGCTGGACACGCTGGATGCGGGCTCGCACATCGTCGCGGGCGACGACCTCTACGGCGGCAGCTACCGCCTGTTCGAGCGCGTGCGCAAGCGCAGCGCCGGCCTGCAGGTCACCTATGTCGACAGCAGCAAGCCGGAGAACGTCCGCGCCGCGCTGCGTCCCGAGACCCGGATGATCTGGATCGAGACGCCCAGCAACCCGCTGCTGACGCTGACCGACCTGGCCGCCGTCGCCAGGATCGCACGCGAGCACGGCGCGCTGGCCATCGCCGACAACACGTTCGCGAGCCCCTGGTCGCAGCGCCCGCTGGAACTGGGCTTCGACGCGGTGATGCACTCGGCCACCAAGTACCTGAACGGCCACAGCGACGTGATCTCCGGCGTCGTGGTGGTCGGCGGCGAACCACGCCAGGCCGCGCTGCGCGAGCAGCTCGAGTTCCTGCACAACGCCGTCGGCTCGGTCGCCGGCCCGTTCGACAGCTTCCTCGCGCTGCGCGGGCTGAAGACGCTGGCGCTGCGCATGGCACGCCACAACGAGAGCGCCCTGGAACTCGCCGGCTGGCTGGAAGCGCAACCCAAGGTGCGCCGCGTGTACTACCCGGGCCTGGAAAGCCATCCGCAGCTCGCGCTGGCCAAGCGCCAGATGCGCGGCGGCGGCGGGATGATCAGCGTGCAGCTCGACACCGACCTGGCCGGCGCGCGCCGCTTCCTGGAGCGGGTGCAGATCTTCTCGCTGGCGGAGAGCCTGGGCGGCGTGGAGAGCCTGATCTCGCTGCCCGCGCTGATGACGCATGCGTCCATTCCGGTCGAGACGCGCAACCGGCTCGGCATCACCGATTCGCTGGTGCGGATCTCCGCCGGCATCGAGGACATCGACGACCTGCGGGACGACCTGAAAGCGGGTCTCGCCGCCATCTGACCCGCCGACCGGACGCGTCGACCACGGCGCTGTGAACGCGCTTCTGAGCGAGTCTTGAACGCGCCCAGGCCGGGAGGCCTGCGGCGCGTTCTGCTTTTCCGAACCGCCATCCGCACAAGAAACGAAGTGTGGCGTGAAGAATGCGTGAAGATATGCGCGTCAACCGCGCGCAGAACTGAACCGCCAGGGGCATGGACTCCACCTGACCGGCCCGACGCGCTGTCGGAAAAACCTTCGCTTGAATCGTCTTAACTTCCGTTTAAGCGAAGTTCGTTATCATCCCGGTTCGTCTTTTTCGGAGGCCCCGCCATGTCCACCCTCAACTATCGTCACCTCCACTACTTCTGGGTCGTCGCCAAGGAGGGCGGCTTCGCCCGGGCGGCCGACCGCCTGGGCATGGCGGTGCAGACGATTAGCGCGCAGGTGCGGGAGCTGGAGCGGTCGCTGGGCCATCAGCTGCTCAAGCCCGAGGGCCGCGGCCTGGTGCTGACCGAGGCCGGCCAGGCCGCCTTCGCCAGAGCCGAGGAGATCTTCCAGATCGGCCAGATGGTGCCGAACGAGGTCCACGAGGCCGCCACGCAACGCGTGCAGCGCCTCTCGGTGGGCCTGTCGGACGGCTTGTCGAAGCTGGCCGCGCACGCGCTGCTCGCGCCGGTGCTGGACACCCCGCAGCTGCGCCTGGTCTGCCACGAGGGCGAGGTCGACCAGCTGATCGGCGAACTCGCGCTGCATCACCTGGATCTGGTGCTCACCGACCAGCCGGCCCCGGTCAATCCGACGCTGCGCATCACCAGCCAGCTGCTGGCGAGCACGACCGTCGACTGGTACGGCCCGGCCGAGCTGGTCGAGCGCGCCCGTCGCGCGCCGAACAAGGGCTTCCCGTACGTGCTGGAGACGCTGCCGGTGCTGCTGCCCACGCGCCACGCTTCGCTGCGCTCGGGCCTGGAGCGCTGGTTCGAACAGCACCACATCCGACCGCAGATCGTCGGCGAATTCGAGGACAGCGCCCTGATGAGCGTCTTCGCCGCCCGCGGCCTGGGCGTGTTCCCGGTCAGCCGCCTGGGCGCCGACGACCTGTCGCTGATGGCCGGGCTGCACCTGCTGGGCCAGACCGAAGTGGTCGAGGACGTCCATGCGATCTACTCACGCCGCGGTCAGAACCACCCCCTGGTGGCCAAGCTGCTGGAGCGTCGCGGCACCCCGATCAATCTGCAGGAACTGGAGACGGAAATTGCTTCAGCAAAATGAGTTTTAAGCAGGTTTATTCGATGTGATGGTGGCGTTAAGGTCAGCCCCTCATGCGCGCGCGAGCGCGTTCCCCGTCCAACGGGTTCCACGACTTCCCCAGCTCCAGGAGAACTTCTCATGAGCGACTTCCAACGACAACCGGCGTCCCCCCAGAGCTGGACGCCCGCCACCGCCCACGGCGGCGATTCGGTCTTCACCCAGCGCGCCGACGTGGCGCGCGTGCTGCGCAACACCTACGCGCTGCTGTCGATGACGCTGCTGTTCAGCGCCGCCGTCGCGGCCGCCGCGGTCGCGTACCGGCTGCCGGCGCCGGGCATGATCATCACGCTGATCGGCTACTTCGGCCTGCTGTTCGCGATCCACAAGACGCAGAACAGCGCCGCCTCGGTGCCGCTGGTGTTCGCGCTGACCGGCTTCATGGGCTACACGCTGGGGCCTTTGCTGGGCGCCATCCTGAAGATGTCGGGCGGCGCCAGCATCATCGCCATGGCGATGGGCACCACCGGCGCGACCTTCCTGGTGCTGTCGGCCTACGTGCTGGCGACCAAGAAGGACTTCAGCTTCATGGGCGGCTTCCTGTTCGCCGGCATGATCATCGCGATCCTGGCGTCGCTGGCCAACCTGTTCTTCCAGCTGCCGATGCTGTCGGTGGTGGTCTCGGGCGTCGTCGCGCTGCTCTCGGCCGGCATGATCCTGTTCCACACCAGCATGATCGTGAACGGCGGCGAGCGGAACTACGTGATGGCCACGGTCAGCCTGTTCGTGTCGCTGTTCAACCTGTTCACCAGCCTGCTGAGCATCTTCGGCTTCGCCGGCTCCAGCGACGATTGAACGGGCCGCGCCTGAAGTCCTGAGGCATCGAACGCCATGAAAACTTTCCTGTGGTCCGTGACCGGGCTGTTCGCGCTGATCTGGAGCGGACTGGCCTGGGCCACGGCCGGCCTGGTGCGCTGGACGGTGGAGGCCCTCTCCACCGGCCGCGCGGCCGAACTCGGCAAGAGCGCGGTGGAGTTCAAGTTCCCCGGCTGGGTCGAGCCCTTCCTCGACACCGGCCTGCTCGAAGCCGTCCAAGGCGTCGTGCAGTGGGCATTGGAGATGGCCGGCAGCGGCGCGCCGATGGCGGGCTCGGTGATCGGCTGGCTGGTGCCGGTGGTGTGGGTGACCTGGGCCTTCGGGTTGACGCTGCTGCTGGTGATCGCGCTGGTGCTCAACGCCCTGATCAAGCGGCTGCCCAGTGCCGGCACGCCGGGTGCGCCCGGCGCGGCGGCGCTCCGTTGAACAGCCGTTGATCGACCCTTGAAAGCGAGGCGCCTCCGGGCGCCTCGCGCGTTTCATGCGCCGTTTCAGGCGCCGGGCGGCAGCGCGACGGTGAAGCGGTAGAGGCAGCACTCGTCCTCGTGGAGCGTGCGCACCTCCCGCACGATCTCGCCTGCGGCTCGACCGCGGATCGCACCCGGCCAGAACTGCGCCGCCGGCGTGTTCGCCATCAGGTGGTAGACCTCCCAGCGGCCCGGGAAGCGGGCCAGGATCTCACCCGCCGCGCGCGCGCCCAGGCCGTGACCTCGGTAGCCGCGCGCGAGGAAGAAATAGCCCATGTTGTGGTCCGAATCGGGCTGCTCGCACTCCCCGTCGACCACCGCGAAGCCGGCAAGCTCGTCGCCGACCCAGATCAGGAACGGATGCACGTCGTCCTGCGCCCAGTACGGCGCCTTGGGCCGCAGCTGGTACCGGCCCTCGTGCGCGAACGCCACCGGCGTCCACTCGCTCAGATCGTAGTTGTAGAACTGCATGAGGTTCTCGATGCGCGGCAGATCGTCGGGCGCGGCGCGCTCGATCCGCAGGGTCGGACTGTCCGGCAGCGGGACCGGAATCGAGTCGTCGAAGTCGGCAGGTCTTGTCTCCATCGTCGCTTTCTGGTGGCGCTCTTCAGGCGCTTGAGGGGAAGGCGTCGTCGAACGGCGATCTCACGCCCGCGAGGGCACGGATGCGGTCCATCCAGCCCAGCACCGCCAGCGTTTCCGCATGCGGCACCACGGGGCTCTCGATCTCGCCGGCGCGCGCGCAGCGCATCGTCTCGCGGATCTCGTTCTCGAAGCCGTTGATCTCGAACGGGCGCGCGATCGTCTCGGAATCTCCGCGCGCAGGCAGCCATTGCGCGCGCGTGGCCTCCCAGAAAGTCTCCGGCAGCACGATCGCACCGGCCTCGCCGAGGATGTGCATCGTGTTCGGCGCGAAGGTGTCGATGGCGCACTGGAACTGCGATGTCAGGCCGTCGCCGAAGTCGAGCGTCACCGCGAGTCCCGCCTCCACGCCGGTGGGCGCGAGCCGTGCCTTCACCGCCAGATCCACCAGCGGCGGCACTTCGCCGAGCGCGTGCTGAAGCACCCAGCGCGTGGCGGTCAGGTTGTAGATGCCGACGTCCAGCAGCGCGCCACCCGCCAGCGCGGGACTGAAGATGCGGCTGTCCGGGTCGTAGGGCGCGGGGAAGCAGAAGCTCGACTGCATGCCGCGCAGCGCGCCGAGGCGACCGTCGCGCAACCACGCCGCGAGATCCTGGTAGAGCGGCAGGAAGCGCGTCCACACCGCTTCCATCAGGAAGGCGCGGTGCGTGCGCGAGGCCTCGACCAGGCGACGGCCCATCTCCTGGTTGGGCACCAGCGACTTCTCGCACAGCACCGCCTTGCCGGCCCGAAGCGCGGCCAGCACGTAGTCGTGATGCTGACCGTGCGGCGTCGCGACATAAACGCCGTCGACGGCGGGATCGTTCATCACCGCGGCGGGGTCGGTGTGTGCGAGCACGGCGGGTTCGCCGGGCTGCGACCAGCGTCCGGCGAAGGCTTGCGTGCGTTGCGCGTCGCGACCGCAGACCGCGTGCAGGCGGCAGCCGTCGAGCTGTGCGACCGCGTCGGCAAAACGATGGGCAATCGAGCCGGGGCCGATCACGGCCCAGTGGAAGGTGCGTTCAGACATGTGCGGTGATGCTAATCGGACGGGCTCGTCGCGGACGGCTGGAGGCCTTTGTTCGTGGCCGCCTCAGGGTTGTCCCGGGGCGGGTTGTCCACGGGGCGGACGGCGCCCATGGCGTTCGGCTTCGAGGGGCGCTTCGGCTAAGGTGACGGCCTCGCACAACACGAACGCCCGCCCACATGACGGGCCGTCCCCCATGAGGATTCCCTTCGTCCTGGCCGCCACCGTGGCCCTCGCCGCTCCCGTGATGGCCCAGACGGCTGCGCCCGCCGCCGCGGCGGTTTCCGCCGAATCGACCGCCGCCAGCGCGGCGCCGGTTGCCAACCTGCTGCTCGCGCCGAGCGCCCTGCCGCTGCAGTACCCGCCCTTCGACAAGATCCGCGACGCCGACATCGGTCCCGCGATCGACCAGGGCATGACCGAGCATCTGGCCGAAGTCGCCGCCATCGCCGGCAACCCCGCGGCGCCGACCTTCGACAACACCATCGTCGCGCTCGAACGCGGCGGCCGCACGCTGGGCAGAGCGACCACGCTGCTGATGAGCCTGACCGGCGCCGATGCGAACCCCGCGCGCCTGAAGCTGCAGGCCGACTACGCGACGAAGCTGGCCGCGCACCGCGATGCGATTCAACTGGATCCGACGCTGTTCGCGCGCATCGAGTCGCTGTACCAGCGCCGTGCGTCGCTCGGCCTGGGCGCGCAGGAGCAGCGCCTGATCGAGCGCCAGTACAACCAGTTCCTGCGCGCCGGCGCGAAGCTGGACGAGGACGGCAAGGCCCGCATGAAGGCCATCAACGCCGAGATGGCGCAGCTCGGCGCACGCTTCAACCAGAACGTGCTGGCGGAAGTGAACGACTCCGCCGTGACGGTCGACAGCATCGACGAACTGAAGGGCCTGAGCGACGAGCAGATCTCCGCCGCCGCGTCCGCCGCGAAGGAGCGGGGTCTGGACGGAAAATACCTGATCGCGCTGCTGAACACGACCGGTCAGCCGGCGCTGGCGCAGTTGGAGAACCGTGCGCTGCGCCAGCGCATCTACGAAGCGTCCGTGGTGCGCGGCTCGCGCGGCAATGCCTACGACAACACGTCGCTGGTCTCGCGCGTCGTCTCGCTGCGTGCCGAACGCGCGAAGCTGCTCGGCTTCGCCACGCACGCGGACTTCGTGCTGAAGGACGAGACCGCCCGCAACCAGCAGGCCGTCAACGGCATGCTGCGCCAGCTCGCGCCGGCGGCGGTCGGCGCCGCGCGCCGCGAAGGCGCGGAGCTGCAGGCGATCATCGACCGCGAGCAGAAGGCGAAGCAGCAGCCGACCTTCCAGCTGGCCGCCTGGGACTGGAGCTTCTACAGCGAGAAGCTGCGGGCCGAGAAGTACGGCTTCGACGAGTCGCAGCTCAAGCCCTACTTCGAGATGAAGACTGTGCTCGAAAACGGCGTGTTCTACGCGGCGGGGCAGCTCTACGGCCTGAAGTTCAGGCAGCGTCACGACCTGCCGGTCTACCACCCGGACGTGCTGGTCTACGACGTGTTCAACGCCGACGGCTCGCAACTGGCCATCTTCATCGCGGACATGTATGCGCGGCCGTCCAAGCGCGGCGGCGCATGGATGAACGCCTACGTCGACCAGAGCGGCCTGATGAACCAGAAGCCGGTGGTGGCGAATCACCTCAACATCCCGAAGCCGGCGGACGGCAAGCCGACGCTGCTGACGTGGGACGAGGTCACGACGATGTTCCACGAATTCGGGCATGCGCTGCACGGGATGTTCTCGAACGTGAAGTACCCGAGCATGGCCGGTACCAAGGTCCCGCGCGACTTCGTCGAGTACCCGTCGCAGGTCAACGAGATGTGGGCGGACTGGCCGAGCGTGCTGGCGCACTACGCGAAGCACTACAAGACCGGCGAGCCGATGCCGCGCGCGCTGCTCGACAAGGTGCTGGCGGCCAAGCAGTTCAACCAGGGCTTCGCGACGACGGAGTACCTCAGCGCCGCGAGCCTGGACCAGCGCTGGCATCAGCTGCCGCTGGACCAGGTCCCCGATGCGGACGGCGTGATGGCCTTCGAGGCCAAGGCGCTGCGCGAGGAGGGCTACGACTACGACGCGGTGCCGCCGCGCTACCGCACGCCTTACTTCAGCCACATCATGGGCGGCTACGCGGCGGGCTACTACGCGTATGTCTGGTCGGAGGTGCTGGACGCCAACACGGTTCAGTGGTTCAAGGCCAACGGCGGCCTGAAGCGCGAGCTGGGCGACGCGTTCCGCGCGAAGCTGCTGTCGCAGGGCGGCAGCCAGGACGCGTTGACGCTGTTCCGCGGTGTCGTCGGCCATGAGCCGCAGATCCAGCCGCTGCTGGAGCGCCGCGGACTGGTCATTGACAAGACCAGGACGGCCGGCAAGCCGCAGGCATCGACGCCACAGTAATTGGGGGGAGACAGCACACCCGGAGGTGGGTTGTCACCAGTGATTCGTCAAAGGGCGCTCATCGAAGCGCCCAAAGCGATGTCGGAGTCCTCCGGCAGGGAGGATTCGGGCTCCACCAGAAGTCGCCTCACCCGCCCGTCTTGTCGAGATCGCTCGTGTCCTCGTTCCCCTGCAGCGTGATCAAGCGCTGCATCAACGCGAAGAACCGGTCGTAGAACTGCCCGGCGGGAATGGTTTCGGAGGCCACCTTGACCAGCGACTCCGACGTGGACGACAGCGGCACCGAGATCGAGCCGATCGCGCTCACGCCCAGGCTGGTGGAGTTCGCGCTGCGCTTGACGTTGTAGCGATCCTGGAGCGCTGACACATACGCAGTTGCGAGCTTGCCGCTGCCGCCTTCCGGCACGCACACCACCGTGAAGCTGATCTCCACGTGCACCTCGCCCTCGGGCTGGAAGCGCTTCGTGCCCGAGATCGAATCCGGCAGCGCGATCCCGATCACGTACCCCTGGCTCAGCAACGCGCGGCGCGCCGCCTCGCAGGTGTCCTGCACGCTCGAATCGAACAGGCGGGAGAAGGTCTCGTCCGACGCGAATCGCTCGTTGAGATAAACGGCGTTCTTGCGCTCGGCCGCGGTCGTCCCGAAGGTGCCGCAGCCCGACATCGACATGGCGGCGAGGACGGCCAGGGCAGCGCCCGCCATCGGGCGGAAAGCAGCGGGGAAGATCGCGGGGAGAAAGGAAACAGGGCGTCGGATCATCGTCATCGGGCCGGCCATCGGCCAGTGACGGATTATCCGCGCCCTGTCTTAGAGCAGCTTGAGGAGGCCGCTCAGTGCGTGGTCTGCGCGGTCAGCACCGTCTGCCATTCGCCGTCGACGCAGGCCGACAGGTGACGCGCGCTGCCGCGGCAACGCTGCCAGTGCTCGGTCGCCGCCGACAGCAGCGCCGGCCAGTACGGATGGTCGCCGGCGCAGCGGCTGCGCGGGATCACCAGAGCCAGTTCTTGAACGTCGGCCCGGCCGTCGGCATCGATGTAGGACAGCTGCGCCTTGACCACCACCGTCAGCGGCGTGGAGAGCAGCAGCTCGGCGTTCACGCAATGGGAAGGGCGGTAATCCGGATGGGCAGGAGCCGGCGCCTGGGCGGCGCTTCCAACGGCGGCGGAGAAGTGGTTCATCTTGTTCTCGTCTCGGGTCTTCATTCGATGCCTGCATCCTAGGGAGCAGGGGGCCCGTCCCCTGTGGGGGCCCCGCGCGACACCTTGTAGGACAACGCCTCATTCGGACCGTGGGCGTTGCCGCTTCCGCTTGTCCTACAAGACATCGCGGACGCGGACGACAGGGCGGCCTGTTCGGGATACGTAAAGTCCATCTCAGCGCACCACGGGGTGCACAAGGAGCTGACAGATGGGCATCGCCGACCACCATTCCCTCGCCTTGCACGTTCATGACTTCGCCTGCCAGGTCCAATGGACCGCGGTCAGCGACCACGAACCGGTGCTGGGTCTGGAAGCGGCGCTTCCTTATCTGCTGGACCACGCCCCCGCGACGTTCGCCGAGCCGGCCCCTGCTGTCGTGTCGTCAGACCGCCACGCCGCGTGAGTCCGAGCCTTTTCATCAATCGAAGGAGATCAACATGATGATTCGAGCCACCGTTCTCGCCCTGGCCACCGCTGTGGGCGCCCTGACCCTGCTGCCCGGCTGCGCCGTGACGCGCGGTCAATCCTCCGTCGGCGAATACGTCGACGACGCGGCGGTCACCACGGCCGTGAAGTCCAAGTTCGTCGAAGCCAAGTCGGTCGACGCCAGCTCCATCCACGTGGAGACGCTGCAAGGCGAGGTGATGCTGACCGGCTTCGCCAAGAACGCGACGGAGAAGTCCGACGCCGAGCGCCTGGCGCGTGAAGTCAAGGGCGTGAAGCGCGTCAAGAACGAGATCGCGATCCGCAACTGATGCGCTGACGCGATTCAACGATCGTGTGTCTGAAGGCGGCCTGACCACCCGCCTGCGGATGCACCGCGCAAACGGACGGTCTGCCTGGCAACCCGTCCGTTTGCGCGTACCCGCTTGTGGTTTCGAGCCGTACGCGAGCCTTTCCATGGACGCCCAGCCTGCCAGCGCCGCCCTCACCTGTTTCCTCGTCGAGGACAACGCCGTCATCCGGGAGAACCTGGTGGCGACGCTCGAGGAGATGGTGGACCTGCGCGTCCTCGGCCACGCGGTCGACGAGAACGGCGCCCTGAACTGGCTGTCGCAGGACCATCCCGGCTGCGACCTGCTGATCATCGACATCTTCCTGGCACAGGGCACCGGCTTGAACGTGCTGCGCGCCGCCAGCGAGCGCTTGCCCGGCGCGCGCCGCGTCGTGCTGAGCAACTACGCCACGCCCGACATGCGCCAACGCTGCTTCGCCCTGGGCGCCGACAAGGTCTTCGACAAATCGGCCGAGCTGGAAGACCTGCTCGCCTACTGCGGCGACCTGGTCGACGCGGCCCACCGCGACGCCGGCGATGCCGCTACTCGATCAGCCCGTTCTTGAGGGCGTAATACGTCAGCTCGCTGTTGGTGTTGAGCGACAGCTTCTCCAGCACGCGCGACCGGTAGGTGGAGACCGTCTTCACGCTCAGCGACATGCCGTCGGCGATGTGACCGACCGTCTCGCCGCGCGCCAGCCGCAGGAAGACCTGCAGCTCGCGCTCGGACAGCGTGTCGTGGGCGGCCTGGTCCGCCGGCGCGCCCAGGCCGTCGGCCAGCAGCTCCGCCACGGCCGGCGTGATGTACTTGCGGCCGCGGAAGACGGTGCGGATCGCCGTGGCGATCTCCTCGGGGTCGCATTCCTTGTTGAGGTAGCCGCTGGCGCCCTGGCGCAGCAGCGTGGTCGCGTAGTGCGTCTCCGGGAAGCCGCTGAGGATCAGCACCGGCAGTTCCGGCTTGCGGGCCTTGATGGCGGCCAGGGTCTCCACGCCGCTCTGGTCGGGCAGCGAGAGGTCCATCAGCATCACGTCGAGCTCGCCGGCGCGCACGAGGTCCAGCGCCTCGCGGCCGGATCCGGCTTCGCCGGTGACGCGCAGGTCGACCTGTTCGGAGAGGAATTGCCGCAGCCCGGCGCGGACAATCGCGTGGTCGTCGACGATGGCGATTCGGATCATGGTGGCGATGGTCAAGTGAGCGAAATCGCTCAGGGAGTGTAGAGGATGAGCCTGAAGGACACCGTCACGAACCTTGGTCGCAAGACCTGGGCCATGCCGCTGGGCGTGTTCGTGGCCCTGCTGATGATCCTGATCAGCGAGCTCGCCTATTTCGGCGCCGTCTCGCAGATGGACCGTCTGGACACGCTGGGCCGGGCCCGGATGGAACTGCTCCGGCTGATGGCCCGCGTGACCGACGCGGAGTCAGGGCAACGGGGATACCTGATCACCCGCCGGCCTGAATACCTGGATCCCTACCGATTCGCCGCCGAGGACGCGTCGCAGGGCCTGAACTCGCTGCAGCGGATGTATGCGCAGGTCGGCGCCGAGGATGCCGAGCGCCGCAGCAAGGAGATCGCCAGCGCCGTCAGTGCCAAGCTGAGCGAGCTGCAGGAGGTGCTCAAGCTCTACGAGACCGGCCGCGAATCGGCCGGCCGCGAGCTCATGATGACCGACATCGGCCGCGACCAGATGGAACAGATCCGGCGCCGTTCCGCCGAACTGCTGACCGACGAGAACCGGCGCATCGCGCTCGGCACCGGTCAGGTTTACGACACGCTGATGATGAGCCGCATCGGCGTGGCCGGCATGACGCTGTTGAGCCTGATCGTGTTCGTGCTGTTCGTGCGCAAGAGCCGGGCGCTCGACGTGCAGCGCGCGGAGCAGGCGCAGGAAGTCCGCGCCGAGCGCGACCGGCTGGAGGTCGAGGTGTCGCGCCGCACCGCCGAGCTGACGCAGCTGGCCCGCCACCTGCAGACCGCGCGCGAGGACGAACGCGCCCGGCTCGCCCGCGACCTGCACGACGAGCTCGGCGCGCTGCTGACGGCGGCCAAGCTCGATGTCGCGCGGCTGCGGCCCAAGCTGCAGGCGGAGGCGCCCGATCTGATGCAGCGCCTCAACCACCTGACCGAGACGCTGAACAGCGGCATCGCGCTCAAGCGCCGCATCATCGAGGACCTGCGCCCGTCGACGCTGGACCAGCTGGGCCTGGTGCCGGCGCTGGAGATCCTGTGCCGCGAGACCTCGGAGCGCCTCGGCGTGCCGATCACGGTGGCACTGGATACGGACGTCGACCTGGCGCCGAGCGCCCAGCTGACCGCCTTCCGTCTGGTGCAGGAAGCCTTGACCAATACGGCGAAGTACGCGAACGCGACCGAAGTAACGGTCTCGCTCAAGCGCGAGTACGCGCAGGCGATGGTCATCGTCGCCGACAACGGCCAGGGCTTCGACCCGGCCCGACTGGCCCTGGGCTCGCACGGCCTGCTGGGCATGCGCTTCCGCGTCGAGGCCGAGCGCGGACAGTTGCGTCTGCGCAGCGCGCCGGGGCAGGGCACCGAGGTGTGCGCCTGGCTGCCGCTCAAGCGCGACGGACGCGACGAGCCGGACATCCCGCGGATCGATTTCCCCCTCCCCGGCATGGCTGCGATGCCCGGCGTGCCGCCAACGGGTCCGTCGGGGCCGACCGCGGCCGGCGAGGGCGGCCAGCCTCCCGCCGGCGGCGGGCTGTAGGCGCGTTCCTACGGGCCGCCGGGACGCCGGGCGACCGGCGCTTCCGGCGGTAGCCGACCCTCGGGAGAAAGGCGCTTGCCTAGAGTGGAGTCATGGATCCGCGGCCACCCGCGGACTGTCTGCGAAAGCCCCGCCCCCGCGAAAGGAACCTCGCCATGAAGCACGCTTCCCGCCCCGCCGCCCTGTCCCTGCTGCTGCCCGCCGTGGTCGCCGCCGTTGCCCTGACCGCCTGCGGTCGAGAGGATGACGGCCGCACCGCCGGCCAACGCCTGGACGACGGCATCTCCAAGATGGAACAGAAGTCCGAAGCTGCGAAGCAGGACACCCAGCAGGCCATGGACAACGCCGGCGCCAAGATGGAACGGGCCGCCGACAAGGCCGGCGCCGCCATCGACGATGCGCAGATCACGACGTCCATCAAGACCTCGCTGGCCGGCGATCCGAAGCTGAGCGCCATCGACGTGAAGGTCGAAACCGAAAAGGGCCACGTGACCCTGGACGGTACCGCGCCGGACCTGGCCTCGCGCGATCGCGCGGGCTCGATGGCCCTCGCCGCCAAGGGCGTGCAGTCGGTGAACAACCGCATCAAGGTCAACGGCTGATCGACTGATCGATTGATCCGGAAAGCCGGGGACACTTCCCGGCCCGATCTTCACTGACAAGCGCGCGGGTCCGGCGACACGCGCGTTTCTGTCATTGGAGAACTTGATGATCACCACGATGCCTGTGTCCCACTTCGCCGCGCCGAACGGCGATCTCTACGCCACCTGCGGAGCAGATACGGACACCTACTCGCATCTGCGCGCTGCAAAGCACAGTCCCGTTGAGCACGTCTACGGCATGGCCTCTTGCCGCAGCCATTTGAACCTGGCCCTGGGCGGAGCGAATCGACCGCTTCCGAAGCGCCCCTCCCGGAGGTCCGACTACGAGCAGGTCGGCCCGCCCTCAAGCTACGAACAGGTCGATCTGCCTCAGAACTGGACGAAAGCGCGAGGCTTGTATGCCAACCGTGCGCTGCCTGCGCTACCGCCCCGCAAGCCGGATGGGGACGCCAACTACGAGACCATCGCACCGGCCAAGCCGATGCGGGCGCGGGAGTTCGAGCCTGCCCCGCATCAGGCTCCGACGTCGCTTCAGTCGCAATCCCAGGTCTACTTTGAACTCGAACCGATGCAGCCGCGCAAAACGCCGCCGGCAACACCGCCGAAGCCTGTGTCGACCTCACTCGCGCCAAGAACCGCGGGAATCGCCAACAGCGGACTCGCCAGCGCGCAGATCCCGAGCGGAATCGCCGCCGAGGCGGCGGCCATCGCACGGCAACGCGCCGGCGTCTGACGCTTGTCGGGCTGGGCGTCCGTGTTCCGCCCAAGACAGCGATCAAGCGTTCGCGCGCGCCAGCGCAGGGACTAGCATGTCCCCATCCCATCCGATGGAGCGACGACCATGTACGCCAAGATCCTTGTTCCTGTCGACGGCAGCCCCACCTCGAGCGCCGGCTTGGCAGAGGCCATCAAACTGGCCAGGCTGAGCGGCGGCGAGATCCGCCTGCTGCACGCGCTGGATCTGCAAGCCTTCGCGATGATGTCCAGCGCCGGCCTCGGCATCACCCCGGACAACTTCGAGCAGATCCGCGCCGGCGGACAGAAGGTGCTCGCCGATGCCGCCGCCACGGTCAGCGCCGCGGGACTGCGCGTCACGACCGAACTCAGCGAGAGCCTGTCGTCACGGGTCAGCGATCTCGTGGCCGAGGAGTGCAAGCGCTGGGGCGCCGAGGTCATCGTGCTCGGCACCCACGGTCGCCGCGGTCTGTCGCGGGCGCTGCTCGGCAGCGACGCCGAACTCATCGTCCGCTATGCCGAGGTGCCGGTGCTGCTGGTCCGCGGACCGAAGGAAAGCTGACACGCCGGCACCGCCGCCCGGGATGGGACCCGTCGCCAAGACGGGTCAACCCGAGGTGTCGTCCGGCACCCTGCGGTGGCGGTCGCCTGGCGGAGAATGCCGGCAGCCTCTACTCACCGCTGTCGAGCATGACTCCTCACCTCCTCGCCCGCACCGCCGCGGCCGCGTTTGTCGCGGCCGTTTCCTTTGGCGCCGCCGCAGCGCCCGAAGGGCCGCTCGACCAGTTGCCCTACACGCCGAGCCTGGACACGGCCGCGATGGATCGGAACACCGATCCCTGCGAAGACCTCTACCAGTACGCTTGCGGCGGCTGGATGGCCGCCAACCCGATTCCGCCCGACCAGGCGCGCTGGTCGGTCTACGCCAAGATGGCCAACGAGAACCAGCGCTACCTCTGGGGCATCCTGGACAAGCTCTCGGCCGCCGATCCGCAGCGCAGCGCCAACCAGGTCCGCATGGGCGACTACTTCGCCGCCTGCATGGACGAGTCCGCCGCCGACCGCCAGGCGCTCGCGCCGCTGCGTCCGCTGCTGTCGCGCATCGAGGCGCTGAAGGACCGCCGCGAGCTGCCGTCGCTGCTGGCCGCGCTGCACCTCGCGACCAACAACGAGCGCGTGTTCTTCCATTTCACCTCGGGCCAGGACATGGCCGACTCGACGCGCGTGATCGCGTTCGCCTACGCCGGTGGCTTGAGCCTTCCCGACCGGGAGTACTACGTCAAGACCGATGAGACATCGCGCGCGCTGCGGGAGCAGTTCATCGCCCACGTGACGCGCAGCTTCGAGCTGCTCGGCGACGCGCCCGACACGGCCCGTGCCCAGGCGAAGCAGGTGATGGCGATGGAGACGGCGCTGGCACGTGCTTCGCTGAGCCGCGTCGACAAGCGCGATCCCTACAAGGGCTTCCACCCGGTGAAGGCTGCCGGCCTGCAGGCGCTGACGCCGGGCTTCGACTGGGCCGCGTACCAGCGCGCACTGGGTCTGGACCCGCAGGCCGCCTACAACGTCACCGAGCCGACGTTTTTCAAGGCCTTGTCGAAGGAACTGCGTCAACGCGACCTCGCGCAGCTGCGCAACTACCTGCGCTGGCAGCTGGTCAGCAGCCAGGCGCCGACGCTGTCGAACGCTGCGGTGCAGGCCAACTTCGAGTTCTTCGGCCAGACGCTGCAGGGCGTGCCGCAACTGAAGGCGCGCTGGAAGCGCTGTGTCGAGCTGGTCGACGCGCAGCTCGGCGAGGCGCTCGGCCAGGAGTTCGTCGCGCGCAACTTCAGCCCGGAACTGAAGGACAAGACGCTCACGATGACCAAGCAGATCGAGGACGCGATGGCCGCTCGCATCCAGTCGCTGAGCTGGATGAGCGAAACGACCCGGCAGCGTGCGGTCGAGAAGCTGCATGCGATCGTCAACAAGGTCGGTTACCCGGATCGCTGGCGCGACTACGGCGCGCTGACGGTGGCGCGCGACGACTTCGCCGGCAACGTGATGCGCGGCAACGACTTCGAACTGAGGCGTCAGCTCGCCAAGATCGGCAAGCCGCTGGACCGTGGCGAATGGGGCATGACGCCGCAGACGGTCAACGCGTACTACGACGCGCAGATGAACGACATCAACTTCCCGGCCGGCGTGCTGCAGGCGCCGTTGTTCGATCCGAAGCTGGACGATGCGCCGAACTACGGCAACACCGGCGGCACCATCGGACATGAGCTGATCCACGGCTTCGACGACGAAGGCCGGCAGTTCGACGCCAAGGGCAACCTGCGCGACTGGTGGACGAAGAAGGACGCCCGGGCCTTCGAGCAACGCGCCGCCTGCGTGACGAAGCAGTACGCGCAGTACGTGGTCGTGGACGACATCCGCATCAACAGCAAGCTGACGCTGGGCGAAGACCTCGCCGACCTGGGCGGCCTGGTGCTGGCGCACGCGGCGTGGAAGGCGCAGATCGCGGACCTGTCCCCGACACCGGCGGACCGCGACGGACTGACGCCGGAACAGCGCTTCTTCGTCGGCTTCGCGCAATGGGACTGCAGCCACGCCCGGCCTGAATATGCGCGCGTGCATGCGCTGACCGACCCGCATTCACCAGGGCGCTACCGGATCAACGGCGTCGCGGTGAACATGCCCGAGTTCGAGCAGGCCTTCCGCTGCAAGCCTGGGCAGAAGATGGTGAAGCCGGACGCGGAGCGCTGCCGGGTATGGTGACACCGCGAGGGCGTTGAAGCGGCAAGAGGGTTGTCAGGCGAACTGTTTGTGTTTGTCTGACCGACTGACGCGATGGGCACGGAGCGCACGCACCGGGCCGATGCGTCTCCACTCTTCACCCCTCAACATGTCACCCCTCATTCCTCCCCGCACCTACCTCGCGGCTCATGCCGTGGACTCTGGCGAGCCGTCCAGATCCGGCGCGTCGACTTCGACAGCCTCTCCCGCCACCTCGGACCGGGAGGAGCCCTACCGCGCCGGTTCGAAGGAATTGACCTATGTCGAGGTCCAGGCCATTCAGAACCCTCGTGGCGGACGCCGTTTCGCAGTGAAGCCCGACGACAGGGATGCTGGCGCCGATGTGGTCTACACGACCGTGGATGCGGCCAAGACCGGCAAGTTGGAGGCTGCGCCGCAAGCCCTGATCGATGCGCGGGAAGCACTTTCCAAGGAGATTCGCGGGCTTGTCCAAGCCTTCGCCACCTCGAAGAAGGCGGGGCTGCTCAACAAGATCCGTGGAGACAAGAAGACCTACGGTGCGAGCGCTTCGGCGACTGCGATGGCGAACGGACTGAACGCGGCGAGCTTCACGCGCTGCATCGACGCGTTGTCGACAGCATTGAGCGACCTGAAGCGGCACACGCCGCAGGAGGCGGATGCGTTTGTCGGAAGGACGGTGACAGCGCTGACGATGGAGGCCGTCAAGGGGCTCACGGCTGATCAGAAGGCGGTGCTCGCGCGTCACATGCGCAACGTTTTCACCTTGGACACCGCCGTGGCAAACGCGGAGCCGGAGAAGACGTCGATGGCCGCCTCGATCGCGCGCGACAGCGTCGTTCGAGCGCTGGTGGACGCGCACTCGACGCGACACATCGACGGGAACGCGGTTCCGGTCAGGTGATCAACAGCTCCTCGGCCGTTTTCCCGGCGGCCAGGGCGTCCTTGAACCAGTTCGGACGCTTGCCGACGCCGGTCCAGGTGCGGCCGCTGCCATCGTGGTATTTCGGAGCGCCCGCGCTGCGCGGAGCCTTGGCCTTGCGCGGACCCGCCGCCGCCTTGCCGGGCTTGGCGGCCTTCGCCGCTCTGCCCCGGCCCGCCGACTTCGTGGCGCTGGCGCCGAACAGTTCCTCGGGCGTCAGCCCGTAATGATCGATGGCCTCGCGGATGCGGGCGACGACGCCGGAGATCTCCTTCGCGCGCAGCGACTCGGCTTCCTTCTTCAGCTTCTCGATCTGGGACAGGACTTGCTTCAACGACTTGGCCATTCAAAGGGCTCCATTCGGGTGTTTGACATCGGGCATTCGCCTCTGCGTCGCAGACCTCCCGGCCGCGACTGTAGCGCTTGGTGGCCACCGATGCGGAAACGACACAGTGCCTGCCTTCGATGCAGCATCGATTCCACTGATTCCGGTAGGGTGCGGCCCGACAAATACGTCGATTGAGCAGTCGATTCGCCGCTGTATTGCTCATTCATTGCGCTTGAGCAAAAACCGCGGCGACCGGTGCGTCCGGACCCTGCCGCGGTCCGCTGCCGCTTCGTAGAGTGATCCGTGATTCCCCACAATTCACCGACGGAGTGCCGCGATGGTTCGTTCACCTTACCCTGGCGCTCGCCCGGGTCCGCCTGCGACCGCTCACGCGGTCTCGTCTGCGATCCCCCCGGCGATCAATACGCCGACCTATCTGCGGCTGCGCGACCAGATCCGCACCGACATCGAGGCCGGCTGCTGGCGGCTGGGGCAGCACCTGACCCTGCATGAGCTGAGCGCCCATTACAGCGTCAGCAACGTGCCCGTGCGCGAGGCCCTGCTGCAGCTGCAGGGCGACGGCATGGTGGACATGCGGATGAACAAGGGCGCCGTCGTGCGCGCGGTCGACGCGCGTTTCATCGACGAGTACTTCGATGTCCGCGAAGCGCTGCAGTCGATGTTGATGGCGCGGGCCTGCCGGTCGGCCTGGGCCGGCTCTGCGCTGACCCTGGAGAGCGTGACCGCGCTGCTGACGCCACTGGAGGAGGCCACCCGCCTCGCCCGCGTCCACGACCTGATGGCGGCGGACGATGCCTTGCAGCACCATCTGGCGCGACTGGGCGGCAACGATCAGGCGCTGGGCATGCAGGCCTCGCGAGGCCGACTGCTGGAGGCCTTCCGCCGCGCGCGCCTGGAGGTCTGGGCCCCGGAACTCGAGGCGCTCGCGGTCCAGGGCGCGGCCATGCGGCAGGCGCTGGCGCATGCCGATCCGGCCCTCGCCGCGGAGGCGGTCCGTCGGCACGTCGCCGCGTCGCGCGCCTACATGACGCGGCTGCTGAAGGTGCCGGAGCTGCCGGTGCCGACCTGAGACCGGCGGCCAGGCGGCTCAGAGCGGCAGCGAGCTCGCCTTCAGGCAACGCAGCACGAAGCTGGACTTGCTGTGCCGCACGCCGGGGATCTTGTAGAGCTTCTCGCGCAGCAGGCGCTCGTAGTCGCGCGTGTCGCGGACGGAGAGGCGCAGCACATAGTCATAGTCGCCGGACACCAGGTAGGCGTCGATGACCTCGGGGATGGCCTCGAGGTGCCGGGCGAATTCCGCCATCGCGGCATCGGTGTGCTTGTTCAAGGTGAGCTGGACGATCAACTGCTCGGGGCGGCCGACCTTCTCTGCATTGACCTTGACGGTGTAGCCCTCGATGACGCCCGACGCTTCGAGGCGCTTGATGCGCGTCCAGCAAGGGGAGGTGGTCAAGCCCACCTCGTCGCTGACCTCCTGCAGGCTGGCGCGCGCGTTGCGCTGCAGGGCCCGCAGGATCGCGCGGTCGAACTTGTCGAGCTTGATTTCCTGATCCATGTCGCTTTCGAAGGAAAGTTTGCTGCAGCGGCGATTCTAGGAGGCAAGAACGGCAACGCTTCCCGGAGGGACGCCGGGATACTGATCCGCATGAACGCACTGATCGATCGCGCCGTGCTGAGCGCTACTGGAACGGGGATGCGCAACGGCGCGCAGATGCTGCTCGACACCTTGGTGGCCTGCGGCGTCGACACGGTCTTCGGCTATCCCGGCGGCGCCGTGCTGCCCTTGTACGACGCGCTGCACGGCGAGCGGCGGCTGCGCCACATCCTCGTCCGCCACGAACAGGCGGCGGTGCACGCCGCCGAGGGCTATGCCCGAAGCACGGGGCGGCTGGGCGTGGTGCTCGTGACCTCCGGTCCCGGGATGAGCAACACCACGACGGGGCTGCTGGATGCCTTGTGCGACTCGATCCCGGTGCTCTGCATCAGCGGACAGGTGAACAGCGCGGTGATCGGGACCGATGCGTTCCAGGAATGCGACGCGCTCGGCATCTCGCGGCCCGTGACCAAGTGGAATGCGCAGTTGCGGCCTGGCGACGACGTGGCGGCGCGCGTCCGGCAGGCTGTGGACATCGCGCGCGGTGGGCGTCCGGGGCCGGTGCTGCTGGACGTACCGAAGGATGTGCAGCTGGCGCCGGCGCGTTCGACCATGAGGCTGCCGATCAGGACGCTCAGGGAGGCGCCGGCGGTGGAAGTCCGCGCGGTCGAGCAGGCGGCGGACTGGATCGCGGGGGCGCGGCGCCCCGTGTTCTACGGCGGCGGCGGACTGGTCAATGCCGGCGAGGCGGCGTGTGCCGCTTTCGCCGCGGCGGTCGGCCTGAGCGGCGCGCCGTGCACCTTGACGCTGATGGGGCTGGGCGCACTGCCGGCGTCATCGCCGCAGTGGCTGGGGATGCTCGGCATGCACGGCACGTTGGAGGCCAACCTCGCGATGCATCACGCCGACCTGATCGTGTGCGCGGGCGCGCGTTTCGACGATCGGGTGACGGGCCGGCTGGACAGCTTCGCTCCCGGCGCGCGGGTGATCCACCTGGACGTCGATCCGGCGTCCATCGACAAGGTCCGCCGCGCCGATCTGGCGCTGTGCGGCGACGCGGGCGTGCTGCTGCCCCGGCTGCGGCGCGCGCTGGACCACCGCGCAATGCCGCCGACCCGGCTGGCGGACTGGTGGACGCGCATCGAGGCGTGGCGGGCGCAGCGGTCGCTGGACTTCGAGGATACGTCGGAGGTGATCGCCCCGCAGGCGTTGATGAAGCGACTCCAGGCGCAGCTCGCGGATCGCGACGCGATCGTGTCGACGGATGTGGGCCAGCATCAGATGTGGGCGGCGCAACACCTGGCCTTCGAGCGGCCGCGGCGCTGGCTGACCTCGGGCGGCGCCGGCACGATGGGCTACGGCCTGCCCGCGGCGATCGGTGCGCAGGTGGCCCATCCGGACCGGCTGGTCGTCTGCGTGAGCGGGGACGCGTCCATCCTGATGAACCTGCAGGAGATGGCGACGGCGCGGCAGCACCGCGCGGGCGTCAAGGTCGTGCTCTGCAACAACGGCCACATGGGCATGGTGCGGCAGTGGCAGGAACTGCACCACGGCGAGCGCTACAGCCACAGCTACAACGCCTGCATGCCGGACTTCGTCGCGGTGGCGAAGGGCTTCGGATGGGCGGCCCGGCGTGTCGAGCGGCGCGAGGACCTCGATGCCGCGCTCGCCGAGTGCCTGGCGAGCGACGGGCCGTACTTCCTCGACGTCGCCGTCGCACCGGCGGAGAACTGCTTTCCGATGATCCCGGCGGGGAAGGGGCATCAGGAGGTGATGCTGGGGCGCTGATGCGGGATGGTTCAAGGATTGCCCTGACTCATCCCACAGATATCTCTTAGTCCGTCAGAACAGGCAAGTCTGTGCATCCTTTGGTGAGCTCGCAGACATGAGTTCGCCGTAGATCCTCTTTATTCCCGCGCGGAAATCGCGTACTCCACCATAGCTAGGATGCCGCACGCATTCCACCTCCACGCCGAACGATTGCGCGTACTGCATTGCGTCTTGACCGATGCACACAATCCGGCGAATGTTCAACCAAGAGAACAGAACATGGTTAGCTTCGTTGACCGCTGCGAGTTCTCGGGAAGTAAATCGGCGATTGCTAAAAGGCTCGTCTTCATCGTGCGGATGAAAGGGAAAAACGTTCCAAAGTAGGGGAGGAAGCTGAAGCTTAGGAAGGAGCGCCCAAATTTCCGCTGCAGTCCTTTCCGCTATCAATGGACCCTTAGTAGCTCGCGCGGCAGTTGAACCGGGATAACTTGATCCTACCTGGTTCAAATGTGCTTCATCGGTCAAGGCAAGCCCAGTTCTCCTGCCTCCCCTATATCCAAGATCCCGGCCCATCCAAACGGTATCAGCACCGCTTTCCACAATGGCGCTCAGATAACTTCGAAGGTTCCTGCGTCGAATTTCCGGCGCATCCACCAAATCATGCACGCCGCATTTGTCTGCATATGGATTGAAAACACCAGATAGCTGGATGCTCTTCAATTCATTCAAAAAGGATTGTGGGTTCATGGCGCGGTTCAACTTAACGCTGTTGATTTTACACTCAAATCGACGTTCGGGCACCGGCATTTACGCGACGTGATTACCAACTTGCTGGCCGCCCCTGAAGTCCTCGGCCAACGATCGATATAAACCAGTCATCGACCTTCTTGATAAATTGTGGATCGAAATTGGAGCGATGTGAACGAGCCGGCGGATAGAGGCGGTCGGTCTCAAGTTCTGAATTGAGATCAGAGGGAATGTCAATCGCGGCACCTCCCCAGTATATGTAGTCATGCCCAACCAATACAGCATCCGCTCCCGTGTCGCGCTGTAAATTCGCCGAATTGAGCTGGCCGCCGGCAAAGCTATGGTGAGAATCCTCTTGGATCCACTCGCCATTCTCCGCGAAGTGGTAAATATTGTCCCCGTACGCGTGACTAAGACTGGCTTCGAAGTTTGGGCGCTTCCCGGTAAATCGAGGATCATCCCAATACTCTTGGAACGTAAACTTCTCAGCCACGCGCATCGCGAAGATAATACGATTTTGCAGCTTTAAAGCGCTACTCCCACATCCCACAATAAGGTCGCCAACGGTAGCTGCGGCACGGATCTGTGGCTTGCAAGTTGCAAGAGTACAAACGTCGTGGTAGGGGTTTGGTGCGAAGCCGAAATCTCTTACCAACTTATATGAGAATAAGCGCATATTATTGACACTTGACGCGCTTTGGCTTGCGTGGCGGCGGGGTTTTGCCTTCCGCCGTTTGCCAAATATCTTCTCGAATAATGGCATCGATTACGACGGGACATCCAACAGGGACTACGGAGTTTGCCAAGTCTTCCGCTTCCTGTGGAATCTCGGCGTCGGTTTCATAGATGACTGCCAAGCGTCCTGGCGACGCTGCTGCAGCGGCGATTCCTGACTGTAGTTGTGGTGGCACTTTTCCCGTGGGAAGAAGAATCACCTTGGCCTCGGCGCCAGATAGACATTGCTCTATTGCCGGATCTCCGCTTGGCTGACCGGACTGAACAGCAAGCGCTGCATCCGCTGAAACCTCGGTTAGGCACACCATGCAGCCTTCGGATTCAAGCTGTCGCGCGTAATCCTGGGCAATATTTGACATCGAGGGGACAAAAAGAATGCAAACCTTCTTCGGCATCATTCGCTCCAATTACGGTTCTGAACGAAAGGACAAAGTGTGCTCGTCGAGGTTCGCATGGATCCAACCCTTGCGCACCCTTTTTAGCGCGCGAAATATGTTGAAGGCATCAATGATCGCAAGTTCCCACTGCCACATGCAGCAGCGCTCGGCTTCATACCCCCGTACGAACTCAGTAACATATTTCAATAGATCGAAATCGACTTTCTCGACGTCTTTGACGTCCCATCCAGCGCGGAGCCCCCGCTCAAATATGAATGTTGCTATGCCTTCCTCAATGAGAATCGCCCGTGCTCCGTCTTGATTTTCGTCGACGTCTGGCAGGCTTTTTCGCTTCAGATGCAGTAGCGCTCGGAGCACTGGAGACCAACCAAGATGTACGGCGAACGACAAATGAAAGACATCATGAAATCGATAGTCATCTCCGCTTTGTTTGTTGTCCGTCAGTCGATCGCCAATGTAAATGCCGTTGCATCGCTGAAAAACGAAAAGGCGTCCGTTTACCTTTTCTTCAGAAATATATATATCCAGCGTTGGCGGAAATTTCTCGTATACCTCAAGATCATTATCAATTCGCGGAGGATAAATTGCGTTCTCTGGCCAGCGGTTGAATATCTTATAAAGATTAGAGGCTGCCACTTCGTTCAAACAGATATTTGCTGCATCTGCTGCAGAAACAAAATGTCTAAATATTTCCAACAAGTGAGATGAAAGCCTATCCCGATTGTTAAAAGGTTGATTTTGGCGGAAATCATTTAGTAATTCACCGACCGCGCCCGCTAGTTTGGCCGCCTCATTGTTTAGATCCTTTGGTGAATCGCCCCCATCGCTTGAAGACTGAACATCGAAAAACGTGCCCAGTTCCTCATCAACATCGTCCCAATTTTCTAGTCCCTTCAGCAATCTCTGCGCCAGAACAGCGAGATTTAATTGATAGCGAGAGGCTATGGTGGACAGATACCATAAGACATCGCCAAACTCCTCGAGTAAGCCGTCATGAAACTTAGAAAATGAGTCGCCTTCGCGTGCTCTCTTTTTGAGAACAGCGAGTAGCCCCCCGGTTTCTCCGAATAACCCGAGTATCGGGTAATCAATCCCGGCTGGGAGCTTGTCAGTGCGCTGGGCCACCCGTTGATAATCTGCCAGCATCAACGCGTTGATGTCGCGGATGTCTTCTGGCAAATGGACATGATTACGCCAAGCGGGCGGCGATGGTGTGCCGGTTGTGACGGCAATTGACTCTTTGGTCATTGAATCCTCCCTAGGATGTAAAGACTTGTATCACTAAAGTCACGCATTGCCTATGGGAGAAGACATGGGGGCACGCTTACCAGGTCGACGCCTGAGAGATGGAGAACTGACCGAGAAATGACTTGAGCGAATCGGCCGACTAGGGTGTCCAACAGCGATTAGAGAAGCGACACGCTCCAGGTTTGCGCTGGCCAAGCATCGATGTACAGGTCGACGCCAATGACTCAGTCCATGAACGGCGTGCGTATTCGAGTTTCATGCGGCGTGTGACGTTCTCGAGTGTCGGCCAGTGCCGGCTCGAGAGCGCCTACAGAGTACTGCAGCAGTTCCGCCGCGCGCGACGGGCTGAAGAGGCCTTCGGCCAACCCCCAGAAGACCAGCGATTCGAAGCGCGGAGGCTGTTCCGGTAGCAGCGGCTCGGGCTCGGCGCTGCGCCAACCGGACTGCGCGAACTGGATGACGGCGGACTTGTAGCCAGCGTCGCTCAGCAGTCCGAGATCCTTGAGACGGCGGAGAGCCGCCTGCATCGACACGCCATAGCGGCGCTTCGCGTTCAACAGTTCACCGGGATGGACGCGTGATCGTCGATGACTTCCGAGGTCCATCAGCACTTGCTCGCCCGGATAGAGGAACGCTCCCGCAAATCGATGGCAGCAACGCTCCTTCTCCGGCTCGGGCATGTCGTCCGGCAAGGCCATCACCCAATGACCGAGTTCGTGGGCCGCGGTGAAGCGCACGCGCTCGCCGGGACGCGACGTGTTGAGCGCGATCAGGACGTGTGTGACGTCGTCGGTCGCTGCGCAGGCGCCGTCGAAATCGTCCTGGCCGTCGATCAAGGCGATCTTGATGCCCCCCTCCTCAAGGAGCTGGGTGAGGTTGGCGATGGCATCGCGACCGATGCCCCAGTCGTTCCGCAGCTGATCCGCGGCCGCCTCTGCCTCGTCGATCGACGAAACCGGCAGCGCTTGAGGCGTCGTCGGCTCGATCCGAACGTCCACCGCGTCGAAGCAACGCTCCAGCGCCAGGTAGCGTTCGAAGTGGTCGCGCATCTGCTCTTCCACCTGACGTTGCCGGTACTTCGGCATGCGTGCCAGCTTGCGGAATTCGAGCGGGGCGAGGCTGACCGCCTCGGCACGGAAGAAGTATTCCGGGCGTACGCCCAGTGCCTTTGAGAACTGCAGCAGGCGAGTCGAGTTCGGCACGGCGTCGCCACGCTCGAACTTGCTCAGCGCCTGCTTGGTGATGTCACCGACGGCCTGCGCGAGGTCGTCAAGGCTCAGGCCTTTCAGACGCGGGCCCGCCGGAGTCGGTCGTGGATCATCGCCTTCTCCCGGGTTGACGAATATTCAGCTTCCGATCATTTCGTCAACCATCGAACCCACGACCGTCGTCGTCACGAAGATAGGTTCTTCATCACCGCATACAGATCCGACTTCCCTTCGAACCCGATCCCCGGCAGGTCCGGCAGCGTGACGTAGGAGTTTTCCACCCTCACGCCGTCCGGGAAGCCGCCGAAAGGCTGGAACAGGTCGGGGTAGGACTCGTTGCCACCCAGGCCCAGGCCGGCCGCGATGTTCAGCGACATCTGGTGCCCGCCGTGCGGCACGCAGCGGCTCGCGGACCAGCCGTGCTCCTTGAGCATGTCCAGTGTGCGCAGGTATTCGACCAGGCCGTAGCTCAGCGCGCAGTCGAACTGCAGCCAATCGCGGTCCGGCCGCATGCCGCCGTACCGGATCAGGTTGCGCGCATCCTGCATGGAGAACAGGTTTTCGCCCGTCGCCATCGGGTTGGCGTAGTAGTTGCGCAGCGTCGCCTGCAGCTCGAAGTCCAGCGGATCGCCGGCTTCCTCGTACCAGAACAGGTCGTACTTCGACAGCGCCTTCGCATACGCGATCGCCGTGTCCAGGTCGAAGCGGCCGTTGGCGTCGACGCACAGCTTCTGGCCGTCGCCGAGCACGCTCAGGATGGAGTCGATGCGACGCAGGTCCTCGTCCAGCGACGCGCCGCCGATCTTCTTCTTCACCACCGAGTAGCCGCGGTCGATGTAGCTGCGCATCTCGTCCTTGAGCTTGCCGTGGTCCTGGCCCGGGTAGTAGTAGCCGCCTGCGGCGTAGACGAAGACCTTGCGGTCCGGCGTGCCGGTGCCGTAACGCTCGGCCAGCAGCTGGAACAGCGGCTTGCCCTCGATCTTCGCGACCGCGTCCCACACCGCCATGTCGATGGTGCCGATGGCCACCGAGCGCTCGCCGTGACCGCCCGGCTTCTCGTTGGTGAACATCGCGTCCCACACCTTGTGCGCGTCGAGGATGCCGCGACTATCCAGCAGCGACTCGGGATCGGCTTCCAGGATGCGCGGGATGAAGCGCTCGCGCATCAGCGTGCCCTGGCCGTAGCGGCCGTTGGAATTGAAGCCGTAACCCACCACCGGCTTGCCGTCGCGGATCACATCCGTGATGACCGCCACGAGGCTCAGGGTCATCTTGCTAAAGTCGATGTAGGCGTTGCGGATGGGGCTGCTGATCGGCAGCGTCTTTTCTCGGATCTCGACGATCTTCACGGGGAACTCCACTTCAAGGTTGCTTGCGGACGGATCGCATGATCCCGCCGGGACCCCTCGCGAGGCCAATTCAGTTTTCTTAGCTTTTGATGCTTTGCGGGCACCGCCGCCCCGCCACGACCGACAGGACCGCCCGGACCGCCGAACCCTCGCCATGACGCTGAACCTGAGCTGGATCGATGACTTCATGGTGCTGGCTGCCAGCGGCAACTTCTCCCGCGCCGCGGAAGAGCGCCACATGACCCAGCCCGCCTTCAGCCGGCGCATCCGCGCGCTGGAGGAGTGGCTGGGCACCGAGCTCTTCGACCGCAGCTCGCAGCCCGCGCGGCTGACCGACGCGGGCCTGTGGTTCCGCAAGACCGCGCAGGAGCTGCAGGCGCAGGTCGCCCGCGTGCCCGGCGAGGCCCGCGCCATCGCGGAGGCCAGCTCGCAGACGCTGCGTTTCGCGGCCACGCATGCGCTGTCGTTCTCGTTCATGCCGCGCTGGCTGCGCGCGTTGGAGGCCCGCACCAGCGTCGGTCCGGTGAACCTGGTCTCCGACACCCAGCAGAAGTGCGAGGCGCTGCTGCTGCAGAGCCAGGTGCAATTCGTGCTCGCGCACGGCCACCGGCAGGTGCCGGGGCCGCTCGACGAGGCGGCGATCACTGGCGTGGTCGTCGGAGAGGATCAACTGCTGCCGGTCTGCGCGCCCGATGCGGCCGGTGGACCGGCCCACCCGCTGGAGGGCGGCCAGGGGTCGAAGGGCGCCCTGGTGCCGTTGCTCGCGTACAGCTCGGAGTCCGGGCTGGGCCGCATCCTGCGCGAGGTCAAGGGCATGGCGCTGGACCGGCTCCCCGTGCAAGCGGTGTTCACGGCGCACCTGGCGTCGGTGCTGCGCACCATGGCGCTGGACGGCCGCGGCGTGGCCTGGCTGCCGAAGATCCTGATCGGCGAGGACCTCGCGACCGGGCGGCTGGTGGTCGCCGGAGGCAAGGACTGGCACCTGGACCTCGACATCCGCCTGCACCGCGCTCGTGGAACGATGGGCGCGGCGGCCGAGACCTTCTGGGCCGCTGCGGAAGACGCCCCCGCGCCCGATGGACAGGCGGTCAAGGCCTCGAGGCTGTCCGCGGATTGATCAGCCCATGCTGCGGAGCACGTTCTCCGCCGCCTGCTTCACGTGCTCGCCGCACAGCCGCGCGGCGAGTTCGCCGTCGCGCTGCTCGATCGCGGTGACGATCGCATCGAGCTCGCGCAGCGTCTCGGGCAGCCGCCCCGGCTGCGCCATCGAGATCCGCCGCAGCACCGTCACGCGGTTGTTGAGCTGCTTCAGCATCTGACCGGCCACCGTGTTGCCGCAGCCTTCCACCAGCACGTCGTAGAACTGGTTCTTGATCGTGAGGATCCGTGCCCGGTCGCCGGCGGCGTGCGCCTGCGCGAGTTCGGTCAGCTTCGCGCGCAGGGCCGCGCGCTGGGCTTCCGACGCGTTCGTCGCGAAGCCTCGTCCTGCCAGGCTCTCCAGGCTCGCCCGGACTTCATAGATCTCGCGCACCTCGTCGCGGGAGATGCTGGTCACCTCCGGCCCGCGGTGCGGAATGATGGTGATCAGCCCTTCCGCCTGCAGGTGCTGCAGCGATTCGCGCACGCAGGAGCGGCTGACGTCCAGGCTCTCGCAGAGCTCGCGCTCCGACAGCTTCTGGCCCGGCGCGAGCACGCCGTCCAGGATGGCGGTGCGCAGCGCCTGCGTCGCGCGCTGGCGCAGTGACGTCTCTTCCCGGGCTACTTTCACGAGGCTCATGGGCCGGATCCTACCTGTGGGCGGGCGATGTCCGGACGTCCGGATCACCCGATATTCATACAGACTGATTGTCATACAACAGGCCTGCGCCACTTTCAATGCACGTATTCCCAATGTCGGATTGTCAGACAATCCGCCACCATTGAGTCATCGACGGGCCCCAAGACGGCTCGTCTCGTTCCCACCTTCCATCCCCACCCCCATTCACCAGGAGTTCCCGATGACCCGTCCGTACGCCCCGAAGAACCAGGCCCTGTTCGACCAGGGGCTCTCGACCCGGCGCGAGGTGCTCGGCGCCGAGTACGTCGACAACTCGATCAAGAACGCGACCGACTTCAACATCGACATGCAGGAGCTGGTCACGCAGTACTGCTGGGGTGACGTCTGGAACCGACCGGGACTGGACCGCCGCACGCGTTCCTTCCTCAACCTGGCCATGATCACCGCGCTGAACCGCCCGCATGAGCTGAAGCTGCATGTGCGCGGCGCCATCAACAACGGCCTGACGCGCGACGAGATCAAGGAAGTCTTCCTGCAGACGGCGATCTACTGCGGCGTGCCGGCGGCAATCGACTCGTTCCGGGTCGCCGCCGAGGTGTTCAAGGAAATGGACGCCTGAGGAGCCGACGCCATGACCCGCATCGGATTCATCGGCCTGGGCATGATGGGCACGCCCATGGCGCACCTGCTGCACGCCGCCGGCCATGAACTGGTCGTGCAGGACGCCCGACCGGAAGTCGCCGCCCTGTTCGCGCAGGCCCATCCCGGCGCCCGCGTCACCGCGGACCCGGCCGACTTCGCGGGCTGCGAGGTCCTCGTGACCATGCTGCCCAATTCGGACATCGTCGACTCGGTGATGAGTTCGCTGGCCCCGCAGCTCCGGCGCGGCGCGGTCGTGATCGAGATGAGCTCCGCCGATCCCAACCGCACCCGCGCGCTGGCCGAGCGGCTCGGGGTGTCCGGCGTGACGCTGATCGACGCGCCGGTCTCCGGCGGCGTGAAGAAGGCGGTCGCGGGCACGCTCGCGATCATGGTGGGCGGCGACCTCCCGACCTTCGAGCGCGTGCGCCCCGTCCTCGAGACGATGGGCAAGGCCATCACGCACGTCGGCCCGGTCGGCGCCGGTCACGCGCTGAAGGCGCTCAACAACTACGTGTCCGCGGCCGCGCTGATCGCCACCGCGGAAGCGATCCACGTCGGCGCGGCGTTCGGCATCGACCGCGCGACCATCGTCGACGTGATCCAGGCTTCGACCGGGCGCAACAACACGACCGAGAACAAGGCTCATCAGTTCATGCTGAACAGCGCCTTCAACTCGGGCTTCTCGCTGGCGCTGCAGGCGAAGGACGTCGGCATCGCCGCGTCGCTGGGCAAGGCGATGGGGCTGCCGATGGCACTGGCGCAGGACGTGTACGCGATGACGGCCGAGGCGTCGGAGTCGCTCGGCGCCGGCGCGGACCACACCGAGCTCTACCGCTTCGTCGGCAAGGCCTGAGGCGATGAGCGCGACCTTCGACGTCGTCAATCCGGCCACCGGCGAGCGCGTCGCGCAGGTCCGCAAGGACTCGGCGCAGGATGCGCAGGCAGCCGTCGAGGCGGCGCGCCTCGCCCAGGGGGACTGGCGTCGGCGCGGCGGCCACGCCCGCGCCGAGGTGCTGCAGCACTGGTTCGAGCTCGTCATGACGCGCACCGAGGCACTGGCGCGCATCATGGTCTCGGAGCAGGGCAAGCCGCTCGCCGAAGCGCGTGCCGAGATCGTCTACGCGGCGAGCTACATCCGCTTCTACGCCGAAGAAGCGCGACGGCTGCACGGCGAGACGATCCCGGCCTCGTCGCCGGATCGCCGGCAGCTGGTGGTGCGAGAACCGGTCGGCGTCTGCGCCGCGATCACCCCCTGGAATTTCCCTGCGGCGATGGTGACGCGCAAGGTCGCGCCGGCACTTGCCGCCGGCTGCACGATGGTCCTCAAGCCGTCGGAGCTGACACCGCTGACCGCGCTGCGGCTCGCGGACCTCGCGCTCGAAGCCGGACTCCCCGTCGGAGTGCTGAATGTCGTCATCGGCGACGCCGTCGAGATCGGCGCGGTGCTGACCGCCTCTCCGACGGTGCGCATGCTCAGCTTCACCGGCTCCACGCCGGTGGGTCGACTGCTGATGGCCCAATGCGCGCCGACGGTGAAGAAGCTCGGCCTGGAACTCGGCGGCAACGCACCGTTCATCGTCTTCGACGATGCGGACCTCGACGCCGCCGTGGAGGGCGCGATCGCCTCCAAGTTCCGCAACGCGGGCCAGACCTGCGTCTGCGCCAACCGGCTTTTCGTACAGCGCGGCGTCTATGACGACTTCGCCAAGCGCCTGATCAAACGCGTCCGCGCGCTACGGACCGGCCACGGCCTGGAAGAGGGCGTCACGCAGGGCCCGCTCATCAACGAGGCGGCGCGGCGCAAGGCGCTCTCGCACGTCCGGGATGCGCTGGACCGCGGCGCCCGTCTGGGCATCGGCGGCGAGGCCGTCGACGGCCCCGGCTGGTTCATGCAGCCGACCGTGCTGCTCGACGTGAAGGCCGGCATGCGCTGCCTGGATGAAGAGACCTTCGGCCCCGTCGCGCCGCTGGTGGCGTTCGACACCGAGGCCGAGGCCATCGCTTGGGCCAACGCCAGCGAATTCGGCCTGGCGAGCTACTTCTATTCGCGCGACGTGGCGCGCTGCTTCCGCGTCGCGGAGGCGATCGAGTCCGGGATGGTCGGCATCAACACCGGCGCGATCTCGAGCGAGACGGTGCCGTTCGGCGGCATCAAGCAATCCGGCCTGGGACGCGAGGGATCGCGGCACGGTCTGGACGAATACACCGAACTGAAGCTGATGAGCTTCGGCGGCATCGGCGCGGCCTGACGGGACGCGACCGCTTTCCCCTTCAGAGAGAGACGCAGCGGCCGGCGATGGACCGGCGGCGCACATCCTTACCCTTGGAGCGAGACATGCGACAGATTGCGAAGAAGGTCCTGGCCGTCACGGTGACGACGGCATCGATGGTGATGGCGACGGCGGCATCCGCCGCGTATCCGGACAAGCCGGTCACGATGGTGATCCCGTATGCGACCGGCGGCTCGACCGACGTGATCGGCCGGCTGATCGCCGAAGCGATGACGCGCGACCTCGGTCAGCAGGTGATCGTGGAAAACGCGGGCGGCGCCGGCGGCACGATCGGCACGGCGAAGGTGGCGCGCGCCGCGCCGGACGGCTACACGGTGCTGCTGCACAACATGGGCATCGCGACGGCGCCGGCGCTGTACCCGAAGCTGACCTTCGACGCCAACAAGGACCTGGTACCGATCAGCCTGGCCGGCGACGTGCCGATGATCCTCGTGGGCAACAAGAATTTCGCGCCGGCGACGGTCGCGGAAGTCATCAAGCAGATGAAGGCCAAGCCGGGTGAGGTGCGCTTCGCGCATGCCGGCGTCGGTGCGACCTCGCACCTGTGCGCGATGCTGTTCAGCCAGACCACGGACACGACGGTGACGATGGTGCCGTACCGCGGCACCGGTCCGGCGCTGCAGGACGTCATCGCCGGCAACGTCGACCTCATCTGCGATCAGCCGGTGGCGACGGGCCCGCACGTGGCGGCGGGGGCGCTGAAGGCCTATGCGATGGCGACGAAGGCGCGCGTGCCGCAGCTGCCGAACGTTCCCACCTTCGCCGAGAGCGGCCTGCCCGGCTTCGAGCTCGCCGTCTGGCACGGCGTGTACGCGCCCAAGGGCACCCCCGCCGCGGTGGTGACGCGACTGAACACGGCGCTGCGCCATGCGCTGGCCGATCCGAATGTCGTGAAGCGCTTCCAGGAGATGGGCGTGGTCGCGCCCCAGGGCGACCGGCTCAAGCCTCAAGCGTTGGGGCTGCAGACGGCCGCGGAGATCAAGAAGTGGGATCCGGTGATCAAGGCCGCTGGCGCGAAGGCGGAGTGACGGCGCGGTCCCGGCCACCGCGGCCGACGGTGGCGGCCGTGGCGGCCGTCCTGCGGACCGCATAGAGTCCAGGCGCATGAACATCGCACCGACCCCGCCCGTCCCGACGCCTTCCGACGATTCAATGCTCGATCACGTGGTCTGGCATGCGCTCACGGGACGGCAAGCCGCGCTCGCCGTCGGGGAAGGCGACGCCCGGCGCTTTGCGCCGGACGTCGGTCCCTTCGGCGCCGTGAGCCCCCCGGGGAACGGCAGTCCGGAGCAACTCGCCGAACTGCTTCGCATCGGATCGCCCGTCGTGCTCGTGGTGGCCGAAGAGGAACGTCCGTTCGACGGTCTCGTGCCGTTCAAGCGAGCGCCGGTCGATCAGATGGTGCTGGCGGATCCATCGGCGATGGCGTCCGTGCCCGACATCGGGACGCTGACGATGGGCACGGCCGACGTGCCGGACATCCTCGAACTCGTGCGTGCGACGCAACCCGGGCCCTTCGGGCTGCGCACGCTCGAACTCGGCCGCTACATCGGTGTGCGGCTCGACGGGCGGCTGGTGGCGCTGTCGGGCGAGCGGATGAAGGTGCCCGGCTTCACCGAGGTCAGCGCGGTCTGCGTCGATCCGTCGTGCCGAGGCCGGGGCTTCGCCGCGTCGCTGATGAAGGCGGTCTCACAGGGCATCCTCGACCGCGGGGAGACGCCCTTCCTGCACGTGTTCATCGACAACGTCACGGCGATCGCGCTCTACGAGCGCCTTGGCTTCCGCCTGCGGCGCCGGTTCAGCGTGAACTTCTTCGAGACTCAGCCCGCCAGCGGATCCGTCAGGTAGACACCGGCGGACAGCGCCTGCTTGACCTGGCGCGTGCCCTCATCGACGGAGACCTCCGGCACACCTTGCTCGATCGCGTCGAGCGACTGGCTCACGACGTCCTCGGGCTTCGCCTTGGGCACGTCGAAGTCTCGGATCATGTCAGTGTCGATGAAGCCGCCGTGGAAGCCGACGACCAGCGTGCCTTGGGGCTTGAGTTCCGCGCGCAGGCTGTTGGTCAGCGCCCAGGCCGCCGACTTGGAAACGCCGTAGGCGCCGAGCATCGGCGTGTTCACCCAGCTCAGGATGGACAGCATGTTGAGCAGTGCGCCCCCACCGTTGCGGCCGAGCACCGGCGCGAACGCGCGCGCGACGTGGAAGACGCCGAACAGGTTGGTCTCGAGCTGTTCTCGCAGGACGGTCTCGGCGTTGTCGCCCGCGATCCCGCCGACACGGCCGATCCCGGCGTTGTTGATCACCAGCGTCACGTCGCCGCAGGCGCGCGCGGCGGCGGCGACCTGCTCCGGCTTGGTCACGTCGAGCTGCACCGGCACCACGCCGGGCAAAGTGATGGTGGAGGCGTCGCGCGCCGCCGCGTAGACCTTCTTCGCGCCGCGGGCCAGTGCCTGCTTCGCAAACTCGAGCCCGAGGCCCCGATTCGCGCCCGTGATGAAGACGACGGCATCCTTGATCTGCATGGAAGTTCCTTCTGCGCCGGAGCGCGTTGTTTCATATGACATACGTCATATTTATGGGCAAAGAGAAGGGACCCGGAGGGCCCCGTTGGAAAACGGAATCAGCGCGCAGGGCGCGTCGGCGGTGTGCCTGCTTCGGTGTGTTGAGCCAGCAAAGAGCGCTTCGTGCTCGCGAGGATGGCGAGCGCCTGTTCGCGATCGCCGATGGCGCGAGCCATCTGGAGAGCGCCGACGAGCGTCGCGGCGATCGGCCAGGCAGACTCCGGCGAGGCGCCTGCGCCGAGCGCGTCCAGCACCAGGCGCTGCATGCCCAGCAGCAGTCCGTGGCTCTGTCCGCGGACGGCATCCGACTGGCGCGGCATCTCAGCGACCAGAGCCGCCACCGGGCAGCCGCAATCGACGTCGTCGATACCGCTTTCGTGCAGATAGGTCTCCACCAAGGCGCGGAACGGCGGCACCCCGGCGGCCACGAGCCGATCGGCATGGCTGATGTGCAGCTGCCGGCTGTCCTGTCCGGCGCGCAGCGCGGCGGCGCACAGCAGCTCGTCGCGGGACGCGAAATGCGCATAGAAGCCGCCGTGCGTCAGCCCGGCCTGCTTCATCACGTCGGCGACGCCCACGCCGTCGAAGCCGGCGCGGCGGACCGTCCTGGACGCGACGTCGAGGATGCGGTCGCGGGATGCTTCCTTGCGGGTGGAGCGGGGTGAACTCGGCATGACGGGCATCATAATATGATGATCGTCATGCGAATGGGTCCATCGGGTAAAGACCCTGCGCGGGAGTCGCGCCGGCTCAGCGCATCAACGTCATCAGCGTGGGATCCACGCCCGCCGGCGGGGTGTCACAGTCGCTGCCGATCCACTTGTGGACGGACGAGGAGTCGTAGCTCAGCGGCTGCCCTTGCGCGGTCGAGCCCTTGAACGAGACCTTCACCGTGGCGGCGGTCTTGTCCTTGACCTCGTAGGTGCCAACGCCGGTGCCGCTGACCATCTCGCTCTTGCAACTCATCGTGAAAGTGCCGGAGCTGCCGTCGGCGGGCTTCACTTGCGTGGTGCACTGCTCGACGCTCTCTGGCTTGGGCAGTGAGAACTCCGCGGATTGCTGGCAGGCCAGATGCGGGCTGCCGCCGGCCGGCAGCCCGACCTTTGCCATCGCCGCGGCGAGGCTGCTCTTCTGCTCGGCGGTCAGCGCGCCCTTGATGTCGAAGATCGTCGGCATCTTGCGGCCGTTGATCGTGTTGACGCTCGCACTGGCCCACAGGCCGGGCTTGACGCTGATCGACTGGGCTTGGAGGGGCGCCGTTGTGGCCAGCAGGCCGAACGACAGGGCGATCACGGAAAGGGACGCCGAACGGAAAGCGGTAGCGCGCATGCAGATGAGCTCGTGGATGTCCGGGGAGGACGACGAGGTCAGTCTAAGAAGCGACGCGACATTTCTCGTGCGCCGCTGAACCCTTCACAGGGGGCGCGCATGACGGAGGTCATGTCTGTCCCGGGCCCGTCGGGCCATGAAGAAGGCCCATGAGTCTTCCAACTCATGGGCCCTGTCGGTCTTGCGAGCAGGCGTCGCCGTCTGCGACGCTCACACGTCGATGTTGGCCGCCCTCAGCGCGTTCTGCTCGATGAACTCGCGGCGCGGTTCCACCTCGTCGCCCATCAGCATCGTGAACACGCGGTCGGCTTCGATCGCGTCCTCGATCTGCACGCGCAGCAGGCGGCGGACCGTCGGGTCCATCGTCGTTTCCCACAGCTGCGCGGGGTTCATCTCGCCCAGGCCCTTGTAGCGTTGGCGGCCGACGCTGGACTCGGCCTGCGTCATCAGCCAGGCCATCGCGGCGCGGAAGTCCGCGACCTTGCTTTCCTTGGCCTTCTCGCCTTCGCCCTTGCGGATCACGGCTTCCTCGCCCACCAGACCCTTGAAGGTCTTGCCGGCCTCGGCCAGGACTTCATAGTCCGCGCCGTGCACGAAGTCCGCCGTGATGATGCTCGACCGCACGTTGCCGTGATGACGGCGGCTGATGCGCAGGAACTGCTTGTCGGTGCGCGGATCGACCTCCGCATGCACCACCGCGTCGTGCAACGCGACCTGCAGCGCCGTCGCGGAGATGTCCGCCGCTTCCTTTGTGTCCAGGCCCAGCGTCAGGCCGGACGCCAGCAGGTGCAGCGCCTCGCCGTCCATCCAGGCCGACAGACGCTCGATCACGTTCTGCGCCGCCACGTACTGGCGCGCCATCGTCTCGAGTTCCTCGCCCTTGAGCACCGGGCCGGCGCCCACGCCCGCCGTGTGCAGCTCGGCGTCGTTCAGCGCGACCTTCAGCAGGAAGCCGTCCAGCTCGTGGCCGTCCTTCAGGTACTGCTCGTGCTTGCCGACCTTGACCTTGTACAGCGGCGGCTGCGCGATGTAGATGTGACCGCGCTCCACCAGCTCCGGCATCTGCCGGTAGAAGAAGGTCAGCAGCAGCGTCCGGATGTGCGCGCCGTCCACGTCCGCGTCGGTCATGATGATGATGCGGTGGTAACGGAGCTTCTCGGGGTTGAAGTCGTCGCTGCCCGCGCCGCGGCCGATGCCGGTCCCCAGCGCGGTGATCAGCGTGATGATTTCGTTGCTGGTCAGCAGCTTCTCGTAGCGCGCCTTCTCGACGTTCAGGATCTTGCCGCGCAGCGGCAGGATGGCCTGGAACTTCCGGTCGCGGCCCTGCTTGGCGGAGCCGCCGG
>SEFA01000013.1 GCA_004210455.1 Rubrivivax sp. | reverse complement strand
ACTGCGAGAGCGTGCGCGACTACATCTCCCGCGAGGTCCTCGAGGAGATCCTCGCCGACACCGAAGAGCACATCGCCCATCTGGCTTTGCAGCCAATTCTGCTCGCCGATCTGTCCGATCAGCTCGATCTGGGTTTCCAGATGGTCGATGTGCTCTTCGGTGTCGGCGAGGATCTCCTCGAGGACCTCGCGGGAGATGTAGTCGCGCACGCTCTCGCAGTAGGCGATGGCTTCCTTCAGCAGCGGATGGCTGCCCATCTCGATCTTCAGGTCGCAGTGCTGGGCCTCGACGGCGTTCTCGCCGATGTAGAGCTTGCCCAGGTCCTGCAGGTTCGGCAGGCCTTCCAGCAGCAGGATGCGATCCATCAGCTTGTCGGCGTGCTTCATCTCCTCGATGGACTCGGCGTACTCGTGCTTGGCCAGGCGCTCCAAGCCCCAGCTCTTGTACATCTTGTAGTGCAGGAAGTACTGGTTGATCGCGGTCAGCTCGTTCTTCAGCTGCGCGTTCAGATACTCGATGACCTTGGCGTCGCCCTTCATGTTCTTCTCCTGGGAATTCGGTGGGATGGGGCGCATTGTCCTCATCCCTACGTCGAATGGGGACAAGACCCGCCGCCCACGCTCTGCATGCGAAGTATTCGCAGCCTGTTTCCGTTGTCCGCCTGGGTTGTCCCCCCGTCCCGGCGGCGTTCGATCAAGAAAAAAGCAATCGTCGCGATTCTTGGTTGCTATTGCGAATCGTTCTCATTAAGATGCTTCGCATGAATGCCCACCACCACCCCCATCTCGAAGCCCTGCAAGCCGTTGCGCTGGACAGCGCACGCGTCGCCGCAGGTTCGCCGCGCGAAGCGGTTCCGCTCGTTCAGCGCCGCCGCATCAGCAGCCAGGCGCTGATGGGCAACGACCGCGAGGTCGAGATCGAACACGCCGGCTCGCTCTACCGGCTGCGCGTGACCTCGCTGGGCAAGCTCATCCTGACCAAGTGATCCGCTGAGCGGCGCGGCCGGCCGAGGACCGGTCCGCCCGCTCGCGATCCGCGTCCCGGTTTCCGCTTCCGCTTCCGCTTCCGTTTCCGTCTTTCCCTTCTCCCTGCCGGCCGTCCGCGAGGACCGCCCGCCCGCACCAGCCCGCGTCGTGCCAGCCCGTGCGAGATCCGCAAGAACTACAAGGATTTCGTCACCATGCAACTGCGCCCGACGCCCGTCGCGCTCGCCCTGTCGTTGGCCTTCCCCCTGGCTTTCGCCCAGACCCCGCCAACCGCTCCGACCGCCGAGAATCCCCAGCAACTTGGCGAACTGACCGTCTCCGCGACCCGCACCGAACGCTCGGTCGACGCGGTCCCCAACACGGTCACCGTGAAGAACCGCAGGCAGCTCGACCGCCGCGACGCGCGCGACCTGAAGGACCTGCTGTCCGACGAGGTCGATCTCTCGGTCAAGGCCATGACCCCGCGCTTCACGGCGGCGGGCGCCTCCACGGGCCGTTCCGGCAATGAAGGCATCAACATCCGCGGCCTGGAAGGCAACCGCGTGCTGATGATGGTGGACGGCATCCGCCTGCCGCAGAGCTTCGCCTTCGGCGCGTTCGCGAGCGGCCGGGCCGACTTCGTCGACCTCAACAGCCTGGTCAGCGCCGAGGTGCTGCGTGGCCCGACGTCCACCTCCTACGGGAGCGACGGCCTGGCCGGCGCGCTGAGCCTGCGCACGCTGGCGCCGGAGGACCTGCTGGTGAACGGCAAGACCTTCGCCGGCTTCGCCAAGCTGACCGGCCTGAGCGCCGACGACTCCAAGCGGGCCAGCGCCGCCGTCGCCTTCGGCGCGGGGGACTGGAGCAGCCTGGTGCAGGCGACGGTCCAGCGCGGTCACGAGACCAAGAACGAGGGCGACAACGACGCGCCCAACGCCACGCGTACCAAACCCAATCCGACCGACGTCGAGACCCGCAGCGTGATGGCCAAGCTCGGTTATCGCGTGAACGGGAACCACCGCCTGATGGGCACGCTCGAGTACCGCGAGCGCAAGGTCGACACCGACGTGCTCACGGCCGTGACCGCGCCGCCGGCGACCGGCACGCTGCCGGGGACGGCGGTGCTGGGGCTGGTCGCGCACGACAAGCTGGAGCGCACGCGGGTCTCGCTGGAGCACCGCTACGAAGACCTCAACGCCGCGTGGCTGCAACAGGCGACCACGCACGTCTACGTGCAGGACAGCGAGACGCGCCAGTTCGCCGCCGAGGACCGCAACACCTCGCCCGACCGCACGCGCCTGGGCACCTACAAGGAACGCGTGATCGGCGTGAGCTCGCAGGCGCAGACGCAGCTCGCGAACCAGCGCCTGAGCTACGGCGTCGACCTCAGCCGCAACACGATCGAGGGCGTGCGCGACGGCACCGTGCCTCCGGCCGGGGAGACCTTCCCGAGCAAGGCCTTCCCCGACACGAAGTACACCTTGGCCGGCGCCTTCGTGCAGGACGAGATCGAGGCGGGCGACTTCACGCTCATTCCCGCGCTGCGCTTCGAGCACTACAAGCTGTCGCCCAAGCAGAATGGCTACACCGGCCAGATCGTCTCGCTGTCGGACCAGGCGGTGACGCCGCGGATCGGCCTGATCTGGCGCGCGACACCCGTCGTCCAGCCCTACGTCAACTGGGCGCAAGGCTTCCGCGCGCCGACGCCGGACCAGGTCAACAACGGCTTCACCAACCCGATCCAGGGCTACCAGAGCATCGGCAATCCCGACCTGAAGGCGGAACACGCCAACAGCTGGGAACTGGGCCTGCGCGGCAAGCTGATGGACACGCTGCGCTGGCAGCTGAGCGCCTACGATAACCGCTACCGCGACTTCATCTCGCAGGAGATGGTGCGAGGGTCCTTCACGCCCAACGATCCGGCGATCTTCCAGTACGTCAACCTGAGCCAAGCCCGCATCAAGGGCGTGGAAGCGCGTTTGGTCTGGGACATCTCCTCCACGTTCAACGTCAACGCGTCGGTGGCGAAGTCGCGCGGCCACAGCATCGAGAACGGCGTCGAGACGCCGCTGGACAGCGTGCAGCCCTTGCGCGGCAAGGTCGGCGCGCGCTACGAGTCCGGCCCGTGGGGCGTCGAAGCCACCTGGCTGCACAGCTCCGGCAAGAAGCCGTCGGACGTCAGCACGGCCGGCCAGTTCACGCCGAAGAAGTACGACGTCGTGGACCTCGGCGGCGCCTACCGCTTCGACAAGACCTTCTCGATCTCGGCTTACGTCACCAACCTCTTCGACAAGAAGTACTGGCGTTGGGGCGATGTGACCGGCATCAGCGCGGCCACGCCCGCGGCCCTGGCCACGATCGACAGCTACACCGCCACCGGCCGCGCCTTCCAGGTGACCCTGCGCGCCGATTTCTGACCAGGAGTTGTTCCCCATGCATGCCAGCTTCACCGCTTTGCGACAGGCCTTCGCCACGGCGCGCCAGGAACGCAAGGCGCGTCACCGCGACATCGCCAGCGACCTGCGCATCTCCGAGGGCGAGCTGCTGGCCGCGCACGCCGGCCCGTTCGCCGACGACGAGTCCCCGCTGCGCGCGCGTCGCCTGCGCGAGGCGTGGCAGGACCTGATCGCCGCGCTGGAGCCGCTGGGCCCGGTCATGGCGCTGACCCGCAACGAGTCCTGCGTGCACGAGAAGGTCGGCGTCTACACCGCCGTCAGCGCGATGGGGCCGCAGCGCCAGATGGGCCTGGTGCTGGGCGGCGCGATCGACCTGCGCGTCTTCTACAGCCACTGGCGCCACGGCTTCGCCGTCGCCGAGCGGCTGTCCGACGGCGCGGTGCAGCGCAGCCTCCAGTTCTTCGACGCCGCCGGCCAGGCCATCCACAAGGTCTTCGTGAAGCCGGAGAGCGATCTCGCCGCCTACGAGGCCCTGGTGACGCGCTTCCTGGCGGACGACCAGCAGCCCATTCGCCGCGGAAGTGCCGGACGCGCGCATCGACGTCGCGGCCTTCCGCGGCGAATGGGCCTCGCTGCGCGACACGCATGACTTCTTCGGCCTGCTGAAGCGTCACGGCCTGAGCCGCACGCAGGCGCTGCGCCTGGCCGAACCGCGTTTCGCGCAGCCGCTGGCGCTGTCCAGCGCGCAGGAGCTGCTGAGCCGCGCCGCGCAGGAGAACGTGTCGATCATGGTCTTCGTCGGCAACCCCGGGATGATCCAGATCCACAGCGGCCCGGTGAACAAGGTCGCGATGATGGGGCCGTGGATCAACGTGCTGGATCCGGGCTTCAACCTGCACCTGCGCGAGGACCACATCGCCTCGGCGTGGCTGGTGCGCAAGCCGACGGTCGACGGGCTGGTGTGCTCGCTGGAACTGTTCGATGCGCAGGGCCGCACGATCGCGATGATGTTCGGCGAACGCAAGCCCGGCCAGGCCGAGCGCTGCGACTGGCGCAACCTGCTGGAGAGCCTGGTCGAAGGCGCGCCGGCGGAGACCGTGCCATGCTGAACCGCCGGCATGTCCTGTCACGGACCTTGGCGCTGGCGCCGGCCGCCGCGCTGCTGACGATCGGCGGCCGCGCATGGGCCGCGCCGCAGCGCGTCATCGCGGTCGGCGGCGCGCTGACCGAGCTGATCTACGAACTGGGCGCACAGGGCGAGCTGGTCGGCGTGGACAGCACCTCGCTGTACCCGACGGCCGCGACCAAGCTGCCCAACGTCGGCTACGCGCGCACGCTGGCTGCCGAAGGCCTGCTGTCGCTGGCGCCGACGATGGTCGTCGCCACCGAGGAAGCCGGCCCGCCCGCGGTGCTGCGTCAGCTCGAAGCGGCAAAGGTGCCGCTGCACGTGCTGCGCGCGGAACACCGCTTCGAAGGCGTGCTCGAACGGACCAAGGCGCTGGGCGAGCTGCTCGGTCGCCAGCAGCAGGCGACGGCGCTATCGCAGAAGCTGCAGGCCGAATGGACCGCGAGCCGCGCCCAGGTGACGAAACTCGCCGCCGGCCATCGCGCGCCGCGTGTGCTCTTCGTGCTGTCGAACGCGGCGAACCAGGCGCGCATCGCGGGCTCGGCCACGGCCGCCGACGCGATGATCGCCTACGCCGCCGCGACCAATGCGCTGGGCGATGCGCAGGGCTACAAGATGCTGTCGCCCGAAGCGGCGATCGCCGCGGCGCCGGACGTGATCCTCGCGACGACGCAGGGCCTCGAAGCCAGCGGCGGCATCGACGACCTGCTGAAGCTGCCGGGACTGGCACAGACGCCGGCCGGTCAGAACAGGCGCGTGGTCGTGATGGAAACCATGGAGCTACTCGGCTTCGGTCCGCGCACGCCGAAGGCATTGACGACGTTGGCCCAGGCCCTGCATGCGCCGGCGGGTGCGGGCAAGACGGCGTGAGCGGCCATCGTCGTTCAGCACGACGGACAACGCCACGGACTACGCGATGAACTCGGTCGGATCCGCCCTGCCCTCGCCGCTCGCCGCGGTGTCATCGCGGCGCGCGTGGTCGCGCCCGATGCTGCTGACGGCGGCGCTGGTGCTGACGGTGATCGTGGCGGTGCAATTCGGCGCAGTGCCGATCGCGGCGTCGGACTGGCTCAACGGGCCGTGGAGCGACGCCCCCAAGACCGGCGGCGCGCACGTGCTTTGGCAGCTGCGGTTGCCGCGCCTCGGACTCACGCTCGCGGTGGGCGCGGCGCTCGGCCTGGCCGGTGCGCTCAGCCAGGCGTTGTTCCGCAACCCGATGGCCGAGCCCAGCCTGCTCGGCGTCACCAGCGGCGCGGCGGCGGCCGTGGCGCTCACCCTCACCGTCTTCGCGAGCCTGCACGCCGTGCTGCCCGCGGAAGCCCGCCTGTGGCTGCTGCCGCTGGTCGGCTTCGGCGGCGCGCTGGCGGTATGTTTCTCTCTGGACCGTCTCTCGCGCTGGCTGGCGCCGGGTTCCATCGCCGCGCTGCTGCTGTGCGGACTGGCGCTGCAGGCGATGACCTTCGCGGTCGTGGGACTGTGCAGTTTCATCGCCAACGACGACCAACTGCGCGCGATCAACTTCTGGACCCTCAGCTCGCTGGCCGGCGCCAACTGGATCATGGCCGCCGTGATGGGCGGCGCGTTGCTGGTGCTGGGCACCTTGGCGCTGCGCGTCGCGCCGCGTCTGAATGCGCTCGCGCTCGGCGAGGCGGCGGCCGCGCACGTCGGCATCGATGTGGAACGGCTGCGCTGGCAGTGCATCACCATGGTGGCGCTGCTCTCGGCGCTGGCGGTGGCCTGGTGCGGCAACATCGCTTTCATCGGCCTGATGGCGCCCCACCTGGCGCGGCAACTCGTCGGCTCGGACCAGCGCCATGTGCTGCCCAACGCCATGCTCGCCGGCGCGCTGCTGCTCGTCGTCGCGGACACCCTCGCACGGACGCTGGCGGTGCCGGCGGAGATCCCTGTCGGCGTGTTCAGCGCGCTGATCGGCGCGCCGTGGTTCCTCTTCCTGCTGCGCGGCGCGGTGCGTCGTATGGGAAGCGCATGATGGGGAACGCGTGATGGGCTCGCTGCTGACCCTGCACGACGTGCGCGTGACCTTGGGCAACGCGGCGATCGGACCGCTGACGCTGCGCGTCGATCCGGGCGAACACGTGGCGATCCTCGGTCCGAGCGGCGCCGGGAAATCGACCCTGCTGCGACTCATCGCGCGCGAACTGAGGCCGGCGGCCGGTGCGCTGCATTTCGACGGACAGCCCCTGGGCGCGTGGTCGCCGGCTGAGCTCGCGCAACGCCGCGCGGTACTGCCGCAGCAGCACGGTGTCGCCTTCGGACTGCCCGTTGAGCTGGTCGTCGCGCTGGGTCGCGTCGCCCGCCAAGGCGACGGGCGCCAGGACGCCATCGTGCGCGAGGCCTTGACTCAAGCGCAGGCCGAGCATCTGCACGGTCGCCGCTTCGACACCTTGTCCGGCGGCGAACAGGCGCGCGTCCAGCTGGCACGCGTGTTCGCGCAGGCCTGGGATGCGCGCGACGGGTTGCTGCTCGTCGACGAGCCGGTGGCGGCGCTCGATCCGGGACTGAGCGTCTCGCTGATGGCGGCGATGTCGGACTTCGCGACGCAGCGCGGCCATGCGCTGGTCGCGGTGCTGCACGACCTGAACCTCGCGATGAATCACTTCGACCGGTTGTGGCTCATGAAGTCGGGCCGTCTGCTGGCCGACTGCGACGCGCTGCCGGCGACCCTGCCGCTGCTGGAACAGCTCTACGACACACGCCTGCGACTGCTGCGCGATGAGCACGGTCTCGCGATCCTCCCGATGCTGGCCGGCGGGGTGGGAGTGCGCGCATGTTGAGCCGCGGTCCTCGCTGGACCGGCTGGGCCGTGACGGGCGCGATCCACGCGGCGATGCTGCTGGCGCTGGCGAGCGCTCTCGCGCCGAAGCGGCCGCCCGCGCCCGTGCCGTTGACGATCAGCGCGCGTCTGGTGCCATCGAAGCCGACGTCGGAAGTGACGGCGCCGTCGTCCATTCCCATTGAACGTCCCCGCTCCGCGATGAGCGTTCCGCCGATGCCGGACATCCCGCCGCCGCCCGTGCACATCGAGGCGGCGCCGCCGATCGCCGTCGCGGCGACGCCGCTGCGATTCGATCCCCCCGCGGCTGCGCCGGCGGATCAGGGCCCGGCCGCGGCCCGCGCTGTCGCGGTCGCCGCTGTCTCGACCGTCGCGACGGCATCCCCATCCGTCCCGGCGACCGTTCCTGCGCCGCCGACGACCGACGTCCCCGTCCAGATGCCTGCCGACCATCGTGCCTGCAGCGCCCGACAGATCGAGCGTCACTACCCCGGGATGCTGCGCGATCGCGGCATCGAGGGCCGGGTCGTGCTGCGCGTCAAGGTCGATGCCGACGGTCATGCCGCCGAAGTCCTCGTGGCCGGCGGCAGCGGCTGGCGGCTGCTGGACGAGGCGGCGCGCCGCGTCGCCGAAGCCTGTCCCTTCATCCCTGCCCGACGCGGCGACCAGCGACTGGTCAGCTGGGTCGAGTACCCGGTGCGCTTCGCGCTCCAGGCGTCCCCCTTGCAGTAAGGAGTCCACCCATGTGCGACAAGCCCACTCCCCATTCGCTCCTGAGCCTGCTGGCGCGCGCCGACGCGGGCGGTTCCGGCTCGCCGGGCGACGCCCCCTTCCTGGCGTCCGCCGCGAGCGCCGTCACGGGCGCGAAGATGGGCGCGGTGACGGGCGCGGTGACCGGCGGCGGCGTGTTCATGCAGGAAGGCGACACCGTGCCCGCCGCGGTGGCCGGTCTGCCGCTGGCGCAAGCGCTGGCACGCGGCGACGCGCTCGCCTCGTCGTCGTCCTCATCGTCCTCCTCCGAGGAGATGCCGGTGCCGCGCGGCTCGCGCCGACGTCGTCTGTGGGAACTGCCCGCGCAGGCGCTGTGCCCGGTGATCGGCGTGTGCCTGCCGATGCCGGTGCTGCGTCGCAAGCTGGGCAAGATGCTCGGCGGCGAGGCGCTGGCCAACGACTACGAGATGCACTGCGGCGCGATCAACGAATGCGCGCGTCGCGGGCCGATTTCCGAGATGCTGCAGAAGGAGCTGGACCAGCGCTTCTCGATCGCGCTGCGGCAGTCCGCGCAGCACAAGACGGCGGAGTCGCTGACGCGCTGGTGGAACGCCGCGCAGCAGGGCAACGACGTCGGCGGCGCGCTGTGGGGCGCGCTGACGCATGCGCGTTGCGACGCGGCGCTGCAGGAACAGGTCCTGCGCGACATCCACATGCTGCAACACCAGGTCGGCGCGGCGAACCGCGCGGACCTGCAGCGGCTCGACGAGCTGCAGGACGAGCACGCGATCCTGACGCGCGAACTGGCGCAGGCGCAGGCGCGCAGCACGCGGCTGCTGGCGGAGCGGGCGCGCGAGCTGGAGCTGTCGCAGGCCGAATGCCTGCGCCTGCGCGGCGAACTGCTGGCGCGCGACACGCTGGCGGCGGGACTGCGCGAGGAGCTGCAGCAGCTCGAGGAAAGCATCCCCGGGCTGCGCCATCGTCATGAGCAGGCGAAGCACCTTCAAACGCAGCAGGACCGCATCCATCAACTGGAGCGCGCGCTGCTGACCTCGCGCCAGCAGGCCGAGCGCGAGCAGCGCCGGGCGGACGAACTCCAGCAGGCACTGGCGCAGTCGGAGCGTCAGCTTGAACAGCAACAGACGCAGACGGCACAGCCATCCGAATCGCAGCCGAACGCGGAGTCGCTGCCGTCGCTCGACGAGCGCTCGGTGCTGTGCGTCGGCGGTCGGCCGGCGGTGGTGCCGATCTATCGCCAGCTGATCGAGCGCACCGGCGGACGGTTCCTCCACCACGACGGCGGCGAGGAAGACGCAGTCTCCAAGCTGGATGCGAGCCTCGCCGCAGCCGACCTCGTGATCTGCCAGACCGGCTGCATCAGCCACGACGCTTACTGGCGCGTGAAGGATCACTGCAAGCGTCACAACAAGAAGTGCGTCTACATCGAGTCCCCGAGCGCGAGCGGCATGCGCCGGGCGCTGGGGTCGCTGAGCGGCGCGGACGGCGAGGACATCGAGACGCCTCAGGCAGCCCGCGAAAGTTGATGTCGGGTTCGGTCAGATAGAGACCACCCGCTCAGCCGTACACCGCGGCCCGCACGTCCTTGTGCAGCGCTTCGTCGAATGGGAACTTCTGGGCGAAGAACACCACGGCGAGCTGGTTCGCCGGATCGACCCAGAACAGCGTCGAGGCCGCGCCGCCCCAGGAGAACTCACCCACCCGGCCGGCCGGCTCGTCGGCCGTCGTCGGCGCGATGCGCACCGAGCCGCCGAGACCGAAACCGAGCCCCGGGCTCTTCAGGAAATGCCTCGGTGCGATCGCCGGGTCCAGGTGATCGACGAGCATCAGCTTCACCGTCGCCGGACGCAGCACGCGCACGCCGTCGAGCTGGCCCTCGCCCAGCAGCATGCGCGCGAAGCGCAGGTAGTCGTCGATGGGGCCGATCAGTCCCGCGCCGCCGCTGGCGAAGGCGAAGGTCATTTCGGGCTCGCGCTGGGCCGGGCCGTCGGCGCCGAAGCGGTAGGTCGCGGCACGCCGAACCTTGACCGCGTCGGGCTGCGTCCAATCCGTCTCCTTCATGCCCAGCGGCCGCAGGATGTGGCGGCGGACATGCGCATCGAAGGGCTCGTCGCCCAGCACCTCCACCAGGCGCGCCACGATGTCCGTCGACGTGCCGTACTGCCAGGCCGTGCCCGGCTCGTGACGCAGCGGCAGTGCCGCCACGGCGCGGCTCAACGCTGCCAGGTCGTCCGATTTCTCCAGCGGATCCGCCGCGCGGAACGCGCGATCGGCTGGACCGTCTTCCATCGCGTACGTGAGCCCCGACGTGTGCCGCAGCAGGTCGCGCACGAGGATGGGCCGCTCGGCCGGCCGCTCGCCGCGACCGTCGTCGGCGTGCACACGCATGTTCCTGAACTCTGGCAGGTAGAGCGCGATCGGGTCGTCCAGGCGGAATCGGCCCGCATCCCACAGCCGCATCAGCGCCACCGATGCCACCGGCTTGGTCATCGACCAGATGCGCGCCAGCGTGTCGCGGGCCATCGGTCGCCGCGCCTCGCGATCCGCCAGACCGAACGCGCCGAAGTAACGCTCGCTGCCGCCTTGCCAGACCACCGCCGACACGCCGACCGCGCGACCGTCGGCGACCACGCCGCGGAGCATCCGCTCGATGCGACGCGGCGAGACCGACACGGACGAGCCCGGCGGACGGGCAACGGCGTTCGGGCCGGCCGTTGCGGCGATGGCGGCGGCGGGCGCTGCCAGGGCCGCTCCGAGGAGGTGACGACGGGTGGGGGTTCGGGTCATCGCCCGATGCTAGCGCCGTCCCTGCATGTCATCGTGCATGAGCCCCAAACAGGTGCCGCGGCGCCGGCATGCGCCTTCTTTCCGGCGAGGGCCGCCGCTTGTCGGATCAGCTGGCCGCCGCTATCCCAGTCGCCCATCTGTTACCGCAACCATCATCCGATTGATCACAATGGACGGTCCCGCACGCCAGCTGCCGTACCCACCATGACCCTTGCTTTCGCCCGCCGCGCCCGCCACCTGATCACCCTCCTGTGCCTCGCGGCCGCCTCGACGGCGCATGCCGACATCGTGGTCGGGCAGGTCGCACCGTTCACCGGACCGCAGGCCGTCACCGGCAAGGCGATCCGCGCCGGCGCCAAGCTGTGGATCGACGACGTCAACGCCCGCGGCGGCGTCAAGGGCCAGAAGATCAAGCTCGTCACCCGCGACGACGCGAACAAGGCCGACGACACCGTCCGTCTGGTCAAGGAACTGATCAGCACGGACGCGCCCACGGCTCTGATCGGGACGGTAGGCACCACCAACCTGGAAGCGCTCAAGCAGGACGGCATTCTCGAGAAGTCGCGCGTGTCCATGGTCGGCGCCGTGTCCGGCGCCAACAGCGTGATCACCGCGCGCAACATGTACCCGGTCAAGGCCAGCTACCGCGAGGAGGTGGACCGCCTCTTCAAGCAGCTCGGCGAGATGGGCCGCACCAAGGTCGCGGTCGTCTATCAGGACGACGGCCTGGGACGCGACGCGCTCGCCGGTGCGCAGGCTTCGGCGAAGACCTACGGCCTCACGCTGGTGGCGCAATCGGGTTACGTGCGCAACACCACCGAGGTCGGCCAGGCGGTGGCCGACATGGTCAAGCAGTCGCCCGACGTGATCTTCCTCGCCGCGACCACCGCGGCCGCCATCGAATTCACCGACAAGTACCAGACCGCCGGCGGCCGCGCCGCCCTGTACGGCATGTCCATCATCGACGTGCAGGCGCTGCTCGCGAAGCTCGGCCCGGACCGCGCGCGCGGCTTCGCGTTCTCGCTGGTGCTGCCGACCGACGACCGCGCCGACCGCGAAGTCGTCCGCGACTACCAGCGCCTGCGCGCCAATGCCAAGGATGCGGACCTGTCCTCGCGCTCGCTGGAAGGCTTCATCGCCGCCCGCGCGCTCGTCAAGGCGCTGGAACGCACGGCCGCAGTCGGCCCCGCCGGCCTGACCGAGACCCTGGACCGCGGCTTCGAGACCGACGTCGGCGGCCATCGCCTGACCTTCGGCAAGGGCCCGACCTCGCGCTACGTGGACTTCGCCGTCCTCGGCGCCGGCGGCAAGCTGGTGCGTTGAGCCGGCGGCGGCCGTCGGGCCGCCTGTCCGCTCAGGGATGCTGCTGCGCGCCCTCGGGCGGAACGACCCACCCGTGCTTCCGGCTCTCGTAGACCGAGACGTTCGGCGCCGGGAAACCCGGATCTGCGAACGCGCCGACCGGGACCGCGATGAAGTCCGGCATCGCGTCCATCTCGTAATAGACCGTCGCGCCGCAGTTCGGGCAGAAGTGGAACGTCGCGTTCGTCCCCTCGTCACCGGTGATCGTGTACGTCGACGACAGCCCCGACGGGGTCACGTCTTGACGACGGAACCGGGCCTGCTCGGCGAAGGGGCCGCCGGTCCTGCGCTGGCAATTCAGGCAGTGGCAGATGGAGATGCGGACGGGCTCGCCCACGACCTGGGCCCTGAGCCGGCCGCAACTGCAGGAGGCCAGGCGTTGCGTCATGGAAGTTTCCTTTCAGGCATTCATCCATCTTGCCACGCGCCGATCCCGGATACCGGGCCTGAGTGCTTCGATCAACGCGCCGCTTCTCGACGCGCCTCTGTGATGAACGCCTCGAGTTCTGCGTTGAACCGTTGCGCTGACTCCACGAAAGGCGCGTGTCCCGCATCCTCGTAGAAGGAGGTCCGGATTGCCGGATTGAGTATCCTCGCCCGGTCGGCGGACGGCTTCGCGCGCACGAGCGCGTCCTGCGTTCCGTAGATCTGCAACATGGGCTTGGCGACCCGCCCCAGTCCCTTGACCGCGTCGACACTCATCCGATGCACGACGCGCTGCATGTCGAAGGACGCGAGCGACGCGTTCGCGAGCAGGCGTTGAAACAACTCCTGCTCGGGCTGTCGATGGAAACACAGGGCGACGAATGCTCGCTCAGCATCGAGCCGCGTGCGCAGGTCCGTGTCGATCATGTCGCGATAGACCTCGGGATGCGACGCGATCTGCGATGGGTCCAGCTCGACAACCCCGCCGACGTAGACCGCACCGGCGATGTCCGCATCGCCTTCCGACGCGAGGTAGTTCGAGATCACCGCCGCGCCGAGCGACCAGCCGACCACCACGGGCCGTCGCGCACCGGACGCACGGATGACCGCCGCCAGATCCTGCCCCCATCGCCGACCGTCGACATATCGCTCCGGCTCCGATGGTTTGCCGGATTGCCCGTGACCGCGCAGGTCGAAGGTGATCAGCCGATGGCGTCGCAAGGCCGGACTCTCGACCTGGGCTTCCCAGCTCAGATGGCTGCCGAGCAGCCCGTGGACGAAGATGACAGGCGCGCCGGCGGCGTCGCCGTACTCCTGGACCGACAGCGGCATGCCGTCGGGCGCGACGACCGTGTATTGCCGTGTGGGCAGGGTGCCGGCCTGGCTGATACCGCTCCAGACGGATGCGACGAGCAGCAGCCAGAAGACCAGGATGCGGGCCGGAAGGCCGCGTGGGAAAGCAGTCATGAAGGACTCCAGGAGGATTGGAGCCGGACTGTCGAGCCTCACGCCCGTGTCAGGGTCAAGCCGCAATGGAAGAATCCCCTATGCCCGTTGAACCCAAGCCCACTGCCGCCGAAGCACCCGACGTCCCGTCGGCACTCCTCTCCATCGGCCAGTTGTCCCGGATGAGCGGCGTCAGCGTCCGCGCGATCCGGCACTACGACGAACTCGGCCTGCTGGCCTCGCTGCGCGCCGACAACGGCTACCGGAAGTTCCGGGCCGGCGCGGCCGTCCAGGTGCGCCAGATCCAGCGCTTCCTCTCAACCGGCTTCAACCTCGAGGAGATCCGGCGTTTTCCTGGCTGCATGCTGGTGATCGAGGGCGCCCTGCCGTGCGCGGAGACCTCACCCGCGCAACGCGAGCGTCTGGCGCTGATCGAGGCCCAGATCGCCGATCTGGAGCGTCGACGCGCGCAGCTGCTGCAGATGCTCAGCCATCACGACGACGAGGCGCGGGCCGCCGACCACGGCATCCGCGCATCCAGCGCAAACGCCCCGCCGCCGCGCACCACGACGTAGGCCGACAGCACGGCCATCAGCACGGGGTACTCGATGCCCCGATCGATCCACGGCCAGGTCGGGCCCAGCGCGACGCAGATGCCGATCATCTCCATCGCGAACGCGAGCGCGACCCAGCGCGTGCAGAAGCCGACCGCCAGCGCCGCGGCGCCGACGGTCTCCAGCAGCATGACAAGGAAGGCCAGCTGCGGCGCGAACGGCAGGCCCATCACCTGGTCGATCAGCCGGATCGAGCCCGCCATCGGATCCGCCATCGATCCGTGCGACGTCCCCAGCGCCTTCGGCAGCCCGTGCGTGAACAGGATCGCGCCAAAGGCGAAGCGCAGCAGCGCATACGCCGCCGGCTCGAGGCGGACCGCCATGCCGCGAGGCGGCGTCGCCCGCCGTGAGACCGGAAGAGAAGCTGTGGCCATCGTCGGGACCTTCGAGTTGCTGGTCGCCCATTCTTTGGAATCCGGCGTCCTCGATCGAGGGCGCGCGGCGAGCAATTGAATTCAACATGCCCCAACAATGCGGGGCTTGGTCCGCCGATTGCTCCCAGCACGCGACACTCGCCTCATGCCCATGCCGCCTCCAGTCCCCGACGCCGAGTCCGATGTCCGCCAGCTCCAGGCCCGCCTCCGCGAGGCGGAAGCCGCGCTGCGAGACAGCGAGCGGCGCTTCCTGGAGGACATCACCCAGCGTCGGCTCGCCGAACAGGCCTTGCAGGTCAGCGAGCTGCGCTACCGCACGCTGTTCGACTCCATCGATCAGGGCTACTGCATCATCCGCCTCCTCTTCGATGACGACGGCCACGGCCGCGACTACGTCTTCGTCGAGGTGAACAAGGCCTTCGAGCGGCAGACCGGCATCCACGACGCGGTGGGCCGCACGATGACGTCCATCGCTCCGAACCACGAGTCGGAGTGGTACCAGATCTACGGCCGCATCGCGACCACCGGCGTGTCCGAACGCTTCGAGTTCCCCGCCGATTCCCTCGGGCGCTACTACGACGTCTACGCCTTCCGCATCGGCGATCCCGAGGACCGGCAGGTGGCCGTCCTCTTCCACGACATCTCCGACCGTCGCCGCCACGAGAAGGCGCTGCGGGACGCAGACCGCCGCAAGGACGAGTTCCTCGCGACGCTCGCCCACGAGCTGCGCAACCCGCTCGCACCCATCCGCACCGGCCTGAACATCCTGCGCCTGGCGGGCGCCGGCAGCGGGCCCGGCGACCGGGTCCTGCCGATGCTGCAGCGGCAGGTCGACCACATGGTGCGTCTGGTCGACGACCTGCTCGAGGTCTCGCGAATCGACCGCCGACGGCGACTTCGCGCTCGTGACCGTCGAGGACAACGGCACCGGCATCCCGCACGACATGCTGACGCGGATCTTCGACCTGTTCACGCAGGCCGAGCGCAGCTATCAGCGCGCGCAAGGCGGTTTGGGCATCGGACTGACGCTGGCCGCCGCCGATGCCGACGCCGGCCCGACCGCGCGCACGCCGGTCGGACCGCGGGCCCTGAAGCGACAACGGGTCCTGGTCGTCGACGACAACGTCGACGCCGCCGACAGCCTGCGCCTGCTGCTCGACATGATCGGCATGGACGCGCTCGCCGTGCACGACGGCCCGACCGCCCTGGCCGAGATCGCCAGCTTCGCGCCCGACCTCATCCTGCTCGACATCGGCATGCCCGGCATGGACGGCCACGAGTTCGCCCGTCATGTCCGCTCGCGACCGGACACTGATCGGGTACGGCTCGTCGCCGTCAGCGGCTGGGGTCAGGAGGAGGACTTCCGACGATCGCGCGAAGCCGGCGTCGACCACCACCTCGTCAAGCCGGTCGACCTCGACGCGCTGGAGCGCCTCCTTGCCGAGGATGTCGCACCGGGCCGGACGACGCGCTGACACGCGGACCGACATCTCGATACCTGCGCGCGTTCGCGGTCGCGCCGCACAACCGCTTGTTTCCAACGAAGCGAAGTTGCTAGGGTTTTCCCGAGAGACTTGGTGAAAGCGCTTTCACATAGTGGTGCGCTCCCTTCCACCACAGACTCCGAGGAGATCCCATGGCACGCTGGATTCGATCACTCGCCGCGGTCGCGCTCGCCCTGACGGGCGTCGCGGCGCAGGCACAGAACTGGCAACTCGTCTGGCAGGACGAGTTCACCAACGGCATCGGCCCCCAATGGCGCTTCGAGACCGGCACCGGCTCGGGCGGCTGGGGCAACAACGAACTGCAGTTCTACCGGCGCGAGAACGCGACCGTGGAGAACGGCCAGCTCGTGATCACCGCGAAGCGCGAGGACTTCGGCGGCATGCGCTACACGTCGTCGCGCATGACCACGCAAGGTCTGGCGCAGTTCAAGTACGGCCGCATCGAGGCGCGCATCAAGGCGCCGTCGAGCTCAGGCATGTGGCCCGCGTTCTGGATGCTGGGCAGCAACATCAACTCGGTCGGCTGGCCCGCGTCGGGCGAGATCGACATCATGGAACACGTGAATGCCGATTCGGACATCCACGGCACCATCCACTGGCAGGGTCCGGACGGCGGCCACGCGTCCTACGGCGGCCACACGCCCACCAACGTCGCGGACTATCACCTCTACGCCGTGGAATGGGACGAGAAGACGATCCGCTGGTTCGTCGACGGTCGTCAGTTCCACGTCGTCGACATCACCAACAGCGTCAACAGCACCGAGGAATTCCATCGCGACTTCTTCCTGCTGCTGAACCTGGCGGTGGGCGGCAACTGGCCGCAGTGGAACATCGACGAGAGCAGGCTGCCCGCGAAGATGTACGTGGACTACGTGCGCGTCTACAAGAAGGATGCGGGCACGGCGTTCTCGACGACGCTGCAGGCGGCCAACTTCGCGCTGCAGTCGGGCATGCAGCTCGAGGCGTCGACGGAAGGCGGCCAGAACCTCGGCTGGATCGAGACCGGCGACTGGGCGGTGTGGAACCTCAACCTGCCGCAGGGCGGGACCTACACGGTCGAGTACCGCGTGGCGAGCCAGAATGGCGGCGGCAGCCTGCAGCTGGAGATGGCGGGCGGCGCGCCGGTGTACGGCGCGCTGGGCGTGCCGTCGACGGGCGGCTGGCAGAACTGGACGACCATCTCGCACCGCGTGACGCTGCCGGCCGGCCAGCAGCAGATCGCGGTCAAGGCCAACGGCCCGGGCTGGAACCTGCGTTCCATCAAGATCACCAAGTCGTGATGCCGTGATCCCTTGATCCCCTCTTGGGGCGAATGACGCGAGGCTCCGGGGTCTGGTCCAATCGGCCGGCTCCGGAGCCTTTTCCATTCCTGCCCGCCTTCATGTTTCGCTGGTCCTCACTCCCTCCTCGCTGGCGTTTCCAGATCCGGTCGCTGGCCTGGAGCGCCCCGCTGTTTCTCGCCATCTACGGGAGCGGCTCCGGATTCCATCCGTCCCATGCGCTGCTGAGCATGGCGGCTTATGCCGCCGCACCGCTCGGCCTGCTCCTCGCCGTCACGATGCCTCGCAAGGCGGATCGTCCGCCGCTGCGATTCGGACAGCTGGTGTTGCTGGTGCTGGTCGGCCCGCCCATGGCCTATGGGCTGGCGCTCTTCACCGTGGCGTTCGGTGCAGGCCACCTCATCAACGAGGCCACCGGCCGGCCCGAGGCGCAACCTTTCGTGGTGGTCGCCAAGACCGACAGCCGCTGGAAGTTGTTCCCAGGCTGTGAGCTGAAGCTGCGCCTCGAACATCGAGACAGCGGCGAACACGTCACGCCCTGCACTTCCGAGGAGTCCTGGAATCGCGTGAAGGTGAAACAGGACCTCCTGCTGCTGGTGCATGCATCCTGGGCGGGGACTCGCGCGCTGCGCGACGCCTTGCCCTCCGAGGCCGCCTCGACCGCTGCTCGCTAAGATTGCCGCTCCTTCACGGCCGGGCTGCTTCCAGATGTCCATCGTCCGCCGCACCGAGCCGCCGCGCGAAAGTCAGCTTGCGTCGACCTACGCCGGCGCGAACCTCGCCGACGCCTTCGCCATCACACTGGCCGACGATGCGCCCGACGACGCGATGGCGCTTGCGCGCGCCGCGCTGGCAGATCCGCCGTGGTGGTTCCGCGCGCTGCTCGCGATCCGCGACGCGGCGGTGAAGCCGCTCGGCCTGAAGACCTCGGCGGCGATGCGGCACCACCTCGATGAGATCGGCGTCGAGCACGTCGACATCTTCCGCGTGCTTTCCGCCTCGCGCGAGGAAGCGATCTTCGGCGAGCATGACCAGCATCTGGATTTCAAGCTCTCCATCCTGATCCGTCGCGTCGAGGGATCGACGCACCGCGAAACCGTCGCGACCACGGTCGTGAACTGCCACAACCGGCTCGGTCGGTTCTACCTCGCGCTTATCCTGCCGGGGCACGTGCTGGTCGTGCGATCGCATCTGACGGCGGCGGCGAAGCGCTTCGGTCGGACCACCGCGAAGTTTCCAAGCTGATCTCCCCGTCACGGGCCGCTTCGTTGCCCGATGTTCGTACGCTCAAGCGGCCGGTACCGCCTTCTCCTGATCGCGCCTGCCGGCGGTGAGCCACAGGATCACCGCGAACACCGCGCCGCCGACGCTGGCGAGTCCGAAGAACAGCATCATCGCGTCGTAGCCGGCGGGATTCTGCGCGCTCGCGCCCGCGCGGTCGTTGAGCCAGCCGGCGACGAGGTTGGCCCCGGCGATGCCGGCGTTCTGCGCCACCCACATCAATCCGATCGCCGTGCCGAAGCGCGCCGGCGAGACCAGTTTGCTGACGAGCGGCCACATCACCGCGGGCACCAGCGAGAAGCTCACGCCGATCAGCGCGGTGGCGACCCAGAGGCTGGTCGAGGTGAGCGCCATCGTGGCCATCGCGACGGGCAGCAGCACCGCACCGAAGGCGAGGAACGGCGCATAACGCCCGAGGCGGTCGCACAACCAGCCGAAGGCCGGCGTCGCGAAGACCGCCGCCAGGAACACGTAGCTGTTCATCGCGCCGGCGGACGCCAGGTCCAGGCCGTGCGTGTGCTGGAAGTACTTGATCGAGAAGGTGCTGCGGAACGCCAGGATCACCGAGTACCAGAGCACGCACAGCGTCAGCAGGTACCAGTAGGCCCTGCCGAAATGCAGCAGGTCGCGCCAGGCGAAGGGCTGCGCCTGCTGCTCGATCTCACGCTTGGCGGAGGCGGCGATGCGGCGGTCCATCGTCCAGTAGGCCAGCGCCGCGGCGAACGAGGCCGCGGCCATCGCGGCGGCGATCATCAGCGGCGGTTGCCAGCCCTGCGCGTAGGCGTGAGGAAACCAGGTCGGCGACATGTCGGAGGAGAACGAGCCCAGCCGCCCGATGGACAACGCCAGCCCCATCGATAGCGCCACATTGCCGCCGACGAAGTACTGCGCCAGCGCCGCCAGCGTGGCGATGCCGAAGGTCTCGGCGCCGATGCCGAACAGCAACCGTCCCGCGGCCATGCCAGCAAAGTTGGGGCTGAGCGCGGTGAGCAACGCGCCGAGGAAACAGAGCGCGGCGGTCCAGAGCGTCATGCGCGCCGCGCCGAAGCGGTCGACGAGCACGCCGCCGACGAGGATCAGCACGACGTTGGGCAGGCTGTAGATCGCGTTGAGCAGGCCGATCTGCTGGTCGCTGAAGCCGCGCTGGATCTGCAGCGCATCGGCCACGGGACCGATGGAGTCGTAGACATAGTAGTTGCCGTACAGCGACGCGGCGATCAGGGCGCACACCAGCCACGCGACCGCGCGGCTCGGGGACTTGTCGTTCATGAGGAGAGCCTCGGGGGATCTTGTGCGGTCCAGGGGGACCGAAGCGGCGGATTCTCGCCTCCCCCTGGTAACCGCCCGTAAAGCTGCCGTCACGACGCGACATTCAGCGACGCAGCCACCCATCGGTGGGGGATGGGTTCACCCGCATTTGGGATAAGGTCCGGGCCGTTCCAGCAGGCCTTGCGTTCAGGAGATCCCCATGGCATTCGCGCGTTCCTTCGCTTCCACCGGCCCTTCCCTGCCCCGCGTGAGCGGTGTGATCGCCGCCTGCGTCGCCGTGGTCATGCTCGCCGGCTGCGGCAAGCAAGGCGCAACGCTGGGCGAGGGCAGCTCGGAGATCTCCGGATCGGCCGGACCGGCTGGCGCCAACAAGGCCAACCGCGAGTTGATGAAGTGCGACGCGCCGGTCGCAACGCTGTCGCTGATGGAGAACCCCAACGGCTACACGATCAGCGCGCCCAACGGCCTGCCGAATTCGCCGCTGCCGCTGGTGCGGCTGCTCGCGCAGCAGAGCGGCTGCTTCCGCGTCGTCGATCGCAATTCGGGCCTGAAGGCCACGATCCGGGAACAGGAGTTGAAGGACTCCGGCATCCTGCGCCAGCAAGGCAGCACGGTTCAGAAGGGCAAGGGTTATGAAGCGCAGTACACGCTGATCCCCAGCCTGACCTTCAGCGAGCAGGATGCGGGCCGTCAGGTCGGCGGCATCCTCGGGATGATTCCCGTGCTCAACAAGTTCGTCGGCGCGGCCGAGCACATCAAGCTCAAGGAAGCCCAGGTGGCGCTGCTGCTGACCGACAACGAAACCACCGAACAGGTCGCGGCCGCGACGGGCTCGGTGCGCGTCACCGACCTCGGCATGGGCGGACTCGTGCTGGGCAAACTCGGCGGCGCCGCGGGTGCGGGCTGGGCCAACAGCAATGAAGGCAAGGTCATCGCCGCCGCGTTCCTCGACGCGCACAACCAGCTCGTCGTCCAGGCACGCATGCTGCAAGCCAAGGATCTGCCGGATCCGGTGCCGATGAAGAAGGCCGGGGATACGGCCAAGAAGGCAGCGGCAGGCGCATGAGTCGATCGCGGCAGGGCTGAGAAGGCTTCAGTACTTCCACGGCCGCTGGCCCTCACCCCTGCCCTCTCCCGCAAGCGGGAGAGGGAGTAAAAACGGCGCAGGTATGGATCTCTCTTTCGCACGAAGCGGAGGAAGCCTCTAGGTCAGCTCGGTGCACTCTCGCTCCCTCTCCCGCTTGCGGGAGAGGGCGGGGGTGAGGGCCAGCGGCCGTGGCACTTCACCCTACGCTTCGAGTCGCAGCTGGCCAAATGCGGCCGGCACATGGAAGTTGGGCCGCTCGCTGCCCGTCGGATTCCACGCGCTGAACTGCCGCGAGTCCTTGTTCCCTTCGATGCGGAACAGGTTGATCCGCCAGCCGTCGAGCGACTGCGCATTCCGCGGCATCGGCACGACCAGCTCGGCCGTCCACATCCGGTGGTACTCGTCCACCGTCGTGCGCGCCTTGCTCTCGCCGATGAAGCGCTTGCGCCCCTGCCCTCGCACCTCCAGATCCATCGTCAAGCCGTTCGGCGAGACCTCGACCTCGCGGTACCGAGCCGTTCCCGCATCCTGCGGCGCCTGCAGGAAGACCTCGACGACGTCGCGCTCCCACAGCGGCCAGATGTCCGTCGCGGAGGCCTCGCGCTCGTACGTCGTCAGCGCGTTGTAGCGGCTGCTGAAACGCAGGTGCAGCGCGCCGTCGGCATGCAGCAGCTGCACGCGCGTCGACTGCGTTCCCGTCAGCGGACGGCCGCGCCAGTCGTGCGCGAAGAACAGCGCCGGCGCTTCCTCCCACGCCGAGGCCAGCGCGAAGCCGTCCCGCCCGATCAGCCGTGACGGCAACCGCGCGGCGCGCGCCAGCGGGCGCTCGATCGCCGAGGTCAGCACCGCCTCGATCAGCAGGTTGTCCTTGAAGCTGACCTTCAGCGTCGGCTTCGCAGCGTCGACCGCGCCCAGGTCCACGCCGTTCACGTAATCGCGGATCTTCCAGACACCTGGCGCAAGGCCGCGCAGCGTCACCGTACCGTCGAAGCTCGGCGCGTAGAACGCGTAGTGCATCACCCCGTTCTTCTCGACGACGTGCGTCTCCGGCTTGTCGAACGCGATGTCGTAGAGCTCGCCGCGGTAGGCGCCGTCGGACAGCCCCTTCGCGTTGTGCGCGGTGATCCACTTGCGCCAATGCGTCTCGCGCTCCGGCGTCAGCAGGAAGGAATCCTTCGGTTTCGGATCCTCAGGCCAGGTGAACTTCGTCGACACCACGGCGCCGACACCGACCGAGGACGCGAAGTCCATGCCGCCGGTCGACAGCTCGACGTGGTCGCCGGCGTAGGCCGACCAGCGCCCCATCTGCGCCTTCAACGCCTTGCCCTTGTGACGCACCTGCCAGCTCGACAGCGGGTCCGACGACGGCGCCTGGTCGATCCACGGCATGTTGTGGAACGCGTAGCTCGTGCCGCACGGACACACCTCGACCACCGCCTCCGGATTCACCGAATGGCAGGCCTCGAACATGACGCGGTAGAAGTCCGCCATGTGCTCGTACGAGTGCTCCGGCTTCGCATGCCCATGCTTCGGGTTGAAGCAGGGCGCAACGCCGTTCAGGTGCTGGCCGTCGACCTTCACGCCGTCGAAACCCCAGTCCTTGATGATCTTTCGGAACATCGCGGCCGTGCGCTCCTGCGTGCCCTTCGCGCCCGGGCAGATGTACAGGCAGTTCCACCACGTGATCATCTGCGGCGCGCCGTTCTGGTCGAGCAGCAGCAGATCGGCGTGTTCATGCAGCTCGTCGCTGCCCGGCGCCACCGCCAGCGGCGCGATCCACAGCCGCGCCTTCATGCCGCGCGCATGGATGTCGGCGACCAGCGCCTTCATGTCCTCTTCGCCGCGCGGGAACTTCTTGAGGTCGATGTCGAACCAGTCGCCCGTCTGGCGCTGCCAGCCGTCGTCCAGCACCGCCCACTTCAGCCCCAGCTCCTGCGCCTTCGGCAGCGTGGCGCGCACGCGATCCAGCGAGAAGTCGCGCTCGTAGCCCCAGGCGCACCAGACCGAATCGTGCGCGCTGCGCGGCGGCTCCGGCGCGGCCAGGCCCTGCGCGTTCATCAGACGACGGTAGCGGTCCAGCGGCACGAAGCAGTCGCCCTCGTGCACCGCGACGAAGGCCAGCGGCAGCGCCAGCGTCTCCCCCGGCGCGAGCGTGCGCGGCTCGTCGCCGCGCATGCCGATGTCCACCTCCTCGCCGACGGCCTTCACCGGCAAGGAAATCAATCGCGGCAGCTTGTCGAGATGCCCGACCGCGACCCCCAGGTCGCGCCGCCACACGTCCACGAGCGGCGTACCGCCGCCGTAGTCCGACGAGTCCATGCCGAGGAAGTTGCGCTGCTCGAAGCCGCGCTTGACCGGCTGCATCCAGTCGCGCCGGTCCGTGTGCGTCGATCCCGAGTACGTCCACCACCCGCCCGCATGCCGCGGCGCCGCCAGCAGCCGGTGCGACGCGACGGTCCAGCCCTGGACCCTCAGCGGCTTGTCCGAACGGTTGATGAAGGCGACCTCGATCAGCGCCACGCCGGGGTGCTCGTCGAGCAGCGTCACCGTCATCGTCTTTTCGACGGCAACGCCTGACCCCGTTCCTTCCGCCTTGCCCGTCAGCGTCAGCCGCTGGCCGGCACCGAAGGGCGTTGCGCCGCTGCTGGGGACCGCGCCCGTCAGTGCGAAGCGCTCAAGCGTACGGGGCGTCGTCGGCGGCGGCGTGCCGGCCGCCTCCGCGCCGAGCAATGCGGCGCCAGCTGCGGCCGGCTTCAGTTCCGCGATGACGAGCTGCTCGCCCGCGTCGAAGCCGGTCAGCGCCAGCGGACGCGCGCCGCCGAGCCGGACGATCCGGCTGCGCATGCGCTCATCGAATTGCAGCGAGAGCCGCTCGTCCTGCAGCCGCACGTGGCCGCGGCCGAGATCGGCGGCGCGAGCCGCCGCCGCGGCACCGGGCGATGCGACGGTGGCGGCCAGGGCCAGCGTCGGCGTGATCGTCGCGACCGGCGCCGCGCCCAGCCATTGGAGGAACGCGCGACGCCCGGTCATTGAGCCGCCTTCCAGGCGGTCGGGAAACTCCGCTCGGCGTTCAGGTGGTACAGCTTGTCGACGACCGCCTTCGGCAGTCCCAGGCCCTTCACCGGTTTCTTGAGATCGGACACCTTGAACGACTCCTCCGTGTTGAAGTAGCGCCAGTGCATGCGCCACACCGGCTCGACTTCCTTCAGCAGCTCGGCCCCCGATTGTTGCGGCGGTTGCGAGACGTCGGTGCCGTACATCAGACGGTCCTGATACTTGATCATGAACGCGCGGACCTTGGCGCGGTCCAGCTGGCTCTGGTACTGCAACTGCCCGATGCGCGCGGCCAGGTCGACCTTGGCCAGCGGGAAACGGTCCAGGAACGCGGCCAGCTCGTCGACGTTGCGCTCCAGCGAGGCCATGTGCATGCCGATGAACTTCAGCTTCGGATGCGCCGCCACCATGCGGTCGCGCGCGGCCATCTGGTCTTCCCAGCTCGGCATCTCCGGATGCAGCGCCATGTGGTACTGCGGATGATGCGCGAAGTACTCGCGGTCGTTGATGACCGTCATCTTGTCCAGCGGCAGCCAGCAGTTGTGCGGCTCGCCCTGGTGACCGAGCATCGTGATGCCCTTGTCCTCGAAATACGTGAACAGCGGCTTGAACCGCGCGTCGTCGATCATGACGAGCTGGCCCTGCTTGTCGCGCAGGCTCATGCCGATGTTCTTCCACACCTTCACGCCGACCGCGCCGGCGCGGAGGCCGGCATCGACGCGCTGTTGTGTCGCGGCTAGCCAGCCTGGTTGATCCGAAGTGTCCGACGAGAAACTCACCGCCCACGCCACGTCCGCCGGACGTGCCTTGCGCAGCTCGATCGCCGCCTGCTGCTGCTCGTCCAGCGGCGGGAAGTCCGGATAGTCGACGTTGATCGTCAGCACCTTGAAGCCGAGCTGGCGCGCGGCGTCGATGAACGCCGGATCGGCGTTGTGCAGGTGCACGTGCGAATCGATCTTCGGGACCTTCGCGAAGTCCGCCATCGTGTAGCGGGCTCCGTCGTTCTCCTTGGACTTCGGTGCCGCCAGGACGCCGGAGGAGGCGGCCATCGCGACGGCCGTCAGTGCGGCGCTCAGCAAAGCCGGCAGCGCGGCGCGGACGGGAGTTCTCGTCATGTGGGTCATCGGATCAACAACAGTGGGAACAGTGGACCCCGTTGAAGCGGATCCACTGAGGACAGTGGAAAAGGATCAGTTGCAGCTGTAGCGGTAGGCGTCGTCCAGGTCCAGCGGCAGCACCAGGGTGCGGATCTTCGCGGCGGTCATCTTCGTGCAGAGCTTGTCGCGCGCGCCGTTGGTGTTCTTCTTGTACTTGGACGCGTACTCGGCGTTGAACACGGGCTTGTTCTTGCTCGTGAACACCGAGTAGCCGCCGCACTCGTCGTACTGGTTGCACTGCTCGTTGACGGCCATGTCGAAGTACGGCTCCAACTGCGCCAGCTGGTCCACGTCGTTCTTCAGCGCGATCGCCAGGCCGCGGCCATGGGCGGCGTTGGCGAGGTACTTGTTGTAGTCGAGCTGCGTGGCGGCCGTCAGCGGGAAGCCGGTCGAGTTGGTGTAGCCGTCGACGTTGTCCGGCTCGACGCCGTCGCAGCCCTTGGCCACCGCCAGGTCCAGGCGGCTGAGCATCACCGCGCGCACGTTGGCCGAGCGGGTGTCCAGCCACTTCTCGCCGGCCCAGCCGTCCAGCGCCTTGCCCATGTCGGCGGCGTTGAAGCTGCCGAAGTCGGCGCGCCAGTTCTCCGAGCTGCCGGCGGAGAAGTAGCAGACCACCTTGCGGCCCTGCGCCTTGAGTCCGGCGATCGTCTGCGCGGTCGTGTCGAACAGGTCGATGTCGTACATGGCCACGTTGTAGCCGCTGTTGAGCGTGCCCGTCAGTTGCCACTGCCAGGTCGTGTTGACGCCGGGCTTCCACCACGACTGCGCTTGCGCGCCGGTCGCGGCGGTGAGTCCCAGCGCCAGTGCGGCGGCGGTGGCGAGGCCGGTGGCCATCGAACGGATCAGCGATCGTTTCATGAGTTCTCCTGTGATCGGGCCGGCGATGCGGCCCGCTTGTTGTGGAACCCCCAACGTCCTCTTTCGGAACATCCCGATTTGGAATCTCCCGGTCGGCGGCATCAGAACTTGATGCTCGCCCCGATCGTGAACGCCCTGCCCCAGCGGTTGTAGCCTTGCGGCAGGGTGATGTTGCCGTCGCCCAGCGTGTACTCCTGCTTGGCGTCGGTCAGGTTGCGGCCCTCGATGGAGATGCGCAGCCACTTGTTGACTTCGTACGCGGCCTGCGCGGTCAGCCAGGTGATGGCCTTGGCGCGCTCGTTGAAGCCCGGGCCGATCACGTTGATCGCCGACACGAAGTCGTCGGTGTGGTCGGCCGTGGCGCTGAGGCTCCACGGGCCCTTCTCGTACAGCAGGCCCAGCGACGCGGTCGCCGGCGCGATGCCTTCCAACGGACGCTTCTCGCCGCCGACCCAGCTGTCGGAGGTGTTGCGCGTGTACTGCGCCCGCACGCCGAAGCCGTTGTCCCACAGGTGCTGGAAGCCGATCTCCATCCCGCGGACCTTGGCCTTGTCGCCGTTGATGGGCTTCATCACGTTGAACAGGTGGCCCGGCACGCCGATGTCGACGCCGGTGGTCCAGCTGGTGGTGATCTGGTTCTTGATGTCCTTCTGGAACACCGCGAAGGTCAGCGCCGAGTTGCGCGCGTAGTACCACTCCAGCGAGGCGTCGTACTGCTTGGCGCTGTAGGGCTTCAGATCGGCGTTGCCGCCGAAGACCTGCGTGAAGTCGCCCCAGGCGACGCTGGCCGTCGTGCTGGTCGGCGCGAGCTGCTCCACCGACGGCCGCGCCATCGTCTTCGCGGCGCCCAGGCGCAGCTGCAGCTTGTCGGTGAAGTGCCAGACGAAGTTGGCCGACGGCAGGCCGTAGGTGTACTCGGCGTTCTGGCTGATCTCGGTCGGGTCGCCGTACTCGGCCGTGTAGTTGAACGGACCGTTCTCGGTCAGGCTCTCGATCTTGGCGTCCCAGGCCTTGGCCGTCGTCTTGGTCTTGACCAGGCGCACGCCGATGTCGGCGTTCCACTGCTCGCCGGAGAGATCCGCCTCGACGAAGAACGAGGTCGTCTTCTCCCGCACGCGGTAGCTCTGCAGCGGATTCCAGACCGGACCGGCGTTGCTGAAGTCGTAGGTGCCGCCGTCCGGACGCGGCTTGCCGTTGTAGGCCTGCAGCGCCGCCAGGTAGTTGGGCACGTCGAAGCCCAGGAACGAGCGCGGGAAGCTGCCGCTGACGCCGTTCATGAAGTTGGGCGGGCTCAGGTGCTCGTTGAGCACGTTGCCGCCGAGCTGGCCGACGTTGATCGCGTTGGTGCCGGAGTAGTAGTTCTCGCCGCCGTTGATCGCGTTGTCGACCAGGTCGCGGTTCTTGTCGCGCCGCGTGGCCTGCACGCCGAACTGGATCTGGTCGACGTTGAAGCGGTCCACCGACCAGGCGCCGTTCAGCGTCAGGCCGCGGATCTTGTCGTCGATGTTGTCGCCGCTCAGGCCCAGGTAGTGGGTGTTGAAGTCGTTGGGACCGAAGGCGCCGCTGGCCAGGCCGGCGATCAGGTCGCGACCGTCGTTGAAGGTCGTCTTGATGTCGGGCACCTGCGAGCCGGTCAGGTTCACCGTCGTCACGTTGGGCTGGTTCATGCGCAGCACCGTGTAGGTGTCCTGTCCGCCCGAATGCCGCTTGGACGACGACTGGTAGAGGTCGCCGTTGAACTTCAGCGTCTCGGTGGCCTTCCACTCGGCGTTGATGCCGTAGACCGCGCTGTCGACGACGCGGTGCGTGGTCAGGTTCAGCAGCTCGGGGTTGAGCTGGTTCTCCGGATCGGCGCTGTCCATCGTGAAGCCGGTGACGACGCCGTTCTCGGTCTTGATGTTGGACCAGCGGCCGGGCGCGAACAGCGTGTAGAAGGACTGCTGGTAACCGACCTGCGGCGAGTTCAGCCGCGTCTTGATGCCGTCGACGGTGACCTTGAGCGCGTCGCTGGGACGCCACTCGACCTTGCCCGAGAAGGCGGTGCGCTTCTTCTGTTCCTGGATGGTGCCGACGCGGAACTGGCCCGGGCCGATCAGGCCTTCCTCATCGGGGTCCAGCACGCCATTGCCGTTCGGATCGATGTTGCCGCCCCAGGCGTTGCCGGTCCAGTTGGCGGCCGGGTCGGAGATCGGGTTGCGCGTCCAGCCGCCGTCGTTGCCGGCGGTGTCGGTGCGGACCTTTCGGTCGGCGTAGACGACGCCGAACAGCACGCCCAGCTCCTTGCCGAACGTGTTGCTGTAGGTGGCCGAGACCTTGCCGCCGTTGAGCTTGGACATGATGTTGCGGTCGCCCTCGACGCGCAGGAGACCGTGCTGACCGGGCTGGTCGAAGGGGCTGGCCGAGCGCAGGTTCACCAGGCCGCCGATCGCGCCTTCCATCACCGAGGCCTGCGCGGACTTCACGACGTCGGCGCCGCTGATGATGTCCGAGGGCAGCACGTCGAAGGCGAAATCGCGGCCTTCGCCGTCGGTGGCCAGGATACGGTTGTTGAAGGTCGTCAGCGTGTATTCAGGGCCCAGGCCGCGGACGCTGACCTTCTGGCCTTCGCCGCCGGCCGTGCGCGAGATCGACACGCCGGTGATGTGGCTCAGCGAGTCGGCCACGTTGTCGTCGGGGAAGCGCCCCAGCTCGGTGGCGCTGATGCTGTCCTGCACGCCCGACGCGCTGCGCTTGAGGTTCAGCGAACGCTGCAGGCTGGCGCGGGTGCCGGTGATCTCGACACGGTCCAGGGTCTGGTCGGCATCCTTGGCCTTCGCGTCGGTCTTGGCTTCGGTCGGCGCCGAGGCGGCGGCGGCCGGCGGCTGGACCTGCGCCTGGGCCGCGCCCATGGCGGTCAGCGCGGCGATCGCGGCAGCGGCGGCCACGGGCCGCGGCGCAAAACCGGCAATCAGGAGGGAGGACAGGGGAGCTCGCATCTCAGGGTTCCTTGTGTTGGCTTGTCCGCTGCCAGTCCTGGACCTCGACCGGCTTGGCGCAAGTCTACGCAGTCTTTCGATTAATTTCGCATATCGTTTTTACCGACGTTTATTCTTTCGAATTGATGACGGTCGAAAGAATTCGAGCAGCATTTTCTTACTGACGCATTGAGACGGCGCCCGATATGTCCGGGTTTTCCCGCGAAATGCGCCTGTTCAGGGCCTGTCACGGTTTCTTCCGTTGTGTTCCCGGTTTCATTGCCCTATTCTTTCGTTCGAAAGCTACGACAAGGAAAGCGATCCCATGCAACGACATTGGCTGACCTATGCGCTGGTCACGACCCTCTTCTGGGGCGCGTGGGGCGCGCTGACGGGCTTGTCTTCCGCACGCGGCTTCCCGGACACGCTGGTCTACGTCGTGTGGGCGCTGACGATGATCCCGCCGGCGGTGTTCGTGCTGGCGCGCGCGGGCTGGAAGCTGCAGCACGACCGCCGCGCCGTGATCCAGGGCCTGACGGTCGGGCTGCTGGGCGCGGGCGGGCAGATGCTGCTGTTCCGCGCGGTCGAGTCCGGCCCCGCCTATCTGATCTTCCCGATCGTCTCGCTGTCGCCGGGCGTGACGATCGCGCTGTCCTTCGGCCTGCTGCGCGAGCGTACCGGCAAGCTCGGCGTCGCCGGCATCGTGCTGGCGCTCCTCGCCCTGCCCTTGTTCGATTACCAGCCCGGGCAGCAGAGCCAGGCACTGGGACTGTGGTTCGCGCTGGCACTCGTGGTGATGCTGGCCTGGGGCCTGCAGGCCTACTTCCTGAAGACCGCCAACAACGCCGCCAGCGCCGAGAGCATCTTCTTCTACATGACCCTCAGCGCGCTGCTGTGCATTCCGGCCGCGCTCTGGATGACGGACTTCTCCAAGCCCATCCCCTGGGGCTGGGACGGCCCCGGCCTGGCGGCCGTGATCCAGGTGCTCAACGCGGTGGGCGCGCTCACGCTGGTCTACGCCTTCCGCTACGGCAAGGCGCTGGTCGTCTCGCCGCTGGTCAACGCCGGCGCCCCGCTGCTGACGGCGCTCGCGTCGATGGCGATGAGCGGCGCCGCGCCCGGCGGATTCAAGCTGGCCGGCGTCGCGCTCGCGCTGCTCGCCGCGCTGCTGCTGGCCCTGCAACCCGAAGGCGACGCCAAGGCCTGATCGCCCGCGTCCCCTCCCCCCATTCGATCGATTCAACCGATTCGACAGGAAGGAACTCCCTTGAAGCTCATGCTCGATCTCGTGCGGCGCCACAAGCAGTCGGCGCCCGATACCGGCACACCCGCCATCGGCATCCCGTCGATGTGCTCGGCCCATCCGGTCGTCATCGCCGCCACGCTGCGCGAATGCGGCGCGCTCGGACGCCCCGCGCTGATCGAGGCGACCTCCAACCAGGTCAACCAGGACGGCGGCTACACCGGCATGAAGCCGGCGGACTTCCGCCGTTTCGTCGAGGCGATCGCGAAGGTCGAGGGCGTGGACCCCGGCCTGCTGATCCTCGGCGGCGACCACCTCGGTCCGAACGCCTGGCGCAAGCAGCCCGCGGCGCAGGCGATGGCCAAGGCGGAAGTGATGGTGGCGCAGTACGTCGCGGCCGGCTTCCGCAAGATCCACCTGGATTGCTCGATGTCCTGCGCCGACGATCCGGTGCCGCTGTCCGAGGCCGAGATCGCCGCCCGCGCCGTGCGCCTGTGCCTGGCGGCCGAAGCCGCCTGGCGCGACACGCCCGATCGCGGCGAGCCGCCGGTCTACGTCATCGGCACCGAGGTGCCGGTGCCGGGCGGCGCGCATGAGGATCTGGAAGACCTCGCGGTGACTTCGCCGGAAGCGGCCGGCGCGACGCTGGCGCTGCACCGCGACGCGTTCGCGACGTCCGGCCTCGAGGCCGCCTGGGAACGCGTGATCGCGATGGTGGTGCAGCCGGGCGTCGAGTTCGACCATCACAAGGTCATCGACTACAAGCCCGAAAAGGCGCGCGCGCTGAGCGCCTTCATCGAATCGCAGCCGGGTCTGGTCTTCGAGGCGCACTCCACCGATTACCAGACCCCCGGGCGGCTGGCGCAACTGGCGCGCGACCACTTCGCGATCCTGAAGGTCGGCCCCGGCGCGACCTTCGCGCTGCGCGAGACGCTGTGGGCGCTGGCCGCGGTCGAGCGCGAATGGCTGGGCCCGCAGGCCGGCCAGGACAACCTGATCGATACCGTGCTCGGCGTCATGCGCGCGGAACCCGGCCACTGGGCCCCCTACTACCAGGACCCGTCGCGGCTGCAGGTCGACCTGGCCTACAGCCTGAGCGACCGTATCCGCTACTACTGGGCGCATCCGACGGTGCAGACCGCCTGCGCGGCGCTGCTGGACCGGCTGGAGCATTCGCCGCCGCCGCTGACGCTGCTGAGCCAGTACCTGCCGCGCCAGTACGACGCGATCCGCGACGGCCGCCTGCGCAACCGCCCCGCGGAGATCCTCCGCGACGGCGCCGCGCAGTCGCTGCGCCCCTACCTCGCCGCCTGCGCCGCCTGAACGGCTGAGCCGTTCCCACGCCCCGCCCTCTCCAACAGAACAAGACCCGTCACGATGAGCCTGCTCAACTTCGAAACCGCCGAACTCGCCCGCCGCGGCGCGCCGCACACCGCGCGCGAGATCGCCCAGCAACCCGAGGTCTGGCGCACGGTGCACGCGCTGGTGCAATCGCAGCGCGCGGCGATCGACGCCTTCCTGCAGCCGCTGCTGGCGCGGCCGGACCTGCGCATCGTGCTGACCGGCGCGGGCAGCTCCGCCTTCATCGGGCAATGCCTGACCCCGGCACTGCTGCAGCAGCTGGGCGCCAGGCCCGGTATCCGCGTCGAGGCCATCGCCACGACCGACATCGTCTCCAACCCCGCGCAATGCCTGCAGCCCGGCGTGCCGACGCTGCTGGTCTCGTTCGCCCGCTCGGGCAACAGCCCGGAGAGCCTGGCCGCCGTCGAGCTGGCCGACGCGACGGTCGGCGAGTGCCATCACCTCGCCGTCACCTGCGCGGCCGAAGGCACGCTGGCGCGCCGACTGGGCGACCGCGAGCGCGCCCACGTGCTGCTGCTGCCCGACGAGACCCACGACCGCGCATTCGCGATGACCTCCAGCTTCACCGGCATGCTGCTGGCCGCGGCCTGGGCTTTCGGCATGGCACTGCCGTCGGCCGAGACGCTCGGCGACGCGGCGCGCCAGCTGCTTGCGACCGAGGCGGCGCGCCTGGACGCGCTGAACGCGGTGTCCTTCGAGCGCGTCGTCGTGCTCGGCAGCAACGGCTTGCAAGGCCTGGCGAAGGAAGCCGCGCTGAAGGTGCTGGAGCTGAGCGACGGCCGCCTCGTCGCCCTGGCCGATTCGCCGCTGGGATTCCGCCACGGTCCCAAGACGGTGCTGAACGACCGCACGCTGGTGCTGATCGTGCTGTCCAACGACAACTACACCCGCCGCTACGACCTGGACCTGCTGCGCGAACTGCGCCGCCAGGGCCGCGGGCGCATCGTCGCGCTCAGCACCTCGTCGCTGAACGCCGAGGACGCGCTGGCCGAGGACGACGTGCTGCTGGCCCTGCCGGTGAACGCGCCGGACCTGGCGCTGGCACCGGTGGCGCTGGTCTTCGCGCAGTGCCTGGCGCTGCTGGCCTCGCTCAAGCTCGGCATCACGCCGGACAATCCGAGCGCCTCGGGCACCGTGACGCGCGTCGTCAGCGGCGTCATCATCCATCCGCTGGCCGCTTCGGCGCCTTGATCCGCAGCTTCCGATCCCGCTCATGACACCCGGCACCCAAGACACTGGCGAACGTCCGATCTTCCTCGGCATCGACGGCGGCGGCACCAAGACCTGCTTCCTGCTGCTGGACGGCGACGGCCGCCAACTGGCCCGCCACACGACGACGACGAGCTACTACCTGGAGATCGGCTTCGGCGCGTTGCGTGCGCTGCTGCGCGACGGCGTCGCCGAGACGCTGCAACAGGCGGGCGTCGCGCCGGCCCGCGTGACCTCCGCCTTCGCCGGCCTGCCGGCGCACGGCGAGGACAGCGCGCTGGTCGCCGACTTCGACAGCCTGCTGGCCGGCGCCCTGCCGCGCGCGGTCATCGGCAACGACATGGTGTGCAGCTGGGCCGGCTCGCTGGGCGGCGACGACGGCATCAGCCTGGTCGCGGGCACCGGGTCGATCGCCTACGGTGAATGGCAGGGACGCGGCGCGCGCTCCGGCGGCTGGGGCGAGGTCTTCGGCGATGAGGGCTCGGCCTACTGGCTCGCGCGCGAAGGCCTCGCGCTGTTCTCGCGCATGGCCGACGGCCGCGCCGCGCCGGGACCGCTGCTCGGGCTGGTGCGGGAGCATTTCCAGCTGACCCACGACCTGGACCTGTGCGCGGCGATCAACGGCGATGCGGCGCGCAGCCGGCTCGCGCAGTTCGCCCGGCTCGTGTCCTCGGCCGCCGCGGACGGCGACGCGCAGGCGATCGCCCTCCTCGGCCGGGCCGGCGACGAGCTGGCCGCGCTCGCGGGGGCGATCGCCCGGCAACTGGCGCTGCCGGCGGACGCGCAGGTGCCGGTCTCGTACACCGGCGGCGTGTTCGAAGCCGGCGCCACCGTCACCGACGCGCTGCGACGCGCGCTTGCCCGCGACGTGCCGGGCGCGACGCTGATCGCGCCGCGCTTCGGCCCGGAGCTGGGCGCGGCCATGTACGCGGCGCGGCTGGCGGGTTTTCGCCTACGGCCGCAGACCTGATTCAGGTCCTTACGAACGCAGCCGCCTCGATATCATTCGAAAGTTTTCGACTTCCGGATCGTCATGACCACCACCACTGTCCCCATCGCCGAGAAGCCTGACGCCGCGTTGCTGATCGACGAGCGTCGGCGGCTGATCCGCGAGCAGGTGCAGGCGCAGGGCAAGGTGACGGTGGAGGAACTGGCCGAGCGCTTCGGCATCTCGGTGGTGACCATCCGCAGCGACCTGAACGCGCTGGCGTCGACCGGCGCGCTGCTGCGCACGCACGGCGGCGCGCTGGCGCATCGCGACACCGAGGAGGTGCCGATCAGCGTCAAGCAAAAGCTGCATCACGAGCAGAAGGTGCGCATCGCCGTGGAGGCCGCGAAGCTGATCCGCGACGGCGAGACCATCCTGCTGGACTCCGGCTCGACGACCGAGGAGATCGCCAAGCAGATCCGCGGCCTGCGGCTGCAGTCGCTGAACGTGATCACCAACGCGCTGAACATCGCGGTGCTGCTGGCGACGGTGCCCGGCGTGAACGTGATCATGCCGGGCGGGCTGCTGCGGCAGAACTCGTACTCGCTGTCGGGTCCGCAGGCGGTGACGGCGCTGCAGAGCCTCTACGCGGATCGGCTCTTCCTCGGCGTCGACAGCCTGGATCCGGAGATCGGCCTGATGACGCCGCATCTGCTGGAGGCGCAGCTGAACGCGCAGATGATGAAGATCGCGCGCCAGATCGTCGCGGTCGCGGACGCGTCCAAGCTGATGAAGCGCAACCTCTCGGTGATCGCGCCGGTCGAGCAGATCGACATGCTGATCACCGACAAGGAAGCCGACGACGCCATCGTCGGCGAGCTGCGACGCCGGGGCGTCGAAGTCGTGCTGGCCTGAGGACGGCTCAGCGCTTGAATTGCGCGCAGGGATCCTCCCGCGACGGCGCGGGTGCGCGTTCGACGCGGTCGTAGCTGCCCGGGGGCGCGGCGCTGCCGGGTTCCAGGTACGCGATGGCGTCGATGTCCGACGGCGGCACGCCGGCCGCCTGCAGGTAGACCGGCACGGCGACGTCGCGCCGCACGTGGCCGTTCCCCGCGATCAGCACGACGCGCTTCGCCCCCGACTTCCGCGCGTCAAGCATTGCCTGCGCCATGGCGGCGTCGCGCGCGCGTTGCGCCTGCACCATGCCGGGCAACATCGCTTCCGGCATCGCGCCGCAGTGGCCGTCCTGGATGTCCTGGCGCAGCCTGTCCTGCTGCGTGTCGTTCCACGCCGCGCGATCGCGCAGCGCGAGCAGGTCGGCCGGCCAGGCGGCGTCGCCCTCGCGGACGATCTTCCGGATCTGGTCGCGATCGATGTTGCCGCCACGGACCTCCGCGCCGGATTGCAGCGCGGCCTCGAACAGCGGTTGATGCAGCGGCCAGCGCCAGCCCTTGCGGTCGAACTTCGCGGCGTCGATCAGCGCGTTCACGTCGCCCGGCGCCGTCTTGCGCGCCGTCGCCACGGCGGCGTCCTCGCTGCGCGAGAACTGCTCGAACACCACCACCGTCCTCGGCTGCTGCGCGATCAGCCGTCGCAGCTGTTCCGCGCGGGCGCGATGGTGGTCGGGGTTGTCGTGCAGCTCGCCGAGCAGGACGAATTCAGGCTCGACCTTGGACGAGGCCGGCGCCGCGGCCGTTGCGTCCGTCGCGTCCGTCGTCGTCGACGCGCACGCGGCGACCAGCATCGTAAGGAGCGCCAGCGCGGCGCCTCGGAAGGCAGTGTTCATGGGTTCGGTCCTGGGAAGAACGGGAAACGGAACAGGCCTGCCGAGCGTTGGCTGGGTCGGGCGAAGGGATCAGCGATCGATTGTCGCCCTGGAGCCTCCGCTGGAAAGGGGACTCAGCGGATCGTCATCGTCGATCGCACCGCCTTGACCGCGCCCTCGCCCATCGCGGCGCCGAAGCGCTTGGCGATGCGTTCGGCGACGTTGTCGCGCGGCGTGTAGTCGACGACGTCCTCGGCCTTCACCACCTCGCGGGCGACGTAGTCGAGGGTGCCGGTGCCGTCGGCCAGACCGAGCTGGACCGCCTGCTCGCCGTTCCAGAACAGGCCCGAGAACATCTCCGGCGTCTCCTTGAGCCGCGAGCCTCTGCCTTCGCGCACCACGGCGATGAACTGCTGGTGGATCTGGTCCAGCATCGCCTGCGCGTAGGCCTGCTGCCTGGGCGTGACCGGCGAGAACGGGTCCAGCATCCCCTTGTTCTCACCCGCTGTCATCAGCCGGCGCTCGACGCCGACCTTCTTCATCACCTCGGTGAAGCCGAAGCCGTCCATCAGCACGCCGATCGAGCCCACCACCGACGCCTTGTCGACGTAGATCTCGTCCGCGCCCGCGGCGATGTAGTACGCGCCGGACGCGCAGATCTCCTCGACGACCGCGTAGACCTTCTTCTTGTGCAGCGCCTTCAGGCGCTTGAGCTCGTCGTTGACGATGCCCGACTGCACCGGACTGCCGCCCGGTGAGTTGATGCGCAGCACCACCGCCTGCGAGCCCGGATCCTCAAACGCGGCCTTCAGCGCGGCGTTGATGAGTTCGGCGCTGGCCTCGGTGTCGGGCGCGATCTCGCCGCGAACCTCGACGAGCGCGGTGTGCGGTCCGGTCGTCGCGCCGCCATGGTGCTTCGCGGAGAACATCGACCAGATGAACAGCAGCAGCACCGACACCCAGATCAGCCGGAAGAAGCTCTTCCAGCGCCGGTCGCTGCGACGGTCGCGCAGGTAATCATGAGCGAACTGCTCGATCACGTGCTCGTAGCGGCCCGGAACGGCCGAGCCGCCCGGGGTGGGCGCCGAGCCGGCCGCGGCATGCGCCGACGCGCCGGGTGCCGTGGCGTTCAGGATGTCTTCCGGCCGCGCGGTCGCGTCCGGGATCGGGCGCGGCAGGTCGCTGTCAGCGCGGGAATCGTCGTTGGGGTTCATGCAATCCTCGAAACTCAATCCTCGAACACGGGGCGCGTGTCGCGGGAGGGATACCAGAAGACCTGGCCGTCCTGCTCGCGCACGTCAAGCTTGGTCAGGCCGAAACGGCCGCACATGCCGGTCACGCAGCGCCCGTCCCGCGGGTGATACACCGCGCCGTGGATGCTGCAGATGATGTATTCCTTCTTGCTGTCCAGGAACTCGCCTTCCTGCCAGTCCATCTCGGTCGGCACGTGCGCGCAGCGGTTGAGGTAGGCGACGACCTTGCCGTCGAAACGCAGCGCGAAGGCCGTCGCCGGCTGGCGGAACTGCAGCACGTCGAAGGTGTGCGCGCGGCCGCGCTCCTCCAGTTCGGAGGAGGCGCACAGCGGCACCGGGGGCAGGTCTTGCTCGGACGTCATGCGGAAAGGATCCGGGAAGCGGGAGGGATCGGAAAGGGCGCGGGGAGGGATCGGCGAGAGCTCGGGCGGCGCATCAGGCGTTGGCCAGCAGCCAGTCGCGCAGCGTCGGGACGTCGTGCGCGACCAGCAGCGGCTCGAAGCCGCGCAGCGATTCGTGTTCATGCGCGCCGTAGGTGACCGCCACCGCCGGGCAGCCGGCATTGCGCGCCAGCTGCAGGTCGTGCGTGGTGTCGCCGATCATCAGCGTGCGTTCGGGCTCGACGCCGAACTCGCGCATCAGCTCCAGCAGCATCTGCGGGTTCGGCTTGCCGGCCGTCTCGTCCGCGGTGCGGGTGCCGTCGAACAGCGTCTTCATGTCCACGGCGGCCAGCGCCTCGTCCAACCCGCGCCGGCTCTTGCCGGTCGCGACGGCCAGCCAGTGGTGTCGCGCCTTCAGCTCGCTCAGCAGCCCGGGCACGCCGTCGAACAAGGTCACCTCGTGCGCCGATGCGAAGTAGTGATGGCGGTAGCGCTGGCCGAGTTCCGGATACCGCGCCGGGTCCAGGCCCGGCAGCGCGTACTGCAACGCCTCGATCAGGCCCATGCCGATGACGTAGGCGGCGTGTTCGCGGGACGGCGGCTCCAGGCCGAGGTCGGCCGCTGCGCGCTGCATGCAGTTCACGATCAGCGCGGTGGAGTCGAACAAGGTGCCGTCCCAGTCGAACACGATCAGGTCGAAGCGTTGAGGCATGGCGGTCCGCAAAAGGCGTCAGGTCGTCGGTCGTCGGTCGTCGCGCATCGGGCGTCAGTACGCCGGACGACGCAGCGCGGCCAGGAGTTTCTCGCACTCCGGCGGCAAGGGCGCCTCCAGGGTCAAGGTGTCGCCGGTCGCGGGGTGCACGACGCGCAGCAGCCGCGCATGCAGGAACATCCGGTCGAAGCGCAGCGCGCCGCGCGCGATCAGGCGGTTGGCCTCGAAGTCGCCGTACTTGGGATCCCCGACGATCGCATGGCCCTCGTGAGCCAGGTGGACCCGGATCTGGTGCGTGCGGCCGGTCTTGATCGTGACGTCGAGCAGGCTGTAGCCGGCGGCGGCGGCGGCCCCCTTGCTGTCGCCTGAATAGGCTTCCACCACCTTCACCAGACTGATGGATCGCTTGGCCTGCTCCGCCTGCGGATCCTTGGGATCGGGCACCGCCCTCACCCAGCGCTCGCCGTCGCTGCCGACGAACTTCAGCAGCGGGACGTCCACGACCTTCCTGCTTCTGGACCACATCCCGCTCACCAGCGCCGCGTAGGTCTTGCCGGTCTCGCGGTCGCGCAACTGGTCCTGCAGGTGGGTCAGCGCGCTGCGCTTCTTGGCGATCATCAGCAGGCCGGAGGTTTCCTTGTCCAGCCGGTGCACCAGCTCCAGGAACTTCGCCTGCGGGCGGGCGCGGCGCAGCTGCTCGATCACGCCGAAGCTCACGCCCGAGCCGCCGTGCACCGCCACGCCGGCGGGCTTGTCGACGACGATCAGGTGGTCGTCCTCGAAGACGACCGGGAACTCGCGGGCCGGCACGGCGGCGGCCTGGTCCGCCGGCTTCTCCGCCAGCCGGACCGGCGGCACGCGCACGACGTCGCCGACTTCCAGCCGCGAGTCGGCGCTGCAGCGGCCCTTGTTGATGCGCACCTCGCCGGACCGGATGATCCGGTAGACCAGCGTCTTGGGCGCGCCCTTCAGTTCACGGATCAGGAAGTTGTCCAGCCGCTGTCCGGCGGAGCCCTCGTCGACGGTCAATTGACGGACCTGGGCCGGCGTGACCGGCGCCGCGGTTGACGGCACGGCCGACGCCGCGGGCGCAGCCGGGGCCGGCGACCGGGCCTGGGGGGGCGCGGCGCCCCTCGCGGCACTGCGGGCAGTCCCTGGGGCGGCCTTGCGGGCTTTAGCCCCTATAATGCTGCTTGCCACGTTTCCGTTCTAAGTATTTGATTTTTCTCATTTTACTCGGACGCACGCGTCCGAGGTCGGCGAGAACGTGGCAGTGAGCAGCGATTGTGAGTAGGCTGCTCATCACTTTTGGTGATGCAACGTCAGGTCATCGATGTCGGGCCCGCTTCCCAAAGCGAGCGGGCAGTCACCGAGGCCGGACGGCAGAGCAACATCGTCAGAACCATGCCCGCGAGGCCGGTCGCATTCCAGGATGTCGGCAGGCGGCGCGGGCAGTACAACAAGGTTTCACGACGTCAGAAGACGGGCTGCAAGGCCCCGGCGCTGACGTCAGCACCCAGGCTCCGATTCCGGATGTTTTCTTCGGTCCATTCCACCCCCCGCCGCTTGCGAGCGCGTGTTGGCTTCGTCCACACGCCAGGCTCCGGCCGTGGTCGGGTCGCGCCTCAGTCGGCGCGCTTGAGGACCAAGACAGCCGACCCGGGGCCTGCGGCGCACGCGCCAACGCTGCATCGCTGAACGGCCAACGAGCCGTTCGATTTGCAGTCCAGGGCGATCCTTTCATTGGTTCTTTCGTGTTTCTCGTGCATCGGTCGAATCGCCCGCCGGTGACCCACCGGCGGCGGTTCTGAAGCACGCGCGTCAGCGGCAAGGCCCTGGCGTGGAGGAGAACTGATGAAACGCATGCTGATCAACGCGACGCAGCAGGAAGAGCGTCGCCTGGCCATCGTCGATGGACAGAAGCTGTTGGACTTCGAGACCGAGATCGAGGGCCGCGAACAGCGCAAGGGCAACATCTACAAGGCGGTCGTGACGCGCGTCGAGCCGTCGCTGGAAGCCTGCTTCGTGGATTACGGCGAGGACCGCCACGGCTTCCTGCCGTTCAAGGAGATCTCGCGCCAGTACTTCCGCGAAGGCGCCGACGTGCGCTCCGCCAAGATCCAGGACGTGATCAAGGAAGGCCAGGAGCTGCTGGTCCAGGTCGAGAAGGAAGAGCGCGGCAACAAGGGCGCCGCCCTGACGACCTTCGTGTCGCTGGCCGGCCGCTACCTGGTGCTGATGCCCAACAACCCGCGCGGCGGCGGCGTCTCGCGCCGCATCGAGGGCGAGGACCGCGAAGAGCTGAAGGACGCGCTCGACCAGCTCGAGTACCCGAAGGGCATGTCGCTGATCGCCCGCACCGCCGGCATCGGCCGTTCCGCGGCCGAGCTGCAGTGGGACCTGAACTACATGCTCAAGCTCTGGACCGCCATCGACGAAGCGTCGGGCGGCAAGGGCGCCTTCCTGATCTATCAGGAGTCGTCGCTGGTGATCCGCGCGATCCGCGACTACTTCACCGCCGACATCGGCGAGATCCTGATCGACACGGACGACATCTTCGAACAGGCCCACCAGTTCATGTCGCACGTGATGCCGGAGACGGCGCACAAGGTCAAGCGCTACCGCGACGACGCGCCGCTGTTCAGCCGCTTCCAGATCGAACACCAGATCGAGACGGCCTTCAGCCGCACGGTGAACCTGCCGTCGGGCGGCGCCATCGTGATCGACCACACCGAGGCGCTGGTCTCGGTGGACGTGAACTCGGCGCGCGCCACCCGCGGCGGCGACATCGAGGAGACCGCCACCCGCACCAACCTGGAAGCCGCCGACGAGATCGCGCGCCAGATGCGTCTGCGGGACCTGGGCGGCCTGATCGTGGTCGACTTCATCGACATGGAGGAGTCCAAGAACCGCCGCGAGGTCGAACAGCGCCTGCGCGACGCGCTGCGCCAGGACCGCGCCCGCGTGCAGTTCAGCTCGATCAGCAAGTTCGGCCTGCTGGAACTGAGCCGCCAGCGCCTGCGCCCGGCGCTGAGCGAAGGCAGCCACATCACCTGCCCGCGCTGCAACGGCACCGGCCACATCCGCGACACGGAGTCCTCCGCGCTGCAGATCCTGCGCATGGTCCAGGAAGAGTCCATGAAGGACAACACCGCCGCCGTGCACGTGCAGGTGCCGGTGGAAGTGACCTCGTTCCTGCTGAACGAGAAGCGCACCGAGATCACCAAGATCGAGCTCAAGCAGCGCGTGACCGTGCTGCTGGTGCCCAACCGTCACCTCGACACGCCGAACTACAAGCTCGAGCGCCTGCGCCACGACGATCCCCGCCTGGAGAACCTGCAGGCGAGCTACACGATGATCGAGGAGCAGCAGGAAGAGGAAAGCATCACCCGCCGCGGCGCCGAGAAGAAGAACAAGCAGGAGCCGCTGATCAAGGGCATCCTGCCGGAGCAGCCGGCCCCGATGCCGGTCGCGCCCGCGCCCAAGGCCGTCGAGCCGGTGGCTGCCGCTCCGGTGGCGGCACCTGCGCCGGCCGCGCCCGTGGCCGCTGGCGGTGGTTTCTTCGGCTGGATCAAGAGCCTGTTCGGTGCAGAACCGGCGCCCGCGCCGGCACCGGCCCCCGCGGCCAAGGCGGCCGAGCCCGCCAAGAAGGAACGTGGCGAACGCGGTGACCGTGGTGAGCGCGGCGAACGCGGTGGTGATCGCGGCCGCGGCGGCGATCGCAACCGCCGTGGCGAACGCGGTGAGCGTGGCGAACGCGCTGGCGGCGAACGCGGCGAGCGCGGTGAACAGAAGGCCCGCGACGGCAAGCCGCGCAGCGAAGGCAAGCCGCAGCAGGAAGGTCGCGGCGAGCGTCCGGAACGTGGCGAGCGCGCCGAACGTGGTGACCGTGCCGAGCGCGGTGGTGAACGCGCTGAACGTGGCGATCGTGCCGAACGCGGTGAACGCGGCGGTGAACGTGGCGAGCGCGGCGGTGACCGTCCGCGTCGCAGCGATCGCGCCGACAAGCCGGAACAGGCAGTCGATGGCGCGCCGCGTCAGGAGCGCACCGAACGCGGTGACCGTCCTGAGCGTGGCGATCGTCCGGAACGGGGTGAACGTGCAGAGCGCGGTGATCGGGGCGAGCGTGGCGAAGGCCGCCGCCGCCGCGAGGAACGTCCGGCTGACGGCTCGCAGGAGCAACTGAGCGCCCTGGCCGGCACGGAAGCCGCCAACGTCGAATCGCCGATCGCGTTCGCCGACACGCAGCCGCTGGAAGCGCCCCTGGGCGAAGCCGGTGACGAGCGTCAAGGCCGTCGTCGTCGTCGTCGCGGCAACCGCGATCGCGGTGAAGGCGTCGAGGGCGCGGAGCAGGTCGAAGGCACGTTGGTCGAAGGCCAGGCCCAGTCCGGCGAGTCCTCGTTCACCGAAGGCGCCGGTTCCGCCGCCGCTGCGGTGGTCGACGGTGAAGCCCCGGTGGGTGAAGAAGGTGCGGAAGGCGGCGAAGGCCAAGGCCGCCGTCGTGGCCGTGGTCGCGACCGTTATCGCCGTGACCGTCGCGAAGGCGAAGGTGCACCGGCCGACGGCGTGACCGCCGACGGTGAGGTCGCCGCCACGCCGGCTGTCGCCGCGCTGGACGGCATCGTGCTGGACGCCGGCGCATCCCCGCGTCAGCTGGAACTGGGCGACGAGCCGAAGCAGGCTCCGGTGCAAGCGCCGGTGGCGGCCGCCGCGCCGACGCCGGCTCCGGCCCAGGCCCCTGCCCCGGCTTCCATTGCCGCCGCTCCGGCTCCTGTTGCTGCGCCAGTGGTTGCCGCTCCGGTGGCTGCTGCTCCGGTGGCTGCTCCGGCTCCGGTCGCACGCTTCGAGCTGCCGATGACCGAGCTCAGCGCTGTCGCCGAAGGCGCCGGTCTGGTCTGGGTCAACAGCGACGCCGACAAGATTGCTGCCGCCAAGGCTGCGATCGCTGCCGAGCCGGCCGCCGCGCCGCTGGGCCGCGAGCCCGCTCCGGTGGTGGTGGTCGACGACGGCCCGCTGGTCCTGGTCGAGACCCGCAAGGACCTCAACCAGATCAAACTTCCCTTCGAAGCTTGATCACGGCATGAACTCCCTCTCCCGGACCGCGGGAGAGGGCGGGGGGTGAGGGTCGGCGCACTGCCACCACCCTCACCCCAACCCCTCTCCCGCAGTGCGGGAGAGGGGCTCAAGAAGGGCGGTGAAAACCGGATCCTTCCAAGCCAGAACACGACAGCCGCCGAGGCACGCCCGGCGGCTTTCCTTTTGGGGCGTCACAAGCGCCTCGCGATCGGGACGTCACAAGCGCCCCGCGACAAGACGGAGACAGACGCATGAACACGTCCACCATCGCCGCCCAGCCGGGCGACGCGGCAGGCGCCCAGGCCGCGCCGAAGATGCCGCCGCAGATCCCCTACATCATCGCCAACGAGGGCTGCGAGCGTTTCAGCTTCTACGGGATGCGCAACATCCTGACGGTGTTCCTGATGACCAGCCTGCTGCTGGCGATCCCGGAGCCGCTGCGCAAGGGCGAGGCCAAGGAGGTGTTCCACACCTTCGTCATCGGCGTGTACTTCTTCCCGCTGCTGGGCGGCTGGCTGTCGGACCGCTTCTTCGGCAAGTACAACACCATCTTCTGGCTGAGCCTGGTGTACTGCGCCGGACACGCCTGCCTGGCGATCTTCGAGGACAACCTGCGCGGTTTCTACTTCGGCCTGTTCCTGATCGCGCTGGGCTCCGGCGGCATCAAGCCGCTGGTGAGTTCCTTCATCGGCGACCAGTTCGACAAGAGCAACCGCACGCTGGCGCAGAAGGTCTTCGACGCCTTCTACTGGATCATCAATTTCGGCTCGTTCTTCGCCTCGCTGCTGATGCCGATCTTCCTGGACAAGTTCGGCGCGAGCGTCGCATTCGGCATCCCGGGCGCGCTGATGTTCATCGCCACGGTCATCTTCTGGAGCGGCCGTCGCAAATACACGCACGTGCCGGCCGGCGCGTCGCACCGCGATCCTCACGGCTTCCTGAAGGTCGTGCGCACGGCGCTGCTGTCGCAGGCGCCCGGGCAGGGTCGCGGCGGCCTGTTCGTCGCCGGCCTGGGCGTGGTGCTCGCCGTCGGCGCGCTGCTGCTGACGCCCAACCTCGGCTTCGTGATCGCCTTCTGTTCGGCGCTGGTCCTGGTGATGGGATTCGGCGGCGTCGGCGCCTGGATACAGCTGGAGCGCGCCCGCGCGGTGCATCCGGATGAAGCCGTCGAAGGCGTGCGCACGGTGCTGCGCCTGCTGGTGCTGTTCGCGCTGGTCACGCCGTTCTGGTCCCTGTTCGACCAGAAGGCCTCGACCTGGGTGCTGCAGGCCGACCAGATGGCCAAGCCGGAGTGGTTCAAGTCCTCGATGATGCAGGCGCTGAATCCGGCGCTGGTCATGATCCTGATCCCGTTCAACAACCTCGTGCTATACCCGCTGCTGGCCAGGATGGGCCTGAAGGTCACCGCGCTGCGCCGCATGGGCGCGGGCATCGCGTTCGCGGGCCTCGCCTGGATCGTGGTCGGCGGCCTGCAGCTGTGGATCGACGGCGGTCACGCGGTCGACATCACCTGGCAGGTGCTGCCGTACGCGCTGCTCACCCTGGGCGAAGTGCTGGTGTCGGCGACCGGCCTGGAGTTCGCCTACAGTCAGGCGCCGCTGGCGATGAAGGGCGTGATCACGAGCTTCTGGAACCTGTCGGTGACGATCGGCAACCTGTGGGTGCTGCTGGCCAACTCCAGCGTCAAGGGCGCGGCGGTGACGGCCTACATCCAGTCCACGGGGACCAGCGTCACGGCGTTCCAGATGTTCTTCTTCGCCGGCTTCGCGCTGCTGGCGGCGCTGCTCTTCGCGCTCTATGCGCGCGGGTACCGGATGCAGGACAACTACCGGGGCTGAGGCCCCGCGTCAGGCAGGCTGTTCAAGCTCGCTTTCAGACACGTTCCACACACACGTTTTTCAGGCAAGGTCAGGGAGATACGGACATGGCTCGAATCCTTTCACTCGTCGCGGCGCTGGCCGTGCAGGCCGCGGTGGCCGTTCCGGCGGCGATGGCGCAGGAGAGCGTCAAGCTCAACATGGTGCCGCTGCCGTCGACGCGGCAGCAGGTCGATCTCACGATGGACATGAAGATGACCATGTCCATGCAGCTGCCGGCCAACGCGACGGACCAGCAGCGCGCGCAGATGGAGCAGATGAAGGCCTCGATGCCGATCACGATGAAGGTCGGCATGCGCCAGGACCTGTCGACGACGGCCAAGGCGGCGGACGGTGCCTACACGCTCAACGCCGAGGTCACCACGCTCAAGAGCGAGATGCGCGACGGCAAGGGCGAAACCAAGCCGATCCCGCAGACGCCGCCGGTGCGCTTCAGCGCGCGGCTGAAGGACGACCAGTTCGAGAAGATCGATCTGCAGCTGCCCAATGCCGGACAGGCGCAGGCGCTGACGAAGGAGATGCAGGAGCAGATCTTCAACCAGAGCTTCGACTGGATGCGCAAGTTCAACGGCAAGTCGGTGAAGGTCGGCGAGACGATCGAGATGCCGATCGAGATGAACCTGCCGATGGCCTCGGGCAAGGCGGGCAAGCTGGTGGGCCGGTACACGCTGACGTCGGTGGACAAGGGCGTCGCATCCTTCGACGTGGACGTGCGGATGGACATGAGCTTCGCCGCGCCGATGAAGGCGGCCTCGGGCGCGTCGGCGCCGGCGGGTCCGGTGGAGGGCGCGATGACCGGCGCGGGCAAGGGGAAGATGGACCTGCGCCTCGCGGACCGGCTAATGCTGCGCAGCACGATGGCGATGACCATGGGCGTGGACATGGCCGGCCCGCAGGGCAACAAGATGCGCATGGACATGGAGATGTCCATGAGCGGCACCGGCAAGGCGCTGCCGCCGGGAGCGAAGAAGCCGGCGGCGCCGGCGAAGCCCGCGACGAAGAACTGAACACAGGGCTGATCACCGGCCCCGCCGTCGATCTGAAGATCCGAGGGCACCATGAAGAAGACCGCCCTCGGGCGGTCTTTTTTCTTGTCGAGTCAGAGCGCAAACAGCCTGGTCGCAGCAATCAAGAAGGACCCGAAGCACACGATGACCAAGAACAGGAGGACATAGTCCTTCCAGCGCTCCTGCTGCATCCGCTGCAACATTGCTTCCAAAATTGCTGTCTGGATTTCGTCGGCAATCGCAACGGCTTCACCCGCGCTCAACCCGGCATGGGTCAGTCGTTTCGACATTCCTTCAACCATGAATCAACTCCTTGGGTGTACTTGGATCACCGCGCGAATCTAGAACCAGTTCGAACAGAAATCACTGACCCATCGATGCGTTCTCAACCTCGAATCTGCAGAGGGAAAACGCACGGAGTCGACGCCCTCAATTCCGGCGGACTTCGCGCATGCCGCGCATGGTCGGAATGACCTCTCGCATCACCTGTTGGAACGCTCGCAGCCGCGCGGGTTGGAGACGTCGCGACGGGTAGACGAGTGAGATCGGCAGCGGCGGCGCGCACCACTCGGGCAGCACGCGCACGAGGCGACCTTCGGCGATGTCGTCGAAGACCGCCCATTGGGACACCAGCGCGAAGCCCAATCCCCGACGCGCGGACTCGATCAATGCGAAGAGGCTGTCCGTCCCCAGGCGCGGACGGAATGCGATGTGCAGGCGCTCCTCGCCGTCCGCGGCGCGCAGATCGACGCCATCCCGATAGAACGCCAGCAAGGCCAGCCACGGCTGCGCGCCAAGCAGTCCCGCGATCTCCTCCGGCGGCTTCTTGCCCAATCCCTTCGGCAGCTTCTTCGCGAGCTGCGGCGTCGCGACCAGCACACGGGGGATCTCGGCCAGTTGCGTCGCGATCAGGTTGGGCTGGCTGATCTCCCCGACCAGCAGAGAGCAATCGACGTTCTCGCGGCTGAAGTCGGGCAACTGATCCTGCAGCATCCACTCCACCGACACGCGTGGGTGCCGGGTGAGGAAGGCCGCGAGCGGCTCGATCAGCTGGCTCTGTCCGAAAGCATGCGGCACGCGCAGGCGAAGCGTGCCGGACAGCTCCTCGCCGCCCTCGAGCTCCTCCGCCAGGGACTGCCAGCCGTCGATCAGGTCCTGCGCCTGCGCAGCGCAGCGCTCGCCCTCTTCCGTCAGACGGAGCCCGCGCGTGGAGCGCTCCACCAGCCGCGCGCCGAGCAGCGACTCCAGCATCTGCACGCGCCGGCTGACGGTCGGTTGCGTGGTCGCGAGCTGCAGCGCGGCGGCGGAGAAGCTGCCGGCCTCCGCGACGCGGAGGAAGGTCTGCAGCAGCGCGAGGCGGTCCTGGCCGCTGTCCCGGGTGGTGTCGTTCATGACCCGCTTTATACGCTGCGCGTATGGGCGCTGTGCAAGCCGGACCGCTTCCCGCGCCGCCCTCGAATCCGAAGAATGCGGGTCATCCGGTCTTCACCCGACCTTCCCCTTTCTTCTTCACGCCCTCTTGAATCATCCTCCGGGAGTTGCCATGTCCAGCCTTCCCATGCCTTCGAATGCCGCCGCCGTGCCACGCGACCCCGCCACCCCGTCCGCGCCGTTGATCGTGCTGCTGGCGGCTTCGGCGGGGCTCGGCGCCGCGTCGCTGTATTACAGCCAGCCGATCCTGGCGCCGCTCGCCGAGGACCTGCACGCCTCCACGGCCGGCATCGGCGCGGTGCCCATGCTCACCCAGCTCGGCTACGCCGCCGGCATCCTGCTGCTCACGCCGCTGGGCGACCGCTTCGATCGTCGCAAGGTCATCCTCACCAAGTTCGTGCTGCTGATCGCCACGCTGCTGCTGTGCGCCTTCGCGCCCGGCTTCGCGCCCTTCCTCGTGGCCAGCGCGGTGCTGGGCCTGACGGCCACGCTGGCGCAGGACGTCGTGCCGATGGCCGCGACCTTGAGCCCCGTCGCGCATCGCGGCCGCATCGTCGGCCAGGTGATGACGGGCCTGCTGCTGGGCATCCTGCTGTCGCGCGTGATGAGCGGACTGGTTGCGCAGGCGTTCGGCTGGCGCTGGGTCTACGGACTGGCGGCGACGGCGCTGACGATCACCGGCCTGGCCAGCTGGCGCTGGCTGCCGTCCTCGCCGCCGGCGATGCGCACCACGTATGGCGCCCTGCTTCGCTCGCTCGGCGGCCTGTGGCGGACGCTGCCCACGCTGCGTCGCGCCGCGATCGCCCAGGCCTTGCTGGCGGTGGCGTTCAGCGCTTTCTGGTCGACGCTGGCGGTGATGCTGCACGAGCGCTTCGGACTGGGCAGCGCGGTGTCCGGCGCCTTCGGCCTGGCCGGCGCCGCGGGCGCATTGGCCGCGCCCCTGGCGGGACGTTTCGCCGACAAGCGCGGTCCCGGCGTCGTGACGAAGCTGGGCTCGCTGCTGGTGGCGCTGTCCTTCGCGGTGATGTCGGTGACGGCGTGGCTGGATCGCGGCGCGGCGATCGTCGTGCTGGTCGTGCTCGCCGTCGTCTTCGACTTCGGCGTGCAGGCCGCGCTGGTCGCACACCAGACGATCGTCTACAGCCTCGATCCGGCCGCGCGCAGCCGCCTCAACGCGCTGCTCTTCACGGGGATGTTCATCGGCATGGCGACGGGCGCGGCGCTGGGCAGCGTGCTGCTGACCCACTGGGGCTGGATCGGCGTGACCGGGCTGGCGACGGTGGCGAGCGCCGGCGCGCTGCTGGTGCGGCTCACCGCCGACGAGTGAAGCTGGGCGCGAGGCTCAGTCGCCCCGGCCGAGGAAGGCCCGGATCGCCGTGATCCGGCCTTCCGAGTCGAAGTCCAGCACGTCGACGACGAACAGCTCGATGTGCCCGTCGACGACTATGCGCAGCTCGCCGGCCACCGAGTTGGCGTTCTCCAGCACCCGCAACACCTCGATGTGGATCGACGTCGAGGACTCGAAGTTCTTGCGCGTCTCCGCGATAGCCGCGTCGCGGCCCCTCACCGAGAGATTCCAATCGCGCAGCGTGACGTCCTCCGAGAACATCGCGGCGATGCCGTCGAGGTCCTTGGCGGCGTAGCGGCGGAGGTAGTCGACAAAGCGATCTCGCAGCGTCATGCCCGCGCTCATCAGATCGGCCGACGCGCCATGGCCTCGTCGGTCAGGATCGGCAGCTCCGCGCAGACCCGATCCCAGAGATCCTTGTACGCCACCACCTCGGGCACGACGAGATCGCGCAGCGGTTCGGGCACGTTCTGCACCTCGAAGTACTGCTCTCTGCCATCGGACATCGTGCGGAACACTTCTTCGTAGTCCTCCGTATCGAGGTCGCTCCGGGCATCGAAGCTCACGAGGGCCGCGAGCTTCCCGGCGCTCATCATGTGGTCATCCTGCAGCCACAAGGTCGTGCGGACACGGCCCTTGAGCCACAGTTCGCCGTGGTTGTAGCAACTGACGACCGCCTCGACGATGTCGGCGTCGCCATTGACCGTGATGGTGGCCCCGCCGCTGGCGATAGAGCGCGCGGTGAGATGGCCGGTCACGATGAGGAACGGCCCGCCGTCCGTGTTGAGGTTGAGCACCGAGCCACTGAGACGCAGGTTGCCGACGACCGCGATGCCGGCGATCTCGGAGGTCTCGGCGCCTTCCGGAATGTCGAAGCGCGACAGCCACTGCGAGTCGCCCCAACCCGGCCAATCGAGCACCAGCGAGCCGTCGAGTTGCCAATCACCTTCGCAGACGAGCACCTGATAACGCGACAGATCGCGAAGGTAGTTCATCGACGACGACGACAGCCCGAATCGTTCGGCAGCCTCGGCGCAGGTCATCACGGAGAATTTGGGCATGACTCGCAGGGGAGAAACGACAATGGGCGCATGCTAGCGGGCGGGGCAAGGTTTCCGTGGCCGGAGGGCCGGCTGAAAGTCACTTCGCCCACTCCGGCTTGCGCGTCGTCGCGCAGAAGCGCTTCGCCTCTTCGCGGCCCATGGGCTCCACGCGCTCATCGAGCGCCTGGAGCGCATTCATCACGGACGTCTGACCTCGGTATTTCTTCTTCAGCGCCGCCAAGTTGGCGTCAGTGCCGGGGCAGCTCTGGCACATGCCCCAATCGATGTCCCGCTGACGCTCCGCATCGCCTTCGCCGGGCTCACCGAGCCAGTGAACGCAGCGCCCGTGCCGCTCGATGAGGGCCGTCACGTCAGCGGGGAGTGCAGCAGGCGCTGCCGAGACCGACATTACCCACGAGGCGAGGCAGGCCGTCGCGCAACGCAAGGCAAACCACTTGAACGACGGATGAGATGTAGCCCTCACGCGCCCGTCGCCGTCGAGGACTCCGCCTCATGACACACCACGCACAGCTTGTTCCCATCCGGATCGCGGAAGTAGGCGCCGTAGTAGTCCGGGTGGTACTGGGGCCGCAGGCCGGGTGCGCCTTCGCTGGTCCCGCCGTGGGCGAGCGCCACGGCGTGGACCTCGTCGACCATCGCGCGCGACGCCGCCATGAAGGCGGTCATCTGCCCGTTGCCGAAGCAGGCCTCGCCTTCAAGCGGCCGTCCGATGATGAACAAGGGACGCGGCGTCGGCACCGACTGCCAGCCGGCGCGTTGAGAACCCGGATCGGTGAAGCGATGCGGCTGCTTCAGCGCCGCCATCAGCGGCGTGTAGAACGCCAGCGCCCGGTCGAAGTCGGTGATGCCGACGAACAGATGCGAAAACATGACCGCGCCTCCTTCACTGCGTCCGGCCGCGCCAGCCGATCAGGCTGACACCCAGCGCGACGAAGCACGCGCCGAAGGTCCGGTTCATGAACCTCACTCGCGTCGGCGACGCCAGCCCGCGGCGCAGCGCGCGCGCCAGCACGACGTAGAACAGATGCGCCAGCACCGCGCAGCTGGAGAAGGTCAAGGTCAGCACGACGAAGTCGCGCAGCGCCGTCTCCGGGTGATTCATGAACTGCGGGAACAGCGCGGAGAAGAAGAGGATCGCCTTCGGATTCGTGAGCGCGACCATCACGCCGCGCGAGAACAGCGCCCGGCGCGTCAGGCCTGCCGCTTCGGCCGCCGCGGCGTCTCCCGACGCCATCGACATCCGTGCGCCCTGTCGCCACTGCTTGATGCCCAGCCAGATCAGGTAGCAGGCGCCCAGCAGCTTCACGACGAGGAAGGCCATCGACGAGGTGCTCAGCAGCACTCCCAGACCCACTGCCGTCGCCGCGGACACGGCCAGCAGGCCTGTCGCGTTGCCGAGCGACCCCACCATCGCCCGTCGCGGCCCCACGCTGAGCGAATTCGAGATCGCCATCAGGACGCCGGGACCCGGCGTGAATGTGACAAACAGCGCCACACTGACGAATCCCAACCAGCTGGTCACATCCACACCGATCTCCCAAGCGCACGACACAGAGGATGCCGATGTTAGCGGCGCCTGCTTCGCGGCTAGGATCGTCCGATCGATCACCCCTGCCCGGGAGCCCCCATGCGATCCGTGTTCCACCTGGCCTATCACGTGCGAGACCTGGACGATGCCCGCGCCTTCTACGGCGGCGTGCTCGGCTGCGAGGAAGGTCGCAGCACCGACACCTGGGTGGACTTCGACTTCTTCGGCCACCAGATCTCGCTGCACCTCGGCGAGCCGTTCAAGACGGGCAACACGGGCAAGGTCGGCGACCACATGGTGCCGATGCCGCACCTCGGCGTGATCCTGGCGATGCCGGACTGGCGCGCGCTCGCCGACCGACTGGAATCGCGCGGCACCGCGTTCGTGCTCAGGCCCAGCATCCGCTTCGCCGGCCAGCCCGGCGAGCAGGCCACGATGTTCTTCCTCGACCCGTCGGGCAATCCGATCGAGGTCAAGGGATTCGCCTCCACGGACGGGATCTTCGCGACCTGATCCCTCCGCGATGAACGAGGCCGTCGCCATCGGCCCTCTGGTGCTGCCTTGGGCCTTCCTGCATCTGTGCGTCGCGGTCGCCGCGTCGCTCGGGGCGGCAGCGTTCCTCATGCGCAAGCGCCGCCAGGACGCCGGTCCGCTCCTTTGGCGAAGCCTGTGGGTCGCGATCGTGTTCGCGCGGCTCGGGTTCCTCTACCAGTACAAGGAGCTCTACGCGGCGCAGCCGCTCAGCATCCTGAACCTGCGTGACGGCGGCTGGTCGCCCGAGGTCGGCATCATCGCGATGTGGATGTACGCGACCTTCAAGTTGAGGAACATGCCGGGGATGCGGCTCGCAGCGTCGGTGCCACTGGCAGTCGGGACGGCGATCGTGATCGCCGGTCAGATTCAACTCGCCATGAGCCCCGCCGCGGCCCCGCTGCCGGCGCTTCGCTTCGAGCAGTTGAACGGCGAGCCGATCGACCTCGCCGCGCTGCGCGGGAAGCCCGTGCTGATCAATCTATGGGCGACCTGGTGCGGGCCGTGCATCCGCGAGATGCCGATGCTCGCGCAGGCGCAGCGCGACCGGCCGGACGTGCGCTTCGTCTTCATCAATCAGGGCGAGGACGAAGCTCACGTGGCGAAGTGGCTCGGCCAGCAGCGCCTGACCATGAGCAACGTGGCCATCGACGAGCGACGCGAAGCGAGCGCGGCGTTCAAGCAGGCAGGCTATCCCACCACGCTGCTCTTCGATGCCTCGGGGAAGCTCGTCGGCAAGCGGACCGGCGAGCTGTCGAAGCCCGCGTTGGAGGCGATGTTGACGCGGCTACGCTGACGCCGACGGACTCACATAGAGCCGGCCGGATCCATAGATCTCAAAGTTACGAGCGAGGTCCGCGTCTGCGCCGATGAAACCGAGCCGCTCAAGCAAGGCGATCGAACGCGCGTTGCCGGCGTCCACCGAGGCCAGCAATCGTCGAACGTCGTGGGCGTCGCGGAGGTAGTCAATCATCACCGCCACCGCGCGCGTGGCATGCCCCTGCCCTCGCCCTTCAGCCGAAAGCACGTAGGCGATCCAGCAAATCTCCGGCGACTCGATCGTCGCCTGCGCATAACCGATCAATCGACCGTCGTCACAACGAATCATCCAGTTGAACCACAACTCGCTGCCATCCGGCGATCGTCCCTTCGCGCGCCGCGCATAAGCCTCGCGCAGCCATTCGAGCGTGGGCGGTCCGTCCTCATCGATGAACTCGTAGATCGACGGATCGGCGAGCACGACATGCATCTCCTCGGCGTGCTCGACGGAGACGGGTTCGAGGCGCAGCGGCGGCGCATCCAGTGGTGGAAAGGCAGGCATGGCGAGAGTGTCTCCGAACAGCCAACCGCCTAACATGGCGGATCGCCCCTCGCCAATCACCCATGCTGCTGCGCCCGCTCTCGCTCGCCGACACCGACGCCATCGACCTCGTCGCCGAGCGCATGCGCGCGACCCTGATTGAAGTCGAAGGCGAGGAGGCCGGCGGCACGATGTATTCGATGGACTGGCTGCGCGAGCGCGTGCGGTGGCACCTTGACGGCCGCGCCGCGGAAGTCGTCGTTGCTGCGGACGAAGCCGGCGTCATCGTCGGCCACACGATCTATCGCGTCGAGTCCGATGCCGATTCCGTTACCGCCGGGCTCCACGCAGCACCTTTCGGTTTGATCTCGACCACCTACGTCGTGCCGGAGGCGCGTCGGCTCGGCGTCGCGCAACGCCTGCTCGCGCATGCCGAAGCCTGGTTCCTCGAATGCCGCGTGCCGTTCGCATGCACCTGGACGTCCGAGACCAACATGCCGTTGATCGGCCTCTATGGCCGCAACGGCTACGTCGAATCGGAGCGCGGTCCCAATCAACTGACGCAGACCATGATGGTCCGATTGACCAAGGCGCTGTCCGCATGAATGCCTTTACCACTGCCGCCTTCGACGACCCCAAGCCGGGTCTTGCCGCGTTGGTCGAGGCAGGTCTCGACCAGCACAACGAGGCCTTCGGCGACCACGGCGCCTTCGACGGGCAGCGCGGGCTGTCGAGCGCCGCCTACGACGCCGGCGGTCGCCTCGTCGGCGGCGCGGTCGGCCGCACGCTCGGACGCTGCTGCGAGCTCAAGCAGCTCTGGGTCGACGCCGCGCATCGGCACGCCGGCGTCGGCGCCGCCGTCGTCCGTGCCTTCGAGCAGCGCGCCGTCGAGCGCGGCTGCGACACCTTCTACCTCAGCACCTTCAGCTTCCAGGCCCGTCCGTTCTACGAGCGCCTGGGCTACACGGTGCAACTGGAGATCCCCGGCCACGGCGTCGCGGGCTCGAAGTTCTTCATGGTGAAGAAACTGCCCGGCTGATCGCCCGGTGCGGAGATCCGGCAGGCACGCACCTTGCCGCCATGGCGGCATGAACACCCCTACCCGCACCGTCCATCTCTACCTCTTCGAAGGCTTCGCCGACTGGGAGGCCGCCTACGCGGTCGCGGGCATCAACACGCCCGAATTCCAGAAGACGCCCGGCGACTGGCAGGTGAAGACCGTCGCCGCCGCCGGCGCCAACCTGACGCGATCGATGGGCGGCCTGTCGGTGATGCCCGACATCCGCCTCTCGACGCTGTTCCCCGACGACAGCGAGCTGCTGATCCTTCCCGGCGGCGCCGGCTGGGACAAGGGCGAGCACATGGAAGCCGCGAAGAAGGCCAAGGAGTTCCTCGACGCCGGCAAGCGCGTCGCCGCGATCTGCGGTGCCACGGCGGGCCTGGCGCGGCTTGGCGCGCTCGACGACCGGCAGCACACGAGCAACGCGCTGTCCTACCTGAAGGGCGTCGGCGAATATGCCGGCAGCGACCGCTACGTCGACGAGCCCGTCGTGATCGACCGGGGCCTGATCACCGCGGGCGGCATGTCCGCGCTCGACTTCGCGCGAGCCATCTTCGACACGCTCGACATCTACGAGCCCGAGACGCTCGAAGCTTGGTATCAGCTCAACAAGACCGGCAAGTCGGCCTACTTCGCGAAGATGGCGCAAGGCGCGGGCGGACGCTGAGCGCGTCTCAGACGCCCTTGGCCGCCGTGACGATCCCCTGCGCTGCCGCCCACGCGCCAATGTCGTCGCGCCGGATCGCCGCGGCCATCAGGCCTGGGAAAGCGTCCGGCGTGCATGCGAAGGACGGCACGCCCAGCGCCGCCAGCTTGGCCGCGAGCGCGCGGTCGTAGGCCGGCGCGCCTTCGTCGCTCAGCGCCAGCAGGGCCACGCACTGCACGCCGCTCTCGACCAGCGCCGCCGCGCGTCGCAGCAGTTGCGGCTCGACGCCGCCTTCGTACAGATCGGAGATGAGCACGAAGATCGTGTTGCGCGGCTCTCGGATCAGGGACTGGCAATAGGCCACCGCGCCGTTGATGTCGGTGCCGCCGCCCAGTTGCACGCCGAACAGCAGATCGACCGGATCGTCGAGCTGCTCCGTCATGTCGACCACCGCCGTGTCGAAGACGACCAGCCTGGTGCTGACTGCAGGCAGCGAGGCGAGCACCGCGCCGAAGATGCTCGAGTACACCACCGAGTTCGCCATCGACCCGCTCTGGTCGATGCAGAGCACCACCTCGCGCTGCGGACGTCGCGCCTTGCGCCCGTAGCCGTGCAGCGTCTCGGGCACCACCGTGCGGAGCTCCGGCTGCCAGTGACGCAGGTTGGCGCGGATGGTGCGGTGCCAGTCGATCTCCGCCAGCCTCGGGCGGCGGTTACGCTGGCTGCGGTCCAGCGCGCCGGTCACGGCCGCGCGCATCGGCTCCTCCAGGCGCTTCATCAACTCGTCGACGACCTGCCGCACGACGCGGCGGGCCGTGTCCTTCGTGCCCGCCGGGATCACCCGGGACAGGGCCATGAGGTTCGCGACCAGATGGACGTCGGGCTGCACGCCCTGCAGCATCTCCGGCTGCAGCAGCATGTCGCGCAGGTTCAGGCGCTCCAGCGCGTCCTTCTGCATCACCTGAACGACGGAACTCGGGAAGTACTTGCGGATGTCGCCCAGCCATCGCGCCACGCGCGGCGCGGAGTTGCCGCGTCCGCCGCGCCGGTCGTCGCCCAGGCCACCGCCGTCGCCGTAGAGCGCGCTCAGCGCCTGGTCCATCTCCACCGCGTCGCCGTGCAGGCCGCCGCAGCTGTCTTCGGCTTCGCCGCCGAGCACCAGGCGCCAGCGGCGCAGGCGATCCGCATCGGTCGTCGTCGCGGGACCGCTCACAGTGGCCGCCGGATCCGTCAAGTCGTCTGGCGCGCTCATGCCCCCACTCCCAGCATCCATCGCAGCAGCGGCAGCGGCAGCGCCGCGCGCGCGTCGTCCCATTCCGCCGCGGCCATCGCGGCCCCGGCGCCCTTGCGCGCCGCGCGTTGACCGAGGTCGCGTCGCTCGCCCGCGTCGAAGTGCCCGAAGGTGCGTCGCACCAGCGGCAGCACGCGGATGAAATGCTCGTCGTCGAGCCCGGCCAGCCAGGCGTCGACCAGCGGCCAGACGCCGTCGTGATGCAGCAGCACGACGGCATTGCGGTTGAGGAAGCCGTCCAGCCACGCCGCGGCCTTGGCCGGTTCCGCGGCGCGCGACAGTTGCAGCGACATCGCCGTTCCCGCGTCGTCCGCCGTGATCAGCGCGTCGTCCAGCAGCAATCGCGTGCACAGGCCGCGCAGCAGCGCGTGCGCGCCTTCGCGGACGGCCAGTTGCGAGATCGCGGCGCGCCATTGCGTCGAGGGCTCGGACTGGCGGCCCGGATCCCGCAGCCCCACCGCCGCCTGCGCGCCGAGCACCCGGTCGCGGACCTGTTCCGCCGCGGCCTCGTCCAGTGAATCGCCCATCAACGGCAGGCTGATGGCCGCGCGCGTCACCAGGCCGTCGAAGACATGGCCCACCAGGGCCGCGTCGGTCTGCCGCACGTTGCCGTAGCGGAAGACGTTGGCCAGCGGCGGCAGCGCGCCCAGCAGCTGATCGGCATCGCCGGTGACCGCGGCGTGGTCCTGCAGCGCACGCGACGCGATCGTCACCGCCTCCGGCAGATCGGCCAGCAGCACGCGATCGACGAGTTCAGCCAACGCCGCCAGGTGCGTGGCCCGCCCGCAGCGCTCTGCCACCGCGGTCGTCGCCGCCTGCGCGACCGACTGGCCCCAGCGGCTCGCCTCGATCACGCGCAGCGCGAACTCGGGCTGCCATTGCAGCGTCCAGACCTCGTGGAAGGTGCCGCGCGAGGACTTGCCCGTGCGCGCGATCTCGCCCCACGGCAGGTCGATCAGCCGCAGCCGGTGCAGCAGGTGGCTGCGCGCCAGGTCGTTGGGCTGGCGCAGGTCGAGGTCGAGCGTCTTCTGCGTCGCCTCCGGCTTCATGCGCAGCGACTTCTGCAGTTGTTCGAGATTGCGCTGCAGCGGCACCGTGGGCACGTCCGCCGGCACGCGACCCAGGCGGTCGCCGATGACCAGTTCGTCGCGGATGAAACCGAGCACCGCCTCGTCGCCCAGCGTCATGACGGTGCGCGTCGCTTCGTGCAACTCGTCCAGGCCCGGCGCGGGCCGTTGCCGCAGCGCGGCCAGCGTGTCGGCCAGCCGGGCCGCCTCGATCAGGTGGGCGGACGAGCAGTCGAGATCGCGCTCGCGCATCAGTCGCGCGACGCGCGCCAGCCAGCCGATCGCGCGGGGACGGCGCCCGCCACCCGGGTGGCCGCTCTTGCCCTCCTGGCCTTCTTGACCTGCCTTGCTGTCCTGGCTTTCCTGGCCGCTCAGCCACAGGTGTTCGTACCAGCCCGGCGAGTGGATGCCCGCGCCGTAGCCGCTGGCGCGCGCGAGGTGCCGATACGTCCACGGCACCCACGTGCTGGTGACCTTGAGCTTGGGCACGCCCTTCAGCAGTGCCTGGTCCGCCTTCGCGGTGAAGTCCGCCCGCAGGCCGCCCAGGTGCCACGCGCCGCAGACCACCGCGATGCGCTCGAAGCCCTCCTTGCGCGCCGCGCGGATGCACTGGCGCATGTGGGCCTCCCGCAGCACCTCGCGATGGGCGCGCGGCGTGCGGGGAGCCAGCGTGTCGTCCTCGCCGGACTCGGCGCGCAGGGTGGTCATCGCCTCGGAGATCGCCGCGAACAGGTCCTCGCCGTCGCCGCGCTCCTCGACCATGTGATTCCACCAGGTCTCGCCGTCGGCGTAACCCGCCGCGCGGGCGAGCCAGTCCAGCGGATCGCCGCGACGCGTCGACGGCTCGGTGGGCTGTTCCGCTTCGCCCGCTTCACCCGTCTGATCGGCCTGGGGCGCCTCGGCGGCTTGCCGTTCCTCTTCCTCCCCCGCCTTCTCCAACGCAAGCGAGACGCCGACCGGCAGATCGATGAACCGCACCGGCACGCCGGCAAGTCCGGCCCAGCGCAAGGCCTGCCACTCCGGCGAAAAGCTCGCGAACGGGTGATAGACCGCGCGGCCGGATTCCTCGACCCCGTGCGTGAGCAGCGCCACCGGCGGCGTCATCGCGGGATCGAGCACGGCGGCGACGAGGCCGTCCGCTTCGGGCGGCCCCTCGATGAGCACGCAGTCGGGCTTCAGCGCCTCGAAGGCGGCGAGCAGGCTGCGCGCGCAGCCCGGGCCGTGGTGCCGCACGCCGAAGTAGTGGACCGGATCGCTCATGGCGCCCCGCGCCTCAGGACTGCTCGCGGCAGGCGCGGTACAGGTCCTTCCAGTCGGTGCGTTCCTTCACGACGGTCTCCAGGTATTCGTTCCAGACGACCTGGTCCTGCACGGGATCCTTGACGATCGCGCCGAGCAGGCCCGAGGCCACATCGCGCGGGCGCAGTACGCCGTCGCCGAAGTGGCCGGCCAGCGCCATGCCGCTGTTGATCACGGAAATCGCCTCCGCCGTCGACAGCGTGCCGCTGGGCGACTTCAGCTGGGTCTTGCCGTCCTCGGTCCGACCGTTGCGCAGTTCGCGGAAGATCTGGACGATGCGCCGCACTTCCTTGAGCGCCGGCGGCTCGGCCGGCAGCTGCAGCGACACGCCCAGCTCGGCCACGCGCTTGACGACGATGGACACCTCCGCGTCCTCGCTGGCCGGCACCGGCAGCACCACGGTGTTGAAGCGGCGCTTCAGCGCGGCGGACAGCTCGTTGACGCCCTTGTCGCGGTTGTTGGCCGTCGCGATCACGCTGAAGCCGCGCGTGGCCTGCACCTCCGAGCCCAGCTCGGGCACCGGCAGCGTCTTCTCCGACAGCACGGTGATCAGGCAGTCCTGCACGTCGGCGGGGATGCGGGTCAGTTCCTCGATGCGGGCGATCTTGCCGTCGCGCATCGCCTTCATCATCGGACTGGGCACCAGCGCCGCCTCGCTGGGCCCGTTGGCCAGCAGCTGCGCGTAGTTCCAGCCGTAGCGCAGCTGTTCCTCGCCGGTGCCGGCGGTGCCCTGGATCAGCAGCGTCGAATCGCCGCTGACGGCCGCCGACAGGTGTTCCGACACCCACGACTTCGCGGTGCCCGGCACGCCGTAGAGCAGCAGCGCGCGGTCGGTCGCCAGCGTGGCGACGGCGATCTCCATCAGCCGTTCGTCGCCGATGTACTTGGCGCTGACCTCGAAGCCGTTCTCCAGCGTCCCGCCCATCAGGTAGCGCAGCACCGCCCAGGGCGACATCGCCCAGTTCTCGGGACGCGTGCGCGTGTCCTGGCGCTTCAGCTCGGCGAGCTCCTCGGCGAACTGGTGCTCCGCATGGCGGCGCAGGACGTGCGAGGCGGCGGTCTCGGTGGAAGTCGTCATGAGGTCCTCGGGGTCGGATCGGGTGAGAGGGCGAGCAGGGCGCGGCGCAGCGCGGCCGTCTGCGCGACGGCCTGCAGCTGCTCCGCGTGGGCGGCGGTTTCGTCGGCGGCGCGGATGTCGGCCAGCGAGGCGTAGGCGGAGAGGCTGTCGGCATGCACGACCGCGCCGAAGTCGACCAGCATCGCGCGGACGGCGTAGTCGTCCTTCAGCGTCCCGGCGCGGGCGCGCGACAGCAGTTGGCCGGTCATCGCCTGCGAGAGCTCCGCGCCGAGCGTCTCGCCGCCGCTCGCCGCGGCGACGAGCGCCGACAGCGGCAAGGCGCCCTGTTGCAGGTGTCGCAGCCAGTGGCGTTCGCGACGGACCTGCGGCAGCCATTGGAGCGCCTGCGCCGCCTGATGCGTCTGCAGCGGGGTCTGCGTCTCGAGGAAGGCTTCGCACCAGTCGATCTCGCCCGTCGCGGAGAGAACGTCGAACCATCCGCGCACCAGGGCGTCGGCCCAATCGGTCTTGATCGCCCAGCCGAGCAGTTCGGCGGGCGTCATCCCTGTCGTGGTGGTCCACCAGTCCAGCGGCACCTGGCGCACCAGTTGATAGAGCCACCAGGCGCGTTCGCCGAGCTTCTCGGTGGACGAGCGCGCGATGACGATCTGATCGGACGCCCAGTCGGCGCCCGCGGCTTCGGGCGCATCGATGACCCAGTGCTGGCGGAGCAGCGCGCGCTCGCGGCGCAGCAGCGGAGAGAGCCGCTCGACGGCGCGTCGTGGATGGGCGGCATCGGGCAGGCGCAGCAGCAGGGCGAGCGCGACGTCGCGCACCTCACGGCTGCGGTCGGCGCGCAGCCGATCGAGGAGCGACTCGTCGTCCATCTCGAGTCCGACCGCCAGTTGTGCCACCAGATCGGCGCGCTCCTTCGCGGAGAGTTCCGTCAGCGCGGCCTCCAGGCGTCGTCGCCCCGCGGCGGCGTCGGCGGCCCGCTCGCGGGCAAGGAAGGCACGGCGTTGCTCCAGCGTGCCGTCGGTCCACTGGGTCTCGCCGGGCGCGTCACCGCCGGCACCCGCGGCGTAATGCCAGTCCTCGCGCTGACGCGCCAGCCACAGCCCGCGCTCGCCGAGCACCGGCAGCAACGGCGCGCGCAGTGCGACGGCGCGTCGTCCGGCGTCCAGCGCCAGCGGCAGCAGCATCTCGGGCAGGCGCAGATCCGCCTCGGCCAGTGCCACGAACGCCAACTGCTGAAGTCGCGTGGGCGCTTCGGTCAGCGCCCAGCGCAATAGCGTGCGCGGCGAGCCGGCGACGCCCTCGATCCCATCGAGGCGCTCGGGAACGACCGCGAGACGGTCGACGGCCGCAGGTTCCGTGGGCGGTGCGGTCCAGATGCGGTCCTGCGTGCCCGCGGCGTCGCAAGTCGCGATGACGGCCATCGTGCGCAAGACCTGACCCGCCGGTCCCTCGACGACACTGGCGGGCGGCGCGGCCTGCGTGCCAGGCGCAGCCTGTCCGGGCGACACGACTTGACCGACTTGTGCAACGAGCGCGCCGATCTCACCGGGCCATTCGGGCAGAGGACCGGACTGTCGGTCCGTCCCCACCATCGCCACGGGCAGCAGCGGCTTCCAGGCGCTCATGCGGCACTCCTCGACCACACGGGGCCCTTCGTTCCAGACTGCCAGGCGGTGAGCGGGCGCAACGCACGGCCGTCCCATTCGCCCATGACGGCGAGTGGATGACCGCCGGCGACGGCCATCAGCGACCACCAGTCGGCATCACCAACCAGCAGCGGCACGGCGCGGTGATCGGCGGTCAGATGGGGGCCGGCATCGGCGGCGACCGGCGTCGCGTTCGCGAGCACGACCGGATGCAGCATCGCGAAGGGATGGGCGGCCACGCGTTCGGCCACGCGCTGCCATTCGTCCTGCCAGGATTCGGATCCGGCAAGACGCACCGTGTTGACGGAACCCTCGGGCTCCGGCGGTGGCGAAGCGTCGGCGATCAGTGCGCGCAGCGGGGCGTTGCCGGGATAGAAGGCGAGCGTCAGATCCGCGGCGATGCCGGGCAGCCACATGCCTTCGAAACCACGGCCGCCGTGCGCGTGATCGAGCAGCCACGCGCGCCGGCCCGAGCGCTCGCCGTGCAGCCAGACGCGGCGCTCATTCAGGCGGCCTTCGCGCTCCTCGACGATCACACCGAGGACCGCCCAGCGGTCGGCGACGCGCTCCCCGGCCGCGAGCACCTCGGCCTGGTCGAGCGGCCAGCCGCAGACGGTGCGCAGATCGGCTTGAACGGGCTCCGGCAACGTCTCGCGACGGGCGAGGCCCTCGCAGGCGAGCTGCAGCAGACCGAGGCGTGAGAGCGTGCGTTCCGGCCAGTCGGCGCCGACGCGCCATCCGTCCGCGGCGGCGGCGATGCGCTGGCCGAGGCCGGGCGCCTGGGCATCCACCATGCGCGCCGCCATCGTGCGCCAGCCGCGGATCGCCGCGTCGTCGAGCGCGCCGAGTCCGCGACCGATCTGATCGCCGAGCCAGCGCTGCAGTTCAGCGGACGCTTCCTCGATGCGACGCCACCGTTGCGACTCGCGCTTGAGCGCGTTGTCGGGATCGGCAAGCGCCGACGCCGCCTGCGCGGGATCGACGCCGTCGGCGATCTGCGCGGCGCGCTCGGTCGCGCGCTCGACGGCCTTCTGGTCGCGCTCTTCCTTCTTCTGCGCGCGTTCGCCGCGTGAAGCGATCCATTCGGCGACCCAGGCGGGGGGCTCCGCGGCGGCGAAGCGGGAGGCGTCCTGCGCCCTCAGCATCAGCAGCGCGAGGCCGTGCTTGCAGGGGAATTTCCGACTGGGACAGGAGCAGCGGAAGGCGGGACCGCTGAGGTCGACCTGCGTCTGGTAAGGCTTGGAGCCGCTGCCCTGGCATTCGCCCCAGACGGCGGCGTCATCGGCGCCGAGCAACGGCCATTTGGCCGGCGAGGTCAGCCCTCGCGCGGCCTTCGCCGATGCCTCGTCCGGCGCCAGCGCCAGCACGCCCTCCATGGTCAGCGTCATGCTGGCCCGCTCCCTGATCGAATCGTTGTGGGTGACTACCAACGTGAGTCTAGCCGGTGCGAGCCACTGATCGAACAGACAAGCCCGGTCGGCATCCGATCAGCCCATAGACTGGGCGTTCAAGAATAAAGATGAAAAGGGAGTCGACATGGACATTGCACTCTATCTCGCCCGTCCCGGCAAAAGCTTCAATCCCAATGAACCGTCAGTCACATTGACGCCCACGGACATCAACTGGAACGATTTCAGCCACAACTACCACGCGCTGCTGAGCATTCAGCTACCGAATCAAAGCGAACCGTTTGTCCGCCGTGCATTGGTCATGCCGATCGACTGGACAAAGATCGCGCCGTCCGGATACAGCTTTGCATCATGGCTGGACACCATGATTCCCGCCAAAGAACCAGCCGCCTCGATCTCCCCTTTGGACGAGGCAGGGCGTCCTCGCTTCATCACTCTGCTCCAAGGTGCCAACGCTTATCGTGACCTCGCGGCGCTTGTCGCCGATCAGGCCGAGCGCCGCCAGATACTCGCGGCTTTCAATGAGCTGTTGAGCTTGACGGAGATCGATCTCCTCGACAAAGAGACATCGAGCGCGCTCATGCGCTCCGAGGGCTTTTCCCTGGGCTTCATGCGCCGAGGCTCCGCTTATCAGGCCCTGCATCGAGGCGGCCGCTATCTGCTCGCGAACCCGCCAGAACTGCTGGAAGACGCCAAGCAGGACTTCCGCTTCTGCTGTCATCTCAATGGATTCCAGGGAGGTCCGCACACGTTCACTGGAACGTTCCTCAAGGGCGACTCTTCGGTCATCGATGATCGAATCCACTGCCTGATAGGAAAGAACGGCTGCGGGAAGACACGACTGCTGCGAGAACTCGTTCTCGAACTGGGGCGCCGCACAGAAAACATTGATACTGGAACAAGCTTCAACAGCACGCCTTCGTCGACGCGCGAGGCATCCACCTTTGAAGGTCCGAACTTCCGCAGGGTGCTCTGCTTCTCTTTTGATGGCGGATCCAGCTTCCCGGCGAATACGCGTCCCGAGGCTTCGTTTGAATACGTGTTCGCGAATCTGAACGATCGCAATGGAGACGCTCAACGAGCGTCGATTTCAACGGCCGCTTTGCCGACGCAGCCAAACAACGCGACTCGCCTGCTAATCGACATCTTCAGAAGCACGGATGGGCTGGGACCGGAAGAGAAGAGTCGTTTGACCTTGCTGACCACGGCACTGACCCAGCACATCGGTGCGAGCACGATGATTCCTCTCACCCCATCCGCCAAGACGCTTTCTGGCGTTCTTGAAGATGATGGTGAGTACTGGATCAGTCTTCAGAAAATTCAATCACGTGGCGAGAAGCAACAGTTGACCGTGTTGGCGGCTGTGGATTTCGAGCGGGAAGTGAGATTCCGATCCCATGACGAATGGATCGAGCTCAGCTCCGGGCACCGGGTCTTCTTCAGATTCGCGGTCAACTTCCTGAGCTACATCGACGAAGGCACCCTCGTCATTCTTGACGAGCCAGAGACGCACTTACATCCCAATCTGGTGTGTGACTTCATGACCTTGCTGTATGGGGTTCTCACCGCAACAAAATCCATTGCGCTGATTGCCACTCACTCCGCTTATGTGGTGCGTGAGGTTCCGACTCACTGCACGCACGTCTACACCGTCGAAGACGACGGCCCCATGGAGAATGAAGTCTATCTCCGCACGCTCGGCGCCAGTGTCGACAACATCTCCCAGGCAGTATTTGGAGACGCCACTGCAAAGAAGTTTCACCTAGCAATTGCCAATCAGGTCGTCAAAGAAGGTCTGCCGCTTGAAAAAGTCATCGAGCGCTACGCTCAAGTGCTGAGCCCGGAAATGTTGTCCAGGATAGCAATGCTGATGAAGCTCGGCGGCAACATCAGTCAGGATTGAACCTCGATGCGCACGCTCATTCCAACCCCGGTCGATGACGAACTTGCCCTTCAACTTCTGGCTAGCAATTCATCTCTTTGCGACCCCCATGTCTCCGACATCTATGAGTGCTACGAGAAATACAAAGCGAAGTCCGGCGACCCCAGAGTGCTAGCCCCGCTTGGACTTGCCGAACCCATTTGCACCGAGCTGGAAGGTTGGTATCGCGCTGCTCGCAAGCGCGACGGCCTGCAATGGATCACGACTTATCGCGCTGCCAAAGGGTTGAGCCATTGCCCCCTTTGTGGCAACGCGGGGCCCACCTCGCTCGAACATTATCTACCCCGGTCCTCGTTTGCCGAATTCACCGTCTTCAGCTGGAACCTGATTCCTTCCTGTGTCACCTGCAATTCCAAGCGTGGGCGTCACGCCAATGGACCAGGTACCGTTGTGCCGCTGATTCACCCCTATTTCGACGGACCAGCCTACAACGAAGCTCTTCTCACAGCCAACATTGAGCCGCCCTATATTAGCGTGACCTTCACCCCGGCAGCCCTTGGCCACTTGAAGGGTGATGTTCTCCAGCGCGTCACGAAGCAGATCTCGACTTGTATCAATGAAGAACGTTTCAACGAAACATTGTCGGCAAAATGGACGCTTTGGCGAGGCAAGGCCGTTCACTGCGCGAGCGTCGACAGCCTCCGCCAAGATATTGAAAGGGAGCTGCAATCCACGATCGGACCAATGGGAAAAAACTCCTGGGATGCTGCCTTCCTGAGAGCCGTGCTGGAGGATGTCAAGGCGTTGACCTGGATGCAGCAGAATCCCGTACCCGCATCCGGGATGCGTCCGTTTGGCACCTCATCCGCTTGATTCATTTCGGAATCAGTCGCACAAACATCAAGCGGCCGATTCGTCCGTGTTAGGGCTGCGTCTTGAAGGCCTCCAACTGCTTGATGCGCAACTGCGCGTGCTCGCGCATACACCCAAGGTGCTGCAGGTTGCGGATCGAGCCTTCAGACCACAGGTCGAGCACCGCCTTGCAATCGGCCTCGCGGAACTTCACCCACAGGCGCTGAGCGGCGACAAGGCTGTCCTTCGGCTTCGCCGGCTTCGCGCCGCCGAGCTTGGCGGGCGTTTCCGCCAGCACGCGGCGATAGATTTCGTTGAGCTGCCTCTCGACCAGCTGCTGCTCCTGTTTGGCGCAGTCGTTCATGTCGACGGTGCTCACGGCGTTGGCGCAGTCCAGCGCATGCGCAGAGGAGGCGGCGAACATGACCAGCGCCGCGATGGCCAATCGTCGCGCGATGGCGCGGTCTAAACGGAAACCATTGCTCTTCATGGATGCTCCTTGTGATCACGAGGACGTACAGCTCGATAGGCGGATTGGATGCGCCCGGGATCGGCGGAGCCGGCCACATGCACAACGATCAATTCGTCCAACGCTTCAGTGGGATGAATTGCGCAGCGGACTGCGTAGTCGAACACCTCGCTCAGCGTCTCCTCGTCATGCCAGGTGGTCATGACGAAGCCACTCTCCGGCACAGCGGTGCCGCTGAACTTTGCGATGTTGGCCCAATCGATGGCATCGTCCCAACTGCTTGCGGCCACGCCCCACGCCATGGCGTAGAGGCAGCCTTCGGCGACGAGCCAGTCGCTGATGCGATTCTGCTGAGCGGGCGTCACTGGGACTTCGGCCACGATGACTGCGCGGAATGGCGCACGCGCCGCGAGCGTGCGCAGCGCCCCGTCGGGATCGACGTGACGGTAGATCGGCAGCGAAATATCAATCGGACCTTCGCGCATGTGCATCGCCGTTTCGGGCTGTTTCATTTCTGCTGAGCACGAAATGACCTTCGACTTCAGCCTATGGATTCGCTCAGCGTCCAATGGTGCCATGTCTCAATGCAAGACCGCCATCGCACTGCTTCTGGCCCTCACGGGCCTTCAAGCTTGCGCCGCGCCCGCGCCCTTCAGTTGCCCCACCGAATGGGCCTCGACGAAGCAGGAAGCCGCAGAGGTCCCTGACGGGTTCACGGCCTCGCGCGAGACGCCTCAGGCGAAGCACGACCTGGGCGGGTTCCGGATCAACCAAGGGCCCATTGAAGAGCACCAAGGCGCCATCCACGACGACGTGAAGACCCAGCGCGACGCCAAGGGTGGCGTCACCGAAACGCTGATCTGGAACGTGGCCGCGCTCGATCGCCCGCTCGCGATCTGCAGCTATACGGGCACCCGCCTCGTTCTGACCCGGCCGATCGCCGGATACACCCAGTGCACGGCCATCATGCGCAAGGAACCCGGCGCCATGATGACCATCCGCTCGGTCAACTGCCACTGAGCGGCCCGTCCAGGCAAATCAAGGCAGGCGCGCCAGCGCCTCCAGATACCTCGGCGCCAGCATCAGCTCATCCCACGTCAACGGCGCCGATTGCGGCACCAGCGCCGCGCGGCGGGCCTCGCTGTCGATCGCCGGGGCCCACGAGCCCTTCGCCTGCGCGTCGGTCAGGCCGTCGAGCAGCTCGTCGATCGCGCGGCCGCCCTGCTCCTGGCTCTGGTTGCACAGCAGCACCAGATCGCAGCCCGCGCCCAGCGCGGCGAGCGCCGCTTCGGTGTAGCCCACCGGACGACCTTCAATCACGCGCGCCGCGGCCATGCCGAGGTCGTCGCTGAAGACCGCGCCGGCGAAGCCGAGCCGGTCGCGCAGGATGTCCTGCAGCCAGCGCTGGCTGAAACCCGCCGGCCGGCTGTCCACCTTGCGGTAGATCACGTGCGCCGGCATCACCGCCGACAGGCTCAGGCTCAGCCACTCGAAGGGCCGCACGTCTTCCGCCAGGATCGCCTTCAGCGAGCGCGTGTCCACCGGCACCCCCACGTGGGAATCGACGCTCACCGCGCCGTGTCCCGGGAAGTGCTTGCCGCAGCTCGCCATGCCCGCCAGGGCCAGGCCCTGCATCAGGCTCTGCGCCAGCAGGCTCACCACGCGCGGATCGCTGTGGAAGCTGCGCGATCCGATCACCGCGCTGATCGACTGGCGGCCGGCATCCTGGTGGTCCAGGTCCAGCACCGGCGCGAAGCTCATGTCGACGCCACAGGCGCGCAGCTCCAGCGCCAGCACCAGGCCGGTCGCCGTCGCGGCCTGGATCGCGCGCATCGCGTCGTCCATCCACAGCTCGCCGAGCGCGCGCATCGCCGGCAGCGCCGTGAAGCCGTCCGTGCGGAAACGCTGGACCCGACCGCCCTCCTGGTCGACCGCGATCAGCAGATCGGGACGGATCGCCTTCGCTTCGGCGCACAGCGACGTCAGCTGCGCGCGGTTCTCGAAGTGGCGCGCGAACAGGATCATCCCGCCGGTCAGCGGATGCGCCAGCCGGCGGCGATCGTCCGCCGTCAGCGTCGTGCCGGCGATGTCCAGGATCACGGGCGAATGCAGGTGCTCGGTCATTGACTGTGTCTCTTTCATTTTCAATCGCGTCAATCGCGTCAATCGCGCATCTCGACGACGACGAACGCCGTCGCATAGTCGGTCTCGTCGCTCACGCTGACATGCGCGCTCAGCCCCTTAGCTTCGAACCATTCGGCCAGCGCACCGTGCAGCTGGATCCCCGGCTTGCCGCTGCGCGCCTTGACGATCTCGCAGGCGCGCCAGGTCATCGGCATCCGCATGCCCATGCCGATCGCCTTCGAGAACGCCTCCTTGGCCGAGAACCGCGTCGCCAGGTAGGCGATGCCCCGTGCCTCGACCTTGGCGTACCGCTCGCGGAACACCTCGATCTCGTGCGGGCCCAGCACCTTCTCGGCGAAACGGACGCCGCGCCGTTGGAAAGTCTCCCGGATGCGCCGGATGTCGCAGACGTCCGTGCCGATGCCGTAGATCATCGCGACCCTTTCATGCGCCTCGCGTGCGCGCTTCGTGCCCGCCGTGTGGACGTTGAGTGCGGAAGTGCAATCAGACGTACGCGCGCTGGATGCAGCGCTGGTAGTCGCGCACCGCCTCGGTGTAGCCGAGTTCCAGCGCGTCCGCGATGAGCGCGTGGCCGATCGAGACTTCGGACACCCCCGGCACCTCGCGCAGGAAGCGCGTCAGGTTGTCGCGGTTCAGGTCGTGGCCGGCGTTGATGCCCAGGCCTTGCGCCAACGCCGCGCGCGCGGCCGCCGCGAAGGCGGCCACCGTCTCGGCCTCGCGCGGCGTGCCGAAGGCGCTCGCCCAGGTCTCGGTGTAGAGCTCGATGCGGTCCGCCCCCAGCGCGGCCACGTGCGCCATCGCCTCCGGCAGCGGGTCCATGAACAGGCTCACCCGCACGCCCAGCGACTTGCACTCCGCGATCATCGGACGCAGCCGTTCGGCGTCCGCCGGCAGGTTCCAGCCGTGGTCGGAAGTGAACTGGTCCTCGCTGTCGGGTACGAAGGTCGCCTGGTGCGGCCGCGTCTCGCGGATGAAATCCATCAGGTTCTGCGTCGGATTGCCTTCGATGTTGTATTCGGCCTGCGGCCAGGACTTCATCAGCGCGGCCAGATCCCGCACGTCGTCGGCGCGGATGTGGCGCGCGTCGGGCCGCGGATGCACCGTGATGCCCTGCGCGCCGGCCTCCAGGCACAGCTGCGCCGCCCGCGTCACGCTGGGAATGCCCAGGTGCCGGGTGTTGCGCAGCAGCGCGACCTTGTTGACGTTGACCGACAGCGCGCATCGCGCATCGTGGCGGCCGGATTCGGGAGCGATCAGCGGATTCATGTGAGCAGCTTCTGGACGTCGAGCAGCACTTGCCGCGTCCGCAATGGACGATGCCCCAGATGATAGTGAAGCAACGCGCGCGACAACGGCTTCAACGCCGGACCCGCCTGTTCGCAGGCCTGCTGCAGCGCCGCCTGGCTGCCGTGCAGCAGCGCCGCCTGGAGCTGGATGAACGCCTGGCCCGTCAGCTGGGGGGCGTCGTGTGTCGGCACGATGACGCCCGACTCCGGCGCGAGCATGTAGAGCCGCTCCGGATCCAGCGGCGCCTGCGTCGTCGAGAGCACGCTCAGGTCGGGCAGCAGGCCGCAGATCGCGAGCATCTTCAGCTCGAAGGCGCGCAGCGCCGCGTGGGCGTCGTCCACGGAGGTCAGTTGCGGCAGCAAGGCCGCGTAGGCATCGAACAGCTCGGGCTGCGCATCCTGGCGCGGCAGGAACTTCAGCAGCAGTTCGTTGACGTAGTAGCCGCTGAACAGCGCCGCGCCGCTGGGCAGCGTCTGCCCGCCGACCCACTCCGCGCCGCGCAGCGACTGGACCTCGGCCGCGCCGTCCTCGTTCATCTTCGACGGCTTGGACAGCGTCACCTGAAGCCGCAGGAAGGGCAGCAGCACCGATCGCAGCTGCGAATACGGCCGTTTCGCGCCCTTGGCGACCACCGCCAGCCGGCCGTGTTCGCGACTGAACAGGTCCAGCACGAGGCTGGTCTCGCTCCAGTCGTAGTGATGCAAAACAAAAGCCGCCTGCGTGGCGGGCGGCTTCGGGGCGCGTGTGGCCATGGGCCTTACTCGTAACCGTAGCTTCTCAGATGCTCTTCGGAGTCGGCCCAGCCCGACCGCACCTTCACCCAGAGCTCCAGGAACACGCGCGCGTCCCACAGCTTCTCGAGTTCCTGGCGGGTCTCGGAGCCGATGCGCTTCAGGCGCTCGCCGCCCTGGCCGATGATCATGCCCTTCTGCGCGTCGCGCTCGACCACGATGGTCGCGGCGATGCGGCGCAGGTTCCCCTCCTCTTCCCAGCGATCGATGATCACCGTGGCTTCGTAGGGCAGCTCGTCGCCGGTCAGGCGGAAGAGCTTCTCGCGGATCATTTCCGCGGCCATGAACTTCTCGCTGCGGTCGGTCAGCGCGTCTTCCTCGTAGAACCATTCCTGGTTCGGGAGGTAGGGCTTCAGGATCTGGAACAGGCGCTGCACGTCCGAGTCCTTCTTGGCCGACAGCGGCACGAACTCGATGAAGTTGCGGCGCTCCTGCATGCTCTTGAGCCAGGGCATCATCTCGGCGCGCCGGGTCACCGCATCCAGCTTGTTGGCGATCAGGACGACCGGCTTGTCCTTCGGCAGCAGCGACAGCACCTTCGCGTCGTCCAGGCCGAAGCGGCCCGCCTCCACCACGAACAGCACCAGGTCCACATCCGCCAGCACGCCCTGGACGGTGCGGTTCAGGTTGCGGTTCAGCGCGCTGCTGTGCCGGGTCTGGAAGCCGGGCGTGTCGACGAAGACGAACTGCGCCTCGTCGACGGTGCGCACACCGGTGATGCGGTGGCGCGTCGTCTGCGCCTTCTTCGAGGTGATCGAGACCTTCTGCCCCACCAGCGCGTTCAGCAGCGTCGACTTGCCGACGTTGGGCCGGCCGACGATCGCGATCAGGCCGCAGCGCAGGTCGCCCTCGTACGGCATCGCGCCGATGCCGCCCTGGATCTCGGGCAGGTCCTCGCCGCCATCGTCCTCGTCGAGGTCTTCGCCTTCCTCGCCTGCTTCGCCTTCCTTGTGGGCGCGCGCGTCGGCGTCCTGGTCCGGCGGAGCGTCGGCGGCGTGTGGCGTGGCGTCGTGCGGCGTGGCGGGGTCGTGCGGGGCGTTCAGATCAGGGTCCTCGGAAACAGGGGGAAGGGCAACGGATTCAGAAGGGGATGCGGAAATGGCATCGGAAATGGAATCGGACGAGGACGTCGGCTTTGGCGTCCTCGGCGTGCTGGGGGCGTTCATCGCGGGCTCCGCGTCAGTCGCGCAGGCCGGTGCCGGGCCGGTCGCCGGCGAGCAGTTCGTCCAGCACCTGCCGGGCGGCCTCCTGCTCGGCGATCCGGCGCGAGCGCCCTTCGCCGCGGCGCGACAGCGTCAGCGAGGCCACTTCGCATTCGACGGTGAAGGTCTGCGCGTGGGCCTGACCCCGCGTCTCGGCGATGCGATAGGACGGCACCGGCAGCTTGCGCGCCTGGAGCCACTCCTGCAGCGCCGTCTTGGAATCCTTGGCCCACTGCTCGATGCCGCTGGCGGCGATGGTCTCGCCCAGCAGCCCGCGCACGATCTCGCGGGCGGCCTCATAGCCGCCGTCCAGGAACGCCGCGCCGATCACGGCCTCCAGCGCGTCCGCCAGGATGGACGGGCGCTGACCGCCGCCGCCACGGGCCTCGCCCTCGCTCATGCGCAGCGCCTCCGGCATCTGCAGCACCAGCGCCAGGCGGTGCAGGCTGTCCTCGCGCACCAGGTGGGCCCGGATGCGGGTCAGATCGCCTTCGTCGGAACCGGCGAAGCGGTCGAACAGCATGGCCGACACCGTCAGGTTGAGCACCGCATCGCCGAGGAATTCCAGGCGTTCGTTGTGCTGCTGACCGAAGCTGCGATGCGTCAGCGCGCGCTGCAGCAGACCCGGCTGCGTGAAGCGGTAGCCGAGGCGTTGCTGGAGGGCGTCGAGCGCTTGCGGGGTCATGGACGGAGGTGGGAAGGAAGGTTCAGGACGGTCAGCGGGTACTGCCTTTGTACTTGATCACCAGGAAGGCCGGGCCGAACAAGGGTACTTCCTTGTCGTAGGCAAAGCTGATCTTCACCTTGTCATCGACCTTGGTGATGATCAAGTCCGCCGGCTCGACGCTGACGATCGAATACTCGATGTCCTTGGTGCGCTGGAACTGGTTGCGCGCCTCCGCCACCGTCGGGGGCGCGTCTCGGGCGATCTTCTCGATCGCCCGCTGGATGGTGTAGTACTCCATCACCGTCGGCACCACGCGCAGCAGGATCACCGATCCGCCACCGATGATCACCGCCCAGAACATCAGTCCCAGCAGGCTGATGCCCCGTTGAATCTTCCGTGCCCTCATCACGCGTCGCTCCGGTGTTTGTCGTTGGAACAGAGTAGTCGATCGTCTGCCGGACTGGGGTCAGCCAGTGTGTCAGCCAAAATTATTGGATACGCCCGATGCGCTTCAGGCTGCCGAAGTTCATCCAGACCACGAAGGCGCGGCCCACGATGTTCTCATCCGGCACGAAGCCCCAGAAGCGCGAGTCCATCGAGTTGTCCCGGTTGTCGCCCATCATGAAGTAATGGCCGGCCGGCACCTTGCAGGTCACGCCTTCCAGCGTGTACTTGCAGTTCTCGCTGTACGGGAAGTCATATTGCTTGCGGATGTTGCCCTGCGACTGCACGTCCACCAGGATCTGGTGTTCGACCGCCCCCAGCTTTTCCGTGTAGCGCGGCCGGAAGCGCATCGAGCTCGGATCCTCGTCGAAGAACTCGCCCTGCGACACCGTCTCGACCTGCTTGCCGTTCACATACAGCTTCTGGTTCAGGTAGGCGATCTCGTCGCCGGGCAGGCCGACGGCGCGCTTGATGTAATCGACGCTGGGCGTCTGCGGGTAGCGGAAGACGACCACGTCGCCGCGCGCCACGTCGTTGTTGTCGATGATCTTCTTGTTGATCACCGGCAGCCGCACGCCGTAATGGAACTTGTTGACCAGGATCAGGTCGCCGATCAGCAGCGTCGGCACCATGGAGCCGGACGGGATCTTGAATGGCTCGAACATGAACGAGCGAAGCAGGAAGACGATCAGGATCACCGGGAACAGGCCGGCGGTCCAGTCCAGCCACCAGGGCTGGCGCAGGATCTCCTCGCGGGCGCCCTCGACGTCGCCGTCGACGCGCTGGATGCCCTGCGCGGCCAGCGACGCGCGGCGCTGCTCGTCGTTCTTCGCCAGTTGCGCCGCCGCGCGTTCGCGCGAGGGCTGGAAGTGGAAGCGCTCGGCCAGCCAGTACGCCAGCGTCACCGTGGTCAGGATCAGCAGCAGCAGCGAGAAGTTGCCGTTCCAGTAGCCCTGGTACCAGCCGCCCAGGTAGGCGATCAGGGTCACATACAGCAACCCGGTCAGTGCGCTCATGGCTTTCATGCGGAAACTTATTCTTCGACTTGGAGGATGGCCAGGAAGGCTTCTTGCGGCACCTCCACCGAACCGATTTGCTTCATGCGCTTCTTGCCGGCCTTCTGCTTCTCCAGCAGCTTGCGCTTGCGGCTGATGTCGCCGCCATAGCATTTTGCCAGCACGTTCTTGCGCAAGGCCTTGATGTTCTCGCGCGAGATGATGTTGGCGCCGATGGCCGCCTGGATGGCCACGTCGTACATCTGGCGCGGGATGATCTCGCGCATCTTGGCCGCGACCTGACGTCCGCGGAACTGCGACTGCGCCCGGTGCACGATCAGCGACAGCGCGTCGATGCGGTCGCCGTTGATCAGCATGTCGACCTTGACGACGTCGGAGGCGCGGTATTCCTTGAACTCGTAGTCCATTGACGCGTAGCCGCGCGAGACCGACTTCAGCTTGTCGAAGAAGTCCAGCACGATCTCGGCCAGCGGGATCTCGTAGGTCAGCATGACCTGGCGGCCGTGGTATGCCATGTTCAGCTGCACGCCGCGCTTCTGGTTGGCCAGCGTCATCACCGCGCCGACGTACTCCTGCGGCATGTACAGGTGGACCGTCACGATGGGCTCGCGGATCTCGGCGATCTTGCTCTGCTCCGGCATCTTCGAGGGGTTCTCCACCTCGATGACTTCGCCGTCGCCCAGCTGGACCTCATAGACCACGCTGGGCGCGGTCGTGATCAGGTCCTGGTCGAATTCGCGCTCCAGGCGCTCCTGCACGATCTCCATGTGCAGCAGGCCGAGGAAGCCGCAGCGGAAGCCGAAGCCCAGCGCCTGCGAGACTTCCGGCTCGAAACGCAGCGACGCGTCGTTCAGCTTGAGCTTCTCCAGCGCGTCGCGCAGCTGGTCGTATTCGCTGGCTTCGGTCGGGTACAGGCCCGCGAACACCTGCGGCTGGATCTCCTTGAAACCGGGCAGCGCCTCGGCGGCCGGGCCCAGGTTGTTCGGCAGCTTCTTTTCCAGCGTGATGGTGTCGCCCACCTTCGCCGCGGACAGTTCCTTGATGCCGGCGATGATGAAACCCACCTCGCCCGCGTTGAGCTGGTCGCGCTTCTCCGACTTGGGCGTGAACACGCCCAGGTGTTCGGCCGGGTAGATGGCGTTCGTCGCCATCATGCGGATGCGCTCGTTCTTCTTGAGCGTGCCGTCCACCACGCGGACCAGCATCACGACGCCGACGTAGTTGTCGAACCAGGAGTCGATGATCATCGCGCGCAGCGGGGCCTCGACCGTGCCCTTGGGCGGCGGCATGCGGGCGATGACGGCTTCGATGATCTCGTCGATGCCCATGCCGGTCTTGGCGGAGCACGGGATCGCGTCGGTGGCGTCGATGCCGATGACTTCCTCGATCTCCGCCTTCGCGCCGTCCGGATTGGCGGAGGGCAGGTCCATCTTGTTCAGGACCGGCACGACCTCGACGCCGAGCTCCAGCGCGGTGTAGCAGTTGGCCACCGTCTGCGCCTCGACGCCCTGGCTGGCGTCGACCACCAGCAGCGCGCCTTCGCACGCGGACAGCGACCGGCTGACCTCATAAGAGAAGTCCACGTGTCCCGGGGTGTCGATCAGGTTCAGGTTGTAGACCTGCCCGTCCGCCGCCTTGTATTGCAGCGCGGCGGTCTGCGCCTTGATCGTGATGCCGCGCTCGCGCTCGATGTCCATCGAGTCCAGCACCTGCGCTTCCATCTCCCGGTCGGACAGCCCGCCGCAGCGTTGGATGATCCGGTCGGCCAAGGTGCTCTTGCCGTGGTCGATGTGGGCAATGATGGAGAAATTGCGGATGTGCTTCATGGACTCGGACGGAGACCGCGCGCTGTGTCCGCCACCTCAAGCGCGCTCGAGCGGAGCACGCTGATGCATGCTGAACATGCTGGGGACGGTCGGCCGGGGCGGTGATGCAGGGACCTTCGCAGGACCTGAGCAAGACATAAAAAAAAGGCACGTCTAAACGGTGACGCGCCTTCCAACAAAACGTATGGCAACTGCTTGTTGGGCTTTCATTGTAGCCAAAAGCCCCGCCCTGGAAACCGCATGGATGCGAGCTTCTCGCGCGTTGCCCTTCGCCAACAGCAATTTTGTACACAGGTTATCCACAAAACGCGGGGACATCCTGTGGATCGCTGAGCCCATCAAAATGATGCCTTCCGATTCACCGTCGGAACAGCGACAAAGCTGCCCGAACGCGGCTTGATTGTAGCGGAGCGGGGCACCAATACCCCGTCTATCCCCGCCTTGGTCACAACCGTTAGCAAGCACCAACCGACGACGACTTGTGCACCGCGTCGCAGTCCGCCGGCTGAATTTTTCCGCATTGCGGAAAGCCCCAGGCCGGCGGTGGGTTGACGATGCCCGATTCAGCCCTTGCCAGGCTTGAGCACGACGTAGGTCGCCACCTCACCGCGACGCACCAGCATCTGCAGCGATTTGCCCTTCTCCAGCTTGGCCAGCGCCGCCTGGAACTGCTTGACCGTCTTCACCTCGGCGTTGTTCGCCGAGAGGATCACGTCGCCGGTCTTCAGACCGGCACGGGCGGCCGGGCCGTCCACGGTATCGATGCGCAGACCGCCGTCGACCTTCAGTTCCTTGCGTTGCGCCTCGGTCAGTTCGGTGACCGTCAGACCCCAGACCGAAGCGCCGGCCGCCGCGGGCGCCTCCGCTTCCGGCGTCGCCGCCGCGCGGTCGTCCGGCAGCGCGTCGAGCGTCGCGGTCAGGTCCTTGTAGGCGCCGCGCCGGAACACCTGCAGCGGCACCTTGGTCCCGGGCTTGGTCGCCGCGGCCAGGCGGCGCAGGTCGACCGCCTTCTCCACGGTCTTGCCGTCGAACCTGGTGATCACGTCGCCGAGCTGCAGTCCGGCCTTCTCGCCGGGACCCGCCGGCGTGATGCGGCTGATCAGCGCGCCTTGCGGCTTGCCCAGGCCGATGGCCTCCGCGACTTCCTTGCTGACGTCGTCCGGATAGACGCCCAGCATGCCGCGCGTCACGCGGCCGCCGGCGCGCAGCTGGTCGGCCACGCGCATGGCCTCGTCGATCGGGATCGCGAACGAGATGCCCATGAACCCGCCCGACTGGCTGTAGATCTGCGAGTTGATGCCGACCACCTCGCCGCGCAGGTTCAGCAGCGGACCGCCGGAGTTGCCCGGGTTGATCGCGACGTCGGTCTGGATCAGCGGCAGCAGGTCGCCGGTGTCGCGCGCCTTGGCGCTGACGATGCCGGCCGTCACGGTGTTGTCGAAACCGAACGGCGAGCCGATGGCCATCACCCATTCGCCGACCTTGAGCCGGCTGACGTCGCCCATGCGCAGCATCGGCAGGTTGTTCGCATCGATCTTGAGCACCGCGACGTCGGTGCGGCGGTCCAGTCCGACCACCTTGGCCTTGAACTCGCGCTTGTCGGTCAGCGTGACGGTCACCTCGTCGGCATCGTCGACGACGTGCGCGTTGGTCATCACGAAGCCGTCCGCGCCGATCACGAAGCCCGAACCCAGGCCGCGACGCTGCGGCGCGTCCTCGTCATCGTCGTCGTCCGGGGTCGGCGCGGGCGCTGGCGCAGCGCCCGGCGGCGTGCGGCGCTGCGGCGGCACGGGAATCCCGAAGCGGCGCAGCAGTTCGCGCATCTGGTCGTCGATCTGCGCATTGGCGACCTTGACCTTTTCCGAAGTCCGGATGTTGACCACGGCCGGCCCCGCCTGTTCGACCAAGGCACTGAAGTCCGGCAGCGCGCGCGCCAGTTCCGGGGCGGCGACCGGCACCGACGCGGTCACCGGGGTCGCGGCGGTGGCGGTGGCAGCGGGCGCCGCAGGCTTCGTCGCGGTCTGGGCCGCTTGTGCGGCCGCGCCCAGCGAGGCGCTCATCAAAGTGGTGCCGGCGAGCGCCAGCGCGAGACGTCGAAGGGAACAGGGGCGATCGGAATTGAGCATGAACACTCGCAGGTGGCGATGCAAAAACGGAAGGCCCACATCATGCCCGGAATTCAGAAACGACATGGTGTCAGCCTGCAGCGAGAAAGAGGTGGAGCCTGAGCGAGGCCCATTGCGCCTCGTGCGCGCGTCGCGACAACGCGATCCAGCGCTCGGGCGGCGCGCGACCACGAACACCTTCCGCATCAGTGACGGCGTTCAGCCGCAGCAGCATCCATTGTTCGAGGTCGATGACGACGTCCGGCGAAACGGCAAGCGGCTCTCCCGCGCGCTGCCACCACCACTGCGCACCGTCCCATCGCAGCACGGCCTGCGCCCGCGACCGGACCGGCAACGCGGCCCCCGCCACGGCGGCGAGCAGGATCGCCGCCCACGCGAGCATGCCGTCGGCGACACCGGCCTGGAGCAACGCCGCGACGATCGCCGCCGCCACGCCGCCGCACAGCACCGCGCGCTGCACGCGCACCCACCGCGCATCGTCCGTCAATGAAAAACGCCGGGCAGTGGCCCGGCGTGATGTCGATCGGTCCGGCGTCATGGGGCGCCGTCCGTCTCGTGCGCGATCTGCTGGAGGTGCTCGACCTGATCAGCAGATCCGCGGTCAGATCCGCTTGAAGATCAGCGTGCCGTTCGTCCCGCCGAAACCGAAGTTGTTCTTCGCGGCGTACTCGATCGGCATCTTCCGCGCCTCGTTGGCACAGTAGTCCAGGTCGCACTCGGGATCCTGGTTGAAGATGTTGATCGTCGGCGGAGCGATCTGGTCGTGCAGCGACTTGACGGTGAAGACGGACTCGATGCCGCCCGCGCCGCCCAGCAGGTGGCCGGTCATCGACTTGGTCGAGGACACCACCAGCCCGCTCTTCGCATGCGCGCCGAAAGCCTGCTTGATCGCATTGGTCTCGTTCGCATCGCCCAGGGGCGTGGACGTGCCGTGCGCGTTCATGTACTGGATCTGGTCCGCGTTCAACCCGGCGTTGCGCAGCGCGTTGCGCATCGAGCGCGTCGGGCCGTCCACGTCGGGCGCGGTCATGTGGTACGCGTCGGCGCTCATGCCGAAGCCGACCAGCTCCGCATAGATCCTGGCGCCGCGCTTCTTGGCGTGTTCGTACTCTTCGAGCACCAGCACGCCGGCGCCCTCGCCCAGCACGAAGCCGTCGCGATCCTTGTCCCAGGGGCGGGACGCGGTCTTGGGGTCGTCGTTGCGGGTGGACAGCGCGCGGGCCGCCGCGAAACCGCCGACGCCCAGCGGCGACACCGTCGATTCCGAACCGCCGGCGACCATGACGTCGGCGTCGCCCGCCTCGATCATGCGCCCGGCGGTGCCGATGCTGTGCAGGCCCGTCGTGCACGCCGTGACGATGGCCAGGTTCGGGCCCTTGAACCCGCACTTGATCGAGACGTGGCCCGAGATCATGTTGATGATCGAGGCCGGCACGAAGAACGGACTGACGCGGCGCGGGCCGCGATTGGTCAGTTCTGCGTGGGTCTCCTCGATCATCGGCAAGCCGCCGATGCCGGAGCCGACGAGCACGCCGATGCGGTCCGCCATCTCCGGATCGAGCGCGTCGCCGGTGGGCAGACCCGCGTCGCGGATCGCCTGCAGCGAGGCCGCCAGCCCGTAATGGATGAAGGTATCCATGTGGCGGGCTTCCTTCGCGGGGATGTAGTCATCCACCTTGAAGTCCTTGACCTCTCCCGCGAAATGGCAGGCGAGGACCGAGGCATCGAAACGGGTGATGGTGTCGATGCCGGACTTGCCAGCCACGATGTTGGCCCAGCCTTCCTCGACCGTGTTGCCCACGGGCGAGATCAGGCCGAGACCGGTGACGACGACGCGACGACGGCTCATGCTGCTTGCTTACGCCTTCTGGTGCTTGACCGCGTAATCGATGGCCAGTTGCACGGTGGTGATCTTCTCGGCCTCTTCGTCCGGGATCTCGATGCCGAACTCGTCTTCGAGGGCCATCACCAGTTCCACGGTGTCCAGAGAATCAGCGCCCAGATCGGCGACGAAGGCCTTTTCATTGGTCACATCGGCTTCGGGCACGCCGAGCTGCTCGGCGATGATTTTCTTGACACGTGCTTCGATATCGCTCATGACTCCTCCAGGAGGGGGTGGTTTGCTAGAACAACCCGGGATTCTAAGGCCTTAGAGTGGCGCCCCTAGTCGGACCTCCCGAGGCGCGCCTTCCACGATGGAGACGGCGCGCGCTCGCACTCTATCAGCCCTACACCGGCCGGGTGAATCCGGTGGGTGGGCCGCCCGCACCGCTGGCGCGGGACGGGATCCACCTCAATTCATGTACATGCCGCCGTTGACGTGCAGCTCCACGCCCGTGATGTAGCTGGCCTCCGGGGAAGCCAGGAACGCCACGGCATGGGCGATCTCGGCCGGATCGCCCAGGCGGCCGGCCGGGATCTGGGCCAGCAGCGCGGTCTTCTGCGCCTCGGGCAGCACCTCGGTCATGTCGGTGGCGATGAAGCCGGGGGCGACGCAGTTGACGGTGACCGATCGGCTGCCAAGCTCCCGGGCCAGGGCACGCGTCATGCCCGCGACGCCGGCCTTGGCGGCCGCGTAGTTGGCCTGGCCGGCGTTGCCGGAGGCGCCCACCACCGAGGTGATGTTGATGATGCGGCCATAGCGCTGCTTCATCATCGGGCGCATCACGGCGCGGCTGGCGCGGAACACGGCCTTCAGGTTGGTGTCCAGGACGGCGTCCCAGTCCTCGTCCTTCATGCGCATGGACAGCTGGTCCTTGGTGATGCCGGCGTTGTTGACCAGCACCTGGATGCCGCCGTCCTGCTTGACGATCGCATCGATCAGCGCATCGACGGCCGCGCCGTCGTTGACGTTCAGGACCGCGCCGCGGCCGCCGTGCGGCGCCAGGGCTTCCGTGATGGCCTGCGCGCCGGACTCGCCGGTGGCGGTGCCGATCACGGTGAAGCCCTTCTGGGCCAGCGTCAGCGCGATCGCACGGCCAATGCCGCGGCTGGCGCCGGTCACCAGCGCCACGTGCTTGCTGTCGGACTTGCTATCGGACTTGTTGTCGGACATGAGGAACCTCGGGAGGAATTCGGAAGGAGGAGACGGCAGTGCCTGCGGCGACTCAGGCCAGGAGCGCCTTGGCCTCGGCCAGCGAGGCGGGGTCCAGCACCGTGGCGCTGACCAGCTCGGCGTCGATGCGCTTGGCCATGCCGGCCAGCACCTTGCCGGGGCCGCATTCGATGACGGTGCTCAAGCCGCGCGCCTTGAGCGCCTGCATGACCTCGACCCAGCGCACCGGACCGAAGGCCTGGCGGAACAGCGCGTCGCGCAGCGCCTGGGCGTCGTCGGTCACGGCGACGTCGATGTTGTTGATCACCGGGAAGGCCGCGGCCTGGAACGACACGGCGGCGAGCTTCTCGCGCAGTCGTTCGGCGGCCGGCTTCATCAGGCTGGAATGGAAGGGCGCCGACACCGGCAGCGGCAGTGCGCGCTTCGCACCGGCGGCCTTGAGGGCCTCGTTGGCCTGCTCGACGCCCGCCTTTGAACCGGCGATCACTGTCTGCTTCGGATCGTTGAAGTTGACGGCCTCGACCACCTCGCCCGATTCGGCGGCGATCTTCTGGCAGACCTCGCGCACCACCGCAGCGTCCAGGCCCAGGATGGCCGACATCGCGCCGGTGCCGACCGGCACGGCTTCCTGCATCGCCTGCGCGCGGAAGTGCACCAGCGGCAGCGCGTCGGCCAGGCTGAGCGCGCCCGCGGCGACCAGCGCCGTGTACTCGCCCAGCGAGTGACCGGCGGCGGCCGACGGCACCAGGCCGGTCTCGGCGATCCAGGCGCGGTAGTTGGCGATCCCGGCGGTCAGCATCACCGGCTGGGTGTTGGTCGTCAGGTCCAGCTGTTCCTTCGGGCCGTCCTTGATCAGCGCGGCGATGTCCTCGCCCAGCGCTGCCGAGGCCTCGGCCAGCGTGCGCACCACTTCCGGGTGATCGCCCCAGGCGTCCAGCATGCCGACCGACTGCGAGCCCTGCCCGGGGAAGACGATTGCGAAGTTCTTGCTCATGGTTCGAGTCCGAGACGATCCAGGAGGATCTGGGAGGAAGAAGAGGCGCGCGCGGCCGACGCGCGGCCTCTGGCGTGCCGCCGCCGCGCGCGCTTCCGGCTGCCGTGAAGGAGGCGGGAAGTGGCGCCTGGACGGCGTCGGAAGTCGGGAATCAGAAATCCAGCAGCACCGCGCCCCAGGTGAAGCCGCCGCCGACGCCTTCCAGCATCACCGTGTCGCCGCGCTTGATCTTGCCGGCGCGCACCGCGACGTCGAAGGCCAGCGGGATCGACGCGGCGGAGGTGTTGCCGTGCTCGTCGACGGTGGCGATCAGCTTGTCCAGCGGCATCTTCAGCTTCTTGGCCGTGCCTTGCATGATGCGGATGTTGGCCTGGTGCGGGATCAGCCAGTCGATATCGGCATCGGTGCGGCCGGCCTTGTCGAGGACCGAGCGGGCGACCTTCTCCAGCACGCCCACGGCCAGCTTGAACACCGCCTGGCCGTCCATCTTCAGCAGCGGATGGCCGAGGACATCGCCGCCGGACACGGTGCCCGGCGTGCAGAGGATGTCGGCATGGCGTCCGTCGGCATGCAGTTCGCTGGCGAGGATGCCGGGCTCGTCGCTGGCACCGACGACCACGGCGCCGGCGCCGTCGCCGAACAGCACGCAGGTCGTGCGGTCCTTGAAGTCGAGGATGCGCGAGAACACCTCGGCGCCCACCACCAGCGCCTTGGTGGCGGCACCGGTCTTGATCATCGAGTCGGCGACCGTCAGCGCATACACGAAGCCCGAGCACACGGCCTGCACATCGAAGGCGGCGCAGCCGTGGATGCCGAGCTTCTGCTGCAGCAGGCAGGCCGTCGAGGGGAACACCATGTCCGGCGTGGACGTGGCGACGATGATCAGGTCGATCTCGTCGGCGCGCACGCCGGCGGACGCCAGTGCGGCCAACGAAGCCGGCAACGCCAGATCGCTGGACGTGACATGCGGATCGGCGAAGTGGCGGGCATGGATGCCGGTGCGTTCGACGATCCAGTCGTGCGAGGTTTCAATCCCGTCGCGGGCCAGGCGGTCCGCCAGGGCGGCGTTGGTGACGCGGTTCGCGGGCAGGTGGCTGCCCGTACCGAGGATGCGGGCGTGGCGCGTGGAAGCAGTGGTCATGCAGCGTGGGCGGCGGTGGCCGCCGTGTCTCCAGCATCGCCGCCTTCCTCGTTGGCAGGCGCGGGAAGCGCCTGCAGCGTCGCGACGATGCGATCGTGAACCCGGTCCAGGAGCCGGTTGCGGGCCGCATCATACGCCCGGTTCAATGCCTGCTCGAAGGCGAAGGCATCGGCGGAACCGTGGCTCTTGAAGACCAGGCCGCGCAGGCCCAGCAGCGCCGCGCCGTTGAAGCGGCGATGGTCGACGCGGTCCTTGAATCGCTGCAGCACCGGCATCGCCAGCAGCGCGATGACCTTGGTCCACCAGCTGCGGGTGAACTCCGCCTTGATGAAGCTGGAGATCATGCTGGCCAGCCCCTCGGCCGTCTTCAGCGCCACATTGCCGACGAAGCCGTCGCACACGACGATGTCCGTCGTGCCCTTGAAGATGTCGTTGCCCTCCACGTTGCCGTGGAAGTTCAGCTGGTCGTGCGAGGCGGCCTCGCGCAGCAGTTCGCCGGCGCGCTTGATCGTCTCGTTGCCCTTGATCATTTCCTCGCCGATGTTCAGCAGGCCGACCGTCGGGTTCTCCTTGCCGTCCACCGCCGACACCAGCGCGCTGCCCATCACCGCGAACTGCAGCAGGTGTTCCGGACCGCAGTCGACGTTGGCGCCCAGGTCCAGCACCGTCGTGAAGCCGCCGATCTGGTTGGGCATCACGGTGGCGATGGCCGGGCGGTCGATGCCTTCCAGCGTTTTCAGCAGGTACTTGGCGACTGCCATCAGCGCGCCGGTGTTGCCCGCGGAGACGCAGGCATGCGCCTGAGCGGGCGTGCCGTCCTTGGCCGGCTTGAGCTGCGAGAGCGCCACCCGCATCGACGAATCCTTCTTGCGCCGCAGGGCGACCTCGATGGGATCGTCCATGCTGACGACCTCGCTGGCCGCGACGATGCGCGTGCGGGGCCAGCTCGCGGCGGCCTTGAGCGCCTCAGGCAGGCCGACCAGCACGAGCTCCGCCTGCGGATGCGCGGCGAGGAAGGCCTGGCAGGCAGGGAGGGTGACGGCGGGGCCGTGGTCGCCGCCCATGCAGTCCACCGCCAGGCGGAGCGGCTCGGCGGAGGGCGATGAGCGGGTGGCGGGAATTGCGGTCATCGAAACCTGAGAAGAACACCGGTCGAAGGTGCGACTGTAGCGACCCCGCAAGAAGCGTGCGCGACAACGGGCGGCTGCCGGAAGAAGGGGGCGCCCGTCCGGGGGAGGGATCGGAGAAGGATCAAAAACGCGAAAGCCCGGCGACGCGTGATGCGGAACCGGGCTCTACTTGTTTGTGCGACCAGGCGGAGGCCTCGGGGAGCCCTCCGGACCGGCTGATCGAATCGATCAGGCGGCGTCGGCCTTGGTCTTCAGCACCTTGCGGCCACGATAGAAGCCGTTGGGGCTGATGTGGTGGCGCAGATGCACTTCACCGGTGGTCGGCTCGATCGCGGTGCCCGGGGTGACCAGGGCGTTGTGCGAGCGGTGCATGCCGCGCTTCGAGGGGGACTTCTTGTTTTGCTGAACGGCCATGGTTGATTCTCCTAAAGGCTTCGGCTGGCTGGTGATTCGAGGTTGCTCGGGCTCTCGAGAGAACTCGAGCTGTACCGCGGATCCGACAAGGATGTTCCGCTACCGACGCCTCGGTCCCGGGCCGCACGGCCACTCCGATACATTCGGGTGGAACATTCGGGTGGACGCACTTCGATCCGGGAAAGCCGGAAACTATAGCACAGCACCGAACCGGTGTCACGCCTTGCCGCCGGAGCCCTTCTTCAGCGCCGCCAGCGCGGCGAACGGATTGGGACGTTCTTCCGCCGGCAGTTCGTCTTCCTCGATGTTCGCGTGCGGCAACGGCTCCGGGCAGACCTCGTGGCGCGGCACGACCGGCAAGGTCAGGAGCAGTTCGTCCTCGACCAGCTCGCGCAGGTCCAGGTGGCGCGGGAGCGCCAGGACGTCGTCGTCGGAGTCCATGTCCATCTCCGCCGCCATGTCCTCGTCCTTGACGAAGCGGAACCAGCGCGACACCGTCAGGTCCTCGCGGACCGGCTGGAGGCAGCGCTGGCAGGTCACCGCGACCTGCGCTTCGGCGGTCAGCTCGAGCCATGCCTGCGGCTCGCCGCCCTTGGGCGTGCGCAACTCGCCCTGGGCGGACCAGGACACGGGCGGCCACTGGGCCGGATCGGACTCGGGCGCGGCCGCTTCGGCCAGGCGCGTCAGGCTGGTCGCGGGCCACTCGCCCTCCAGCGTGCCGCCCTCCCGGGCAAAGACTCCGACATCGAGCTTCAATGGATCGAACGAACGCGGTTTCATGGGTCGCAAGTGTACGAGCCGCCTCCGCCCCGATGGGACAATCCCGCCCCATGACCGCTGCTTCCCTGCCCGTCCGCCCGCTTGTCCTGGGCTCCACCTCCCGCTACCGGCGAGAGTTGCTGGAACGGCTGCGGCTGCCGTTCGAGACGGCGCCCCCCGACGTCGACGAGACACCGCTGTCGGCCGAAGCCCCCGACGCCCTCGCCCGCCGGCTGGCGTTGGCCAAGGCGCGCGCGGTGGCGAAGCGCTTCCCGCAGGCGCTCGTGATCGGGTCGGACCAGGTCGCGGACCTGGACGGCCGACCGATCGGCAAACCGGGCACGCACGAGCGTGCCGTCGAGCAGCTGCGCGCCATGCGTGGTCGCACGGTCGTGTTCCAGACGGCGCTGGCCGTGGTCTGCGAAGCGACCGGCTTCGTCGCACAAGACCTGGCCCCGGTACGCGTCCGCTTCCGCGAACTCAGCGATGACGCCATCGAGCGCTATCTCCGCGCCGAGCAGCCCTACGACTGCGCCGGCAGCGCCAAGGCCGAAGGCCTGGGCATCGCACTGCTGGACGCGATCGAGTCCGACGACCCGACGGCCCTGATCGGGCTGCCGCTGATCCGCACCGCCGCGCTGCTGCGCCAGGGCGGGCTGGACGTGCTGAGCCTGCTGCCCTGAACCGGCTTTCCTGAACCCGTCTTCCGAGAAAAACAATGACCCGCGGCCGCCTCTTCCTCGTTCCCAACACCCTCGACTTCGGCATGAACGGCCAGGAGGTCGACCTGCGCGAAGTCCTGCCCGACGCGGTGCTCGCGCGGGCCGCGGCGATCACGCACTGGGCCGCAGAGAACGCGAAGACCACCCGCGCCTTCCTGAAGCGTGTCGGCGCGATCCATCCGCTGGCGGTGCCCTTGCAGGAGCAGCACATCGAGGAACTTCCCCGCCCGGCCAAGGGCCGCGGTCCGGCGGCCGGCGCGGTCATCGCCTCGTCGAGTGAAGAGAAGCTCTGGCTGGCGCTGCTGGAGCCGGCCATGGGCGGCCACGACATCGGCCTGATCTCGGAGGCCGGCATGCCCGCGGTCGCCGATCCCGGCGCGAAGCTGGTCGCCGCCGCGCACGCGGCGAAGGTGCAGGTCGTGCCGCTGACCGGACCGAGCTCGCTGCTGATGGCCCTGGCGGCCAGCGGCCTGAACGGACAGAGCTTCGCCTTCGTGGGTTATCTCCCGCTCGACGCCGCCGAGCGGACCGCGCGCATCAAGGCGCTCGACGCCTTCTCGGCGCGCGAGCAGCAGACGCAATTGATGATCGAGACGCCCTATCGCAACGGCGCGCTGCTGCAGGCGCTGATGTCCGCGCTGAAGCCGGGCTCGCTGCTGTCGGTCAGTTGCGGACTGAGCCTGAAGGACGCGTGGACCTACACGGCGACGGTCGAGCAATGGCGCCAGGCGCCGAAGTCGCTGCCGGACAAGGTGCCGGCGGTGTTCGCGATCCTCGGCGCGCGGTGATCAGGATTCGCTGTCGGCCGTGACCGGCGGACGCTTGGCGCCGAACAGCGCGGCGACCTTCCTCTTCGGCTTGATGTTGGCCGACAGGCCGCCACGCGGCGCGTTGGCCGCGCCCTTTTCCCAGGCCGGCGCATCGCCGCCCTGGGTCGCCTCGTAAGGCTTGTCGAACAGCGGGTCGTACGCCTGACGCGGCGCGCGCGACGGCGCATGCGAATGCGAACCCTGCGAGCCGTAAGCCTCGTCGCGGCGGTCCTCGCGCTCGCGACGGAAGTCGCGACGCTCGCCGCCGCCCTCGCCTGGCGACGCGCGCTCGCCCCCACGATCGACGCGATCGGCGCGCGGGCCGCGATCACTGCGTTCACCCCGGTCGCCGTCGAAGCGGCGACGCTCGCCCTCGAGCTCGATCGGCTCCAGGTCGAGCTTGCGCTTGATCAGCTTCTCGATCTCGCCGACCAGACGGGCATCGCCCTTGGTCACCAGCGTAAAGGCCAGGCCCGAGGCGCCCGCGCGGCCGGTACGGCCGATGCGGTGGACGTAGTCCTCGGCATTGAAGGGGACGTCGAAGTTGAAGACGGCCGGCAGGTCCGCGATGTCCAGGCCGCGCGCGGCCACGTCGGTCGCGACCAGCAGGTCCACCTCGCCGCGCTTGAACGCTTCCAGCGACTTCAGGCGCTCGTCCTGCGACTTGTCCCCGTGCAGGGCGGCGGTCCGCAGGCCGTCACGCTCGAAGGTGCGGGCCAGGCGCGCCGCGCCGAGCTTGGAATTCACGAACACGATCGCCTGACGGATCTCGCGCTGGCGCAGCAACTGCTTGACCGCGGCGCGCTTGTCGTCGTCGTCGACGCTGAAGAAGCGCTGCTCCACGGTGGAGGCCGTGGCGTTCGGGCGGGCGACTTCCACCAGCTCCGGCTCCTGCAGGTAGCTCTGCGCCAGGCGCTTGATCTCGGGCGAGAAGGTCGCCGAGAACAGCAGGGTCTGACGTGCCTTGGGCAGGTAGCTGAGGATGCGCTGCAGGTCGGGCAGGAAGCCGATGTCCAGCATCCGGTCCGCCTCGTCGAGCACGACGTACTCGACGTGGTTGAGCACGGCGTTCTTGGCTTCGATGTGGTCGAGCAGCCGGCCCGGCGTGGCGATCAGGACCTCGACGCCGGCCTTGAGCTGCAGCGTCTGCGGCTTCATGTCGATGCCGCCGAAGACGCAGGCCACGCGCAGGTTGGTGTGCTTGGCGTAGGCCTTGACGTTGTTGGCGACCTGGTCGGCCAGTTCGCGGGTCGGGGCCAGCACCAGCGCGCGCACCGGGTGGCGGGCCGGGGACATCGAGGCGTTCTCGTGCTTGAGCATGCGCTGCAGCAGCGGGATCGAGAACGCGGCGGTCTTGCCGGTGCCGGTCTGGGCGGCGCCCATCACATCGCGGCCGGAGAGGACGATCGGGATCGCCTTGGCCTGGATGGGCGTCATCGTCGCGTAGCCCTGATCGGACACGGCGCGCAGCAGCTTGGGGTCCAGCGGCAGCGTGTCGAAAAGAGGGTTGGGCGTCGGGGTGGTTTCTGTCATAAGCGGCGGATTATCCTCCAACGCCCCGAAAGCCCCGGGAAACCACCGATCCGCGCACGCGGACCGTTGCGGGATCACTGCGCCGAACGATCGGTCAGCTTGCGCTGGTCGCCGCGGAAGACCATCCACTTCGGGGTCCGGAACCGCACGATGCGCCAGTACAGCGCGACATAGGCGACGCCGAACAGCACCATGCAGCCGGCGATCATCGGCGTCGAGTCCCAGAACAGCAGTGCCGGTGCCAGCGACGACAGGCACAGCGTCCAGAGATAGGGCGCCGTCATCGAATTGCGGCGCGTCATCAGGCGCGCATCGCGTGCGCCAATCGCCCAGCGCATCAGGCGGCGGTAGATCAGCGAGTGCAGGTGGATGCCGTCCGGATCGCCGGGGTTGGTGTTGCGCAGGAAGCGGCGGCGGTAGATGGAGAAGACCGTCTCGAACACCGGGTAGATGCACACCATCAGCGCGAACAGCGGCGACACCTGCGGATGGCGGTGGATCAGCAGGATGGCGATCTCCGCCAGATAGAAGCCCATGAAGTACGCGCCGCCGTCGCCCAGGAAGATCAGGCCGGCGGGGTAGTTCCAGACGAAGAAGCCCAGGATGGCGCCCACGCCGGCGAGCGCCCAGAGCGCGAGTTCGGTGTCGCCGACCTGGTAGGCCACGTAGGCGAGGGTCAGCAGCATCAGGCTGACGCACATCGAGGACAGGCCGTTGAAGCCGTCGATGATGTTGACCGAGTTGGCCACGCCCGCGACGACGAAGATGGTGATGATCACCGCGCCGACGGTGGTCCCGACGATGAAGTCCAGGCCGGGGATGTCGGTGCGCGAGATCATGGCCTGCAGGAGCCAGCAGCCGAGGCCGGCGGAGATCGCGGTGGCGATCAGTCGCTCGCGCGGGGAGACCTTCTTGGTGAAGTCCTCGACCAGGCCGGCGGCGAAGGCGGGCAGGCCGCAGAGCAGCAGAAGCAGGCCGGTGCGGGCCTGGGGGTGCTTCAGGAAATAGGCGAGCGCGACCATGCCGCACAGGCCCGCGAAGATCCCGACGCCGCCGATGCGCGGCACGGGGCGCGCATGGAACTTCTGCGGGCCGGACAGGTCGTGGTCCGCAGAAAAGTGGCCGTGCACCGTCGACGAGTGAACGACGTAGAGCGTGATCGCCGCCGCCAGCGCGAACGGGATGAGCAAATACAACATGGGCGGCAGTGTAACGACCGGCTTCGGGGCGGCGGCGGTTTTGGCGCAACAGTGCTGCCATAGAATGCGCCGCTGGTCGCTCCGACACCCTGGTCATCAGGTCCGTCGCGGGCGGCCAAGTTCATCTGAGACGAGATCACGCATGGAATATCGCGCCCAACGCGCCCCTTCGCCGGTGTCGACGACTCGCGCCCGCCCGTCCTTCGCAAGGCCCGTGCTGGCGGTCCTGGCAGCCTGTCTGATGGCGACGCCGGCCTTCGCGCAGGTGCAGACGAGTTACGGTCAATCCAGCTCGGACCAAGGCGCTGAACTGTCCGGCCCTGTCCGGCTGAACTCGACGAGCCGCACGTCGCAGGACGCGGCCCAGCAGCAGCAACAGCTGCAAACGGGACAGTCCTCGCAGAGCCGGTCGCCCCGGTATGTCCCGGGCGAATTCGAGATCTACGTCAACAAGCTGCTCGGCATTGATCTGAAGGACCCGGAGGTCATCGACCAGTTGAAGCGCGCCGAGTCCGAAGGCTACGAGTCGACGCAACGTACCCAACAGCAGTCGCAGAACTTCACGCAGACCAAGATGGTCACCCCCGACATGGTGATCCGCCGCATCGGCGCGGACCTCATGCTGGACGAGCAGCGCGGCCCCAACGGCGAGGCCGATGGCCCTCGTCAGGCGCCGGCGGACTATCTGATCGGAGTGGGCGATGAGATCCAGGTCACCGCATGGGGCTCGGTCGATGCCGACCTGCGGCTGACCGTCGACCGTGCCGGCCGCGTGACGATCCCGCGCGTCGGACCGGTGCTGGTGGCGGGCGTGCGCTACGGCGACCTGAACGAGGTGGTCCGCGCGCGCATCGCCCAGGTGTTCAAGAACTTCCAGGTCAGCACCTCGCTGGGCAAGCTGCGCACGGTCCGCATCTATGTGACCGGCTTCACCGCCAAGCCGGGTGCGTACACCGTGAGCAGCCTGGCGACGATCGTGAACGGGCTGATCCGCGCCGGAGGTCCGTCGGCCGCCGGCAGCTTCCGCCAGATCGAACTGCGCCGCAACGGCCAGGTCGTCGCCAACTTCGATGCCTACGACCTGCTGCTCAAGGGCGACAAGGCGAGCGACCGTGCGCTGCAGGCTGAGGACGTGATCCACATCGGCCCGATCGGCCCGCAGGTGGCGGTGCTGGGCAGCGTGAACAAGCAGTCCATTCTCGAACTCAAGCCGAATGAGACGGTGGACGATGTGCTCGCGATGGCCGGCGGCTTCAGCGCCGTTGCCGACCGCTCGCGGGTCTCGATCGAACAACTGAGCGAACGCAACGATCGTCGCGTGCGGGAGTTGGAGTTCCCCGCTCAGTTGAAGACGGCGGCGACCAACGGCGACGTCATCCGTGTCTTCAGCAGCGTCAACACGGCGCTGCCGCTGGGCAAGCAATACAAGCGCGTGACGGTGGAGGGCGAAGTCGCCCGTCCCGGCGAATACGTGATGCCGCCGACGAGCACGTTGCAGGACGCCATCGCGGCCGCCGGCGGCCTGACGTCGCAGGCCTATGTGTTCGGCACGGACTTCTCGCGTGAGAGCGTCCGTCAGTCTCAGCAGGAGAACTACGACCGGGCCCTGCGCGACCTGGAGACGGAGTTCACCAAGAACAGCAGCACGCAACGCGCGACCACGGCCGACGAGGCCGCCGGCAACGCTCAGCGCGCCGCCGGCACCGAGCGGCTCGTGGCGCGCCTGCGCGCCGTGCGACCGACGGGTCGTGTGGTGCTGCAGCTCGAGTCCGATGCGCGCGCGTTGCCGACCTTGACCGTCGAGGACGGCGACCGGCTGCTCATCCCGTCCAAGCCCACGACCGTGGGTGTCTTTGGCAGCGTGTTCAACGCGGGCAGCTTCCTGCTCCAGAGCAACGCCTCGGTCGACGACGTGATGAAGCTGGCCGGCGGACCGACCCGCGGGGCCGACGCCAGCGGCGCCTTCGTGATCCGTGCGAACGGAACGGTGGTCAGCGCGCGCCAGTCGAGCAGCGGCTGGCTGGGCTTCGGCTCCAACCTCGCCGGCCTGCCAGCGCTTCCGGGCGACACGGTCTTCGTGCCGGAGCAGATGAACAAGTCGACCGTCATCCAGGACGCCAAGGACTGGACACAGATCCTGGCCAACTTCGGCCTGGGCATCGCGGCTCTTCAGACGATCAAGAACTGACGCCATGTCGACGAGCAACTCTTCCGCCCACATCAGCGCCACGGCTTCGCAGGACGACATGGATCAGGACGGCATCAGCGTCTCCGAGTTTGTCGCGATCATTCGCCCGCACTTTCGCAAAATCGCCGCGCTGGCTCTGGCCGGCGGAGCGATCGCCTACGGCATCTCGCACCTGATCGCCCCCACCTTCACTGCCCGCGCAGTCATCGTCAGTCCGCAACAGCAACAGAATGCCGCCGCCGCCGCGCTCGCCTCATTGGGCAATCTGGCCGGACTCGCAGGCGGATCCTCGGCGCTCAAGAGCCCTGCGGACCAGTACGTCTCGATCATGCAGAGCGTCACCGTCGGCAATCGGATCATCGACCGCTTCAAGCTGATGGATCTCTACGCCGCGAAGTTTCGCGTCGATGCGCTGAACGGCCTTTCAGACAACGTCCGGATCAGCACAGGCAAGAAGGACAACCTGATCACGATCGAGGTCGACGACAAGGATCCCGCCCGTGCGGCCCAGATGGCCAACGCCTATGTGGAAGAACTGCGCTGGGTGACCAACAACCTGGCGCTGACGGAAGCGCAACAGCGTCGGGCATTCTTCCAGCAGCAGCTGCAGGAGACAAAGGGCGCGCTGCAGACTGCTCAACTGGCGGTGCAGAAGACCGGTTTCACGGCCGGGGCACTGAAGAGCGAGCCCAAGGCCGCGGCCGAGGCCTACGCGCGAACGAAGGCGGACATTGCAGCAGCGGAAGTCCGGCTCGGTGTCCTTCGCAAGAGCCTGGCAGACAGTGCGCCGGAAGTGCAACAGCAGGCGACCCTGCTGTCGGGCTTGCGCGCCCAGTTGGCCGCATCCGAACGTCCGCTGGATGCGGGCAGCAACCAGGACTACGTCTCCGCATACCGGGAGTTCAAGTATCAGGAAGCGCTGTTCGAGATCTACGCAAAGCAACTTGAACTTGCAAAGATGGATGAGGCGCGTGAGGGCACATTGATCCAGGTGTTGGACGCAGCGACGCCGCCTGAACGCAAGAGCAAACCTCGGCGTGCCGCGATTGCCGTCACAAGCACAATCGTGGTCGGACTTCTGCTCACGGCAATCTTCGGTATTCGCGGCCTGCGTCGCCGCTACTCATCCGTCTGAGGCGCTGTCGGCCTTCGTGCCGAGCGTGTTAGAGTGCCACCCGTTCAACGCCTGAACGGGCAACTCTTGGCTGATCCCACGCCTTCTGAAAACGAGCTGGACTATGCCCTGCTGCGGCAGCTCGAGGACAAGACTCACAGCAACCAGCGCGACCTGGCCAAGCGATTGGGCGTGAGCGTCGGGAAGGTCAACTACTGCATGCGCGCGGTAATCGATCGGGGCTGGGTGAAGGTCAACAATTTCCGCCGCGTGGACAACAAGCTGGCCTATGTCTATCTGCTGACCCCCAGCGGCGTGCACGCCAAGATGCGCCTGGCTCGCCGCTTCCTGGCGATCAAGGAAGCGGAGTTCGAACAGCTTCAGCACGAGATCGAGGCCCTGCGGGAGGAAGTTTCGCGTCAGGACAACGACACAGACGCGCCCTCTTTCGCGAAGCCCCGGCGACGCGACACGGGCCGCTGAGCCCTCTCATCGCGACCCAAGCAGCGAAAGTCATGATCGACCTGAATCAGTTTGCTCATTCCCTGGACCAGTTGGAAATCGTCCACCATGACCACCTGTCGTGCGTGCGCAAGACTTTCCGTTCCGACCTAAACCGCGCTCAGCGCAATGTCGCCAAACAGCGGCATTTCCGTCCGCTGTACACGGGACTGGCCCGCGTCGGGGCCGCCGAGGTCCTCGATTTCCGCGTTCACGACGACCGAGCTGAACTGCTGATGCCCTACGTCGAAGGCATGACCGGGCACATGTTTCCGGTCCATGCGACCCGCAACATCGCGCACACGCTTAGCATGTCGCTGTCGACTCTGCTGTACGCGGAGCTCAACGACAGCCGCGAAGAAGCGGTCGAGCTCTCCCTGTTCCTCGACAAGCTCCAGGTGGTGGCGCAGTCGACCACCGACGAGGAGCTGCGAACCCTGGTGATTCGCGCGAGCGAGCTGCTGGCGGTCCTCCCCGGGCAACTCCCTTTCCCCATGGGCGACTGCCACGGTGACCTGACGCTCAGCAACGTGATCCTGGACCCGCTCGCCGGCGTCACGCTGATCGACTTCCTGGATACCTACCTCGAGACGCCGCTGCAGGACGTCGCGAAGCTGAAGCAGGACTTCGTCTACGGTTGGTCGTTCCGCAAAGAGCCCGCGTCGCTAGGTATTAAGGCGGAAATCCTCTGTCGATACCATCTTCCCCAGGCCATCACACAGATCGAGCGCATGTATCCGCAGCAGGTCTGGCTGATGACCTTGATGGCCCTGGCGCGCATCGCGCCCTATGTCAGGGACCTCACCACCAAGCAATGGCTGATCAACAGCCTGACGCATTGCATGAAGGGCTGACCCAGCATGAACTACCTCGTCACCGGCATCGCCGGCTTCGTCGGATCGAGCTTGGCTCGCGCCATCCTGGCCCGGACGCCCAACGCCACCATCACTGGCATCGACAACCTGTCCTTCGGCTATCGCGAGCGCCTGGCCGACCTTGAGGGCCGCATCGAGTTCATCGAGGGCGACCTCCAGAACATCCAGCAGCTGCTCGGTGACCGGAAGTTCGATTCGATCGTGCACTGCGCCGCCATCGCCCCATTGCCGGAATGCCAGCGCGACAGCCATCGCGCGATCGCCCAGAACGTCGCGATCTGCGGCTCCGTGGCGGACTACGCTCTGGTGTCCGGTTCGCGCGACATCGTGTTCTTCAGCAGCGGCGCGATCTACGAGTCGACCACCGAGTTCCCGACGCCGGAGAGCACGACCATCGCCACCAGCCTGGTCTATCCCACTACCAAGCACATGGCGGAACTCTACTTCCAGGCGATGTGCCGCTCGCACGGGCTGAATGTCACTGCCATCCGCCTCTTCAACCTGTACGGCCCGCACCAGGACTACTTCCGCAAGCAGCCTCCACTGATCGGCTATCTGCTGACCAGCCTGCTGAAGGACGAGGAAGCGGTGCTGTTCTCGTCCGGTACCCAGAGCCGCGACTATGTCTACATCGATGACCTTCTTAACCTGGTGATGGCCAGCGCCGCAAAGATGAAGGCCAGCGCCGAGGGGGGTCGCTTCAGCGCGGTTAACGCGGGCAGCGGCCATTCGATCTCGGTGAACGAGATCATCGCGACGCTCGAGTCCGTGTCGGGGCTGCGGCTTCGTGTCAAGCGCATGCCGGCGACCCAGTACTGGGACAAATATTCCGAGCTCTTCCACAAGGAGATCGTGATCGACCGCGCAGTCATCGAGCGGGAGGTCAACAAGCACACGCTGGCCAGCCTCGACAAGGTGCAGCGTGAATTCGACTGGTCCGCGAAGGTCGACATGACCGAGGGACTGCGCGCATGCCTGGCGCACGCCAAGACCATCATCAAGAGCTACTGACACCATGAAAACGCTGATCCTGCCCGTCGCCGGCCGCTCCTCTCGCTTCCCCAGCATGCGCCCCAAGTGGCTGCTCACCATGCCCGACGGCAAGCTGATGCTGGAGAAGGCGGTCGAGAGCCTTGACATGAGCGACTACGACCGCGTGGTCGTGGTCTGCCTGCGCGAGCACCTTGATGCCTATCTGACACCGGAGTCGCTCGCCACCGTCCTGGCGGGCATCGGTCACTCAAAGGTCGACCTGTGCGTGTTGGAGGAGCCCACCTCCTCGCAATCCGAAACCGTCGCGCTGGCCCTGGAGCGCGCGAGGATCGACGGGGCCTTCTTCGTGAAGGACTGCGACAACATGTTCCGGGTCCGCTGGCAGGGCGGCAACGAAGTCGCCGTGCTGGATCTGAATAGCGTCGGCCTGATCGACGCGAAGAACAAGAGCTACGTCAACGTCGATGCGCTCGGCAACATCTCCAACATCGTCGAGAAGCAAGTCATCAGCAATTTCTTCTGCTGCGGCGGCTACGGCTTCCGGAGCGCGGAAGAGTTTCTGACCCACTTCCGCTCCATCAAAAGCCAGCAGGAGGTCTACATCTCGCATGTGATCTACAGCATGCTGATGGGCGAGGAGAGTTTCCGTATCAGCAAGGCGGACGGCTACATCGACTGGGGCACGCTGCGCGAATATCGCCATTACACGCGCTCCTTCCTGACCCTGTTCTGCGACGTCGACGGCGTGCTGCTCTACAACGGCAGCAAGTTCGGCAAGAAAGGATGGGATACCGAACCGATCTCCGAGAACCTTCAGACCATCGCCCGGATGCAGAAATCCGGCCTGCTGTACCTGATCATCACGTCCAGCCGTCCGGAATCGGAGATTGATTATCTGCGCATCCGTCTGGCCGAATTCGAGGTCCATCCGGATCGTTACGTGATGGGCCTGCCGCACACGCGCCGCATCCTCGTCAATGACTACTCGCCGACCAACCCCTATCCGACCGCCATGTCGGTGAATGTGGAACGGGACGGCAAGATGCTGTCGTCGATCCTCGATTCCCTCGGCAGCTAACATGGCCGGCTGGATGCGCAGGCAACGCGGGAAGCGCGCTTGATCATGGGGACTCGCCGATGGGCGCCGCTATTCGCCATCGTCTTCGGGAAGCGGTCGTGGGCGCTCGCCATCTCGACGACGAGCGCGGTGTCCATGGTGCTCACGGGCTTAATCACGAGCCGGCTCGGCGCGAGGAACCTCTCCGCCGAGGAGTTGCAGCTCTGGTTCCTGATGCTGGGGGCCCTGCCCTTCTGCATGCTGCTGGACCTGGGCGCGTATTCCATCGTGCCGGGCAAGATGTCCTATTACGGCCAAGCGGGAGAACCGCGCCGCGTCCGTGAGTACGTGGCCACCTTCTTCCAGACGGCCATGGGCACGATCGCGGCCGTGGCCGCGTTGGCCGCGCTCATCGTTCCGTGGATTGGCGGGCGCTGGTTCTCCGCGGCGGAGGTTGGCACGCTGGCAATGCTGCTCATCGTCGCGATCGCCTGCCGGGTGGCGCAGAACGTGCTGCTGGGCATCATCTTCGCCGCAGGGCACATCCCGATGGAGAAGACGCTCAAGACTGTTGGCAGCATCGCCGCAGTGGCGCCGATGCCCTTCCTGTTGTCGCACGGCTATTCGGTCTTCGCCATGCCGTGGAGCTGGCTGATCTCGTCAACGTTCGTGCTGACCATCGCCGCCCGCCACATCTCGAGGCGCATCACACCGCTCTTCGACCGCACGCTCTTCTCGGCCTCGCTGTCCAGGGAGGTGCTAGGCACGTCGGGCAAATTCTTGGTCGCGGCACTGCCGGGCATGTTCATCTACAACATCCTTCCGTACCGCGTGGCCCATGACTTCGGTGCCGCCCTGACCGTGCAGATCGGTCTCGCCGCCCAAATTTCCATGGGTGTGACCCTGCTGTGCTCGATCCCCACCTCCTTGCTCGTTAAGAGGATCGCGGACGAGTACTTCGCCCGCAGCGGTGGGGAGGGAAGCAACGCCGGCCTGATCAGGAACGTGCGCATCGTCTCCGTGCTCTCCTCGGGCGCGCTCGCGACCGTCTTCGTCTTCCACGAGCAGATCTTCCAGCTGTGGCTTGGCAAGCACGTTCCTTTCGACACCCGCTTCTTACTGCTGTACTTGGTCGCTATCTGGTTCGAGATCCAGCAGACGACGCTCACGACTTCGCTGGTCTCCACCGGCTATGTGAACTTTTGGCGGGTGACGGTCCTATCGGCTGTGCTCACGGTCGTCGCATACACGCCTTTCATTCGCTGGTTCGGATTCTGCGGCGTGGCGCTGGCCTGTCTGGTCGCGCAGTTGCTCACCTGCCATTACTGGAACACCCGGCAGACGCTGCGGACCTTCGGGCTGCCTGTGCTGGCCTATCTTCGCCAGCACGCGATCTCCGCCCTGCTCGTGGCGCTGATCGCGCTAGCGGGCCGGGCGGAGGCCTTGGCAGGGGGCGTCCTGGGCCTCCTTCTTTCATCGGGCCTGATCGGCCTGGCCTTGATCACCCTCTTCTTGGATCGCCGACATGAGCAAGGCACGCTCCCTCGCGCTTAAGTGGACGGACCGCTTCTTAAACACCGTGGCGCGCGATGGCGCCGTGGTGGAGCGGCTGGTCAACCGATTCCTCTTCGCGCTTCGCAAGAATTCCAGCGAGCGGTTCTACACGTACCACACGCGCCCCCAGCGGGCGGCGGCCGTGGGGCTGGACCCGGTCGCGCCGGTCCCGACGGACGGCATGATCGGCATCGTCATTCAAGGTCCACTGCTGCGCGAAGCCGACTTCACGATGGAAACCGCCGCCCTGTATCTGCGGACCTTCCCGACCGCCCACGTGGTCATCTCCACGTGGCAGAACGAGGACCTTGGCCAACACGAGATTCACCGCAACGCGCGCCTGCATGTGGTCAAGAGCGTGCCGCCCAAGACCAGCGGCCTAGGCACGACGAACTACCAGTTGGTGTCCACACGGGCCGGCATCGAACGGCTTGAAGCGCTGGGCTGCCAGTATGTGCTGAAGACCCGGTCGGACCAGCGCGTCTACGCCGCCAACCTCGACCATTACCTGATCGCGCAGCTCCACCAGTACCCCTCCCGCTCCGAGCACCAAAAGCATCGGATCGTGGAGCTGAGCATGAACATCTGCCGCTATCGCCCTTATTCGATGTGCGACATGTTCCAGTTCGGACACATCAGCGACATGAAGGACATGTGGTTCGCGGAGCTGGACGAGCGCCACATGTCGACCAAGCAGTTCTCGTCCAGGAAGCTTACGTCGCGCGACGTTTCCGAGGCCAACATCGGAGAGATTTACCTGCACCGGAAGTATTTGGAGAAGATCAAGGCGGACAGCGCGGTGTCGATGCGCAATTACTATCAGGCGCTGCTCAACCACTTCATCGTCATTGACAAGGAGCAGGTGGACCTGTACTGGCACAAGTACCACTGCGGCGAATATTCACTTGCCGAGAATCCAACCTATTCGACCGATCCGACCGCTCGGCAGAAGGCGCGCTTCTACCACCGCGACTGGGTCGCAGGACTGGACGCCGGCATAGATATCTTCCCGCTCGATGACGCCCTGATGGACCGTTTCGAGAACTGAGCCCCATGATGCGAATCCTGTTCGCCCTGTTGAGCCGTCTGGACATGCTGGTGACGCGGTGTCTGACCCGGTGGCACCTCTTGAAGTTCTCCCGCGTGGGACGCAACGCGCTCATTCGAAGCCCCCGGAAGATTGTCGGTGGGCGACACATGACGCTGGGCAGCGGCTTCGACGCCTTCCCCGGTTTGCGCATCGAGGCCTTCGACCGCCACTTGAACAAGCGCTTCACGCCACGCATCACGATCGGCGACCGCGTCAGCATCAACTACGACTGCCACATCGGCTGCGTCGACAGCGTCACGATCGGCAACGACGTGCTCCTGGCCAGCCGCGTCTACATCTCCGACCACAGCCACGGCGCACCGGACTATCACGACATCGACACCCCGCCATCCGCGCGGAAGGTGTTCTCAAAGGGCCCCGTGGTCATCGAGGACGGCGTATGGATCGGCGAAGGCGCCTGCATCCTGCCCGGTGTGCGAGTCGGCCGCCACGCCATCGTCGGCGCCAATGCGGTGGTGACTCGCGACGTGCCGCCCTACACCATCGTCGGCGGCGTGCCCGCCCGCCCCCTC
>SEFA01000189.1 GCA_004210455.1 Rubrivivax sp. | reverse complement strand
ATCCGCCGAATACGTCGAAAACCTGTCAGGCTCGAGTCCAATAATGCTCGGCGCCCATTTTTGTATAGCCTGCAATTCACAGTAGGCTTGTAATATTTGCGGCACTTGTTCTGCCAAAACCGCACTTCCTTTTTTAATTTCGTATTTCGACTGATTTCGCTGCTGATCACCGCAATTCTCTAATTTAGCAGACGTTTCTATTCGTCCCGTCTGGTTGGTCGAAGGTTGTGAGGTTTCTACGCTCGGTTTCGGCCACAGCTGATATACAGCATAGGCGGTACCAGCAGTCGCCAACGTTACCGCTAAGGCAATTGCGACCAGTGCCGGTTTATGTAGATTCTTTAGTTTCATAATGAACGCCTCCTTTTGGTTTACATTCGTTGTACGAAACTGCGAGGAAATTATTTCACGATCGTGTACTGCATCCATGACAGTATCAGTAAAGGTTATGTCGTTCGTTAATCGAGGAGGGCGGGCAGCCAAAATCTGTTGTTCGATAGATAGCTTTTTCATGCCAGCACCTCCTTTAGGTTGGCTTTGGCGCGGCGCATCCACGTACCGACAGTATTAGTAGTGATGCCTAATTCGTCGGCAATCGTCTGATAACTTTTTCCTTCCCAAAAATACGCTTTTATAACCTGCGCATAAACGGGCGGCTCTAACGCGTCGACAGCATTACGCAGTGCTTGAATCTCATCATCGAACAGTTCAACTTCGGCATGCTCGTCTGCATATTCATCTGGATCATCAATTGCAATGACTCGTTTGTGTTTGCGTAAATGATCAATGGCTTTGTTGGTCGCAATCCGATATAGCCATGTCGAAAAACTTGCTTTGGAATCATCATATGTCGATAGCATATCGTATGCTTTGATAAATGAGTCTTGGGCGATATCTTCAGCCTCTGACCTGTTTTTCATGATATTTTCGCAGTGAATGATTAGTCCAGTCTGATACCGCTCGACCAGTAACCGATACTGGTCAGTATGGCCGTTGATGACATGTTGAATGATGTGTTTTTCGTTGTTCATACTCGTTATACGTAGTATACGTGATATTTATTTCAATGATTTTACCGGTATACTAAC
>SEFA01000188.1 GCA_004210455.1 Rubrivivax sp. | reverse complement strand
TGCCCGCGCCGGCGCCGGCGCGGGCACCGGTGTCGGTGCCGGGGGAGCGGGCGTGGGCGTAGATCTCGGCGTCGGTGCGGGCGCCGTGGCGGCCGGCGGCGCGCTGCGGTCGGCAGGCGCATCGCCGGTCAGTTCGTCGCCGGGTTGCTGCCGCCATTGCCCCTGGCGCGCGGCGCCGGGCGTCTTCCGTTCTTCCGGCGTCGGCGGGCGTTCCCGCACCGCGCCGCCGGAGCGCGGCTGCTTGGCATCCCCGACCGGTCCGCGCTCGGGAATCACGACGGCGGGTTCCCCCGAGCCGGGTTCGTAGCGGTCGCCCTGCAGCCTCACGTTCAAGGGGCCCCAGAGGCCCTCGCCGGGCTTGGCGGTGCCGCCGGGCGCGTTGCCGATCGCCACGAGCAGCAGCACGTGCAGCAGGACGGCCAGCAGCAGGGCCTGCCCCATCTGGTCGGGGACTCGGTGCAGCGGTGTCTGGGCGGGATCGAGGACGGCGGACAAGGTGGATCGCGAGGATCGCGGCGACGGCGCTGGGGCGCAGCATAGCCGGGATCAACGGGGTCCCGTGTCAGGACTTGCCTTCAGGAGGGGCGTCCCGGCGGGCCCGGGCGCCCGCTGGACAGGGATTCAGGTCCCTGCGTTGGCCTGGTTCAGATCGGCGCGACGCGCGCCAGTGAAGCGCTTGGCCCAATACGCTTCGCGCATGTCCTCGACGCGTACCGCGCCGCCGACGCGCGGCGAATGGATGAACTTGCCTTCGCCCACATAGATGCCGACGTGCGAGAAGGTCGCGCGCATCGTGTTGAAGAAGACCAGGTCGCCGGGCTTGAGGTCTTCCTTCTTGATCGGCACCAGGCTGGACAGCTTGGCCTGCTCGTCGGCGCGCCGCGGCAGCACCAGGCCCACGCTCATCTCGAAGATGTGGCGCGTGAAGCCGCTGCAGTCGAAGCCGTTGTTGACCGAGTTGCCGCCGCGCTTGTACGGCACGCCCAGGAAGTTCATCGCCGACAGGACCAGGTTGGACGCGTTGTCGCGCACCCGATTCAGCAGGCCGGGGGCGGCCGCGTCGACGCTCGGCGTGGAGGGGGAGGGCGAGGTC
>SEFA01000187.1 GCA_004210455.1 Rubrivivax sp. | reverse complement strand
CGATCCTCGGCAACCCCGCGGGCATCGAGACGCTCCCGACGTACATCTACCGCCTCATGGCGGGATCGCCGCAGCCGAACGCCGCCGCGGCGATCGCCATCGCACTCACCGTGGCGGTCGCCGTGGTCACGTGGGCGCAGCAGCGGGTCGTCAACCGCAAGCGCTTCACGACCCTCACCGGCAAGGGCAACCGCCCGCGCCCCGTGCCGCTGCGCGGGCTCCGGTGGGTCGCGACCGGCTTCGCGATCCTGTACTTCCTGGCCGCCGTCGTGCTGCCGCTGGGGGCACTGGTGTTCACCGCGATGGCGCAGTCGGCTTACATCACCCAGTTCCAGGACCTGTTCCGCGGCCTGAGCCTCGACCGCATCGCGGCGGCCGTCTCGCAGTCCGACTTCCAGTCGTCGACCGCGAACTCGATCTCGCTCGCGATCGCCGCCGCCCTCGTCGGCACGCTGCTCGCCTTCCTCGCGGCCTACATCCGCTACCGCAGCCGCTCGCGCCTCGGTCAGCTGCTGGAGCAGATCTCGATGGCGCCGCTGGCCATCCCGCAGGTCGTGCTCGGCATGGGCATCCTGTGGGCCTGGCTGGTGCTGCCGTTCCCCGTGTTCGGCACGCTGCTGCTGCTGGTCATCGCGACGGTCGCCGTCAACATGCCGCAGGGCTACCGGAGCGTGTCGTCGTCGATGCTGCAGCTCGACGGCGACCTGGAGAACAGCGCCGTCATGCTCGGCGCGAGCCGGGCGAAGGCGGTGCGCACGATCACGGCGCCGCTCATGCGGGCGGGCATCGTCTCGACGCTGCTCCTGCTCCTCATGCTGGGCCTGCGCGAGATGAGCGCCATCCTCTTCCTCTACACGTCCGACACCCGCGTGCTGTCGATCCTCGTGTTCCACAGCTTCGAGAACGGCAGCATCAGCTACTCCGCCGCCATCAGCCTCGTCTTCGTCCTGATCATCGCCGTCATCGCGGTCGCCACCCAGCTGGTGGGCATCCGCGAGAAGCGATTCCGGGACACCACCCCGTGAGCGGCACCCGGCGCTCCCGACCTGCACAGCACATGAAAGGAATCCCCATGAGAAATCGCAATGGTGCATTTG
>SEFA01000012.1 GCA_004210455.1 Rubrivivax sp. | reverse complement strand
TTCAGGGGCGTGCCGCTCTCGCCGCCGCCGCCGCCGCAGGCGCTCAGCAGCATCGCCCCGGCCGCGCCGGCCACGGCCAGACGCGTCACCCGCCACATCGCGGATCGATTCATCGCAACTCCCTCGTGGGACTCAGGTCCCGTGTCTTTGTTTCGCCGCCGACATCCTCGGATGTCATCCAGCAACCTACGAGGGCCGAGTTATAGCGAAAAACCGGTGACAGGCCGTGGACTTAATCGACCGTCTCCGCCTTCAGGGTGACGAGTGATGCGCCCTCGCCACTCGCGAAGATCCGATATCCGAACCAGCCAGCGGACGCGGGCAGCTCCAGCGTGTGGCCCGGCGCCAGCCAATGATCGTCGGGCCAGCCGTCGCGCGTGATCCAGGCGCGGCCGCCGAAAACCCGCAGCCGTACGGGGCCCCGGAGGCGCAAAGCGATCGACCGGCCGTCGGTGGGCAGCGTGACGGCTTCAGGTTCCGGACCGGGCGGAACGCAGGCCGGCGCGGGCCAGACCCCGGTGACCGGGGTCTGGGGACGAAGCCGGAACGGCGAAGGGAGCAGGCGAAGCGGTTGCATGCCGTCACGATAAAAAGTCCGGCTGTCGCGCTCCATCCACAGCCGGGGACCGATGCGAGGCGTACAGCCTACGCACGAAGCGGACCTGTGCTGGCCGGCTTGCCGCCGATCTGTATTGGTCATCGTCAGTCGGGAACACACAGAATCGATGCATGGACGCGCCGCTGTTACCGCTGTACATGCAACTGGCCGACCGGATGGCCCGGTCGATCCGCTCCGGCACCCTGAAACGCGGCGAACGGCTGCCGTCGGTGCGGGACCTGGCGGGACAGCACGGCGTGTCACTGTCGACGGCGGTCCAGGCCTACCGCTGGCTGGAGGACGCGCGCCTGATCGAGGCCCGGCCGCGCTCCGGCTACTTCGTCGCGGCGCGCCCGCCGCGCCTGCCGGAACCGCGCGTCTCGCGGCCGGACGCCTCCTCCCGCATGGTGCAGCTGGACCAGTTGGGCGTGCAGGTCATGGCGCTGTCGCAGGACCCGTCCTTCGTGTCCTTCGGCGCGGCCTGTCCCGGGCCGGAACTCTTCGACCAGGATCGCGTCCGCCGCGCGATGGCGCGGGCGGTGATGCGCCACCGCGACCTGCTGTGCACCTACCCGCTCGGTCCGGGCATGGAAGAGGCGCGACGCGCGGTGGCGCGACACGCGCTGGGTCTGGGGTGCGTGCTCGACCCGGACGAGGTCGTGCTCACCAACAGCTGCATGGAGGCCATCAGCCTGTGCCTGCGCACCGTGTGCAAGCCCGGCGACGTGGTGGCGCTGGAGTCGCCGACGTATTACGGCTTCCTGGAGATCCTGCAGAGCCTGCACCTGCGCGCGCTGGAGATCCCCACGCATCCGCGGCACGGGATGTCGCTGGACGCGCTGCAGCTGGCCTTCGAGACGCAGCAGGTCAAGGCGGTGCTGACGGTGCCGACGTTGTCGAACCCGCTGGGCGCGTCGATGCCGGTGGCCGAGCGCCGCCGCCTCGCGGCGATGCTGGCGCGGCACGACGTGGCGCTGATCGAGGACGTGCTCTACAACGACCTGTCGGAGCAGGAGGACAAGCGCCGCGCGGTGAAGTCCTTCGACACGACGGGGCACGTGATGATCTGCGGCTCGTTCTCGAAGACCATCGCGCCGGGGCTGCGGCTGGGCTGGGTCGAGGCGGGCCGCTGGGGCCAGGTGTTGCGGCGGACCAAGGCGGTGCAGTCCGGCGGCCAGACCAGCGTGCTGGAGCTGGCGCTGGCGGACCTGCTGACGCAGGCGGGGGGCGGCGCCGCGCTGCGGCATCTGCGGGCGACGATCGCGGCGCGGGTCGACCAGGCCCGGCAGATGATCGCGGAGAGCTTCCCGAAGGGCACGCGGGTGTCCGACCCCGCCGGCGGCTTCATCCTGTGGGTGGAGTTGCCGGACGGGCTGGACACCGCGCTGCTCTACGAGGCCTGCCTGGCGGAGCACATCATCATCGCGCCGGGGATGATGTTCTCGGCCAGCCCGCGCTTCCGGAACTGCGTGCGGCTGGGCGTCGGCGGCCATTGGGGGGAAGCGCACCCGCGCGCGCTGCGTCGCATCGGCGCGCTGGCCAAGGCGTTGTCGATGGCCCCGTCGAACGCGCCCGACGACGAGCTCGCCGCCTAGCGGCCGGGGGGACCCTCACCCCTGCAGCCATTCGTCCTTGGGGTCCAACCCCTTCGGCGATGTCAGACGCGTCAACGCGTCTTCGTCCTCGAGCAGGCGCCAGCGCCACCAGTCGGTGGTGACGGACTTGATGAGCGCCGCGTGATGCGCGGCGAGCTTCTCGGGCACAGGGTCTCGCTCACGTCCGAGCAGCCGCTGACCGAAGCCCGCGCCGCGCTCCCCGCCGCCGCCGAAGCTCATGTGGTCGGCGCCTTCAAGCCACAGCTGCGCCTTCGCGCCGGCCGGCAGCGTGTCGTAGACGGCGCGCCGGTAGCGGCCGTCGCGCTCGCGGCCGACCGGGTTGCCGTCCAGGCTGCCGGTCAGGCAGAGCATCGGCCGGGTGATGCCCTTGATGCCGCCCGGAAAAAAGCCCGCGGACGGACTGAAGGCGGCGAACGCCTTGAAGTGGGACGCCGTCAGATCCGGCGCGCTGCGTTCCCGGAAATCACGCCCCGCCACCGCCAACGTCGTCTGCGCACCGAAGGAGTGGCCCGACATGCCCAGCGCCTCCGGCCGCACGCGCGCCCAGGGACCGTTGCCGTTCTTCTGCAGCTTCAGCAGTTGCTCGACGGCGAACTGCACGTCGTGTCCGCGTTCGATCAACTGCTCGGCGCTCAGGGCGGCCTTCACGGCCTGCAGGCCGCCACGCCAGATCGCGCGGTCGCTGCCCGGGTGCTGCAGATGGAGGGTGGCGATGCCCGCCTCCGCCCAGGCCTGCGCCCATTCGGTGCCGCCGTCGAGGCTGCCGCCCAGGCCGTGCGAGAACACCACCAGCGCGACCGGCCGGTCGCCCTCGGGCAGCCGCAGGCGCCAGGGGATGTCACGCAGGCGGGACTGGTCCCTCCAGGCGCCCTGGTGGACGCCCGGCGTCGGCGCGGGCACGGCACCGGACGCTGGGCCGGGCGCTGGGACAGGCGCAGAGGCGGAAGCGGGCGACGAAGCCGAAGCCGCGGGCGCGCTCTGCGCACGCGCGGGGAGGACGGCGGCGGCGCCGAAGCCGGCACCGACGCCGCCCGCAGTGGTCAGGACGGCAGCGCGCTTCAGGAGCGCGCGTCGGGTAGGGTCGTGAGGCGGAAAATTCATGTCGACGAGGCGGGCAGATGCCGTTCCTGCCTTGGTGGCACCGGTTTGAGGCGCAGCGCCCAGCACACGCCGCCGACCAGCAGGAGCACGCCGGCCACGCCCATCCATGGCGGCCATTCGCCGCGGTGCCACTGCGCGTAGACGAGCGCGGCCAGCGTCTCGAACACGATCAGCTGGCCGACCAGCGCGGTGGGCAGGCGCTGGCTGGCCTCGTTCCAGCACAGCGTGCCGAGCCAGGACGCGAACAGCCCGACGGCCGCCATGAGTCCGACATAGGGCCAGAGCCTCGGCCCGGCCGGAAAGTCGAATCCGGCCGGCAGCAAGGGCAGGCCGGTGCCGTCGGCGATCGCCAGGACGATGAAGGCCAGCACCGCCATCGGCAGCGTCACCAGGCCCTGTGCGGTGGCCCACGCGCGCGGGCCGCGGTCGGCGTGCGCGCGCAGCCAGTCGGCATTGCGGATCGGGTACCAGGTCCAGCACGCCAGCGCGATCAGCGCCAGTCCCGCGCCCTGCAGATAGCGCCCCAGCGCCTGCGGCTCGACGGCCGCCTGCTCGACCTGATTGACGCAGCCGATGCCCACCGCGATGAGCAGCAGTGCCGGCGCCAGGTCGCGCCAGCGGTAATGCCCGTCGCGCGCGGCGTTGCGCCGGTTGGAGCAGACCGCGATCACGACGGGCAGCGTGCCGATGATCATCGTCGGCAGCGGTCCGCCCGCGCGCTGGATCGCGGCCGCGAGGGTCAGGTAATAGAGGAAGTTGCCGATGGCGCTGAGCTTCACCGCCGCGAGCCAGTCGTCGCGCGTGAGCCGTGTCAACTCCCGCCAGTCGATCCCTGCCAGCGGCAGCGCCAGCAGCCCGAACGCGAGGTACCGACCGGCCATCAGCAGGGCGGCGGGATAGTCGGGCAGCAGGAGCGGGGTGACGAACACCAGGCCCCACATCAGACCGGCGGCAAGCGCGAAGAGAAGTCCGGACAGCATGCGCGCAGTGTCGCGCGTCGTCAGGGGCGGCGTCTTGTACCGAGTTGCTGCTGGTAGCGCGCCGGGGTGACGCCGTAGCGGCGCGCGAAGCCCCGCGTAAGGTGCGCCTGGTCGGTGAGCCCGACCGCGGCGGCCACGGCCGCGGGCGCGTGTCCGGCGGCGAGCTGGCGCTTGGCCTCGTTGAGCCGCAAGGCCATCAGCGCCTGCTGCGGCGTCGCGTGATGCCGGGCCTTGAAGCTGCGCAGGAAGTGGAACGGGCTCAGGCCGGCGATGGCGGCCAGGCGCGCGGTGTCCAGCGATTCGTCCAGGTGCGCCCGCATGTGCTCGATCACCGGTGCGAAGCGCGGCGCCGCGCCGTCGGGGCGTACCGGCGCGCGCTGCGCGTGGCGGCTCAGTCCCTGGACGAGTTCGAGCAGGGCGCTGTCGAAGGCGAGCGGTTCGCGCGCGCGCCACAGCGCGGCGATCAGCGCGGCCGCCCGCGTGGCGGCCTCGGCGTCGTGCGCGACGGCGGCGTCGAAGCGCCAGGCCGGACCGCCGTACAGCTCGGCCAGCAGCGCCTCGTCGAGGTAGACCATCCGATAGCCCCAGGCGTCGGCGGTGGCGGCCTCGCCGGTGTGGATGTCCTCGGGGTTCATGAGCATCAGCGTGGCACGCGGGGCGAGGTGCTCGGCGCCGCGCCAGCGGAAGCGCCCGACGCCGTCCGTGATCGCGCCCAGGCCGTAGGCCTCGTGCGTGTGCGGCTCGAAGCTGTGGCGCAGGATGTGGGCGTGGTACAGCTCCACGCCCGCGCGATGCGCGGGGCGGCGGTACTGCGCCTGATCCTCGGGATGCTCGAACGCCGTGGGCATGGGGGCGAGTCTATGCGCGACCTCGGGGCGATCCCGGTCGCCAGCCTTCGTGGCTTCGGAAGCCCGTGGCGGGTGGCGCTCAGAGCAACCCGGGCGTCATCCCCGTCCAGCGCTTGAACGAACGCCGGAAGTTGCTCTTGTCCGTGAAGCCCAGCGAACGCGCCACGGCCTCGCCGCGCTGGCCGCGCAGCAGCATCAGGTACAGCGCCGCATGCGCGCGGACCTGGTCCAGCTGCGCCTGGTGGTGCGTGCCCGATTGCGCCAGCTGGCGCTTCAACGTCGCCGGACTGACGCCGAAGCGCTGTGCGCTGCGCTCCAGCGACGGATCGCCGCCGATCTCGGCCAGCAGGTGGTCATAGAGCGCCGCGAGCTGGCCGCGGGACGCGGCCTCGGGGTCCGCGCCCTGCGCCAACGCGCCGGCGGCCATCGCCCCACGCGCGGGGATCGCCGCGACCCACGGCGCGGTCGCCGCCGCGAGCGGCAGCCGCATCGCGTCCACCTGGCAGCCGAAGCGCAGATCGGCGCCCAGGTAGGCCGCGTGCTGCGACAGCTCGCGCGGACGCGTGCGATTGAAGCTGAAGGCCCACGGCAGCGGGCGCCCGCCCCCCAACCATTGCGCCATCGCAACGACGGCGCTCATCTGCATGTCCACGAGCAGCGGCTGCAAGCTGGCCGGCGCGCCGCAGGACTCGGTCCAGACGAGCAGCAACTCGTCCGACGTCTCGACCAGGCGCGGCGTCAGCAGCGGCGAGAGTCGGGCCGGCCAGTCGCACAGCACGCGCAAGGCCTGCCGCAGGTCGCCGGCCTGCTGCAGCGCCTGGCTCGCCAGGCCGTAATGGCCCGGCAGGCTCAGTTGCCCGACGACGAACCCGACGTCGCGCGCCAACGGCTGCAACGCGGCCAGCATCGACAGCAGCTGCCGCGGCGAGAGCATCTGCCCCGGCGCGACACCGCATCGCCCGAGCCACTCCTGCGGCTCGAATCCGCGACTGCGCGCGAACTCGGCCAGCAGCGCGCCCTGGTAGGCCCAGGGAATGAACGCGCGATCCGCGCCGTGATGCGGCGTGGGGCCGGCAGGCAGCGCGCGGCGGAGGACCGTCAGCGCGTCATCGGTCCCCTCGCTCACCGCAGGCGCTCCAGCAGGCGAAGGATCTGCGCCTCGGCGTCCTCGTGCGGATCCAGCGCGGCGCTCGCCAGGCGCGCAGTCAAGCGGGCCCGCGTGCGACCGTCGGCGCACGGGTGGACGTGCGAGGACAAGGCCGCGAGCAGATCGCCCGGCAGCGCCGAATCGGCCTCCGGCAGCAACGCCACGAAGCGGTCGGCCGCGTAGCGGCACAAGAGGTCGCCGCCGCGCAGCTGCAGCAGCAGCAACGGGCCGGTCGCCTGCAGCAGACGGTCGGCTTCCGCCAGGCCGTGCTGGCGTGCCAGCGCCGGCAGGTCCTGCCAGCCGAGCATCACCAGCATCGAGCTCGCGGCCGACGTGCCCGGCGCCCGTGCCAGGTCTTGCTGCCGACGGATCTGATCGAGCAGATAGGCGCCGTCGCCCAGCTGCGTCAGGGGGTCGATCTGGGTGTGTTCGCGATAGCCGCGTTCACGGCCGGCGCGCAGCGCGTTCAGGGCGAGTTGTTCCTGCCGCCAGAGATGCAGCCCGAAGGTCAGGCCGATCATGCCGACGACGTGGAAGCTCGACTCCATGCCCATCAGCAGCGTGAACTCGCGCGGGAATTTCCAGAACTCGTCCATCAGGTCGGCCCAGCCGCCCAGCAGCATGCCCGACAGGCCCAGGCACAACCAGGTCGTGACGCGGCCGGCGGGCCGGCTCGCGCGCAGCTGCACCAGCCACAGCGCGAGCATCGCGACGATGGTGGTCTCGCTCACGATATCGATCCAGCGCCAGAGCGCCGTCGGCTTGACCGCGGCCCAGTAGCCGAAGGCCCAGGTCACACCGGCCATCGTCAGCAGGAGCGTATGGCCGAAAAGGCGCGAGCCCGCGACCGGCGCGAGCACCAGCGGCGGACGAGGCAGCACGACTTTCATGGCGCGCGATGCTAGGCGGCGTCTGTGACAAGCGTTGTCACACGGGCTTGCGGGGTCGAAACGGCTCACGAACACCGCGTCTCCCCCCTCAGGGGGGCGCAAGGAAGCGCCCGGGACTGGCTACTCAGCGGCTCCCGTGGCTTGCCACATTTGCCGGAGGGCGTTTCATGTCCAACCGTTTGTCCACCCGCTTCTTCTCGCTCACCCCCGTCGCCGCTGTCCTGCTGTTGCCGCTGGCGGCCTCCGCGATCACCACCGTCACCGCGCCGCCGCCGATGTGCGGCGGCGAGGCGATGCCCGTCGAGCCGCCCTACAAGATGGTGTGCGCGCTCGATCAGGGCATCAGCGTCGATTCCCCGCAGGACCAGGGCGACAACATCCGGTCGGCGCTTGAGCGCCTCACCGCCAGCGAGACGGGCCTGTTCTTCCCCAAGGGCCGATATCCGGTCAGCGGAAACCTGCTGCTGCGGACCGGCAATGTCCTGGTCGGCAGTCGCGTCGGTCCGACGAACTTCGTCAATCCGGCGCCGACGTCCTCGCAGATCTCGGAAACCACCCACAGCGCGAAGAACATCCTGGTCGATCGTCTGGTGCTGGACAACATCACCGTCCAGACCTTCCACAGGCAAAGCTCCACCGTCATCCGCGGCAACACGTTCCAGAACACGCGCACGCCGGACGCGCAGATCCGCGTCAGCGGCGCTTCCGTCGTCACCGGCAACGTCCTCTTGCGCGAGCCGGAGAACCCGGGCATCGGCCTGCAGCTGTTCGGTACACGCAATGCCCAGGTGGAAGGAAACTGGATCGGCGAAGACCGTTCACGACGCGATGCCCGACTCGCCGCCGTCCGACCGGCGGCATCGGACGCGCACTTCACGCGCGCCCTCCTGTCCGACGGATCCCTGTCCGATGTTCAGATCCGCGGCAACCATGTGGTTCTGAGCGTCGAGCGCACGCCTGCCGACCCGCTGAGCGCCCCTGCCGACCCGCATTACCTCGCCCTCCTTCCCGATGTCGACCGGCTCACGCTGGACGGCAACTTCTTTGGAGTCATCAATGGAACGGACGACACACAACAGCCTTCGGTCACACTGCGGGCCCCGCAGGACTCGATCATCGTCGGCAACACCTTCGCGGCCGTGCCCCTGCACCTCACGTCCGACGAGCGCGAAACGCCGCGGCCGACCAAGCGCACGAGCGTCATCGCCAACCTTTTCGTCGAGGCCACGGTCGACACGACGCAGGCAACGACGCAGTGGGACGAATCGGGCACCACGCCCGATGATCTGGTCTTCACGAGCAACCGCTTCGCCGGCGGGGAGCCGGACTGCATGCTGAGCGCCCCCATTCCGCCCGTCGCCGCCATGACCTATGGCGAGGCGGACAACCTCATGCAGGGTACCGGTGAGCACGCGAAAGCCTGCAACCTGCGGCATCTGTCGATCGAGGAAGCGCATACCCGCGTGCCGGAGTGGGCGCGTCAAGTCTCGCCGCCGGCCATCCGGGGCAACGTCGCGCTGCAGCTGCTGACAAGCATCGCGAGCAGCTTTCTGAACACGGCCATGGCGCCACGGGCGCCGCAGCCCCCGTTGAACCATGCGACAGCCGGCGCCGCATCGGTGCCGCGATCGGCGGACGGCGATCCGCCCCGGTCGCCGACGCCTCCGATGTCCCCCATGCCATCGAATCCCGCCCTCATCGACCCGACGTCGCTGGCCGAGCCAGAGGAGAGGTCATGGACGACGGAGTGGTTTGAGCGGTTCTACGCACTAGCGGCCAGCATCACGTCGATGCTGACATCGATGTTCGGCAGCCGCTGAGGCCAGGCCGCCACACGGAGGTCGGATCGGCTCAAGCGGGCGGCCGCGAGGAGCCGTCCGCGCCGGGGCGCCGCGAGAATGCCGCGCTGTCACGGAGCCGCCATCCGCGGTTCCTAAGGTGCGTCGCCATCGTGACTCACCGACCTCCGACCATGCGCACGCCGCCCCGCCCCACCCTCCTCGCCCTCTGCCTGTCCAGCCTGTTCGCCGCCGATCCGGCACTGGCGCAGCAGGTCGCCGATCCCAAGGCCGACGCCAGGTCCGCACCGACAGCCGAGGCGAGGGCCGACACCAAGACGGATCCGAAGAAGGACGCCAAGGCCACGGCCGCCGATGCCCGCCAGCTCGAGACCGTCGTCACCGTCGGCCAGGCCGCGGCCTTGCGGTCCGCGCTCGACAGGCAGTCGGCCGCCACGGGCGTCGTCAACGTCGTGCATGCCGACGGCATCGGCCAGTTGCCCGACAACAACGCCGCCGAGGCCCTGGCGCGCATGCCGGGCGTGTCGGTCGAACGCGACCAGGGCGAAGGCCGCTTCATCCGCGTCCGCGGCCTGGGCCCCGACTACAACGCCGTCAACATCAACGGCGCGCTGACGCCGGCCTCCGAGTCCGATCGCCGCGCCCCCGGCCTGGACCTGGTGCCGGCCGGCCTGATCCGCTCGCTCGAAGTGCAGAAGACGCTGACGCCGGACCAGGACGCCAACTCGCTCGGCGGCACGGTGACCGTGCGCACGCTCAGCGCCTTCGACCAGCCGGGGCGGCTCTTCACGATGGAGCTCGGCGGCAACTACGACGCCAACGCCTCCAAGACCAAGCCGCGCGGCTCGGTCGCCTTCGCTGATCGCTTCGCCGGCGGCACGCTGGGCGTGGCGGTGGCGCTGTCGGGAGACCAACGGCGCTTCGCCAGCGACAACGTCGAGACCGGCGGCGACTGGGACGGCGAGAAACTCAACAGCTTCGAGCTGCGTCGCTACAGCATCACGCGCGAACGCGTCGGCGCCGCGCTGAACCTCGATTTCAAGCCGGACGACGCCTCGCTCTTCTACCTGCGCAGCTTCACCAGCCGGTTCACCGACCAGGAGAGCCGCCAGTCGATCGCCGTCGAGTTCGAAGAGCCGCAAGCCCCCGGCGAGACCGGCGACGGCACTGTGAGCCGCGGCCTGAAGGCGCGCAAGGAGATCAACAAGTCCAGCGCGGCGGTGCTCGGCACGGAACTGTCGCGCGGCGACTGGAAGTTCTGGGCCGAGGCCGGCGCCGGACGTGCCAGTGAAAGCAAACCCGATACGCTGTCCTCGTCCGCGTTCACGGCGGACTTCTCCGGCCTGGACTACACCGACACCGTCAAGCCGATGCCCACGGCCGTCGCCGGCCTGAACGAACCCTCGCTCTACGCCTTCAACAAGGCCAAGATCGAGAAGAGCAACGCCACCGACAAGGTGCGTCATCTGAAGGCGGACGTGCAGCGCGAGTTCGATCTCGGGGGCTGGGACCTCGACCTCAAGACGGGCCTGAAGGCCACCCGACGCGACAAGGACAACGAGCAGGAGACCTATGCCCCCAGCGCCAAGGCGCTGAAGAAGGCGCCCTACAACCTGACCGACGCGCGGCTCGGACTGGGCCACTTCGTCGGCGGCGGATCGGTCGACTATCCCTGGACCTCGTTCGGTCCCGGCATCGATGCCGGCAAGCTGCACGGCCTGTACGGCGGGGTCGACCTGAACGCGTTCCGCGACGAGGTCGATTCGACCGTCAACGACTACGGCATGAAGGAGCGCACCGACGCCGGTTATCTGCAGGCGACGCTGGAGAGCGGCGGCACGCAGTGGCTGGTCGGCGTGCGCCACGAGCGGGTGCGCTTCACCGCGGACGGCACCGCATGGAAGGACGGCGTGCTGAGCGCCGTGCATCAGGACACACGTTCCCGCCATTGGCTGCCGGCGGTGCTGCTGCGCCAGAAGCTGAACGAGGGCCTGGTGCTGCGCGCGGCGCTGACGCATTCGGTGGTGCGGCCGGCCTTCGGCCAGCTCAGCCCCGGCGTGACCGTCGACGGCGACGAGGCCACCATCGGCAACCCGCAGCTCAAGCCGCTGCGCGCGCGCAACCTGGACCTGGGGCTGGAGCAGCGCCTGGGTCGCGACGGCGCGATGTCCGCCTACGTCTTCCACAAGAAGATCCGCGACTTCGCGTTCCAGACCGATCTGGCGGGCACGCCGGGTTGGGAGGACTTCAGCCACGTCGAGTCCTTCGCCAACGGCGGCGACGCCACGGTGCGCGGCGTGGAGCTTTCCTGGAGCCAGGCGCTGAGCACGCTGCCCGCGCCGTGGAACGGCCTGGTGATCGGTGCCAACGGCAGCTTCGTGAAGTCGCGCGCGACCATCGGCGGCTACGACGGCGGACAGGTCGTCAGTCGCCGCATCGCGCTGCCCAGCCAGTCCGACCGCAGCGTCAATTTGAGCTTGGGCTGGGAGTCGCCGGCCTTCGGCGCGCGGATCGCGCTGAACCACAAGTCGCCCTACCTGCTCGAAGTCGGCGACGTGCTGGACGCGTCGCAGGATCGCAAGGTCGACACGCAGAACCAGATCGACGCGTCCGTCCGCGTGCAGCTCACGAAGCAGCTCCAGCTCCAGTTCGAGGCGCTGAATGTCGGCAACGAGCGCTACTACGTGTACCAGGGCAGCAGGGCCTTCAACACCCAGTATGAGCAGTACGGCCGCGCCTACAAGCTCAGCTTGAAGCTGGCGATGTTCTGAGGCGGCGGCACACGATGAAGATGAAGATGACGATGATGAAGGCGACGATGGTCGCGCTCGCGATGGCCGCGGCGATGGCGGGCGGAAACGCTGCCTCGGCGACGACCGGCCCGACGCTCGAACTCGGCAAGAGCGGACTGCGATTGCTCGACGACAAGGCGCAGGTGGTGGACGAGTTCGGCGTCCGGGCCAAGCGCTGGGACCGCCGCCAGCTGGCGGACGGGACGACCGTCGCGCTGCTGCAGGATGCGGACTCCGGCGCGTTGCGCCTCATCGAAGTCCGCGACCGGAAGCTGCGCGAACGCGCGCACTGGGCCGGGCCGGCCTTCGACGTGGAAGCCGTCTGCCTGTACCTGGAACCTCGGCAGCAGACGCTGCAGGCGTTCCTGCTGGGCAGCGACGGCTTGGCCGAGCAGTGGCTGCTGACGGCATCGGCCCAACGAGCGGACCAGGGCCAGGGCCAGGGCCAGGGACAAAGACAGGGCCAGGTGTTGCGTCAGCTCGCGACAGTGCCCGATGCTAAGGGCTGCACGGTGCGCGATGACGAGGCCACGCTGTACGTCGCCGAGGCCGGCGTCGGACTCTGGGCCTTCGTCGCGGACGCCGAGCGCGCGGGTCGCGAGCTGGTCGCGCCCGGACTGGCGCCGCAGGACATGGCGCTCTGGCTGGAAGCACGAGCGTCGCAACCGCGTCCGGTGATTCCGTTCGCGGTGCCTTCGGCCCAGACCGAGCCCGTGCGCGGCGGCGGCGATGCGGCGGACGACCCGGCGATCTGGGTCCATCCGACGCAACCGGCCCGGAGCCGCATCCTCGGCACCGACAAGAAGCGCGGCCTGGCGGTCTACGACCTGGAAGGCCGCGAGACGCAGTTCCTGCCCGTCGGCCGGGTCAACAACGTCGACCTGCGCCAGCGCGTGCGCTACGGCGGCCGCGTCTGGGATCTCGCGGTGGCGACACAACGCGACCAGCGCAGCGTGCTGCTCTTCGGCATCGACGGCGCGGGCAGGGTCTCGACGCTCGCCGAACTGCCGACGGGGCTGGACGAGGTCTACGGCGTCTGCAGCGCACGCAATCCGGCGGGCGGGCTGGACGTGTTCGTCAATGACAAGGATGGACGTCTGGTGCAGATGCGCGTGACGCGACGCGCGGGCGTCTGGTCGTCGCAGCAGGTCGCGGCCATGAAGCTGGCGACGCAACCGGAGGGCTGCGTCGCGGACGAACCCGGCCGGCAGCTGTTCGTCGGCGAGGAGAAGCGCGGCCTGTGGCGCGTGGCGCTCAACTCGGACGGCCGGCTCGGCGACGCGGCGGTCATCCTGCCGGTGGGCGAGCTGCTGCATGCGGACGTCGAAGGCATGGCGGTGCACCGCGGTCCGGCCGGCGCCTGGCTCATCGTGTCCTCGCAGGGCAACGACAGCTACGTCGTGCTGGACGCCGACGCGCCGCATGCGGTCAAGGGACGCCTGCGCATCGGTCTGAACGCGGCGCGCGGCATCGATGCGGCCTCGGAGACGGACGGGCTGGACGTGAGCTCCGCCTCGCTCGGCGGCGAATACGGCCAGGGCCTGCTCGTCGTCCAGGACGGCCACAAGCGCTGGCCCATGGGCCGGCAGAACTTCAAGCTGGTGCCGTGGAGCGAGGTGGTGCGGGTGATCGAGGCGCCGGGCGCGGCCGCGCGCTGATCGCGGCGGTCACCGCCGCCGTCCAGGCGCGCGGCGGGCATCGCCTCTACTGGCAGACCCACACGACGAACGCCGCCGGCCGCGGGCTGTACGACCGCGTCGCGGAACACCAGGGATTCATCGTCTACGGCCAGGATTTCTGACCGGCCTGCGCTCAGCGCATCCGGCGACGCAGGTCCAGGCGGGCGCTCTCGGCCAGATCGGTGCCGCGCGCGCCGCCTTCCGGGAAGGACGCCATGCCCATCTGCAGGCGCACCTGCATCGTCGTGGCCTCCACGCCATAGGGGCCGTTGAGCGCCGTCGAGAGGCGGTCCTGCACCAGGTGAGCCTCGGGGATGCCGGCGTCCAGCAGCAGCACCGCGAAACTCGTCTCTCCCACCTGCAGGACCATGTCGGTCCCGCGCACCCGGCTGCGCAGACGACGGCTCACCGCCGTCATCAGGCCTTCCCGGGCCTCGAGAGCGGCGGCGCATTCTCTGGCGCCCTCGCCGTCATCGTTGGCGTCAGCCTCCGCCGCGGCCCCCACCGGCGCCGTCATCGGCTCGGCCTCCAGCCACAGCACCGACAGGTGGCCGCCGTAACGACGGCACTGCGTCAGCTGACGCGAAATCATGAGGCCGAACTCGGCCAGCGAATCCACCCGCGGCACCCACAGCGCCGACGTCTGGCGCGGCGGCTTGGCGGGCCCGGTCCGGACCTGCTCCACGGCGTCGACAGGCGCTACGGCGGCGGCGGTGGACGGACTCATGCGCGACTGCTCCAGACGGAAGGCGGGTCACACCGCCGCGCCTTGGCCTTCGCCAAGCCTCCCGCGGGGTGCGGTGATGGGGGTGAGGACACGACCCGCTGAAGCAGCCCGATCCATGCCGGCCTCCCTTGCCACATTGACCAAGCCGTGTCCTCATCTATCTAAAACGGATCCCCGACACGCTTCCCGACATCCGCTAACAAAAATCTGCTCAGTGAAAACCCTTGAATTGACGCCTGGAGCGAGCGGTTCGCGTCATCCGTCGCCCCGACTTGTGTAACAAGGTCATACGGGGCCGCTAGAGTCTTGTTCTATGAAGGACATCACCGAACTGCTGCACGACGCCGGTCAAGGCGACCGGGCCGCCGCCGACCAGGTGGTGGCGCAGCTGTACGGCGATCTTCAGCGTCTGGCGCGGCAACGCATCCGCCAGGCAGGAGACCTGACCCTGCTGGACACCACCGCGCTGGTGCACGAGGCCTGGCTGCGGCTGGCCGGCGCGCAGGGGCAGACCTTCCCGGACCGGCGCCATTTCCTGGCCTATGCGGCGCGGACCATGCGCCACGTCGTCATCGACCTGGTGCGCGCGCGCCAGGCCGATCGCCGCGGCGGCGCCCAGCCCGACCTGACCCTGAACACCGCGGTCGTCGAGGGCACGCCCCAGTCCGACGACCACATCCTGCGCGTGCACGAGGCGCTGGACGAGCTGGCGACCATCGATCCGCGCATGGCGCAGGTGGTCGAGATGCGCTACTTCGGCGGACTGCTTGAGCAGGAAATCGCGGAAGCCCTGGGCGTCACCGAACGGACCGTCCAGCGCGACTGGCAGAAGGCGAGAATCCTGCTGTCGATGAGCCTCAAGGACTGACCCCCGACGGGTCGGATCCGACGGATTCGTCCTTTCCGCCACCCCACGCCCGCCCGATGGACGCACTCGATAAACAGCGCTGGATCGCGCTGAGTCCGCTGCTCGACGAACTCCTGGACCTGGAGGGGCCGGACCGCGCCCGCCGGCTGGCGGAGATCCGGGCCGGCGACGTCGCCATGGCCGAGCACCTGGAAGCGCTGCTCGCGCGTGACGAGGCGCTGAACGAGGAGGCCTTCCTCGAGCAACCCGCGGCCGAGGCCCTGCAGGGGCCGCTGCCGTCGGCGATGCCGCCGCTGGATTTCAGCGGCGAGGCGCTGGGACCGTATGCGCTGGAACGCGAGCTGGGCCAGGGCGGCATGGGCGCGGTGTGGCTCGCGAGCCGCGCGGACGGCCGCTTCGAGGGCCAGGTCGCCGTCAAGTTCCTCAAGTCCGGTCTCTTCGGCAAGGGCGACAGCGGACGCTTCGAGCGCGAGGGCCAGATCCTCGCGCGGCTCTCGCATCCGAACATCGCGCGGCTGCTCGACGCGGGCGTGCACAACGGGCACCAGCCCTACCTGGTGCTGGAGTACGTCGACGGCCTGCCGATCGACCGCTACTGCCAGATCAACGCGCTGGACGTGGAGTCGCGCATCCAGCTCTTCCTCGACGTGCTGGCGGCGGTCGCACATGCGCATTCGCGGCTGATCCTGCACCGCGACCTCAAGCCCAGCAACATCCTGGTCACGCATGACGGCCAGGTGAAGCTGCTGGACTTCGGCATCGCCAAGCTGCTCGACGACGCGACCCACTCGGGCGCGGCGACCGAGCTCACGCAGCGCGCCGGCAGCGCCTTCACGCCGCAGTACGCGGCGCCGGAACAGGTCCAGCAGGCCGACGTCACGACGGCGACCGACGTCTACGCGCTGGGCGTGCTGCTGTACCAGATGCTCGGCGGCCGCCACCCGACGGCGGACGACACGCAGACCCACCTGGACCGGCTGCGCGCGGTCGTGGAGCTGGTGCCCAAGCGGCTGTCGGACGTGGCGCGCGACCAGCTCGACCCCGTCATCGCGCGCCAGGCCAAGCTGCTGCGCGGCGACCTGGACACCATCGTCGGCAAGGCGCTGAAGAAGAAGCCCTCGGAGCGCTACGCCAACGCCGAGTCGATGGCCGTCGACCTGCGGCACTGGCTGGCGCATGAGCCGATCACGGCAAGACCCGACACCCGGTTCTATGTGCTCAGGCGGTTCGTCCGCAGACATCGGTGGAGCGTGGCGGCGAGCAGCGTGGCCGTGCTGGCGATGATGTCGCTGACCGGGTTGAGCGTGCTGCAGGCCAGACGCGCGGAACGAGCGGAACATCAGGCGCAGGAGCGGAGGCAGCAGGCGGATGATTTGCTGAGCTACATGCTCGGCGAACTGGCAGACAAGCTGCGCCCTGTCGGCCGACTCGAACTGCTGGACAGCGTGGGCAGCAAAGCGCTCACCTATCTAGCGCAGGATTCGAATGCCACGCCCGTCGAGCGTCTTCAACGGGCCAAGGCGCTGATGGTGCTCGGTGAAGTGCGGATCACCCGACGCGACCTGAAGGGGGCGCTGGAGCCGTTGGAACTCGCTCGACGATTGCTTGAAGGCGCGCCGCCGGAGCCATTGCTTGCCGCAGAGTGGCGCAAAGCACAAGGTGCTGCGGCATTCTGGGTCGGCAATGTCCATTACTACGCCCGCGACACCGACAAAGCGACCTCCGCGTGGCTGGCCTATCGCGATGCCGCCCAGGCTTGGCTCAATGTCCAGCCCGACGACAAAGAGGCCCTGATGGAACTCTCCTATGCCTACAACAGCTTGGGGTCGGCGCGAATGCTCAACGTGGACCTGCCGGGCGCCTCAACCTACTTTGTGCGTTCGATTGAACTCAAGCGGCGCAGTCTTGGTGATGGCAGCAAGGCGGACGCTGCCGCGCATATAGATCTGTCCGACAGTCTCAGCTGGTTGGGAAGCGTCTATCTTCAACAGGGCCTGGATGCTGCTGCAGCGCGCATGTATGCGGACAGCGCCGAGATGATTGCTGCCGTTCGCGCCAAGGCTCCGGGCGACGACAAGTGGGGTTACCACGAGTCCATCGTGCGCCGCTGGCACGCTGTCGCGCTCTATCGACTGGGCAACCAGGACGCCGCCGCCCAGGAATCAAAACTAGGGTTGGGAATTCTTCGCACGCTTCAGCAACAGGATCCGACCAACCTTCAGTGGCGGATCAATCTGCTGATTTCTGAAGGATTCGATCTTGAGATCCGCGCCGCCAGGCTCGTGCCCGCTGCGTCGGCAGAACAGGCCCGCGCGCTGTTGACCCGCGTCAACGAGGCGATGGGGGCGGCGAATGCAAATACGAAAAACAAGCTGCTGGAGTTGACTGGCAGTCTTTCTAACGTATTGGCTCAATCACTGCTCCGCCTTAACGACGCGTCGAGCGCATTCGAGGCGCTTGATGAAGCAGCACGTGTGCAAGACGCGACCCTCCCCTCCCGATCAACGGACCTGGGCTTCTTGACCAGCTATGTCGAAACGCGGCGCATGCGGATGATGGTCGAATCGACGAGCAGGCATGCGGCGCCGAGTGAAAGAACCAGGGCTGTATGTCGGCAGATTCTTGACGCTACCGTGAAGATAGATACGGCGATCCGGGTTCATCAGAGGATTACCCAAGCATGGGTTGAGGCCCAATCCTGCCTGGGTCAGGGAGAACGGGACGAAGTGAAGCAAGCTGCTGCTTGGCTGCTTCGCGACAGGTCGGCAATGCCGCACCCCTGATCCAAGCAATCAACCCCAAGGAGGAAAAAAATGTCCTACAACGTGTACGTCGAGGCGAGCATCAGTACAGACGGCAACTTCGCCGACTGCAAGTACTTCAAAGATCGGGCAGCTACCCAGCCCATTGCAGGCTCCGAGATCCACATTCCGACAACGTCCGGTGCGTGCATCTTCGGCCAGGCCGACACGACCGCATTGCTGCTGATCGGCGCGACCTTCAAGACCATTGGCTCTGCGCCGGGAATGAACGCCAGCAATTTCTGCCCTGCCAATGATGAGAACGAGGTGGCGGTCACGATGCCTACGGATTCAGTCATCACCAAAGGCGTCGTGCTGCTGTTCTCGACGGCTGGCAGCGTGGAGAACCTCTATCCGAGCAGCGACCCGCAAGTGATGAACGACTCGCACTGAGATCCGATCGGGAAACTTCCAGAGGGCCGCTTTTGCGGCCCTTGTCGTTTTCGCTTAAGAAACGCAGAATCTTTCGCGCGAGCATCTCTTACTCGCGATTCACATTACCAACGGGGGAATCATGAACGAACAGCAAGAAGTCCAGACCGAAGAGGTCGTTGAGATCCGCGAGCTGAGCGAAGCCGAAGTGCTCGCCGTTGCCGGCGGTCCTCAAGTCACGAACGACAGCGTTCACTGAGGAAAGTCTCATGAACGACAAGCAAGTCATCCAGACCGACGAGGTCGCCGAGATCCGCGAACTGACCGAGGCTGAAGTCCTGGCAATTGCGGGCGGCCCGCAGGTGCTCAACGACGGGATTGGCTGAAGTCCCAAGAGGTCTCACTACCTCTTCCGAGAGCCGCTGCTGCAGCCCTTGTCGTTTCCGCTTCCTAAACGCAGAATCGTCCGCGCGAGCATCTCTTACTCGCGATTCACATTACCAACGAGGGAATCATGAACGAACAGCAAGAAGTCCAGACCGAAGAGGTCGTCGAGATCCGCGAACTGAGCGAAGCCGAAGTGCTCGCCGTCGCCGGCGGTCCTCAAGTCATCAACGACCAGCCTCCCGCCTGAAGGAGCATCTAATGAACGACAAGCAAGAAGGCCAGACCGAAGAAGTCGCCGAGATCCGCGAACTGACCGAGGCTGAAGTTCTGGCAGTTGCCGGCGGCCCCCAGGTCATCAACGACCAGCCCACCTGAGCAGACTCAACCGGGAAACGAATCCATGAACGACAAGCAAGAAGTCCAGATTGAAGAGGTCGTCGAAATCCGCGAGCTGACGGAAGCCGAATTGCTGGCCGTCGCGGGCGGTCCTCAGGTCACGAACGATGCCGTTTCGACGCCCCCCTGATTCATCCGCGTAGATCATCGCCAAGGGCCGCATTCGCGGCCCTTTTTCGTCGGCCCCCGTTTCCCCTCTCAAACATTCATCGCCGCCTCGGCACAATACCGCCCGTCCCTCTTCCACCGAGCCCAGGTTTGAACCCCTTCGATTGGCTGCGCGGCCAGCGCGAACTGCCGATGTTCCATCAGTCCGAGGTCGCCGAATGCGGCCTCGCGTCGTTCGCCATGATCGCGGCGTATCACGGCCATCAGGTGGACCTCAACGGCTTGCGCCAGCGCTACGCGCTCTCGCTCAAGGGCGCGACCCTCTCGGACCTGATGCGCATCGCCGACGGCATGGACTTCGCCTGCCGCCCGCTGCGTCTGGAACCCGCCCAGCTCGGCAAGCTGCAGCTGCCTTGCATCCTCCATTGGGACCTCAACCACTTCGTCGTCCTGAAGGAACTCCGCGGCGAAGGCGCCGTCATCCACGACCCCGCCCTCGGCGTGCGCACCGTCTCCGCGCGCCAGATGTCCAAGAGCTTCAGCGGCGTCGCCCTCGAGCTCGTCCGCACCGCCAGCTTCCAGCCCCGCGAGGCCCGCGTCCGCGCCCGCATGCGCGACCTCTGGACCCGCGTCCGCGGCTGGCAGGGCCCCCTGCTCCAGACCCTCGTGCTGTCGCTGATGCTCCAGCTGTTCACGATGGCCGCCCCCGCCTTCCTGCAGCTCGCGATGGACGACGCCGTCGCCCGCCTGGACCGGAACTTCCTGCTGGTGCTCGCCCTCGCCTTCGGCGCCATGTACCTGCTGCAGGCCTTCACCGAAGCGCTGCGCGGTTGGACCGTCCTCCAGCTCGGCCAGGCGATGAGCTTCCAGCTCACCGGCAACGTCCTGCGCCACCTGCTGCGCCTGCCCGCCGAGTTCTTCGAGAAACGCATCGTCGGCGACATCCTCTCCCGCATGGGCGCCGTCCGGCCGATCCAGGAAGCGCTCACCCAGTCCGCCGTCACCGCCCTCATCGACGGCACGATGATGATCGCCACCGCCGTGCTGCTGATGCTCTACAGCCCGGCGCTCGGCGGCATCGTGCTGGCGTCCGTCGCGCTGTACGCGCTGGTCGTGCTGGGCCTCTATCCGATGCGCCGCCGGCGCGAGGAAGAGCAGCTCATCGCCCAGGCCGAAGCCCAGACCTATCTGATCGAGTCCATCCGCGCCTCCAAGACCGTCAAGCTCTACGGCCGCGAAGCTCAACGCGAGATCGTCTGGCGCAATCACTTCGGCCACGTCGTCAACGCCACGCTGGGCGCCGGCCAGTTGGAAGTCGGCACCGAGTTCGCGCGCACCGCGCTCTTCAACCTGCAGCTCGTGCTCGTCGTCTACTTCGGATCCTTGAGCGTGATGGACGGCTCGCTCAGTGCCGGCATGCTGTTTGCGATCCTGCTCTATCGCGCCCAGTTCGGCGACCGCGCCGAGGCGCTGCTGCGTCAGGTCGTGCAGTTCCGTCTGCTACGTCTGCACATGGAACGCCTCGCCGACATCGTCACCACCTCGCGCGAATCCGGACTGGAAGCCACCTCCGCCCTGCCCGAGCGCAGCGTGCGAGGCGCGCTCAGCCTGCGCGACGTGTCCTTCCGCTACGCACAGAACGAGCCGCTGCTGCTGCAGTCGGTTTCGCTCGACATCCAACCCGGCGAGTACGTCGCCATCGTCGGCAGTTCCGGCGGTGGCAAGACCACCCTGCTGAAGCTGATGCTCAGTCTGTTGCCGCCCACCAGCGGCGAGATCCTCATCGACGGCATGCCGCTGCAGTCCTTTGGCGTTCGCGCCTGGCGCCGCGCCATCGGCGTCGTGCAGCAGGACGACGGCCTGCTGATGGGCACCATCGCCGACAACATCGCCTTCTTCGATCCGCAGCTCGACATGACCCGCGTCGTCGAGAGCGCGCGCGCCGCCGCCGTCCACGACGAGATCCAGGCCATGCCCATGGGCTATCTCAGCATGGTGGGCGACATGGGCTCGACGCTCTCCGGCGGCCAGCGCCAGCGCGTGCTGCTCGCCCGAGCGCTCTACCGCCAGCCCGCCGTGCTATTCCTCGACGAAGGCACCGCCAACCTCGATCCCGGCGCCGAACGCCGCATTGCCGACCTGGTCCAGGACATGCCCATCACACGCATCGTCGTCGCACACCGGCCGGAACTCGTCGATCGCGCCGACCGCGTGCTGGAACTCGTCCAGGGGCGCCTCGTCCAGCGTCGAGGCCCGGCATCGATCCCCTCGGACGGTGATGGCGACGGCGAGCCCCTCCTCGTCAGCGAGGAGCGCTCCGCATGAGCCTCCAGAACCTGTTCCGCAAGGAAGCCGTCGAGCATCGGGGCCAGCGCCTGCTTGGCGAAGTGCTGCTGCACGTTCCCGCTGGCGCGCGCTGGGTGACCCTGCTGGTCGTCCTGGCGTTCGCGCTTCTGATCGGCTTCCTGGCACTGGGTACCTACGCCCGCAAGGAAACCGTCGGTGGCTGGCTTCGCCCTGAGCGAGGCGTGATCCGTGTCGAGGCACAGAGCGATGGCGTCGTCGACTCGCTGCATGCCGCCGAGGGCGATCTGGTCGCGCGCGGCGCGGCCATCGCCGCGCTGCGCCTGGACGGTCAGTTGGACCGGGGACAGACCTTGTCGAGCCGCCTGCTCGGCGACCTTGGCCGAGAACGGGCCCAGATGGAACAGCAGCAGGAGGCGCTCCGCGCGCGCTTCGTTGCACGCGAGGCGCGGCTGAAAGACCAGGTGCAGAGCTTCGAAGCGGAGATCGCGCAGTTCCGGCGTCAGCTTGAAACGCTGGACCGTCGCGCCGAACTCGCGCAGCGTCAGGTGAGCGACCAGGCGGACCTTGCCAGGCAGGGATACCTGTCGCGAAGGGATGCCGACCGGCTCGAAGACGCGGCGCTGGCAGTCGTGGCCACGCGCGAGTCCGTGCGCCAAGACATGCTGGAGCGCGACACAGCATTGCGCAACACACGGCTCGAACTGGCCGGCATCGGCCACGAGCGCGATGCGGCGCTGGCGGAACTTGGCGAGAAGCTGGCATCGCTGGACCAGCGCAGCACTGAGGCGACCCGGCGGGGCCAGGTCATGCTGGTGGCGCCCATCGCCGCCCGCGTGGCCAACGTGCGGGTCGAGACCGGGGCGGCGGTGAAGGCGGGAACGCTCGTCGCCGACCTGCTGCCGGCCGACAGCGCGCTGCGCGCCGAGCTCTTCGCGCCGAGCCGCGCGATCGGCTTCGTCAAGCCGGGCGACGAAGTCCGGCTGCGCTACGACGCCTTCCCGTACCAGAAGTTCGGCGTCGGCCGTGGACGCGTGATCAGCGTCTCACGCGCCGCAGTCGATGCGCGTGAACTTCCGATGGGCATCAGCGCCCAGGGGCCGGTCTACCGCGTGATGGTGTCGCTGGATCAGGGTCTTCCGGGACTGGAAGGAACCGCGACCGCGTTGCGCGCCGGCATGACGCTGCAAGCGGATCTGGTGCTCGAGGAGCGCCGAGTCGTGGAGTACCTGTTCTCCCCCGTTCTGGGGCTGGCCAGGAATCATTGAGGCCGGAGCGCGCCCAGTGCCTCCTCCGCCATCACCCGTCCCAGCCGGGACGGGTTCACCCGATCCATCACGCGCGCGTCGAGCGCGTATTCCTGCTGCTGCGTGTAGGCCACCGCGCCGATCCGCGGCTGACTGCCGGCCGCCTGCGGCCCGAGCATCCCCAACACCGGATAGACGCGCAGCCGCGCGATCACCAGCCCCTGCGCCGCGTCGGCGAAGAGCGCCGTCTCCAGCACGCGCGTGCAGCCGCGCCGCTGCACTTCCGCCAGCAGGCCCTGCAGGTTGCGCGGCACGTCCGTCGCGGACACCGGCAGCACCACGTTGATCACCGGCAGGCCGGCGGCCACCAACGGCTCGCGCGCCGCGAGGTTGAAGGCGCTGTTGGCCTCGTCCCAGCGGCGGTTGGCGGCGGGCTGATCAGGATCGAAGTTGCGGCCCTGGCCGAACAGCATCACGCACGGCGCGCCGCTTGCCACGAGGCCGGGTGCGGACGCCGGCGACGGCGCCTGTGCCTGCGATGGCCAAGCCGCCACGCAGAGTGCCATGGCGGCAGCTGGTAGAAGCGCCTTCCGAATGTGCGGTCTCGACATGGGTCGGATTGTGCGCTGCCGTGATCGCCACACAATGCTTCCCATCCCCTTGCTGGAGAGAACGATGCGCGAATGGACGAGCCTGGAACCGCTGGGTGCGACGACGGTGGCGATGGTGGCCGCGGTGGCGCTGGCCGGCTGCGCAACGCCGGTGAAGGACGAACGCATGAGGCCCGGTGCCACGACCGGCGCCGAGGTGCAGCAGTACTACGGCACGCCGACGCGCGTCTGGCCGGAGGCCGACGGCGGCCGCACGCTGGAGTACGCGACGCAGCCCTTCGGCCAGACCTGCTACATGGTCCGGCTGGACGCACAGGATCGCCTCGTCGGCACGACGGACGCGCTGTCCCCGGCCAACCGCGCGCGCATCGTGCCGGGCCTGACGACCGAGCAGGTCACGCGGATCCTCGGCCAGGACCGCAAGCGCATGTTCTTCCGGCTCAGCGGCGAAGACGTCTGGGACTGGAACATCCCGCCGGAGATGAGCGGCTACCTGCTGCGCTTCAACGTCCATTTCAAGAACGGCGTGGTCGTGCGCACCTCGCAGAGCGTGGTCTATCCGGACCGGCGGTTCTTCTGGGACGACTGAGCCGGTCAGCCGACCGGTCACAGGCCGGGGGTGCCCACCGCTCTCCTCCCAAAGGGGGATGCCCCGCCGCTCCCCTGTGACGAAATCAATACAGCCCCGACGCTGTCTTGGAACCGACGTGTAGCGCCTGACACGCCCTCTTTACACTCCCGACTCAAGAGGGAGAGAAGAGGATGTCGAACCAATCCGTCGGCCTGGCGCCCCGCGCCCTGGCCATGTTCATCGACGGCGTCTTGATGGTCGCCGCGAGCGCTCTGCTGATGTGGGCCGTGTATGGCGACCCCGTGTCGAAGTGGAACGACCTGCGCCCCGGCACCATCGCCATCAACTGGCTGCTGCCGCTGATCGTCTGCGTGGTGTTCTGGAGCTGGCAAGGCGCCACGCCCGGCAAGCTCGTGGCCGGGCTCAAGGTGGTCGACGCCCGCAGCGGCGAGCGCCCCTCGCCGCTCCAGTCCCTGATCCGCTGGGTCGGTTACCTGCTTTCCGCGATTCCCCTGTTCGCCGGCTTCCTGTGGGCCCGCGTCGACGCCGACGGCCGGACCTGGCATGACCGGCTGTCCCGCACCGCCGTCGAGCGCAGCCGCCCCGCCCCGGCCGATGGCGAAGGCCTGCTGATCGGCTACATCGCCAGCCACTGGCGCGGCGAGCAGAGCCTGGCCCAGAGCTTCTGGATCAACCACGTCCTCCTGACCTGGCCCCTCGCCGCCGGCGTGCAGGGCCTGGTCGCCTGGCTCGCCACGAAAAGCGACGGCCTGCAAGGCGTCGCGATCGCGCTGCTGATCGTCTGGCCGCTGCTGATCCTCGTGGAGATCTGGAGCGCCGTGGGCACCTGGCGCGCCGTGCGCGGCTACGTCGACGCCGGCGGGTCCTACCTGATCTCCGGCCTCGCGCGCCTGTCGCTGCTGGGATCCTTCCTGCAGATCGCGTTCTCGCTGGCCTTCGGCGTGTTCGGGGCGCTGCCCGAGCTGTGGAAACTCGCCCGCGGCATCGACCCGATCGGCAACGTGCGGCTGGTCGTCAGCGCGGACGGCCGCACGATGCAGCTCAACGGTCCCATCGGCGCCGGCGACGCCGGCCGCCTGCGCACCCTGTTCGAGACCTCGCCCGCCGTGCGCCTGCTGGAGGTCGCCTCCCCCGGCGGCCGCGTCACCGAGGCCGAGCGCATGGTCGAGCTGATCCGCCAGCGCGGCCTCGGCACGCGCGCGATCGGCAATTGCGAAAGCGCCTGCACGCTGGTCTTCCTGGCCGGCAACAAGCGCCAGCTGATGCCGGGCGCGCAGCTCGGTTTCCACCGCGCCTCCAGCGGCACCTTCAACCCGGCCTTCGACGAGATCGCCAACCAGGAACTCGCCCGCACCTATCGCCGCATGGCGCTGCCGGAGGAGTTCATCGAGAAGACGCTCAGCACGCCGTCGCGCACGATGTGGTACCCGCCGCCGGCCGAGCTGCTGCGCCATTCGTTGATCCAGCCGCCGCCCAGGACGCTCGACGTCGCGCTGCCCGAAGGCGACAAGCCGGGGCAGTACGCGCCGCTGACCGACTACGTCAACGCGCTGCGCGCGAGCGAGGCATGGTTCAGCCTCGATCAGCGTTTCCCCGGCCTGATCGACGAGGCGGCCGGCCGCATGCGCACGGCGCACATGGCGCTGGCCGGGTGCGAGCACGCCGACGCCGGCGCGCAGATCGCCGCCCAGGGCGCGCTGGCCCCCAACGTGCGCGACATGCTGCTCAGCGGCTCACGCGACCTGCGCCGACGTTATCTGCAAGTGGTGCGCGCGCAGCTGACCGCGGCCCAGGCGCTGGGCGCCGAGACCTGCCAGGCCTGGCTGTCGGGCTCGCCCGTGCCGCGCCGTCTGCTGCCCGAAGAGGCGATGGCCCTGGAAGCCCGCTGGCTGACGGACGCCGCCGCCGAGCCCACGCCGACGCGCGTGCGCGCGCCTCAGCCGACCGCGCTGGAACTGGAAGTCGTGGCGCGGACCGTCGGCGCGACGGCCTCGGGCGCCTTCTCGAAGTTGTGGACCGAAGGCAACGCCGGTGCGGCACCGCTCACCTGCGAACGCGCGAGCATGGTGCTCAATCACATCCAGCGCAGTTCGGCGACCGCGCCGCGCGAATTGGCGGAGCGGGTGGTGTTCCAGAACGTGCGCTGAGCCTGCGGCCGCGTGCCGCGAACCGGCAACACCATGAAGAAGGCCCTCTGACGAGGGCCTTTCCGTTGTCGGGGGATGGGGCTCGGCGAGCCGCGCTGCCGGTCAGTCGTCCTCGCCGAGACCGGCCGCCACTTTTGCGCGGATGCGCGCGTGGTGATAGGCGCCCTGCGGGATGTGCAGCAGATCGGCGATGCGCCACATCGTGTGGCGCTCGATGTCACCGAGCTTGCCGTCGGCGTAGGCCACGCCCCACATCAGTTCGATCAGGCGCAGCTTCGCGGACATGTCCCAGCGCTCGTCGACCGGCGAGGTGAAGGCGAACAGGTCGGACGCCGTGCGGGCCGTGCGTTCGGCCTGCGCGGTGAGCGCGTCGGCTTCATCGTCGGACATCGTGAACAGCGCGGTGAGCGCCTTGCGCACCGCGACGCGCTCGACGCCGGAGAAGTCCGCATCGGAACGCATCACCTCGACCAGCAGGACCGCAGCCGCCAGCGGCAGCGACGGCACGCCGACCCGCGAGCCTCCGAACGCATCGTCCGGCACCAGCGTGTCGAAGAGATCGGTGAGCGACTTGAACATGCCTGAATGGTGGCACGCGGTCGCGCTCGGACCTTATGCGCGTCTTAAGCCGCCGTCGCTACCGCACCGGGCTCCTCGATCTGGAAGTTCTTCTTCCACTCGGCGCACATCTTGCGGAACGACCTGCTGTTGATGGCCGCCTGGTCCAGATCGAATTTCGCCGAGAACGCCGGTTGATCCGTCGTCGCGCCATAGCTGCGCGACGCCATGCGCTCCTTCATCCAACCCTTGGCGTTACGAGGCGTCTCGGCATCAACGCGATCTTCAGGAGCCCACGCGAACCCCCGCACGCCATTGAGCGACTCCGCGGCCGCAATGAACCACGCCTCGAACTCCCGGTTGGGGATCACCACCGCCACGGTTCGATGAGGCAGGACCTGCTCGGCTCGCCTCCGAATGTCGGCCGCCAGCGCCATGGGGCAGCTGTCATCCGCGTCAAGCACCACCAGCACCCACCCGTCTTCACCGCACTTCGCTGCCGCCAGCAGGAGGTGCCGACGGAACTCTTCTTCCCGATTGAGAAAGCGATCCTTGTGGACGCGAATGGGCGGCAAGACCCGGACGTGGTCGGCGGGTCCGAAACGCTCATGAAGCCGTCGCAGCACGATGGGAATCGCGGCGACTTCACCGTCCCCTTCAACAATCGCGCAGACCGACCTCATGGACGTGAATCTCCGAACAACTCGCCTTGCGACTGGCTTTGACGCTGGACCTCGATCGGATCAGGGGTGAGCTGATTGAGTCTCAGCAACTCGCCGGCTGAAAAGAGTCGATCGCGCAGCGCCGTCCGGGCTCCTTCGTCAATCGGGGCGATATGAGTTTCTCCGCCCTCGGATGCCACTGCCAGCAACGCCGCGGCCTCGATGCTCTGGTCGTCCAGAAGGTCCGGGCTATGACTGGTGACAATGATCTGAGTGCTCTCCGACGCGCGCTGAAGCGCCTCACGCAATGCCGCGCTCGCGGCGGGATGAAGCGCTGTTTCGGGCTCCTCGATGCCGACCAGCGTGGGGGCATAGTCCCTGTTGCCCTGATAGAGCGCGGTCAGGACCCCCAAGGCTCTCAAAGTGCCGTCGGACATGTTTTGCGCCATGAACCTCCATGGATGCTCCGCGCCCTTGGTCTCCTGGCTGAACTCGAGCGTCTCCATGTGTCCAATCTGCTTGCGGTGAATGCCATGCACCATCGGCACCACCGTCTGCAGATACTCTCGGATGAGCACCAAAGCCTCCGGTGAGACCCGTTCCAGATGCCCGATCACGCTCGCGATGTTCTCGCCGACCGGCTTGAGCAACCTTCCCTCTTGAGGCTTTTGCAGTTCTCGCATCACCTTCGGATTCAGGTTGTAGAAACCCATCGACGTCAGCGCGTCATAGACAGGACGGAACACGGCGACCCCCGATAGGGCCACCAAGGCAAGACGATCCGGTGTCAGGGCAGGAAATGGGGTTTCGCTTGTGGAGGTCACGACGCCCCCTTCGATTCGGTACGACGGACCGGATCCCTTGCGCCCGATCGCGCATTCCTCGGCGTGCACGACGTAATTCCCGCCTGCCTGAGAACTGACGCTGAACGCATAGTGGCCGGCTTGCCCCGACGGCAGGACGAACTCCAGCCTGACCCCGAAGGTCATCGGATGGCCCGTCGACCTGCGTCGCACTTCCGCCAGACCGCCGCGCTCATTCAGGGCGTTGTCCAAGGACCCACCCAGTGCGTCGCGCACCAGATGCAGCGCGTCCAGAAAGTTGCTCTTCCCCGAACCGTTCGCTCCCACGAGATAGGTCAGCGGACGCAGACGCACATCGCAGAACCCGATGCTCTTGTAGTTGCGCAGCACGACGCGCGTCAGGAACGTGGGTTGAGTCATCTTGGACCTTGATGTAGCCCGGCACGGAGCCGATCGGAAGCTGGAGCCAAATGCTACCGCCTCAACGCGGCGCCAAAGAAAAGCGCCGCCGGGTCAAACCACGGCGGCGCAGCATCAGGTCAAGCGCCCCAAGTCTAGGCGCTACTGCTCAGGCGCTCACCGCACCTTGCCTTCCTTCCACGCATTCAGCAGCTTCTCATAGGCGATGGTCTCGCCCTTGGGCTTCTCGTTGGCCAGCTTGGCCCACGGCGCGCCCTTGTCGGACAGCCACTTCTTGGCATCTTCCTTCTTGTTGAGCTTCGGCGCGCACTTGGCCATGCCCGCCCGCTCCAGACGCGCCATCACGGCGTCCATCTCGTCGGCCAGCGTGTCCATCGCGGCCTGCGGCGTCTTCTCGCCGGTCACCGCCTGCGCCACGTTCTTCCACCACAGCTGCGCCAGCTTCGGATAGTCCGGCACGTTGGTGCCCGTCGGCGTCCATGCCACGCGCGCCGGCGAACGGTAGAACTCGATCAGGCCGCCGTACTTGGTGGCGTTCTTGGTGAAGTAGTCGCTGCGGATGTCGCTGTCGCGGATGAAGGTCAGGCCCTGGATGCTCTTCTTCAGGCTCACCGACTTGGCCGTCACGAACTGCGCGTACAGCCAGGCCGCCGCGGTCCGGTTGGCGTCATGGCCGCTGAAGAAGGTCCAGCTGCCCACGTCCTGGTAGCCGTTCTGCATGCCGTCCTTCCAGTACGGACCGTTCGGCCCCGGCGCCATGCGCCACTTCGGCGTGCCGTCCGCATTCACCACCGGCAGGCCCGGCTTGACCATGTCCGCCGTGAACGCCGTGTACCAGAAGATCTGCTGCGCGATCTGCCCCTGCGCCGGCACCGGACCCGATTCCCCGAAGGTCATCCCGGTCGCTTCCTTGGGCGCGTACTTCTTCATCCAGTCGACGTACTTGGTCAGCGCGTAGACCGCCGCCGGCGAGTTGGTCGCGCCGCCGCGCGCCACCGAGGCGCCCACCGGCGTGCACTTGTCGTCGGCGACGCGGATGCCCCACTCGTCCACCGGCATGCCGTTCGGAATGCCCTTGTCGGCCGCGCCGGCCATCGACAGCCATGCGTCGGTGAAGCGCCAGCCCAGCGACGGATCCTTCTTGCCGTAGTCCATGTGGCCGTAGATCGGCTTGCCGTCCAGCGTCTTCACGTCGTTCGAGAAGAAGGCGGCGATGTCCTCGTACGCGCTCCAGTTCAGCGGCACGCCCAGGTCATAGCCGTACTTGGCCTTGAACTTGTCCTGCAGGTCCTTGCGCGCGAACAGGTCGGCGCGGAACCAGTACAGGTTGGCGAACTGCTGGTCGGGCAGCTGATACAGCTTGCCGTCCGGCGCCGTCGTGAAGCTGGTGCCGATGAAATCCTTCAGGTCCAGGCCGGGATTGGTCCATTCCTTGCCCGCGCCGGTCATGTAGTCGGAGAGATTCATGATCTTCCCGTACCGGTAGTGCGTGCCGATCAGGTCGGAGTCGGAGATCCAGCCGTCGTAGATGCTCTTGCCCGACTGCATCGAGGTCTGCAGCTTCTCGACGACGTCGCCTTCCTGGATCAGGTCGTGCTTGACGGTGATGCCGGTGATCTCGGTGAAGGCCTTGGCCAGCACCTTGCTCTCGTACTCGTGCGTCGTCAGCGTCTCGGACACCACCGAGATCTCCTTCACACCCTTGGCCTGGAGCTTCTTGGCCGCCTCGATGAACCACTTCATCTCGGCCGTCTGCTTGTCCTTGGACAGGGTCGACGGCTGGAATTCGCTGTCGATCCACTTCTTCGCCTCGGCCTCGCCGGCCCATGCGGCGTTCGCTCCCAACGCCAGCAATGCGGCCACGGCCAGCGCTGAATACTTGCTCTTGTTCACGCTTGTCTCCTGTGTCTGTCGAATCTCCCCCTGCTTGAGGACGAATCGCGGCTCCGGGGGAACGGGAAAGCCGAATTCCTTGAAGCTTCAACTACTCGGTCAACCCTTGCGCAGGATCAGCCCCAGCACCAGCATCGAGGCGACGAAGCTGATCCACACGCTGGGCTCGGCCTCGAGCTGGAACCACTCGGCCATCTTCGCGCCCAGGCCGACGAAGGCCAGGTTGATGTACGCGGCCGTCAGCAGGCCGATGAACAGCCGGTCGCCGCGCGTCGTGCGCATCGGCAGCCAGCCCTTGCGCAGCGTCGTCGGCGACTTGATCTCCCACACCGTCATGCCGATCAGCATCAGCACCACGCAGGTGAAGAAGACGGCGACCGGCGTTGTCCACACCATCCAATCAAACATCAGAACTCCTTCTGGCCGGCGTCAGCCCGGCCGTCGTCAAGCGGCACCCATGGACCGGGCTCTGCCGGGCCATTGGGTGCGCCTCCTTGAGGGGGCCGCCGCAGGCGGTAGGGGGTGGTCATACCCTGCCCATCGCGAAACCCTTCGCGATGTAGTGACGGACAAACCAGATGACGATCGCGCCCGGCACGATGGTCAGCGTACCGGCCGCGGCCAGCGTCGCCCAGTCCATGCCGGACGCGCTGACCGTGCGGGTCATCGTTGCGACGATGGGCTTGGCGTTCACGCTGGTCAGCGTGCGCGCCAGCAGCAGCTCCACCCAGCTGAACATGAAGCAGAAGAACGCCGCCACGCCCACGCCGGCCTTGATCAGCGGCAGGAACACGGTCAGGAAGAAGCGCGGGAAACTGTAGCCGTCGATGTAGGCGGTCTCGTCGATCTCGCGCGGGATGCCGCTCATGAAGCCTTCGAGGATCCACACCGCCAGCGGCACGTTGAACAGCAGATGCGCCAGCGCGACCGCGATGTGCGTGTCCATCAGCCCCAGCGTCGTGTACAGCTGGAAGAAGGGCAGCAGGAACACCGCCGGCGGCGTCATGCGGTTGGTCAGCAGCCAGAAGAAGACGTGCTTGTCGCCGAGGAACGAATACCGGCTGAACGCGTACGCGGCCGGCAGCGCCACGGCGACCGAGATCACCATGTTGATGCCGACGTAGATCAGGCTGTTGATGTAGCCGCTGTACCAGGACGGGTCGGTGAAGATGGTCTTGTAGCTGGCCAGCGAGAAGTGCTGCGGCCAGAGGCTGAAGCTGGAGAGGATCTCCTCGTTGGTCTTGAAGCTCATGTTGACCATCCAGTAGATGGGCAGCAGCGCGAAGACCAGGTACGCGATCAGGAAGATCGTGCGCTTGCGGAAGCGGCGGTCATCCATGAGCTTGCTCCGTCTTGTCTTGGGTACCGACCGACTGCATCCAGTTGTAGAGGATGAAGCACAGCAGGAGGATGATCAGGAAGTAGATCAGCGAGAACGCCGCCGCCGGTCCGAGGTCGAACTGGCCGACCGCCTTCTGCGTCAGGTACTGGCTGAGGAAGGTGGTCGCGTTGCCGGGACCGCCGCCGGTGAGGACGAAGGGCTCCGTGTAGATCATGAAGCTGTCCATGAAGCGCAGCAGCACCGCGATCATCAGCACGCCTCGCATCTTGGGCAGCTGGATGTAGCGGAACACCGCGAACTTGCTGGCGCCGTCGATGCGGGCAGCCTGGTAGTAGGCGTCGGGGATGGAGCGCAGTCCGGCGAAGCACAGCAGCGCCACCAGCGGCGTCCAGTGCCAGACGTCCATGATGAGCACGGTGACCCATGCGTCCGTCGCATCGCCGGTGTAGTTGTAGTCGACGCCCAGCGCCTGCAGCGACGCGCCGAGCAGTCCGATGTCGGCGCGGCCGTAGATCTGCCAGATCGTGCCGACGACGTTCCAGGGGATCAGCAGCGACAGGGCGACGATCACCAGCACCAGCGACGAACGCCAGCCCTGCGCCGGCATGGACAACGCCAGGCAGATGCCCAGCGGGATCTCGACCAGGAGCACCGCCAGCGAGAAGCCCAGCTGGCGCAGCAGCGCGCCGTGCAGCTCCTCGTCGCGCATCACGGCGGCGAACCACTCGGTGCCGACGAAGACGCGCCGCTCGGGCGAGATAATGTCCTGCACCGAGTAGTTCACCACCGTCATCAACGGCAGGATGGCCGAGAAGGCCACGCAGATGAACACGGGCAGAACGAGGAACCAGGCCTTCTGGTTGATCGGTTTCATGCGAGATCCTCCGGAGCACCCGACGTGAGGGCCGCGAAGTTCGCGGCCGTCGGCGTGGCGCCGGCGATCAGCCGTTCGTCCGCGCCGTAGAAGCAGGTGTGGGCGTTGAGCACGCGCAGTGCCACCGTGGCGCCGGCCTCGGGCGGCTGCGCATGGGCGGACAGGCGCGCCTTCAGCGTGTGCGGACCGACCTTCGCCGTGAGCAGCCAGTAGGTGCCGATGTCCTGCACCTGGCTGACCACGCCGGTGATCGTGCCCGGCAGCGCCGGCACGCCATCGCTCACGTCGTCGACTTCCACGTATTCGGGCCGGATGCCCACCATGAAGGGCTCCGCGCGCGAGAGCGAGGCGCCGGTGACCGGATCGACGGCGCCCGCCACCGGCTGCCCGGCGACGCTCAGTCCGCCGCCGTCCTCCAGCGCCGCCGGCAGGAAATTCATGCCCGGCGAGCCGATGAAGTGACCGACGAAGCGGTGGCTGGGGCGCTCGAACAACTCGCCCGCCGAGCCGACCTGCACCGCGCGGCCGCGCGTCATGACGACGATCTGGTCCGCGAAGGTCAGTGCCTCGACCTGGTCGTGGGTGACATAGATCAGCGTGAGCTTGAGCTCGTTGTGGATCTGCTTGAGCTTGCGGCGCAGCTGCCACTTCAGATGCGGATCGATGACGGTCAAGGGCTCGTCGAAGAGCACGGCGGAAACGTCCTCGCGCACCAGGCCGCGGCCGAGCGAGATCTTCTGCTTCGCGTCCGCCGACAGGCCGGAAGCGCGCTGGTTCAGCTGGCCGTTGAGCTCGAGCATCTCGGCGATCCGGCCGACACGCGCCTTGATCTTGTCGGCGGCCACGCCCCGGTTGCGCAGCGGGAAGGCGAGGTTCTCGGCCACCGTCATCGTGTCGTAGATGACGGGGAACTGGAACACCTGCGCGATGTTGCGCTGCTGCGGCGTCAACGCGGTGACATCGCGGCCGTCGAACTTCACCGTCCCCTGCGAGGGCCGCAGCAGACCGGAGACGATGTTCAGCAGCGTGGTCTTGCCGCAGCCCGACGGGCCGAGCAGCGCGTAGGCGCCGCCGTCCTCGAAGCTCATCTTCAGCGGCAGCAGCGCGTAGTCGCTGTCGTCCTTCGGATCGGGACGGTAGGCGTGGGCCAGATCCAGGTCGATGCGGGCCATCAGCGGGCTCCCCGGCGCTCGGGGGCGCGTGTCAGCAGGCCCGCCGCGTCGAAGACGTGGACGTGGGCGGCGTTGAGGTACAGCGTCAGCGGGGCGCCGAGCTCGCAGTCGTGCACGCCGGTCAGCTGCGCGACCAGCTCGCCGACCTGGGTGCGCGCATGGACGAAGGTGTCGGAGCCGGAGATCTCGGCCAGTTCCACCTCGCCCTGGATGGCGATGTCGCCGGGCCGCTGCGTGACGTGCAGCGCGCTGGCGCGCACGCCCACCGTCACGCCGCCCTGCCCCGGCAGCGCCAGGTCGAGCCCGGGCCGCAACTGCAGCCGGTCGCCCAGGCCCTGCGCGATGAGCAGGTTCATCGGCGGGTCGCTGAAGGCGCGCGCGACGCGCAGCGACGCGGGCCGGTGGAAGACCTCGGCGGTCGGGCCGTACTGCAGCAGCTCGCCGGCGTCCATCACCGCGGTGTAGCCGCCGAGCTGGAGCGCTTCAGCCGGCTCGGTCGTCGCGTAGACCACCGTGGATTCCCCGGCGGCGAAGAGCTGGCCGAGTTCCTCGCGCAGTTCCTCGCGCAGCTTGTAGTCGAGGTTCACCAGCGGCTCGTCCAGCAGCATCAGCGGCGCCTGCTTGGCCAGCGCCCGCGCCAACGCGACGCGCTGCTGCTGACCGCCGGACAGCTGCGCGGGCAGCTTGTCGAGGTGCATCTCGATGTGCAGCTTGTCGGCGAGTTCATCCACGCGCTTGCGGATGGCGTCGCGATCGAGCTTGCCGCGCAGCTTCAGCGGCGACGCGATGTTGTCCCGCACGCTCATCGACGGGTAGTTGATGAACTGCTGGTAAACCATCGCGACGTCACGCTTGCGCACCGGCCAGCCGGTGACGTCCGTGCCGTCGACGGTCACGCTGCCCTCGCTGGGCTTGTCCAGGCCCGCCATCAGACGCATCAGCGTCGTCTTGCCGGCCTGCGTCGCGCCCAGCAGCACGGTGACCGCGTTCGGCACCAGCCGCAGGTCCATCGGGTACAGGTGCTGCTGCGCGCCGACCTTGTGGCTCACGCCGCGAAGGCTCAGCTCCATGAAGTCGGCTCCATCGTTGTCTCTCTCTGCAAGTTCTGCATGTCGTTCTTGTCGGTCAGCTTCGGATCCGGCGCCCGTGCCGGGGCCAGGTCATGCCGCGGCGGCCGGCGGTTTTGCCCAGAGGTGCTCGCGGTCAGCGAACCACTGGACCACTGCCATCCGCTGCACCTCGGTGTAATGCAGCCCCAGCTTGGAGCGGCGCCACAGCACGTCGTCGGCCGCGCGCGCCCATTCCTCGCGGACCAGGTATTCGAGTTCCGCCTGGTGCAGCCCCGGGGCAATCTCCGGGCCAAGGTCGTCGAGCCGCTCCGCGCCGCCGAGCACGCGCCCGAGGCGCGCGCCGTAGGCCCGCGCGAGGCGGCGCGCCAGCGACGGCGGCAGCCACGGATGGCGCTGGCCGACGGCGGACAGCAGGCGCTGGAAATCGGTGTCGGGGCGCTGCGGCGCGCCGATCCAGTCCCGCAGGTCGCCGCCGGGCAGGTGGGCGTGTTCGGTCCAGGCGCGACGGCGGTCGCCGAGCAGGTCGCCCAGCAGATCGGCCGCGTCCTCGGCCAGCTTGCGGAAGGTGGTGATCTTGCCGCCCCACACGCTCAGCAGCGGCGCGCCGCCGTCCGAGTGCGTCTCCAGCAGGTAATCGCGCGTCACCGCCGACGGGTCGCCGGAGGCGTCGTCCAGCAGCGGGCGCACACCGGCGTAGGTCCACACCACGTCCGAGGCGACCACGGGCTCGCGGAAGTAGCGGCTGGCCTGCTCGCAGAGATAGGCGATCTCGCGCTCGTCGATGCGCGCCTTGCCAAAACCGGCCAGCGCGTCCGGCGCCAGTTCCACGTCGGTCGTGCCGATCAGCGTGAAGTCGTCTTCGTACGGGATGGCGAAGATGATCCGCTTGTCCGGGTTCTGGAAGATGTAGGCGTGATCGTGCTGGAAGCGCTTGTTCACGATGATGTGGCTGCCCTTGACCAGGCGCAGGCTCTTGGTCGCGAGCGCCTCGCCACGCGCGGGGGCGGCGACTTCGCGCAGGAAACCTTCGGCCCAGGGGCCGGCCGCGTTGACCAGCGCGCGCGCCTTCAGCGTGCGTTCACCGTCGGCGCAGCGCAGCGTGGCGGTCCAGTGGTCCGCATGCCGCTTCGCGGCGGTGACGGTCGTGCGGGTGTGCAGCACCGCGCCGTGCTCGCGCGCGTCGAGCGCGTTCAGCAGCACCAGCCGCGCGTCGTCGACCCAGCCGTCGGAGTAGACGAAGCCCTTCGTGTACTCGGCCTTCAGCGGCTCGCCGTAGGGAGAGCGGCGCAGGTCCACGCCCTCGGAGCCCGGCAGCACTTCGCGCCGTGCCAGGTGGTCGTACAGGAACAGGCCGATGCGGATCATCCAGGCTGGACGCATCGCCGCGTCGTGCGGCATCACGAAGCGCAGCGGCCACATGATGTGCGGGGCGCTGCGCAGCAGCACCTCGCGCTCCTGCAGCGCCTTGCGCACGAGCGAGAACTCGTAGTACTCGAGATAGCGCAAGCCGCCGTGGATCAGCTTGGTCGAGGACGACGAGGTGTGCGCCGCGAGGTCCGAGGCTTCCGCCAGCACGACCTTCCAGCCGCGGCCCGCGAGGTCGCGCGCGATGCCGGCGCCGTTGATGCCGCCACCGACGACGAGCACGTCGCATTCACCGTCCGCGCTTGCGGCACTGCCCGCGCCGGATGCGTCGCGCGCAGTGGCGGCGCCTGCATCCAGGGAGGCGCGGTCAGCGGAAATCGGGTCGGGGATCGAGGCGGCGGTCAAGGTGTCTCCTTGGATCGAATTGGCCGGACAGTCAAACGGCCACCCTGCGATGGCCGTTGGAAAGTTCGCAATTCTGTTCTTCTTTTTTCTTTTTAGCGCGAATATGCGCGTTTCGACTGAGGGTTAACCCGGTCAATTGTTCGTTTCGGTTCCTTTAGCCTGCGCGCCATGAATCCGAACCCTCGCCAGAACAACCTGCTGCAGGAGGTGCGCGCCCATGGATCGGTGAGCGTCGAGTCGCTCGCCGAGAAGTTCGGTGTGACGCTGCAGACGGTGCGCCGGGACGTGCAGCGCCTGGCCGAGGCGGGCCTGGTGCAGCGCTTCCACGGCGGCGTGCGCGTGCCCTCCTCGACCACCGAGAACATCGCCTACCGCCAGCGCCAGGCCATGCAGGCCGACGGCAAGGCGCGCATCGCGCGCGCCATCGCGGCGCGCATCCCGGCCGGCTGCTCGCTGATCCTGAACCTCGGCACGACGACGGAGGCGGTGGCGCATGCGCTGCTGCGCCACAAGGGCCTGCGCGTCATCACCAACAACCTCAATGTCGCGATGATCCTGAGCGACAACCCGGACTGCGAGCTGGTGATGGTCGGCGGCTCGGTGCGGCACCGCGACCGCGGCATCGTCGGCGAGGCCGCGGTCGACTTCATCCGCCAGTTCAAGGTGGACATCGGACTGATCGGCATCTCGGGCATCGAGTCCGACGGCAGCCTGCGCGACTTCGACTACCGCGAAGTGATGGTCGCGCGGACCATCGTCGAGCATTCGCGCGAGGTGTGGGTTGCGGCGGACGCGACGAAATTCAACCGGCCCGCGATGGCCGAGGTCGCCCGATTGCCCCAGATCGACGCCCTGTTCACCGACGAGCCGCCACCGGAGCCCTTCCCCGCGCTGATGGCGGATGCGGGCGTGGAGCTCGTGGTCGCGCCGTAGCATCGCGACGGGTTCCGGAACACGAAGAACACAACGAACGAGACAAGCCATGACCCATCTGCTCGCCCTGGACCAGGGCACCTCGAGCTCGCGCGCGATCGTCTTCGACGCGCACGGGCGCATCGTCGCGATGGCGCAGCGCGAGTTCCGCCAGATCTATCCGCAGCCGGGCTGGGTCGAGCACGATGCCGATGAAATCTGGGAAACGCAGCTGTCCGTGGCTCGCGAGGTACTGACCAAGGCGTCCCTGAAAGCCTCGGAGGTCAAGGCGATCGGCATCACCAACCAGCGCGAGACCACGCTGGTGTGGAACCGCAAGACCGGGCGGGCTATCCATCACGCGATTGTCTGGCAGGACCGTCGCGCCGAGCCGCAATGCGCAGCGCTGCGCGAGCAGGGTCACGGCCCGCGCATCCAGGAGAAGACGGGGCTGGTCGTCGACGCGTACTTCTCCGGAACCAAGCTGCAGTGGATCCTCGACAACGTCGGCGGCGCGCGCGACGCGGCGGAACGCGGCGAGCTCGCGTTCGGCACGGTCGACAGCTGGCTGATCTGGAAGCTCACGAACGGAGAGGTGCACGTCACCGACGTGAGCAACGCGTCGCGGACGATGCTCTTCAATGTGCGCGAGAACCAGTGGGATGAGGAGCTGCTGGCGCTGCTGCGCATTCCGAATTCGCTGCTGCCCGAGGTGAAGCCGTCGGCATCGGACTTCGGTCGCGTGGCGCCGGAGCACCTCGGCACGGCGCTGACGATCGGCGGCATCGGCGGCGATCAGCAGAGCGCGTTGTTCGGCCAGGCCTGCTTCGAGGCCGGCATGGCCAAGAACACCTACGGCACCGGCTGCTTCATGCTGATGCACACGGGACCGCGTTTCCAGACGAGCGCGAACGGGCTGATCACGACGAGCGCGGCGCAGATCGACGCGACGCCACAGTACGCGCTGGAAGGCAGCGTCTTCATCGGCGGCGCGGTGGTGCAGTGGCTGCGCGACGGGCTGAATGCGATCAAGGGCAGCGGCGAAGTGCAGGGACTCGCGGAGAGCGTGCCCGACGCGGGCGGCGTGATGTTCGTGCCGGCCTTCACTGGCTTGGGCGCGCCCTACTGGGACGCGGAGGCCCGCGGCGCCATCGTGGGTCTGACGCGCGGCTCGACGGTCGCGCACATTGCGCGCGCGGCGCTGGAGAGCATCGCCTTCCAGAGCGCAGCGCTGCTGCAGGCGATGAGCCGCGACGCGGTGGCGGCCGGCGGCGCACCCGTCAGCGAACTGCGCGTCGACGGCGGCGCTTGCGTGAACGACCTGCTGATGCAGTTTCAGGCGGACCTGCTCGGCATCCCGGTCGTGCGCCCGAAGGTGATCGAGACCACGGCGCTCGGCGCGGCCTACCTCGCCGGCCTCACCGCGGGCGTCTATGGCAACCTCGACGACATCGGCCGCAACTGGCAGACGGAACGCACCTTCCGCCCGACCATGTCGCGCGACCGGGCCGAAGCGCTGATGGCGCAGTGGGAACGCGCGGTGAGACAAGCCTCCGCGCGCTGACCCGATCCCCCATCGGAAGGCCCCAGTCAGAGGGTCAGGTCTTCACCCCTCAATGACAAGTTTGAGGAAGTGCCAGACGGAATCGATGTGCCTAGAGTTGCGATCTTCTATTGGAGAGAAGTCGCATGACCAAACCTTTTGAACTGATCAAGATGGGCACGTATGGCGAGGGCCAGATGCTCAACATTCCCGATGAGGTGCGAGACGAACTTCGCCTGGCGCCGGGAGACCGGGTCGAGTTTCTCAGGCTCGCGCCGCACGAGTACCTGATCTATTCGGCGGAGCATCCGCTGAGTCTTCAAGGCATGATCGGAAAGCCCAAGCGCAAGGTGACGATCAAAGACATGTACCGGGCGATCCGTGCTCGCGGGGGGCACGATTGATGAGGGGTATCGACACGAACATCCTCGTTCGTCACTTCGTGGACGACGACGACGACCCACAGTGCGCAATCGCCGAACGTTTCCTGCGCTCTCTCTAATGAGAGCCCCGGCTACGTGTCGACGGTCGCGCTTCTGGAAATGTGGTGGGTACTTCGCAAGAGCACAAAGCTGAAGTCTCCGAAGCCGTGGACCGATTCGGCGTCGGATCTGCCGACTTTCAGGACTACTTGGTAGAGCGCTGCTGTGCGGGCGCAGGTTGCGCGCGAACGATGACGTTTGACCGAAAGGCAGCGAGGTCGGCAGGCATGACGCTGGTCGGTCAGATCCCCAGCGACTCTCCCGCCCCCAGAAGCGTGAGCACGCCCAGCACCGCGAAGATGATCGCCGCGATGCCGTGAACCAGCCGCACCGGCATCTTGTGGGCGAGCTTGTCGCCCAAGAACACCGCCGGCACGTTGGCGATCATCATCCCGAAGGTCGTGCCCGCCACCACCGGCCACAGGTCGTTGAAGCGCGCTGCCAATGCCACCGTCGCGATCTGCGTCTTGTCGCCCATCTCGGCCAGGAAGAAGGCCATGATCGTCGTCCCCAGCACACCCAGGCGGAACTTGCCGCCGGTCTCTTCCTCATCGATCTTGTCGGGGATCAGCGTCCAGGCCGCCATCGCGATGAAGCCCACGCCGAGCACCCAGCGCAGCGTCTGCGGTGACACCTGCGTCGTGATCCAGCTGCCGACGGCACCGGCACACGCGTGATTCACCAGGGTCGCGATCAGGATCCCCAGCACGATCGGTCCCGGCTTGCGGAAGCGTGCCGCCAGGATGAAGGCCAGCAATTGGGTCTTGTCGCCGATTTCGGCGAGGGCCACGAGGCCGGTGGAGATGAGGAAGGCTTCCATGAAAGACTCAGCGGCCGAGACGAACCAATGACCATGTCGCCGCCGGCCGCAAAGTCCGGGGACATGGTCAAAGGTCTCGCCAGGCTGGGAACCCGTGGGTTCCTGGCTACCTCGCGCCATGAGCCAAAGCTCAAGTCTGTTGACGCGGGACTGCTGAATCGGCCCGTCGGGAGACGGGCGGGGTGCAGCGGCTACTCCCCAATGACAGCCCGCATTGTAGTCAAGGCCAGACCCGGCCATGCGCGCTGCGCCGGCTCCGGCGGACCCGCGTCGCCCAGCAGCAGCAGATGTGTGCGGGTATCGCGCCAGCTGGACGCCATCAGCAGCTGCAGCACCGGCGCGCTCACCGCGCGCACGCGTTGCGGCCATTGGACGCAATCGTCGAGTTCGCCCGCGGCCAGCGCCTGCGCCAGCAGCGCTTCGGGCGCGTCGGCGAGCTGGAACTCCCACGCTCCCTGCGTCAGCGCCTGCGCGAGCGCGAGGTCCTCCGGCGTCACCGCCTCGGCCGCGAGCAGCGGCAGTTGCTCCCGCAGCAGCGCGAGTTGCTCAGGCACCGCCGACGCGGGCAGCGTCACGCTCAGCCGCCAGCACAGCGCGCCGCCGAGCGACTCCATCTCGCTCTCCCACGCCCACGGCAGCCGTGCCGCGAGCCGTTGATGCATCAGCGTGCGCGCCAGCTCGCGCAGTGCGGGCGGCGTGCCGCGCGACACCGGCGTCTGCACGATCAACCGGCAGCCCTGCCCCTGCGGCAGCGGCAGGAACTGCGCGACCGCCGGCGTGGGCGCGGCGGCGGGCAGCGACACGGCCGGCGTCGGTCCGGGCGGCGGCAGCTTCGCGACGCGCCAGCCCCCCATGAAATCCTCGGCGAGGCCGCGCGCCGTCTGCAGACCCAGATCACCGGCGAACAGCAGCACCGCGCGCTCCGGGCGCCAGTACTGACGGTGGAACCCCAGCACGTCGTCGCGTTTCAGGCGCTTCAGGCTGGCCGAGGTCTGCACCGGCTGCGCGCGCCCACGGAACTGCCGCCGCGCCGCCCACGGCGCCAGCAGCAAGGCATCCGCGCGCCTCAGCACCAGCGCATCGAGGGCCCGGCTGCGGATGTGTTCCAGTGCTTCGAAGGCGAGCAGCGGTCGCTGCGTCAGGTCCGCCAGCAGATTGACCGCGTCGTCGCATTGGTCGGGCAAGGCCTCCAGCACGATCTCCGCCGTCGACGGCGTCAGTTCCAGTCGCAGCGGCAGGCCGAGCAGATCGCCCGCGTAGGCGATGTCGGCGGATTCCATTTCCTCACCATCGCGCTTCGCGCCCTGCGCGAGCATGGACAGCGCCACTTCCGCCAATCCGTCCTTGCCCGCCGGGTCCCGCAACCAGCCACCCTCGCCGATGAGGCGGACCGCCGTGCGCGGCGCCCCGGGTCGTGGCAGCACGACGACACGCAGGCCGTTCGCGAGCCTGGTCTGTTCGATCGCCAACGGCAGCGGCGTGGGCACCGGCGGCGCCTCGGGCGGACGGTCGAAGCCGTCCTGCGCCAGCGCCGGCCAAGCCGTAGCTCCCGAGACGATCGCGGCGCCGAACATCCATCCGCGGCGGTTCAGAACGACCGTCATGCGGCCACTCCCGCAGCGGCACCGATGTCCGCCAGCAGCGTCAGTACCGGCGCCTGCACGACCTGCTTGCGCCAGAACTGCTGCACATCCGCGCCGCTGAGCTTCATCCACGCGGCCATGTCCTTGGCCGGCGCACCGGCGTCGCCGCGCACCGCCCAGGCGGTGCCGAGGGAGCGCGCCAGGCGGTCGGCGGTCCAGTCGTCCGACAGCGTCTGACGCCGCAGCAGCGCCTTGGCCTTGTTGAGTTCCTCGTCGGTCACCGGTTCGTCCGCCAGTCGCAGGACTTCCTGCTGCAGCGCCTGCGCCACCGGCGCAGCGGTCTGACCGTGCGCCGCGAGCGCCTGCGCGATCAGCAGCCCCGCGTCGCGATGCGCATCCAGCCGCAGGCTGAGCTGATGCGCCAACGCCTTCTCGTCGACCAGCGTATCGGTCAGGCGTCCGGACCGGCCCAGCCCCAGCAGCGCATGCGCCAGCTGCCACATCGGCGTCGACGGATCGTCGGCGCGCGGCACCTGCCAGACCAACGCGGCCGCCGGCAGCGGCGCCTGCGCGAGCGACAGCTTCAGCGTCTGGCTCTGCGGCCGGCGCGACTCGCGCAGGTCGCCGGGCGCGGGGGCAGAGGCGGACGCTGGCAAGGCAGCGGATGAGGCGGATGAGGTGGATGACGCGGCCGACGGGGAGACCGGCGGGGAGGCCAACGAAGCGGCCGAAGATGAAGCAGAAGATGGGAGAGGAGATGCGGCCGCCGGCATCGGCGGCCGGATCGAGCCGAAGTAGTGCATCACCCATCGGGCGACCGCGGCTTCGTCGAACGCGCCCGTGATGACGAGCAACGCCCGGTCGCAGCCGAAGCGGCCGGCATGGAACGCGCGCACGGCGTCGACGTCCAGGTCCTTCAACTGCTCCGGATCGCCGAGCGCGCCGCGCTGGTACGGATGCGTCAGGTAGCCGCTGCGCTGGACGGCGAGATCCAGCCGTGCGTACGGGTTGAGCCGCGGCGCCTGCACCGCCTGGCGCAGCTGCAGTTTCGCGGTGGCCAGCGTGTCCGGCTCCAGCCGCGGATTGCTCATGCGTTCGGCCTCGGCCCACAGCACGCGTTCGAGCTGCTGTGCCGGCACGACGGTCTGCAGCGCGGCGAAGTCCTCGTCGATCTCGATGACGCTGCGGCCGCCGGCCGCGGCGATCAGGTGGTTGAACTGGCCGGGTGCGAGATACCGGCTGGCGCCGGCGACGAGTCGCAGCACCAGATGCGTCAGCCCGCTGCGACCGGTGGGATCGTCGCGGCCGCCGCAGCGATACACCACGCGCACCGCCGCCTGCGTGCCCGCGACCGGGCGCGCCAGCCAGAGCAGGCCGTTGGGCAGCCGTTGCGGCTCAAGGGACGGGACAGTCATGGGCGGCAATCCTAGCTGCCAATCCGCTGTCAGCAGCCCGTCCGCATCATGGACGCGACGTCGTCCTACAAGCCGGCCCACCCGAATCGGGGGGACCCGGCCGGACGACGAGGGGTCCGGCCGGCGCCGACGCCCCGCCCCCAGGGGACAGCCGTCCCGTCGTCATCGTCCTTCCACGGAGAGCCCGCCATGAGCGCCTTGAACTTCGCCTACACGATCGTCTACGTCGAGGACGTGGGGGCCTCGCTGGACTTCTTCGAGCGGGCCTTCGGTCTCCGGCGACGTTTCCTGCACGAGTCGGGCGCCTACGGTGAGCTGGAGACCGGCGCCACCACGCTGTCCTTCGCCCGTCATGACATCGCGCGCGGCAACCTCGGCCAGGACTACCGGAGGGCGGAGGACGGCTCGCCGCTCGGCATGGAGATCGGCCTGTCCACGCAGGACGTCCCCGCCGCCTACGCGCAGGCGCTTGCCGCGGGCGCGCAAGGCCTGACCCCGCCGATCACCAAACCCTGGGGCCAGGTGGTGGCCTATGTCAGGTGTCCCGACGGGACGTTGGTCGAGCTCTGTACGCCGATCTGAGCCCTTGGCTGCTCACCACGGGACGTGAAGCATCAGGCGTCGTCCCTGGCGCCAGGACGCGGTTCAACGACGATCCGCGCGTGGCGCTGGAAGGTGAAGTACGCCCAGGCCCAGTCGGCGAAGACGCGGACGCGGTTGCGGAAGCCGATCAGGAAGTACACGTGCACGAACAGCCAGAACAGCCACGCGGAAAAGCCGCTGAACTGGATTGTCCCGAGGTCGGCCACGGCCGCCTTGCGGCCGATCGTCGCCAGGTTGCCGTAGTCCATGTACCGGAACGGCGGTTCCGACCGGTCCCGCAAGCGCGCCAGGATCTGCCGCGCCGCATGCCGGCCGGCCTGCTTGGCGCCGGGACTGACGCCGGGCACCGGCTTGCGGCTGCCGTCCTTCTCGAGGCTGGTCGCCGCCGCCATGTCGCCGACGACGTAGACCTCCGGATGGCCGGGGATGTTCATCTGCTCGTCGACGATCACGCGGCCGGCGCGGTCCAGCGGCACGTCCAGCGTGCGCGCCAGCGGCGACGCCGCCACGCCGGCCGCCCACACCTTGGTGCGCGACGCGATGCGTTCCTTGCCGCCGTCCGCGGTCTGGAGGTCCACGCCCGCCTCGTCGATGCCGACGACGCGGCACCCCGTCCGCACGATCACCCCGATGCGTTCCAGCTGCGCCTGGGCCTGCGCCGACTGCGCCGGCTTGAACGCCGCCAGCACGCGGTCCGAGCCCTCCACCAGCAGCACCTGCGCGCGGCTGGGGTCGATGCGGCGGAACTCGTCGCGCAAGGTGTGACGGGCGATCTCGGCCAGCGTGCCGGCCATCTCGACGCCGGTCGGCCCGCCGCCGATCACGACGAAGTTCAGCCATGGCGCACGGCTGTCCGCGTCGGGCAGCGTCTCCGCGCGCTCGAACGCGCTCAGCAGTCGCGCCCGCAGCTGGAAAGCGTCCGCCAGCGTCTTCAAACCGGGCGCGTGCGCCTGCCACTGGTCGTTGCCGAAGTAGCTGTGTGTCGCGCCGGCGGCGACGATCAGGTGGTCGTAGCCCACGCGCTGGCCGTCGGCGAGCCGGATCTCCCGCGCGCCTTTGTCGACGGCCACGACATCGGCCATCAGCACGGTGAGATTGCGCTGGTGACGCCGCATGTGCCGGATCGGCGATGCGATGGACGGCGCGGACAGGCCCGCCGTCGCCACCTGGTACAGCAGCGGCTGGAACAGGTGGTGGTTGCTGCGGTCGATCAGCGTGACGCGGACCGGGGCGCCGGCCAGGACTTTCGTGGCCTCCAGGCCGCCGAAACCGCAACCGACGATCACGACATGGGGGAGCGCAACATGTGGGTCAGCCATGCGACACATCGTAGCGGGGATGACGACCTGGACGGGTCATGTCCATCGCCGACAATCGTCGGATGCGCCGCGCCGACCGACTGTTCCAGATCGTCCAACTCATCCGTGGACGCCGCCTCACGACGGCCGAGTTCCTGTCCCAGCGCCTGGAGGTCTCGATCCGCACCGTCTACCGCGACGTCGCTGCGCTGCAGCAGCAGGGCGTGCCGATCGACGGCGAGGCCGGCGTCGGTTACCGCATGCGGGTGGGCTTCGAGTTGCCGCCGCTGATGTTCAGCGCGGAGGAGGCCCAGTCGCTGGTCGCCGCGGTGCGCCTGGCGCAGCCGCAGCTGGACGCTGTGCTCGGCCAGCGCGCGGAGGAGGCGCTCGGCAAGATCTTCGCGGTGCTGCCCGGCAGCGCGCGGGCGGCGGCGGAGAGCCTCACCGTCTACGCGCCGCAGCGCGGCCTCGATGCCGCCACGCGGGAGCGCCTCACGCACCTGCGACAGGCCACCGAGTCGCGCACCAAGCTGCGCCTGCACTACCTCGACCTCAGCGACCAGACCAGCACCCGCCTCGTGCGGCCGCTGGCCTGCTTCTTCTGGGGGCCGGTGTGGACCTTCTCCGCGTGGTGCGAACTGCGCGAGGATTTCCGCAGCTTCCGCGTCGATCGCGTGCAGCAGCTGGAGATGACGGAAGAGCGCTTCCGCGACGAGCCCGGCAAAACCCTGGCCGACCTGCAGCGGCGCGAGAACGCGCGCGAGAACTGGGCCTAGAACCGGGTTTGGAAGCGTGTCCTGGAAGCACGCCTGAGGCGAATTCCGGCGGCTAGCGCGCCGCCACGCCCTGCGGCAGCGCTGCGGCGCGGGGACGCCAGCGCAACAGCGGGGCCTCGATCCAACGGTGGAAGGGGAGCGCGGCCAGGTTGCTCAGTCCCCAGGCGACGACCAGCGCCAGCGGCGCGAGCGCATCCAGCATGGGCGCGGGGCTTTCGGCGCGGTGCTCGTAGATCGCGTTGACGAGCAGGCAGACCGGGAAGTGGACCAGGAAGAGCGCGTAGGCATGGCGCGCCATCGACTGCACCGGCGCCTGCCCGTGCCGCTGGAACCATGCCGGCAGCGTGCCGCGACGCCACAGCACGATGACGACGGCCGTCAGCGCGGCGACGACCAGACGCTCGCGGAACTGCAGTGCGAGCGCCGCGACCATCAGGCCGCCCAGCGCCAGCAGACCCGCGCGGCGCGCGACGGGCGTCCAGCCCTGGCACCAGTACAGCAGCACGCCCAATCCGTAGGCGCCGAAGAAGTAGATCGCGTAGGCGTCCAGGCCGGCCATGCGGTTGAACTTCAGCAGCGACGCCGCGCACAGCGCGCCGACGACGGACGGCGCCAGCCATTGCCGCGAGGCGCGGGTCAGCGGCAGGCAGCGCAGGCTCCACATCACCAGCAGCAGCAGCGCGAAGAGCTGGAAATCGATCGCCACGTACCAGGCGCCGACGGTCAGCGCCTCGACCGACACCAGGTCGTGAAGCAGCAGCGCGTGGGCCAGGACCTGCGTGAGGTGGACCTCGGTCGGGACCAGCTCGGGCAACAGCGGCTGGACCAGCCACGACGACAGCAGCGTCAGGCCGACCGACGCCATGAACGGGGGCACCAGGCGCCAGTAGCGTTGCGCCAGCAGGGCCGGCGCGGAGCGGCGCAGTTGCGGCTCCTGCGCCGACAGCGCCCGCGCGCTGAGGTAACCGCCCAGCACCAGGAACACCTGCACGGCCATGCGGCCATAGTCGTAGAGCCAGCCCGACAGCAAGGGGAACAGGCCGTGCATCGCCTCGGCGATCGGTCCGTAGACGGACAGGTGATGCAGCACGATCAATTGCGCGGCGATCGCGCGCAGCGCGTCCAGTGGGAACAGGCGAGAAGCCATCGGGAGTCGGCGGAGGTCGGGTGCCGGCAGCCCGGGACAAGCGCGTTCGGCGGAAAACGAAGCGGCCACCGCGAGGTGGCCGTTGAATGGCGCCGGATTCTATAAGCGAATCAACGGGTTACATCGAGGCACAAGTTCGGTGACGGTCGCGTGACGCCCGGACGTGACGCTCAGCGCTTCGACCTCGGCTTCTGGTCGCCCGGTTTCGGCAGGGGATAGAGGGTCCCGTTGAAGATCGACGCGAACCAGCCGAGGTACCAGTCGACCAGCCGTTGGAACCAGTGTTTGGGCGGCGCGATGACGGGCCTGGGGCTGTCGGAAGGATGGCGGCGTCCGACCGCCTCGGCGAAGGCGGCCAGCCGCGCCCGGAGCGCCTGCAGGCCGGCGACCTTCGAGGGCGTCTCGCCCTCGGCCTGGATCACGAGCGCCACGTGCAGCAGCGCGCAGTCGTCGCCGAGCAGCGCCAGCCGGAGCTGCGCCTGACCGGTCACGACGCCGGTGCGTGGCCCGCGTCCTTCGAAGCTCAGGCGCATCCGGCTGGGCGCGTCGAGGTCGAGCCGCAGCACGCGGCCTTCGAACCCCGGCAGCACGAGCGCGAACGCGCCGGGAGCATCGCCGGTGCGGAGGCTGGCGCCCGCCGGCAGGCTGTCGGCGATCAGGGTCAGGTCGTGCAGCGTCTTCCAGGCCAGCGCCTGGGGGACGGACAGGACAAGGTCATCGTTGAGGGCGAGCGTCGGCATGCGCAGGATTGTGGGCCCGGCCACGCGACCGCGCGGACATGCGCGCGATCCGACGCAGGCGGGAACGAAATTCGCTATGGTGCGCGCATGGACAACATGGACCTGCAGGTGCTGCGTCAGGTGCAGCAATGGATGGACGCCGATCAGCGCGTCGTGCTCGGCACCATCACGCGGACCTGGGGTTCGGCGCCGCGGCCGGTGGGCTCGATCGTCGCGGTCCGGGCGGACGGGATGATCGCGGGCTCGGTCTCCGGCGGCTGCATCGAGGACGACCTGGTCGCGAAGATCCGGGAGGGCGCGCTGACCCTGAGAACGCCGGAACTGATCCGCTACGGCGTCGGCGCGGAAGCGGCACAGCGCTTCGGCCTGCCCTGCGGCGGCACGTTGGAACTGATGCTGGAACCGGTAGGCGCGCACTCTGCGATCGCGCCGCTGCTGGAGCGGCTGTCGCGCGGGGAACGCGTGCTGCGCACGCTCGATCTGGCGACCGGTGCGGTGTCGCTGGCGGAGCCGGGCGAGCATGCGCGCGACGGCGCGGACCGGCTGGTGCTGAGCGACACGCAACTGGTGACGCATCACGGGCCGCAATGGCGGCTGCTGATCATCGGCGCGGGACAGATGAGCCAGTATCTGGCGCAGATGGCGCTGGCGCTCGACTACCAGGTGCAGGTCTGCGATCCGCGCGACGACTACCCCTGGACGCTGATCGCCGCGCCGTTGACGCGCGAGATGCCGGACGACGTCGTCCAGCGTCTGAAGCCGGACGGCCACACGGCGATCGTCGCGCTGACGCACGATCCCAAGCTCGACGACCTGGCACTGATGGAGGCGCTGCGAGGGCCGGCGTTCTACGTCGGCGCGATCGGCTCGCGCGTGAACCAGGCCAAGCGTCGCGCGCGGCTGAAGGAGCACTTCGACCTGACGGAGGCGCAACTCGATCGGCTGCACGGCCCGGTGGGCCTGCACATCGGCGCCCGCACCCCGCCCGAGATCGCGCTGGCGATCCTGGCGCACATGACCGCTGAACGCTACGGTGTGCAGGTCAGCAGCGCGTCACCGACGGCGGGGAGCGAGGCGGGTTGTGTGGTGTGAGCCTGCGAAGGAAGGGTCGGCACGCGGCTGACCCTGGCTCGATGTCGATGTTCTCGCAGAGAGCGACGCTCACCGCATGCTGTACCCGCGCCCGTCCATGCATGCTTCCACCGCGCGGTTGAACACGCCGGCATCGTTCATGGACGAGGGTTGCGTCGTCGCCCAGCGGTTGCATTCCTGGCGGTCGGCCTCCGTCTGTGCGGCCGACTGGCCGTTGCGCGGGTAGATGATCGGATCGGGCCGCGGCGGCGCCACCGGCGCGGGGATCGCCACATCAGCACCAGGCGGCGGCGCGACGACCACGTAGCCCGGCCCCGTCGTGGCCACCGTGTAGTACGCGCCGTTGGCGTAGTAGTACGGGTAGCCGCCGATGCGCAAGGTCACGTAGGCGCTCGGCAGGATGGGCACCACGAAGCCCAGCGGCGGCGCGATCACGCGGTAGCTCGGCCCCCAGGGCTGGTACCAGACCCCGCCGTGATACCAGTAGCGATTGCCCACGAACACCGCGCCGCCCGGCAGGCCGCGCGCGACGTAACCCGGCGCGGGGTAGTAGTGGTCGTGGTGGTAGCGGCTGTCCAGGCGCAGCCCGATGTCCACGCGCGCCCCGCCGCCGCCATGGTGCTGCGCGGACGCCAGCCCCGCGGTCAGGGCCAGTGCGACGGGGACCAACCAACGAAGCTTGCTCAGGCTGCTCATGATCTGCTCGCGCCGTCCACCGGCGCCCAGGAAGTCCAGATGGCTTATTCAACGCCGCGACGCTCGACCCCGTCTACGGAGGGGCGTTTCGCCGGGGTAAAGAACCATTGCTTCGACGGCTCAGAGCAAGCTCGCCTGCCTGTTCAAGCTTCAGGGCTTCAGGGCTTCAGGACCAACATCCCGCGCGAATGCGCCTTCACGTCCGCCTCGTCCAGCCACTCGCGGCGGTACTGGCCCTTGGCCAGCAGTTCGGCCTGGTCGCCGTAATGCGCATCCGGCCAGACGCCGCTCTGGCCGACCGGATTGACGCCGAGCGCCTCTTGCGGCTTCGCGAAGTCGATCAGCCGGCGCGTCGACGGCCCGTAGACCACGCCCCACGGCGCGTTGCCGTTGCGTTGCGCGAGGTTGTTGGGCACTTCGTGGCCGCCGGGCACGGGGAATGGCCCGACGTTGAACAGCTTGTCCAGCGGCTTCTGCTTGCCCAGCGGATGCTCGTGCGTCAGCGTGTGGACGCTGTCCCAGCGCCACTTCGCGCTGTCGGAACCGAGCGTCGCGTACAGGTGCGCGACCGCGGCCTTCCAGGCCTGCCGCACGATGTCGGTCTGCGTCTCGCGCTGCGGCGTCGAGCGGTCGTCCCACCAGGGCGAATCGCTGTCCGCCGCCAGCCGGGGCAGCGCCAGGTCCAGCGCGCGCGTGCGGCGCAGGTTCTCGAACTGCACGTTGCCGAGCTCGTCCTTCATCGCCGCGCGCACCAGCTCCGCCGCGAACTGCTGGAACAGCACCGGCGCCACCGCGTCGGCCTTGTACGAGCCGTTCCAGCGCACCAGCGCCTCGACCAGCGACTGCTCCTCCGCCGAGGCCGAACCGCGCAGCATCGGGATGAGCGGCCGCAGCACGCGCGGGCCGTAGTCGGTCTGCACGTCCAGCTGCAGCGCCTGGCTGTTCTGGATGTCCCAGCGCTTGCCCTGGTTGAGCAGCCCGTCGAGCCGGCTGCCCCGCTCCGGCAGGTTGTAGTAGCCCGGCACCGGCGTCTCGCCCGGCGGCTGGAAGTTGGCCGACACGATGTAGCCGCGCGCCGGGTTCTCCTCGTGCGGATTGGCCGAGAACGGCAGGAAGCCCGTCTTGTCGGCCTCTGCCGTCGCGCCATCGAGGATGAAGGTCGGATTCACGCCCTCGGGCCGCATCGGCAGCTTGGCCGCGGCCCACCAGGCGATGTCCCCGGTCGCGTTGGCCCAGACGACGTTCAGCCCCGGTGCGTGGATCAGGCCGGCCGCCTCGCGCGCCCGGTCGAGCGTGTCCGCGCGATTGAGCTTGTAGAAGCCGTCGAGCACCGGGTTCTCGGTCTCCAGGAAGGCCCACCACATCGCCACGGGACGCTCGCCGCGATCGCCCGGGATCGCGTCGTTGACGATGGGTCCGTGCGGCGAGCGGCGCAGCGTCAGCACCTGGTCCGGCTGGCCCTTGACCTTGAGCACCTCCTGGCGCGAGGTCATCGGCACCCAGCGGTCCTTGATCCAGACTTCGTTCGGATTGGCCGGATTGACCTTCTCGGCGATCAGGTCGACATCGTCGTTCTGGAACATCGTCAGGCTCCAGCCGAAGCGCTGGTTGTGCCCGAGCAGCGCCATCGGATTGAGCGCGAGGTGGTGGCCGTAGAGCTCGAACTGCGGCGTGCGCAGATGCGCCTCCCACCACACGGCCGGCGTGGAGTACGCGATGTGCGGATCGCCCGCGAGCAGCGGCTTGCCGCTCGCCGTGCGGCTGCCGGAGACGACCCAGGCGTTGCTGCCCTCGAACTGCGGCAGGCCGGCGAGTTCCGCCGCGCGGCCGCTGAGCTCGGCCAGACGCGCGAGCATGGGCGCGACATCCGCGAAGCGGCGGTCCGCGCCGCCCGGGAGGGTCGGTCCGGCGGGCGCTCGCGCCGCAGTCGGCGCCTGCGGCTCCAGCGCCCCTTTCGGATGCCACGCGAGATCGAAGACGCGCAGATACTCCGGCCCGAGCTGGTCGCGCACCGCCGTCAGCGCGGGCTCGGTGCGGAACGCCGCCGCGAAACTGTAGGCCAGGTAGCCGGCGATGCTGTAAGTGTCGGCCGCCGTGAAGGGCCGCTTGGGAATGCCGAGGATCTCGAATTCCAGCGGTGCCGGCCGGCTGGCCTGGTACTGGTTGACGCCGTCCAGGTAGGCGTAGAGCGCCCGGACGGCGCCGGGCTGCGCCGTGATCGCCGACGAGGCCGCGGCCAGTTCATCGGCGCGCTGCCGGATGCCCAGGGTGCGGAACAGCCGGTCGGTCTCGACCAGCTTCGGGCCCAGGACCTCGGCCAGCTCGCCGCGCGACAGCCGTCGCAGCATTTCCATCTGGAAGAGCCGGTCCTGCGCGTGCAGGTAGCCGAGCGCGCGGTAGAGATCGTCCTCGTTGCGCGCGTCGACGTGGGGCACGCCCCACTCGTCGTAACGGACGGTGACCGGGGCGCTCAGCCCCGACAGCTGCAGTTCGCCCTCGCGCACCGGCAGCTTCTTGTGCACATGCCAGGCCGCCCCGGCGGCGCCGATGGCGACCAGCACGGCGAGCGTGATCGCGCCGCGCTTGAGCCAGCGACCGACGCTCATGGACCGACCGGTTTGCGCAGGTGGGACAGCGCCTCGACGCGCTTGATCAGTTCGCGATCGTTCCAGGGCTTGTGGAACATGCCGTACAGGCCCTGGATCTGGTGCAGTCGCGCATGCAGTTCCTCGTGGCCGGTGATGGCGATCATGGGCAGGTCCTCGGTCGCCATCGCGCCCTGCACCGCCTTGATCAGCTCGAAGCCGTCCATGTTGGGCATCTCGAGGTCGGTGATCAGCACGCCGAAGCGGGTCTGGCCGAGCAGCTCCATGGCCTCGACGCCGTCGCGCGCGGCGACCACCTCATGGCCGGCGTCGCTGAACAGCTTCAGCAGCTTGGCGCGCACCACCGCCGAATCGTCGACCACCAGCAACGGCAGGCGTTCCTGCGCGGCGCCCGGCGCGCCGGGGGCGGTCGGCACGACCGGCGGTACCTTGGGCACGGTCGCGGCGGGTCCCGGCGGCAGCGGGCGGGGTGTCGGCGGCGGCGGCGCGCCGAAGTCACGGTAGTCGCCGCGGCGCACCGTGATGATGATGATCAGGATGGCCAACGGGACCACGATCAGCAGCGGCAGCAGGAACGGCTGCAGGGTCTCAGGCAAATCAAACGGCATTCGGCTCTCCGACTCCTCCCCAAACCGGGCACGCTACACCGGTCGAAGGGCGTCACTGTAGAGGAAAAGCCCTTTCGTGGATGACCGGCGCGTGCCGACCGACGAGCCGCCGACCGATGCGACCGGTCGATGCGCCCTTGCCACACACCCCCCTGAAGCGGGGTCGCCGCATCAGGGGGCATGACGGACATCCACCTCGGGCGTCCTGTCGGCGCCAGCGTGCGCGGGTCGTCGATTCAGGCCCAGCTCAGCGCCGACAGATCGTTCGCGAACAACGGTGTGCGCGTCCACAGCCCCTTCAGCCCGGCGCGCGCGACGGTGATCCATTGCGGCTGGTACAGGAAGGCGGCGACGGCGTCCTCCGCCACCTTGCGCTGCGCCTCGCCGAAGAGCTTCGCCCGCTGCGCCGGATCGGCGGCGTTCTGCATGCGGTCATACAGCGCATTGAACTGTTCGCTGCGATAGCCCCAGTAGTAGTCGGCGCGCGCGAAGTTGCCGAAGTCGTGCGGCTCGACATGCGAAATGATCGTCAGGTCATAGGCCCGGTTGGCATAGACGCCCGACAACCACTGCGCCCACTCGATCTGCTCGATCGCCACCGTGATGCCGACCGCCGCCAGCTGCGACGCGATCAGTTCGCCCCCTTGGCGCGCGTAGGGCACCGGCGGCAGCTTCAGCGACAGGCGCAGGCCGCTCACCTTGGCCTGCGCCAGCAGCGCCTTCGCCGCCGCCGGGTCGTAGGCGTTGATCGCCGTGCAGTCGACGTATCCCGGCGTGTCCGGCGTGACGAAGCTGCCGATCGGCACGCCGTAGCCGTCCGCGCTCGCCTGGATCACCGCCTTGCGGTCGATCGCCATCGCGATGGCGCGGCGCACGCGGACGTCCTGGAGCGCCGGGCGCAGATGATTCATCGCCAGGATGGTCTTGGCGCGCGACGACGCCGTGATCACCTGGAAGCGCTTGGGCTGCGCCTTGAACTGCGCCAGCGCGCGAGCCGCCGCCACGCGCGGGAACACGTCGACGTCGCCCGCCAGCAGCGACGCGACCTGCGCGGCGGGCTCGCCGATGAAGCGGAACTGCACGCGCGGGATCCGGATCGCCGCGGCGTCCCGGAACGTGGGCCACGCGGCCAGCGTGAGGCTGGCGCCGCGCTGCCACTGCGCGACGACGTAAGGGCCGGTACCGACCGGCGCCGACGCGGGCGCATCCCGCCCGGCCGGTCCCGGCTTGGTGATCACCGCCGTCGCCTGCCCGAGCAGCGCGGGGAGCTCCGGCTCCGGCTGCTTCAGGGTCAGGACCACCGTGCGCGGATCCGGCGTGGCGATCGCCACGATGTTGGCGAACACGCGCCGGTCCTTGTTCTGCCCGCCCGGCGCGGCCGACGCTTCGAACCGGGCCTTCACCGCGGCGGCATCCAGCAGCGTGCCGTCGTGGAAGCGCACACCGGGCCGCAGCACGAAGGTCCAGGTCCGCTGGTCCGGCGAAGCGCTCCAGCGCAGCGCCAGCAGCGGCTGCGCGCTGCCGTCCTCCGCCACCTTGGTCAAGGGCTCCAGCACGTTGTAGAGCATGATCTCGCCGATCGCCGCGGCGGCGCCGGTGGTGGGGTCCAGGCCCGGCGGTTCAAGCGTCATGCCCAGGACCAGCGGGCGTCCCGGGATACCCTGCGCCAGCGTCGGCAACGGCGCGGCGAGGGTGGCGCCGGCGGCGCCCAGCGAGAGCAGATGAAAGCGTCGGCGGTCCAGCGTCGTCTCCAGGCAGGGGTCCATGGCGGCGATCATGCCAAAGCGGCCAGCAGATCCTGGGTGTACGGGTGTTGCGGTTCGCCCAGCACACGGGCGGCCGGCCCGTGCTCGACGGCCTCGCCGCCGCGCAATACCAGCGCGCGGTCGCACAGGATCTCGATAGCGGACAGGTCGTGGCTGACGACGACGAGGCTGATGCCTTCCCGGCGCTGCAGGTCGCGCAGCAGCGCCAGGATCTGCGCCTGGACCGAGACGTCGAGCGCCGACACCGGTTCGTCCGCCACGATCAGGCGCGGCCGCGTCGACAGCGCGCGGGCGATCGCCAGCCGCTGGCGCTGGCCGCCCGAGAACTGATGCGGGAAACGCCACGCGGCGTCCGGTTCGAGCCCGACGGCGACCAGCACTTCCGACATGCGCTCGCGGCGAGCGGCCTCGTTCATCGACAAGGCCAGCAAGGGCTCCATCACGCTGCGTCCCACGCGCCAGCGCGGATCGAGCGAGCTGTAGGGATCCTGGAACACCATCTGCACGAGCGGTCGCAGGGCGCGCCGCCGACGCGCGGGCATCGCATTCACGTCGACGCCGTCCCAGAGCACGCGGCCCTGATGCGGGCGCTCCAGCGCCATCAGGAGCCGCGCGAGGGTGCTCTTCCCGGCGCCCGACTCGCCGATGACGCCGAGCGATTCGCCCGGTGCCAGCGCGAAGTCGATGTCGCGCAGCACGCTCTGTCCGGCGTAGCGTTGGCTCAAGCCCTGCGCCTGCAGCAGCGGGGTCATCGCACGGCTCCTTCGAACGGATGCAGCGGCTGGTCGCGTCCCGCCCCGAGCCGGGGTCGCGCGGCCCACAGCGCCTGGGTATAGGCGTGCCGCGGATGCTCGAAGAGCTCGCGGGCGTCGCCCTGCTCGACCACGCCGCCCGTGTAGAGGATCGCCAGCCGGTCGACGCGGCGCGCCGTCAGCGCCAGGTCGTGCGAGATCAGCAGCAGGCCCATGGCGCGTTCGGCCACCAACTCGCGCAGCAGGTCCAGCACCTGCACGCGCAGGCGCGCGTCGAGCGCGGTGGTGGGCTCGTCGGCGATCAGCAGTTCGGGCTCCGCCGCCAGCGCCATCGCGATCAACGCGCGCTGCCGCTGACCGCCGGACAGCTGGTGCGGGTAGGCGCGCGCCTGGCGCCCGTCCAGGCCCACGCGCGCCAGCAGGGCCATCGCGCGCTCGCGGGCGGCGGTCCGATCCGGCAGCAGACGATGGATCAGGATCGGTTCCGCCACCTGCGCCAGCACGCGCTGGAGCGGGTTCAACGCCGTCAACGGTTCCTGGAACACCATCGCGATGCGCCGGCCCCGCAGGGCGCACCAGGCGTCCTCGTCGAGCGTGAGCAGCTCGCGGCCGTCGAACGCGATCCGTCCGGCGACCTGGGCGCCGTCCGGCAGCAGGCCCATCACGGCCAGCGCCGTCAGCGTCTTGCCGCTGCCGGATTCGCCGATGAGCGCGAGGCTCTCGCCACGCGCGAGCGAGAGATCGATGCCGCGCAGCGCGTGCAGAGGCTCGCCTCGCCGGCGGGGCAATCGCACGTGGAGATCGCGGATCTCCAGCAGCGGCGCCTCCGCGGCGTTCGCGACGTTCGCGACCGCCGCGACTGCCGCGACTGCCGCGGGCGCGCCCATACCGCCCATGCCGCCCATGCCGCCCATGCCGTTCACGTTGGCCGTCATCGCGGCTGTTCCTTCGGATCGAGGCGATCCCGCAGGCCGTCGCCGAGCAGGTTCAAGCCCAGTACCGCCAGCGTGATCGCGACGCCGGGCGCGAGCGCGAGCTGCGGCGCCTCGAACATCAGTGTCTGCGCCTCGGCGAGCAGCCGGCCCCAGCTGGCCTGCGGCGGCTGGGTGCCCAGGCCGAGGTAGGACAGGCCGGCCTCGGCCAGGATCGCGAGCGCGAAGCTGGTCGTGCCCTGCACGATCAGCAGCGGCAGCAGTTGAGGCAACACGTGACGCCACGTGATGGACCACGGTCCCTGACCGGCGACGCGGGCGGCGAGCACGAAGTCGCGCGCCCACCAGCTCTTGGCGCTGCCGTTGACCAGACGCGCGAACGAGGGGACGGCGTGCAATCCGATCGCGGCCATCGCGACCGTCATGCCGGGGCCGAGGGCCGCGGCCAGCAGGATCGCGAGCAGCAGCGCGGGAAAGGCGTAGCCGAGGTCGGCGCCGCGCAGGATGACGGCTTCGACCGGACCGCGCCGCGCGGCCGCGAGCAGGCCCAGCGCGGTGCCGGCGATCAGGCCGATGCCGACGGCGACGATGCCGACCAGCCAGGCGCTCTGCGCACCGGCCATCAGGCGGCTGAGCACGTCGCGCCCCAGCTGGTCGCAGCCCAGCCAATGCGCGGCGCTCGACGGGGCGAGCCGGCGGGCCATGTCGATCTGTTCCGGCGGCCACGGCGTCCACGCGAGCGACAGCAGCGCGGCCAGCAGCAGCATCGCGGTGAGCGCCATGCCCACGACGAATCCAGCGCGTTTCACCTGGAGTTCCTCATGTCCACATCCTCATGTCCACATCCTCATGTCCACATCCTCATGTCCGCGCCCTCACGCTTCGGTCCGGGTGCGCAACCGCGGGTCGATCCACCCGTGCAGCAGATCCACCGCGAAGTTGAGGAGCAGGACCAGGGCGGCGAGTCCCATGACGCCGTTGCGCACGACGATCAGGTCGCGGTTGGCGATGGCCTGCGCCATCAGCCGGCCGAGCCCGGGCAGGGTGAAGACGTTCTCGATGACGATGGTGCCGGCGAGCAGGTTGGCGAACTGCAATCCGCCGAGCGTCAGCAGCGGGATTGCCGCATGGCGCAGGCCGTGGCGCCACAGCGCGGCGCGGCGGGAGAGTCCCTTGGCGCGGGCGCTGCGCATGAAGTCCTCGCGGGCGATGTCGAGCAGCGCCGAGCGCGCGATGCGCGCCAGGATCGCGGCCTGCACCAGCGCCAGCGAGATGGCGGGCAACAGCAGCGCGCGCAGCCCGGGCCACAGACCGCCACCGAGGTCCTCCCGCCAGCCGGGGAAGCCGCCGGCGTCGAGCCACTGCACCTTCACCGCGAAGAACAGCACCAGCAGCATGCCGAGCCAGAAGCTCGGCACCGCGAGGCCGAGCTGGGTCAGTCCCATGATGAGGTGATCGCCGGCGCGGCCATGCTGGCTGGCGGCCCACCAGCCGGCCGCGAGCGCGAACGCGACGGTCAGCGCCATCGCCAGCAGCGCGAGCGGCAGCGTCAGCGCCAGGCGTTCCTTGATGAGATCGGCGACAGGCGCGCCGTAGGCGTAGGACAGGCCGAGGTCCCCGCGCACGAGCCCGGTCAGCCAGTCGAGATAACGAGGCCAGGCCGGCTGGTCCAAGCCGAGCTGGCGTGCGAGCGCGGCGACCGCCTCGGGCGGCGCCTCGGGGCCCATGATCAGCTGGGCGGCATTGCCGGGCAGCCATTCCAGCGCGCCGAAGATCAGCGCCGACGCGGCCAGCAAGGTCAGCAGCAGCACCGCGAGGCGCTTGAGCAGGTAGTTCATCGCGGGCGGGATCATAGGGGCGGACAAGGACGTGCGCCTGACCCGTTCCGATCAATCGCGCACCACAGCTGTCAAGCCGATTCGCATCGGCGCCACATCGCACGAACGTCCACCAGTTTTTGCGATTGTTCGCGGCCGACACCCCTCCGATGCTCTCGCCTCCATCGACCGAACGGCTCGACGCGCACAAGAGCCACACGACGCATTCCTACTCATCTGTGCGATTCCGAAGTCCTGGAGGCTCGCTATGATTCATCGCAATACGTCCCCCACCTCTGTCCCCGGCGAAAGCGCGGTGCGTCACGTGGGGGCCTTCATTTCTGCAGCGCCTTCTCCAGCGCGTGCCCTCAAGCCCTCCACCACCGTCTGTCAGCAGATCGAATTGCTTCGATCCCGCGGCCTGGAAATTGGCGACGAGCAGGCCGCGCGCGCATCGCTGAATCGACTGGGCTACTACCGTTTCTCCGGATACGCCCATGCGCTGAAAGTGGCGCGAGCCGAGGGCTCCCACGCTGCCCGGCACTTCAAGCCGGGTGCCACCTTTCCCCTCGTGATTCAACTCGCCGAGTTCGACAACGCCCTGCGGCTGCTCGTGCTGCAAGGCTTGGAACTCATCGAGATCGCCGTGAGGGCGGCCGTGGCAGAGTTGCTCTCAAAGCTCGATGTTGAAGCGCACCGCAAGCGCGCGCTGCTCGATGGACGGTTCACGACGGCTCTGGCGGGACACATGTCTGCACACGCGGAGTGGCTGCAGCGGTTTGACCTGCTCTTCGCGCGCTCGAAGGAGGATCTGGTCGAACATCACCGTTTGCACTACAGCGCCCGCATGCCCGTTTGGGCAGCGCTGGAAATTCTCGAATTCGGACTGCTCTCCCGTCTCGTGGCTGGTCTGCAGCATCGTGACCGACGCGCCCTCGCGCGTCATTTCCAGGTGGGCCACCCCGGCGTGCTCACATCGTGGCTGCACACCTTCAACGTGACCCGGAACCGCGCCGCCCATCATGCCCGCCTGTGGAATCGAACCAGCGTCGTGGCCCCGTTACTTCCCGCACCGTCAGAAAGCGGCGATCTGGCATTTCTCCATGTCGACGAATTTGCCAGGAAGCGGCTCTTCGGTACCCTCTGCTGCATGCAGTCGATGATCCGCGTCATTGCGCCGCGGTCGGAATGGCATCAGCGACTCAAGGCGCTGACGGGATCGTTCCCTGCATCCCCGACGCTGTCGCTTCGCTCGGCAGGATTTCCTGACGACTGGGAGGCTCGCCTTGTGGAAGGACTGCGCTGTCGGTCAGTGAGCCCGCGCCGCCCTCAACCGCCGATGCACCGCCCTCGCTTGCGGCACCCAGCCGAGGCGCGCCCATCGACGCCACATGAGCAGACCGCGGATCCACTCGTCGGCGGCGTAGGCGATCCATAGCCCTATCAGCCCGAGTCCGAGGATCTCGCCCAGCAACCAGCTGCCGCCGGCCAGCACGAGCAGCATCGAGCCCGCGCCGACCATCACCGGGTACTTCGCATCGCCGGCCGCGCGCAGCGCGTTGATGACGACGAGGTTGAAGGTCCGGCCCGGTTCCAGGATCACGGTGATCCACATCAGCACCACCGCGCTCGCGAGGATTTTCTCGTCGTGCGTGAACATCTGCAGCAGCCACGGCGAAGCGGCCGCCGCGCCGGCCGCGACCACGACGCTGATCAGCAGCCCGCGTGCGAGCGCACGCCGGACCAGCCGATGCGCCTCATGCAACTGCCCCGCACCGATCAGGTGACCGACGACGATCTCCGCCGCGAACCCGGTCGCCAGGCCCGGCAGCAGCACGAAGTACATCAGCTGCGAGGTGTAGCTGTGCGCCGCCAGCGCCGACGCGCCCAGGTGCCCCGCGATCGCCACGCTCACCATGTAGGCGAGCCGGTAGGCGATGTTCTCGGCCGCCCCGGGCAGGCCGATGTGGAGCACGCCCGCGAGCTCCGCGCGCTGCAGCCGCCACCAGTCCGACGCCTTGGGCCGCAGGTCCAGACGCGCACGCCACAGCCACACGTGCAGACCGAGGCCGAAGGCCCGGCTCACCGCCAACGCGACCGCGAAGCCCGGCAGTCCGAGCACCGGCATCAGCGTGACCGACAGCAGCAGCTGCGCCACCTGCATCGCCACCAGCACCATCAGCGTGTCACGGCTGCGCAGGTGGGCGCGCATCACGCTGGCCATCGAGGCGTTCCAGGCGTCCAGCATCATGGCCGGCGCCAGCGCCATCAGGAAAGGCTGCGACAGCGGCAGCACCTCCGCCGGCGCATTCATCAGGCGCAGCAGCGGGCCGGCGAAGAGCAGCGCCATCAGCGCCGTGAAGCCGCCCAGCCAGGTGCTCGCGCCGAGCGCCGCCCGCGCGGTCGCGTCCGCCACCGCGCGACGTCCGCCGCCCAGCGCCTGCGTGATCACCACGCTGATGCCGGCGCCGATGATGCGGAACAGGATGAAGAGCGTCGCCGCCAACTGGTTGGCCAGCGCGAACGCGGCGCCGGCGGGGTCGGAGATCCGTGCCGCCAGCATCGTCCCGATCACCCCGATGGCGATGCCCAGGCAGAGTTCGAGGAACAGCGGCCAGGCCAGCGCGAACAGGCGGGGCGTCGGGAGGGGCTTCGAAGGGGTGGACATCAGGCGGCGGCGAAGAAGTCCGCGCCACCGCTGACAGCGGCGGACACGACGCGCGGAATTCTCGCGTCAGCCTGTGAGCGCAAGGGCCGTAACCGCGATGAAACCGACATCAAAACGTGACGGCGCCGGGCGGAAGGCCGTGTCTGTGGTTTCGCCGCCACCGCGGCGGGCGATCGACGATCGCCGTGGAAGCCTAGCGTTCAGCCCGGCGCGGGGCCGGGCGGCGTGGCGACCGGACACATCGGCAGGCCGCCGGCCATCAGCGCGGCGCGTTCGGCATCTTCGGCCTGGCGGAGCGACACCAGTTCAGAGCGTACGCCGTAGAGCTCGTCGAGCTCCTCCAGCAGCAGTGCGCGCACCTGCGCCTCCGTCGTGGGCGGCAGGGCACGGACCCACTGGCGGTCTCGCCCGTCCAGGCGGTAGACCACCACCCAGATCACGCAGGTGTCGATGAATGCGGACATCCGTGCAGCCTAGTCCAGCCGTCCCGGGCTGGCGATGGGGACTGCCCCGACCTGTGCGCCATATTCATCGAATCGGCGCCCCCGGAGGGGGGACTGCGCCGAGGATCAACGCCATTCGACGACCGACACCCCCAACCCGATCCGGGACTCGCGGAAGTTGTAATCGATCAGGCTTTCGCCGTAGCCGCTGAACAGCTGCAGGTAGCCGTGCAGCCCGCCGCCGATCGGGAACGCCCATTCCAGCTGCGCCGATCCGCGCGAGCGGTCGCCCCCCTTCAGGCTGTGCCGCGCCGTCAGGGCCAGGACGTGCCGGCCCAGCTTCTGCGTCACCAGCACCTCGCCCCGGCCGATGTAATCCTGGATGCCGGGGTTGTCGTCGCTGCCGGTGTTGAGAATGCGCCACCAGGGGCGCAGGCTCACGGTGGTCTCGTCGTGTTCCAGGCTGAGCTCGCCGATCATCCGGTTCCAGCTGCGCGACAGCGGCGCCGCACGGCCGTTGGACTGGTGGTTGAAGCTCAGACCCACCATGCTGGCCTTCCACCCGAACGGCAGTCCGACGTCGGTGCCGTGCGTCACGATCAGTTCGGGCTCGTAGTTGGTCTCTCGGAAGGGACGCGACTCGCGCCCGTTGTAGATCTGCCAGCGCGAGTTCTGCGTGTAGGCGCCCCACACCGACAACGTGCCGTGGTCGTCGAGCGCCCAGATCTTGGACTTCAGGCTGATCTGGAACTTGGCTTCGTTCTTGTCCAGGTCCAGCGCCTGGACGACGCCGTTGTCCGGGCTCTCCGACGACGCGGCACTCGGCGAGCGGTTCGACCGCGAGGTCCACGACACCGGCAGCAAATAGACTGGCCGGTGCGGACGCGGCAGGAAGCGCGGCATCTGGTCGCGGCAGGACAGTTCCCAGCGCTCCGAGAGCGTCGAGCCCAGGTAGTTGCGCGCGCTGCCGGAGGCTTCCGGCAGGCGGGTGCAGGGATCGTCGACACGTGGCGAGCTCGCCGCGGCGGCCACCGGAAGCGCAGCGGGCACCGGCTGGAGACGCACCTGCGCGGCGGCCGATGGCGGCGGCGCGTCGGGCGCGCGGCCATTCAGGCGGTCGTAGCAGGCGAGGCGAGCGTCGTTGTCGCGGATCGCGGCGCAGTCGGCCGGCGTCTTCGCCGACGACGCGGCCGACAGGGCCGGGTTCTCGGCCGGCAACGCCGCAATCTGCGCGGACGCATCCTGCGGCATGGCCGCGATGAGCACCGCCAGCACCGCGGCGGCCCCTGTCATCGCCATTGCCAGACGGCGGCGGAACTCCCTGATCGACAACATCTTCTTAGGCCTTTATTCAGTCGGAGGCGTCGATTGCAATCAGCGTGCCCGGGGTACGTCGGCAGAACTTGCCGAGAGAACGCTCCCTAGAATCGACCGCCATGCAGATGTCCTTCCTCGCCGACCTCGCGTCGGGCACCGCGCCCGGCAAGTCCTGGCCCCGTTGGGCCGCTCTGGCGGCGCCGCTGTTGCTGGCGGCCTGCTCCCAGCTGCCCCGGACGCCGGCATCCGCACCGGAACCTTCACCGGGGGGCGCCTTCAGTCCGACGAGCCTGCAGGCGTTGCGACCGGAGCAGTTCCGCTCGACGGTCGGCAGCACCGCCCAGGCCCAGGATCGATGGAGCGCCGACCGCGCACGCATCCGGGCGGCTTCTGCGCAGGCGTTGGCCGCCCCGCAGGACGGCGCCGCGTTGCGCGAATTCGCGCAGGCGCTTCGACTCGTCGCCCACTACCGGACCGAGATCGACACCGCCCGGCCGGCGCTGCTCGCTGCGCTGCCCGCGTTGGACGGACAGCCGGCAGACGTCCAACGACCGCTGCTGACGGCGGCCTTTACGCTCTATGCCGTCGACGCCGCGCCGCTGCTCCGACCGCTGCTGCCGCGACTGGCCGCGCCGCGTGAATTCTCAATCGCCGCCTATGCGCTGATGCAGACCCGCCAGCCGGCGGATCTCGCCCTGATCCAGTCCCAGCTGGCGCAGCGGGACCGTGACGAACCTCGCCTGCAGGCGCTCGCGCTGGCGGTCGCCGCTGCTCAGGGCGTGCCGCAGGCGGCGCGTCCGCCGCTGGCCGACCTCCTGGCGATCCGCCCGGGCTACCCTGTCGTGTTCAGCTTCCAGCGCCCGGGCCGGCAGCAGATGGGGCTGGCGCTGGTGCGGCAGGCCGACGGCCGCTTCGTCCGACGTCCCGACGGCGGTCTGTTCAACATCGAACAGCTGGCGCTGTCCAGCAGCGGATTGCCCGGCACGATCACGCTGGGCAACACGCCGCAGGGACTGTTCACGATCCGGGGCGCGGGGCGCGCGGCGTCCAACATCTGGATCGGTCCGACGCCTTACCTGCACACGAAGGTGCCCGTCGAGGCGAGCGTGGCCGAGTACGAGCAGCGCGCCCCGGGCCCGAACGAGCCCGCCTGGTCGCTGGACCGCTACCGGTCGTTGCTGCCTGTCTCATGGCGCGACTACGCCCCGTTGCAGGAAGCGTGGCTGGCCGGTCGTGCCGGGCGCGACGAGATGCTGATGCACGGCAGCACGATCGACCCGCGTTATTACGTCGGCAGCCGCTACTACCCGGGCACGCCGTCGGACGGCTGCCTGGTTGCGATGGAGTACTGGTCCCCGGACGGCGTGATGGTGCACAGCGACCAGATCGGCCTGCTGCAGGCCTTCACCGCGCAAGGTCGTGACCGCGGTTACATGGTGCTGATCGAACTCGACGCCGCGCCCACGCCTGTGGCCCTGGCCGAAGTGATCCAGTCCGTCCTGGAAGCCGAGGCCCGCACGACCGGACGCCGCTGAGGCGCGAGCAGGGCATGAGGTTCGCGGACGCGAGGCCTCATGCCCGGATCGGGCCTGCGCGCCGGCGGTGGCAGTCCTTGCCAGAGTCCCAGGATTACCGTGGGTTATGGCGCGCCCGCCGCGTTTCATTGGCAGTGGCCCGGCGCGCGCACTAGAGTAGGCCGCACCTTGCGGGCCTCCTCTTCCGCCCTGGCCGACCATGTCCCAACCTCTGAACACCGAAACTCCCAGCGCCCGCCATCAAGACCTGGACCTGTATGACAGTGCCCGCCTGATGGAGGTCTTCATCGACGATCAGCGGTCGGCGGTGGAGGCGGTCCGGGCGGCGGCGCCCGCGCTGGCAGCGGCGGTGGACGCGGCCTTGCCGCGCATCGCTGTGGGCGGGCGCTTGCTGTATGCCGGCGCCGGGACCTCCGGCCGCCTTGGGGTGCTGGACAGCGTCGAGCTGGTGCCCACGTTCTCGTGGCCGCGCGAGCGGGCCGTCGCCGTGCTGGCGGGTGGCGAAGGCGCGATGTTCGTCGCCGTGGAAGGCGCCGAGGACGACGAACCCCAGGGCCGCCGCGACATCGAGGCGCTCGTGCCCACGTCCGACGATGTGCTGATCGGCATCGCCGCCTCGGGTCACACGCCCTACGTGCTGGGTGCGCTGGCCGCTGGCCGCGCCGCCGGCTGTCTGACGATCGCGATGGCCAACAACCCCGGCGCCGCGGTGCTGGCCGCCGGCGAGTATCCGGTGCTGCTGGACACGGGTGCCGAGGTGATCTCCGGCAGCACGCGGCTGAAGGCGGGCACCGCCCAGAAGATCGCGCTGAACAGTTTCTCCAGCGCTCTGATGGTCAAGCTGCACAAGGTCTACGGCAACCTGATGGTGGACATGAAGGCCACCAACGCGAAGCTGGTCCGACGCGCCGTCGCGCTGACGATGCGTGCCGCCGACGCCGACGAAGCGGCCGCGCGCGGGGCGCTCGACCAATGCGGCTTCCACGTGAAGACCGCCACCGTGATGCTGCTTCGCCGGCTCGATGCCGCCGACGCCCAGGCCCTGCTCGCCCGCCATGCCGGCGACGTGCGCGCCGCGCTGGCCGATCCCGATCGCTGAGCGCCGCGCGTCGATCACCGGCCGCTCACGCTCCCCGACGGTCCTCGCACGCAAGCGCGGCAATCCCCGATGCGGCCCCCGCCCCGTTTGCGCCGACACTGAGCGCCATGCACGCTGATTCCGTTTCCCCGAGCGCCCGAGACCCCTGGCGCTGGGTGCCCACCCTCTACTTCGCGCAGGGCATGCCGTATGTGGTCGTGATGACGCTGTCGGTCATCATGTACAAGAACCTGGCGATCTCGAACACCGACATCGCGCTCTACACCAGCTGGCTCTATCTGCCGTGGGTGATCAAGCCGCTGTGGTCGCCGCTGGTCGAGATGCTGGGCACCAAGCGCCTGTGGATCGTGACGCTGCAGTTCGCCGTCGGCGCGGCGCTCGCGATGGTGGCGTTGACGCTGCCGATGGAACGCGCTTTCCAGATGTCGCTCGCCGTGCTCTGGCTGATGGCCTTCGCCTCGGCCTCGCACGACATCGCCGCCGACGGCTTCTATCTGCTGTCGCTGGAGAAACACCAGCAAGCCGCCTTCGTCGGCGTGCGCTCCACGTTCTATCGCGTCGCCAACATCGGCGGCCAGGGCGGCCTGGTCTGGCTGGCCGGCGAACTGCACGACCGCGGCGACAGCTGGGTGCTCGCCTGGCAGGGCGTCATGGCGGTGCTGGCGGGCGGCTTCATGCTCCTCGCGGCATATCACCTGTGGCGACTGCCGCGTCCGTCCGTCGACGTCGCCCTCCCTCGCGACCAACGCGAGCCGGGCACCTTCTTCCGGATCTTCGCCGCGTTCTTCCGCAAGCCCGGTCTGGCGGTGACGCTGGGCTTCCTGCTGCTCTACCGCTTCCCGGAAGCGCAATTGCTGAAGCTCGCCACGCCCTTCCTGCTGGACCCGCTCGACAAGGGCGGTCTGGCGCTCACCAACAAGGAAGTCGGCCTGGCTTACGGCACCGTCGGCCTGATCGCGCTGACGCTGGGCGGGCTGCTCGGCGGCTGGATCATCTCGCGCGTCGGCTTGAAGAAGGCGCTCTGGCCGTTGGTGCTCGCCATGCACGTGCCCAACGTCGTGTTCCTCGCCATGGCCTACGCCCACCCGGGGAGTCTGGCCGTCATCAGCGCGGCGCTGGCGGTGGAACAGTTCGGCTACGGGCTCGGCTTCACGGCCTATCTGATGTACATGGTCCTGGTCGCCGAGGGTGCCCACAAGACCGCGCATTACGCCCTCTGCACCGGCTTCATGGCCCTGGGCATGATGCTGCCGGGCATGTGGAGCGGCTGGCTGCAGGATCACCTCGGCTATCCGCACTTCTTCGCGTGGGTGCTCATCGCGACCATCCCGTCGCTGGTCATGACCGCGTTGATCAGCGTTCCCGAGGGCTTCGGCCGCAAGGAGCCTGACGCGTGAGCGGCGCCGCGACCGGCGACCGACTGCTGTCGCTCGACGCCTTCCGCGGTTTCGCCATCGCGGCGATGCTGCTGGTCAACAACCCGGGCGACTGGTCGCAGCTCTATGCGCCGCTCGAGCATGCGGCATGGCACGGCTGGACCTTCACCGACTGGATCTTCCCGTTCTTCGTCTTCATCAGCGGCATCTCGATGAGCTTCAGCCTGGCCCGCCGCGGCCAGGTGGCCGACCGCGCCGCGCTGCTGCGCCACATGTGGCGGCGAGGCGCCACGATCATCCTCATCGGGCTGGCGCTGAACCTCTTCCCCTTCTTCCACTTCGAGACCGTGCGCATCCCCGGCGTGCTGCAGCGGCTGGGCGTGATCACGATCGTGGTCGCCCCGATCGCGCTGTGGTGCGGATGGCGCGCCCAGGTGGCGTGGTTTCTCGGCCTGCTGCTGGGCTACGGCCTGGTGCAGAGCGTCGTCGCCGTCCCCGACGCCGCCGGCGTGTGGCACCGCGGCTCCCTGCAGCCCGGCGAGGACGTCGGCGCCTGGCTGGACCGGGCGCTGCTCGGCGGTCACCTCTGGGCCAAGAGCAAGACCTGGGACCCGGAAGGCCTGCTGAGCACCCTGCCCGCGGTCGCGAGCCAGATCACCGGCCTGCTCGCCGGGCGCTGGCTGGCGCACCGCCGCCGCGATCCCGGCGAGAAGGCGACCTGGTTCCTGGTGTCGGGTCTTGCCTGCCTCTGGATCGCGCAGATCCTCGACGCCTGGACCCTGCCCATCAACAAGAATCTCTGGACGCCGGCCTTCGTTTTCCTCACGACGGGCTGGGGATGCCTGGTGTTCGGCGTGTTCTACTGGCTGCTCGATGCCGCGCCGCTGCCGCGCATGCGCGACGCGATGGCCAGACGTTGCCGCCCGCTGGTGGTGTTCGGCATGAACGCGTTGTTCCTGTTCGCGCTGTCGGGTCTGGTGGCCCGCCTGCTCGGATTGATCCAGGTCGCCGAGGGCGTTTCGCTCAAGGGCTGGCTGGTCGCGCCGCTGCGCGCGCTGCCGGTGGATCCGCGTCTTTCGTCGCTGCTGTTCGCCGCCGGTTTCGTGGCGGTGTTCTACGGCATCGCGTGGACGATGTGGCGACGCGGCTGGATCGTGACAGTGTGAGAGGCGCCCGCGGCGCCGTCCGGTGAGAACCTTCGATGCGACGACGACAGTGGATGACCGCGGCCCTGGCCGCACCGGTGCTGGGATCTCTCGGCGGCACGCTCGCGGGCTGTTCTTCCGCCCCGCCGCTGGCGGCCTCCGGGTCGCCCGCATCACCGGACCCCCTCACCGGCGACACGCCGCCGCCCGCTCCGCGCGAGTTCCGCGCCGCCTGGGTCGCGACCGTCGCCAACATCGACTGGCCGAGCCGCCGCGGCCTGAGCGACGCCGCGCAGATCGCCGAGATCCACGCGATCCTGGACAACGCCCGCGCCCTGCGCCTCAACGCCATCGTGCTGCAGGTGCGCACCAGCGCCGATGCGCTGTACCGCTCGACGCTGGAACCCTGGAGCGAGTACCTCTCGGGCGTGCAGGGCCAGGGCCCCGGCTACGACCCGCTCGCGCTGTGGATCGAACAGGCGCATGCGCGGGGTCTCGAGTTGCACGCGTGGCTCAATCCCTACCGCGCGAAGCAGAGCGGGGGCAAGTCGGCGACCGCGGCCACGCACGTGAGCCGCACGCGGCCCGAGTGGGTCAAGAAATACGGCGACCAGCTCTGGATCGACCCCGGCGAACCGGCCGCGGCGGAGCACACCCTGGCCGTGTGCCGCGACCTCCTGAGCCGCTACGACGTCGACGGGCTGCACATCGACGACTACTTCTACCCCTACCCGATCCAGGACGCGGCCAAGCAGGACATCGACTTCCCCGATGACCCGAGCTGGGCGCGCTACCTGCGTGGCGGCGGCACCTTGTCGCGCGCGGACTGGCGGCGCGACAACGTCGACCAGCTGGTGCGGCGGATGTACGAGCTGGTGCGCGAGCTCAAGCCTGCCGCGCGGGTCGGCATCAGCCCGTTCGGCTTGCCCAGGCCGGACCTGCGGCCGGCCGGCATCACCGGCTTCTCGCAGTACGACAAGCTGTATGCGGACGTGGAGCTCTGGATGGCCAAGGGCTGGCTGGACTACCTCGCGCCGCAGCTCTACTGGCCGCGCTCGCAGGCGCCTCAGGCCTTCGAGCCGCTGATGCGGGCGTGGCAAGGGCTCAATCCGCTGGGACGCCATGTCTGGCCGGGGCTGTTCACCAGCCGTGCCGGCAACGAAGCCGAAGGCTGGCCGATCGACGAGATCCCCGCGCAGGTCGAGCTGACGCGCACCGCGCCGGCCACCGCCGGACACCTGCACTTCAGCATGGTGGCGCTGCTGAAGAACCGCCGCGGCATCGCGGACACGCTGCGAGGCGGCGCCTATGTGCAAGCGGCGCTGCCGCCCGAAACCCCGTGGCTGCCATCGCGAGGCTGCGGTCCCGTCGCCCTGGAGCGGCTGGCCGACGGCCGCCTCCGTCTGAGCGTCCGGGATGGCGCCCCCGCGCGTGTTTTCTCGCTCTGGAAGCGCGATTCGCGGGTCGCGGACAGCCGCTGGCACTTTGAGCTCGTGGCGCCGGACGGCCATCTCGGGCGCATCGATCCGGGATGGCAGTTGCGAGCCACCGCGGTCAACGCGACGAACCGGGAAGGCCCCTCCGTTACGTTCTTCAGTTGAACTGAACTGACCTGAAACTGTCGATTCCACACAACGACAGGTGGGCGTCGGGGCGCGTCAGACCCCCGTGGAAACCCTGTGTCACTCTGGTGCGCAAATAGCCCGGAAGAGCCCGTTTTCGGGCGTGCTCCGCCCGTTCCGTCGCGTGCGGCAAACAGGTGGGGAAGCCGCCTCGCCCCTGTCATTCCTTGTCACAAACCCACAACATCCGGCAAAGAGACTCACGGCCGTGCATCGCCAAGGCGGGTGCCGGAACTCCCGGAATCCGCCCAGCAACAGGGCCCGCCAACGCGCAGAGCCCCCCGCACGGCGGATTTCGCCGCATTGCTGGGGTCTGTCTCGACTGGTAGGCTTTTTGCTTCAGATGAAGGAGGAGCCGCATCAAGACGGCTCCCCGACACAGGCGGGCTGGAACGAGCAGAGCTTGGCCAAGGATGAATTCCTGGGCCGGAAAAATCCACGTAAAACGTTTGCGAGCTGATCGGAGCGAATGACTTCGACAGGCGAAAACGGTTGCGCAAGGAATCTGCCGACGGAAGGGCGGGAAGCCTTCCCCAGCCGCACCAGGATTTGAGTTGTCAGTTCAGTTTGGTCTCGTCGCACAGGAGCGCAGGAATGAATCAGAAGCATTGGTCGGGTTTCCGCAAAACCGCGTTGGCAGCCGCCGCCGCCATGGTGGCCGTTATGCCGGCCATGGCCCAGGAAGCCAAGAAGGACGCCGACACGTCCGCCGATGACGGCGCGCCGCGCGCCAAGGAAGACAAGGTCCGTCTGGGCACGATCACCATCGTGGGCAGTGGCGGCAAGCTGGCCGCCGGCCAGATGCTGAACGAGGACACCGCCAAGAGCCGTTCCACCGTCACGCGCGAAGCGATCGACAAGGACCGCGCCTCCGGCAACCCGTTCCAGGCGCTGGCCCTGCTGCCGGGCGTGAACACGTTCAACTACGACGGTACCGGCCTGTTCGGCGGCGGCCTGACGGTCCGCGGCTTCGGCTCCGACCAGATGGGCATGATCATCAACGGCGTGCCCGTCAATGATTCGGGCGGCTACGCCGTCTACCCGCAGGAATATGCGGACCAGGAAAACCTCTGCACCCAGTCGCTGGCGCAGGGCACCCCGGACGTGGACTCGCCCAACGCCGGCGCCACGGGCGGCAACATCACGGTCACCAGCTGCGACCCGGAAGACAAGCAGCGCATCCGCGTCAGCCAGGGCTTCGGCGAACTGAGCTACACCCGCACCTTCCTGCGTTACGACACCGGCCGCTTCCTCAACAACAGCGCCAAGGTGTTCGTCAGCTACTCGCACACCGAGGCCGACAAGTGGAAGGGCGAGGGCCAGGCCAAGAAGGACCACATCGACGCCGCGTTCCGCTGGGACCTCAACCAGGACAACGTGATCCTGGGCTCGGTGCTCTACAACCGCGCGATCAACAACAACATCAACAGCATCAGCCTGGCCCAGCTCCGCGCCAACGGCTACAACTTCGACTTCTCGACGAAGTTCCCCGGCCACCTGAAGCCGGTGGGGGGCACGGCCCAGAACGAAGGCGCCTCGGGCTACCTGCCCTCGCCGGCGTACTACAAGCTGGCCAACAACCCGTTCGAGAACGCGATCGTGTCGGTCTCGGGCTCGTTCAAGGTGGCTGAGAACACCTACCTGAAGGTCCAGCCCTACCTCTGGTACGGCTTCGGCAACGGCGGCGTGCAGCAGACCACGCTGGCGGAAACCAACACCTTCCTGAATCCGGCGACCGGCACCAAGGTCAGCCAGGATCTGAACGGTGACGGCGACACGCTCGACACCCTGATCATCGGCCGCGCCTCGGTGACCCGCACCGTGCGTCCCGGCATCACCACCGAAATCAACACCCAGCTGGGCGACCACGCCCTGAAGGCCGGTGTCTGGTTCGAACGCGCCAACCACAAGCAGACCCAGCCGGGCGTGCGCGTGAGCGATGCCGGCGAACTGTCCAGCGTCTGGCTGAACAGCGATTACATCCTGCGTCCGGACGGCAGCCGTTATCAAGGCCGCGACTGGCAGACCATCAGCACCTCCGGCCAGTTCTACGCCAACGACAACTGGTCGTTCGCCGAAGACAAGGGCCTGCTGATGCTTGGCTTCCGCACGCCTTACGTGAAGCGTGACGTCAAGAACTTCGCCAACGAGGGCGTGACGGCGGACTACAACTTCCAGAAGTCGTTCAACGAGTTCCTGCCGCAGGTCGGCGTGCGCTACCAGCTCACGCCCAGCCAGCAGGTCTTCATGAACGTCGCGAAGAACTTCCGCGCGCCGCCGAACTTCGCGTTCACCGGCTCGAACGTGAACGTGGCCAACAACGTCGCCACGCTGCGTCTGGCGCCCAAGGCCGAGACCTCGATCAACACCGACCTCGGCTACCGTTACCAGACCAAGGACATCTCGCTGTCGGCGACGGTGTTCAACGTGGACTTCAAGGACCGCCAAGGCAACGCCTACGACCCGAACACGCTCAACAGCGTGTATACGAACATCGGCCGCGTCAAGACCCACGGTCTGGAAATGGAAGCCGGCACGGGCACGTTCAAGGGCTTCTCTGCCTACGCCTCGCTGACCGTGCAGAAGAGCAAGGTGAAGGATGACCTGCCGGTCTCCGTCGTCAACGGTCAACAGGTCTTCCTGCCCACCAAGGGCAAGGAAATGACGCTGACGCCGGACATGATCCTGGCAGGTTCGGTGCAATACACCTACGGCCCGTTCTACGCCCGCGTGAAGGTCAAGCGCACCGGCAAGCAGCAAGGCACGCTGATGAACGACGAGGAAGTGCCGGCGTACTGGGTCGGCGACGTCGACGCCGGCTACAACTTCGGCAACGTCCAGGATTGGCTGAAGAACATCCAGCTGCGCCTGAACGTCAGCAACATCGGCAACGCCAGCTACCGCAACCCGAGCTCGGGCACGGTGGTCAACGCGCTGCAGTACCGCAACCTCGGCGGCACGACCTACACGCAGAACGCCAACACGGTCTTCTACTACCTGGGCGCCCCGCGCTTCGTGTCGATGAACCTGAGCGCCGACTTCTAAGTCGACGCAACGCAGCGGCCTCGGCCGCTCCGCGAGAAAACCGCGCCCTGACCGGCGCGGTTTTTTTTCGTCCGGCCATGAGCCCAACTCATACCTGCCACGTGCATTGACAATGGCGAACGCACGGCGCGCCTCGTAAGCTCCGCGCGCCGACGCCGCCATGAGTTCCACGCCCTCCGCCACCGCCGATCTCCTCGCCCCTGACAGGCCCGCCCGGGCTGCGCCGGCGCGCGCGGGCGCTTCGTCCGGAACGGTCGGGCTGGGCCTGGACGCCGGCGGCACCCAGACGCGCTGGGCGCTGGCACGCCCCGACGGCGCGTTGGTGGCGCGCGGCGAGGTCGGCGGCTTCAGCGCGCTGCTGCTGGAGACGAGCGCCGGACGCGTCGTGCTCGCGCAGACGCTGCAATCCCTGGCCGCCGCGGTCCTGTCGCATGCGGCGCCCGGCGCGCTGCGCGGCCTGCAGGCCGGCATTACCGGACTTGGCGAACCGGATGGCCCCGCCGGCCGGCAGCTGCGTGCCCTGCTCGCGCAGCAGCTGGGCCTGGCGCCGGCGCAGATCCAGTGCGACAGCGACATCGCCCAGGCCTGGCACGCGCTCTTCCGTCCCGGCGAGGGCTACCTGGTCTATGCCGGCACCGGCGCGATCGCGGCCTTCATCGACGAGGCCGGTGCGCTGCACCGCGCCGGCGGCCGCGGGCCGCTGCTGGGCGACGAAGGCGGCGGCCAATGGATCGCACGCGAAGCGCTCGCGCTGGTCTGGCGCCGTGAGGACGAATCACCGGGCGCCTGGAACGGCTCCCCGCTTGCGCGGTATCTCTTCGACGAGCTCGGCGGCGCCGACTGGCCGACGACGCGCGCCTTCATGTACGGCGGCGACAGCGCGGCCCGCCGCGGCTCGATCGGCCGCCTGGCGCTGGCCGTCGCGCGTGCCGCCGCGGACGGCGACGCCGACGCGCTGGCCCTGCTCCACCGCGCGGGCCGCGAGCTCGCCCGGCTGCCGCTGGCGCTGGTGCGCCGGCTGGGCCCGCGTCCGGTCAGCGCCGCCGGACGCGTCCTGGAACTCCATCCCGCGATCGAAGCAGGCCTGCGCGACGCCTTGCCGCACGACCTGCCCCTCACCGTTCATCAACCCGACACCGCCCTGGCCGCCGCGAGGCGGGCCGCGCTCGCCCCATGAAAACCAAGCTGCTGACCCTTGCCGCCGCCGCCCTGCTGGCGGCCTGCGCCACGCCGACGTCCACGCTGCAGATCGACCGCACCCATGTGTCCGAGAACCAGGACAGCCGCGCGCAGTTCCTGATCATCCACTACACGGTGATCGACTTCGAGAAGTCGATGAAGGTGCTGACCACCGGCGGCAAGGTCTCGGCCCATTACCTGGTGCAGGAGAACCCCTCCAAGGTCTACCAGCTGGTGGACGAGAACCGCCGCGCCTGGCACGGCGGCGTCAGCTACTGGGGCGGCGCGACCAACCTGAACTCGGCCTCGATCGGCATCGAGATCGTGAACCCCGGCTTCACCGAGACGCCGATGGGCCGCGTCTACGCGCCCTATCCGCAGGCGCAGATCGACGACGTGATCAAGCTGGTCAAGGAGATCGTCGCGCGCCACGGCATCCGCTCGGACCGCATCCTGGGCCACAACGACATCGCGCCGGGCCGCAAGCAGGACCCGGGTCCGGAGTTCCCGTGGAAACAGCTCGCCGACGCCGGCCTGATCGCCTGGCCCGACGCCGCGCAGGTCCAGATCAAGCAGGCGATCTACCAGGTCGCGCCGGTGCCGGATGCCGTGTGGTTCCAGAAGCGTCTGGCGCAGGTGGGCTACCAGACGCCGCAGACCGGCATGCTGGACACCGCCACGCGCGAGGTGATCAGCACCTTCCAGATGAAGTACCGGCCGACCAACATCACCGGCGACATGGACGCCGAGACCGCCGCGCTGCTGGAGGTCGTCACGACACCCGGCGGCCTGCTGATGAAGCAGCCGCTGCCCGCCGACAGCCAGCCACGCTCCGCGTTCTGATCCGACCGCCTTGCTGAACTTCCTGCTCCGCCGCCTGGCCACGCTGCTGCCGACCCTGATCGGCGTGACGCTGGTCGCCTTCGGCCTGATCCGGCTGGTACCGGGCGATCCGATCGCGATCATGATGGGCGAGCGCGCGCTCGACGAGACCACGCACGCGCGGCTGATGCACGAGCTCGGCCTCGATCAGCCGCTGTGGCGCCAGTACGCGGACTACGTCGGCGGCCTGCTGCACGGCGACCTGGGACGCTCGCTGGTCTCGCACGAGCCGGTGTCGCACGAGTTCCTCGCGCTCTTCCCCGCGACGGCGGAACTGGCGCTCTTCGCGCTGCTGCTGGCGATCGTGCTCGGCATGGCGCTGGGCACCGGCGCGGCGCTGCGGCGCGGCTCGCTGCTGGACCAGGGCGTGATGGGCGTGGCGACGGTCGGTTACTCGATGCCGGTGTTCTGGTGGGGGCTGATCCTCATCATGTTCTTCTCGGTGGGCCTGGGCTGGACGCCGGTGTCGGGCCGCATCGCGGTCGAGTACGACGTCCAGCGCGTCACCGGTTTCATGCTGATCGACGCGGCGCTGCACGACGAGGCGGGGGCATGGCGATCGGCGCTGCGGCACCTGCTGCTGCCGGCGCTGGTGCTGGGCACCAGCACGACGGCGGTGATCGCGCGGATGACGCGCTCCAGCCTCCTCGAAGTGCTGCGCGAGGATTACATGCGCAGTGCGCGCGCACGCGGCCTGTCACCGGCGCGAGTGGTGCTGGTGCACGGCCTGCGCAACGCGCTGATCCCGGTGATCACGGTGATCGGCCTGAAGGTCGGCAGCCTGCTGGCCGGCGCGGTGCTGACCGAGACCATCTTCAGCTGGCCCGGCATCGGCAAATGGCTGATCGACGCGATCGCACGGCGCGACTATCCGGTGGTGCAGGCGGGGATCCTGATCTCGGCCTGCACCTTCATCGCGGTCAATCTGCTGGTGGACCTGCTCTACGGCGTGGTCAATCCGCGCATTCGCAAGCAGGGATGAGACGTCCATGAGCGCCCTTCCCTCCACTTCAACGGCCACGGTGGCGGTCACGCCGCCCGGCCCGTTCGCCGAGTTCTGGCACGGCTTCTCCGCCAACCGCGGCGCGCTGGTCGCGCTGATCGTCTTCACGCTGCTGGCCGTGGCGGCGCTGCTCGCGCCCTGGATTTCGCCGCACGATCCGGTGCGGCAGTACCGCGAGCACATGCTGACGCCGCCGATCTGGATGGACGGCGGCCAGACGCGCTTCCTGCTCGGCACCGACGAACTCGGCCGGGACCTGCTGTCGCGACTGCTGCACGGCGCGCGGGTGTCGCTCGGCATCGGCCTGGCGTCGGTGGTGCTGTCGCTGATTCCGGGGGTGCTGCTGGGATTGCTGGCGGCCTTCCACCAACGGCTGCTCGCGCCCGTCGTCATGCGTGTGATGGACGTGATGCTGGCGCTGCCCGGTCTGCTGCTGGCGATCTGCGTGATCACCGTGCTCGGCCCGGGCCTCACCAACACGGTGATCGCGATCGCCGTCGGCAGCCTGCCGGAGTACGTCCGGCTCACGCGCGCCGCGGCGATGGCGGAGCTCGGCAAGGACTACGTCACCGCCAGCCGCGTGGCGGGCGCGTCGACCTGGCGGCTGATGTTCTCGGCGGTCCTGCCGAACTGCCTGGCGCCGCTGATCGTCAACGCGTCGCTGAGCTTCTCGGCGGCGATCCTGGAGGCCGCGGGCCTCGGCTTCCTCGGACTGGGCGTGCAGGCGCCGACGGCGGAGTGGGGCACGATGCTGTCGTCCGCGCGCGACTACATCGTCCGCGCGCCGTGGGTGGTGACGCTGCCCGGTCTCGCGATCCTGCTGTCGGTGCTGAGCGTCAACCTGATGGGCGACGGGCTGCGCGATGCGCTCGATCCCCGGTTGAAGAGAGTCTCGTGATGCTGGAGATCCGCGATCTGCGCGTGCGCTTCGGTGCGTTCCCGGCGGTGGACGGCGTCGACCTCGACGTCGCGCCCGGCGAAGTGCTGGGCATCGTCGGCGAGTCCGGCTCCGGCAAGTCCGTGAGCATGATGGCGTTGATGGGCTTGATCGATCCGCCCGGACAGGTGAACGCCGCGGCGTTGCGCTTCCAGGGTCAGGACTTGCTGGACCTGAGCGCGTCGCAGCGGCGTCGGCTGATCGGCAAGGACGTCGCGATGGTGTTCCAGGACGCGCTGGCCAGCCTCAACCCGAGCTACACCGTCGGCCACCAGCTGGAGGAAGTGCTGCGCACCCACCTCGGCCTGCGCGGGGCGGCGGCGCGTCAACGGGCCAAGGAACTGCTGGAGCAGGTCGAGATCCCCGACGCCGCGAGCCGGCTGAAGGCCTATCCGCACGAACTGTCCGGCGGCATGAACCAGCGCGTGATGATCGCGCTGGCGATCGCGTGCTCGCCGAAGCTGCTGATCGCCGACGAGCCGACCACGGCGCTCGACGTGACGATCCAGGCCCAGATCATGGATCTGCTGCTGCGCCTGCAGCGCGAGCAGGGCATGGCGCTGGTGATGATCACGCACGACCTGGCCGTGGTGGCGGAGATGGCACAGCGCGTCGCCGTCATGTATGCGGGCCAGGTGGTGGAGACGGGCCCCTTGCCGGAAGTCTTCGAGGCGCCCAAGCATCCGTACACGGCGGCGTTGATGGCGGCGATCCCGGAACACAACCGCGGCGCGCGTCGGCTGCAGGCGCTGCCGGGCATCGTGCCGGGCGCGCTGGACCGGCCGACGGGGTGCCTCTTCTCGCCACGCTGCGCGCGCGTGCAGCCGCACTGCCGCGAGGCGCGTCCGGACGTCGTCGAAGGCGTGCGCTGCTTCTATCCGTTGATCGAGGAGACCGTCGCATGAATGCCGCGCCAGACAAGTCTGTCGCTGCGGGCGCAAGCGCCGGCACGGCGCCGCTGCTGGTGGCGCGCGACCTCGCCCGGCATTACCGCGTCAGCCGCGGCTGGTTCGCACCGAAGGCGACGGTGCGGGCGCTGGACGGCGTCAGCTTCTCGCTCGCGCCGGGGAAGACGCTGGCGGTGGTCGGCGAATCCGGCTGCGGCAAGTCCACGCTGGCGCGGGCGCTGACGCTCATCGAGACACCGACTTCCGGCGATCTGCGGATCCACGGACGCGACGCCGCCGACGCGTCGGCACGCCAGGCCTTGCGACGCGACGTGCAGATGGTGTTCCAGAACCCCTATGCGGCGCTGAATCCGCGCAAGACGATCGCGTCGACGCTGGCCGAGCCGCTGGTGATCAACACGCCGCTGAACCGCGCCGAGCGCCGCGAACGCATCGAGGCGCTGGCCGCGAAGGTCGGTCTGCGCCAGGAGCACCTGCAGCGGTACCCGCACATGTTCTCGGGCGGCCAACGCCAGCGCATCGCGATCGCGCGGGCGATGGTGATGCAGCCGGGCATCGTCGTCGCGGACGAGCCGACGTCGGCGCTGGACCTGTCGATCCAGGCGCAGATCCTGAATCTCTTCATGGACCTGCAGGAGGAGTTCGGGACGGGCTACGTGTTCATCTCGCACAACCTGGCGGTGGTGGAGCATGTGGCGGACGAGGTGATGGTGATGTACCTCGGCCGCGTGGTCGAGCACGGTGACAAGCGCCGCGTCTTCGCGAACCCGCTGCACCCGTACACGCGGGCGCTGATCAGCGCCACGCCGGCGCTGCGCCCGGCCGACCGCCGCCAGCGCATCCGCATCCACGGCGAGCTGCCCAGCCCGCTGAAGCCGCCGACGGGATGCGCCTTCCATCAGCGCTGCCCGATGGCGGTCGCGCGCTGCGCGGAGCTGCGGCCGGAGCTGCGGGAGATCGATGGGCGGCTCGTGGCTTGCGATGTGATTTGACGGACTGATCACATGGGGCGGCAGGCGTCATGACGGCTTGCGCTTTCAAGTCAGCAATTCGACCGGTTCAGGTCATTGCGGCCGCGAACCAGCGAGCGTGAAATGCCCATATGCCCGCCAACAGACCATTCGTTGGAGGGGCATGTTTGTAGACTCAGTCCTCCTTTGATTCCTGGAGGACGTCTTGGCCCCACGCAAACGCATCTTCAGACTCATGACTCCTCCGCTGAACGCCGAACAAAGTGCGATGGTGCGACTCGCCCATCGGGCCATTGCGCCCACCTTGAGTTCGCAAGCTCCGAGTATTGCGCTGACTCGGCAGGGTCGCGACTACAGCGTCCAGCTTCCGCCGCAGGCCTGGACCCTGGTGATGCAGCTCCTTGAGGCCATGGGGCAATGCCGCGCGGTCGTTCTGGTGCCCGACAAATCGGAATATTCGATCGACGACGCCGCTGACTACCTCGCCGTGTCGCCGCGCTTCGTGACTGAGGAGATCGACGCCGGCCGCCTGCCGCATGTGGACCGCGACGGTCGTCGCGTCATTCCCTATCCGGACCTCGAGACCTACGAACACGAGATGCACGCGCGCCAGGAGGAAGCGCTCCAGGTGCTGTCGGATTTCAGCCAAGAGCTGGATCCCAAGGCCTGACATCGTGAGCGCGAGGTCGACTCATGGACCAGGTCGGACCGACGGTGTTCCTCGACGCCTGTGTGCTGTACTCGATCGTTCTCTGCGATGCCCTATTGACGGCAGCGAAATCGGGACTGCTGCGGCCTACGTGGTCTCGCGAGGTTGAGGCCGAATGGCTGGCGGCGGCGGCGCGAAACGGTCCCCATTCCATCGAACGCCTTGTTCAACGTCGCGACGCCATGCGTCGCGCTCGTCCGGATTGGGAAGCAGTGGGTCGCGCGACCGCTGACACGTCGACCCTTGATCTGCCGGATCCAGCGGACGTTCACGTGATCGAGGCCGCCATGGCGGTCGACGCGGAATACATCCTTACGCTCAACCTCCGGGACTTCCCTGACTCGGTGTTATCCAGGATCGGAATTCGCGCGCTCCATCCAGACACCTTTCTTTCAGAACGCTTCGTTCACAACGCCAGTGCGATGTTCGAGGCGTTCGAGCTCCTTCGGCAGCGACTCAAGCGTCCACCGCTGGCCTTTGAAGAGTTTCTGGACAATTGGACGCGACATGGGCTGAGCCTGCTCGCCGCGCGACTGAAACAACAGACGCTGCTGAGTACGGATCAGGTCGGAGCGGTGGCCTCATCGACATAACCCAGTGTTATGGTCCAACCCGCCCATTTCAGTTGTGACCTGGGAAGCGGCGTTTCGACAATGCGCAGCTTGCCCTCCTCCCGATGCGCTCTGTCCTCCCCCTCTCGCTGGCGATCCTCCTGTCCGTCGCGCTGCCCGCCGCTCACGCGGCCGGCGCCGCCGCGGTCAAGCCGCTCGTGTACTGCACCGACGCCAGCCCCGAGGGCTTCGACCCGGGGTTATGGGATTCGGCCAGCACGAACAATGTCAACAACCAGATGTTCCAGGGCCTGGTGCGCTTCGAGCGCGGCGGCACCGCGCTGCAACCGGCCCTCGCGACGCGCTGGACCATCAGCTCCGACGCCCGCGAATTCACCTTCACGCTGCGCGAGAACGTCCGCTTCCACACCCGGCCGTGGTTCACGCCGACGCGTGCGCTGAACGCCGATGACGTGCTCTTCACCTTCGGCCGGTTCCTCGACCGCGAGCACCCGTTCAACAAGGCCTTTCCGGCCAACTTCATCTATCCGCAGAACCTCGGCCTGGCCAAGGCGATCGCGAAGATGGAGAAGCTGGACGATCGCACCGTCCGCTTCACGCTGACCCAGCCCAACGTCACCTTCGTCACCTGGTTCGCGATGGCCTTCGCCGGCATCCAGTCGGCGGAGTACGGCCAGCAGCTGTTGCGCGAGGGCAAGGCCGCGCAGATCAACCGCCTGCCCATCGGCACCGGCCCGTACCGCTTCCGCAGCTACGCCAAGGACGACGTCGTCCGCATGGAAGGCAACCCCGACTATTGGGGCGAGCCGCAGAAGACGCAGAAGCTGATCTTCACCATCAGCCGCGAAGCGCCGGTGCGCGTGCAGAAGCTGCTCGCCGGCGAATGCCAGATCACCTCGCCGCTGCGCGACATCGACGTCGCCGCGATCGACCGCCATCCGGAACGCATCAAGCTGGAAAAGATCCAGGCGCTCAACATTTCCTACCTGTCCTTCAACCTGCGCAAGGCGCCGACCGACAACCGGCTCGTGCGCGAGGCGCTGGACATCTCGGTCGACCGCGACGCGATCTTCCGCGCGCTGTTCCCGCGCGGCGACGCGATGCAGGCGGTGAATCCCTTCCCGCCCGCGATCCCCGGCTACAACCGGTCGATCCGGAACGAATACAACCCCGACCGTGCCAAGGCGCTGCTCAAGCAGGCCGGCTATCCGGACGGACTGGACCTCGACCTGTGGGCGTTGCCCGTGACGCGCCCCACCAATCCGAACGGCCAGCTGATGGCGCAGTTGATCCAGCAGGACTGGGCCCGCATCGGCGTGCGCGCGCAGATCCGCACCTACGAATGGGGCGAGTACCTCAAGCGCGCAAACGCCGGCGAGCACACGGTCTACATGAGCGGCTGGTCCGGCGAAAGCGGTGACGCCGACGACTTCCTGACGCCCAACCTGAGCTGCGCAACCAACAAGTCGGGCGTGAAGTTCTGCAATCAGGCGTTCGAGCGCCTCATCGATGCCGCGCGCGCGACGGCCGATCAGGCCAAACGCATCGCCCTCTACGAAAAGGCCCAGGAGATCTTCAAGCGGGAACGCCCGTGGATCACGATGGCACACTCGACGGTGTACATCCCCACCAGCAAGGATTTGCGAGGCTTCAAGATGCAGCCGAACGGTGGGGTTGTCTTCGAGAACGTCTACCGCGAGTGACCATGCGTCTTCGTCATATTGAAGTCTTCCACGCGATCATGCAGGCCGGCACGATCAGCGGCGCGGCGCAGCTGCTCCACATCTCGCAACCCGCGGTGACCAAGGTGCTGCAGCACTGCGAGCTGCAGTTGGGCATGCCGCTGTTCGACCGTGTCCGCGGCAAGCTCTATCCGACGCCGGAAGCGCAGCGCCTGTTCGTCGAGATCGACAAGCTCAACCGCGACCTGGTCGCGATCCGGCGCCTGGCCGCCAACCTGCGCAGCGGCGAATCCGAATCGCTGCGCCTGATGGCCACGCCGACGCTGGGCGCCTCCGTGATCCCCGCGGCGATGACGCACTGGGCGCAGGCCTTCCCGCGCAGCCGCTGCCAGCTCAGCACCAACCACACGCGCGAGATCGTCTCCGCGCTGCTGCTCGGCGAAGCCGACCTGGCGCTCAGCCTGCAGGACCCGCGCCATCCCGGCATCAAGGCCGAGGTGCTGGCCAGCGGCACGATGATGGCGCTGTGCCCGATGCACAGCCCCGAGGCGCAAGGCACCGGTCCGCTGCCGCTGGAAGAGATCCAGTCCGAGCTGATCGCGATGGCCGAGGACGATCCGCTCGGCCACATGCTGCACAACGCCAGCGAGGCCGAAGGCCGTCACCTCGACAGCCGCATCACCGTCCAGACCTACCAGCTCGCCCGCGCGCTGGTGGAGGCCGGCGTCGGCATGACCGCGGTCGATCCCTTCACCGCCGCCTCGGCCGACCGCACCCGCGTGAAGGTGCGTCCGCTGGCGCCGGCCATGAGCATCCAGCTGTACCTGCTGACCTCCGCCAGCGCGCCGCTGGCGCAGGCCGCGCGCCGGCTGGTCACCTACCTGCGGGATGCCGCCCGCGCCAACCTCGAGAGCCTGGCGTGACGCGCTCCGGCGTCTGATCTTCCGGCTCCACGTCGCCTTGCCCTGCTTCGCCTCGCCATGATCCCGGACGCCTCCGTCGCCAATGCCCCTCCCCCGCCCATCCCCTGCGAGGAGATCGCCTCGCACGCCGAGTTCCGCGCGCTGCTGACGATCCCCGGCATCGCGGTGGACCTGCGCTACGCGACGCCCGACAACTTCGTCGGCCGCGCCGTCTACGGCGGCCTGGACTGCGCCTACCTGAGGCGCGAATCGGCGGACGCCGTGGCGGAGGCTGCCGCCTACCTGGGCCGGCACTGCCCCGGCGTGACGCTGGTCGTGCTGGACGCGCTGCGGCCGCAACGCGTGCAGGAGGCGCTGTGGGCGGAGCTCGAAGGCACGCCGCTGACCAAGTACCTCGCGCACCCGGCGCGGCGCTCCATCCATTCCTTCGGCATGGCGGTCGACGTCACGCTGCTGGACGCCGAGGGCCGCGAGCTCGACATGGGCACCGGCTTCGACGAGATGACGCCGGCCTCGCATCCCGAATTCGAGGCGGAGCAACTGGCGTCCGGCGGGCTGACGGCCGACCAGCTCCGCCACCGCGGCTGGCTGCGCGCGGCGATGCGCCATGCCGGCTTCCAGACCATCAGCACCGAGTGGTGGCACTTCGACTTCGGCGACCGGGAGCGCGTCCGCCGCGAGCTGCCGCTGGTGATCTGATCGACCGCCGCCAAGCCCTCGGCCGCGGCCACTTTCTTCCGGAGATTCCATGACCGCCTCCCGTCGGATGATGCTCACAGGCGCCGCCTCGGCGACCGCCGCCGCGCTGGCCGGCGCCCTGCCGGGCGCGCAGGCGCAGACCGCCGCGCCCGCCGGCACTGCCCGCAGTGCGCGGACCGAGGCCGCGCCGCCGCTGCTTCGCGCGCGGCGGCTGAAGGTCGGCGACACCATCGGCCTCGTCAGTCCCGCCAACGCCACCTACGAGCGCGAGCCGCTGGAGATTGCCGTCGAAACGCTTGAAGCGCTCGGCTTCAAGGTCAAGCTCGGTGCCAACGTGCGCGGGCGCTACGGCCAGTTCGGCGGCACCGACGTGCAGCGCGCGGCGGACATCAACGACTTCTTCGCCGACGACGAGGTCGCGGGGATCCTCGCGCTCACCGGCGGCTCGGGCTGCAACCGCATCGTCGACAAGCTGAACTACGCGCTGATCCGCCGCAAGCCGAAGTTCTTCGGCGGCTTTTCGGACCTGACCAGCCTCGTCAACGCGATCCACAAGCAGACGGGGCTGATCACGTTCCACTGTCCGGTCGCGGGCTCGGAATGGAACGAGTTCTCCCTCCAGCACTTCCGCGCCGTCGCGATGGATGCGCAGGCGGACCTGCTGCAGAACCCGCAGGGCGAGCGCGGCGCGAATCTCGTCCAGCGCGAGGACCGCATCAGCACGCTGCGACCGGGTGTCGCGCGCGGTCCGCTGGTCGGCGGCAACCTGGCGGTGCTGAGCTCGCTGGCGGGCTCGCCCTTCTTCCCGGACACGCGCGGCGCGATCCTGTTCCTGGAAGAGGTCAACGAGTACATCTACCGCGTCGACCGCATGCTGTCGACGCTGCGCCTGTGCGGCGCGCTCGACCAGCTGGCCGGCGTCGTGCTGGGGAAGTTCACGCAGTGCGGCCCCGGCGACGGCAGCTTCGGCACGCTGACCCTGGACGAGGTCTTCGACGACTACTTCCTGCCCTTGAATGTGCCCGTGTACCGCGGCGCCATGATCGGCCACATCAAGCGCAAGTTCACCGTGCCGGTGGGCCAGCCCGCCGAGATGGATGCGCGAGCCGGCACGCTGCGGCTGCTGTCGGCGGCGGTGCTCTGAGGTGCCCGCGTCGCAGGATGTCGCTGGGGGCGACGGCCTGCGAGTTCGTCGCCGACGCTGATGGGTGTCGGATGCTCCGATCGTCCGGATGACTCAGGACGTCTTCCACTGGCGATGGGCTTGTCCGATGCTCCCCAACACCCCCTCACCTGCGTGCGACTCCTGGCTGGGCGACGCCTGGAACCCAGGCGTCGCCAGCGGCGTGGCTTACGCGATCACGCCTGACATAGCGATCCGAGAAGCCGATATCTGGCACGAGCGCTGGCAGGCGCTCGACTGGGCGTCAACGGAACTTCAACCCGTCTACCGCATACCATTCCGGGCGGCCCTCCGAGGGTGGGGCGACCGGCTCAAGACCCTGGCCTTGCAGCTCGGCGATCGTGCCCGCCGTGGCGAACTCGACGGGTTCCATCAGCAGATCGACCAATTCAAGCGCATCCAGTCCGCCAACTCGGAATGGCTGTTGCACTCGACCACGAGCGCCCGCCGGGAGGCGCAAGACCTCGCCGCCGAGTTCCTGCTCAATCGGAACCAGTTCTTCAAACGCTACGACAATGGCGCGTTCGATCACCTGGCCCGCGCTCCGCAGGCTGATCGAGACCGTTTCAACCAGCTCATCGACGAGCTGGAAACCTGCGCCCAGCCCAGGCAGGGCGTCCAGTGCCTGAGCCAGCTCGAGACCTTCGCCCTGAAGATCTCCCCGACGCCGCTGCGACGTTTCTAGATCCAGCCCGAGTCGCCAGGTGCTGGTGCTAGGTCAGCGCCGCGCCACCCAGTCCACCAGCGCATCGATCGCCGGACGCGCCTTGGCCGCCTGCTCGTCGTTGACGATCGCGACCACGATCCAGGTCTTGCCCGTCGAGTCCGGGACGAAGCCGGCCAGCGCCACGACGTCGCGCAGCGTGCCGGTCTTCATCCGCGCGCGGCCCTCGGCGGCCGTGCCTTTGAAACGCCGGGACAAGGTGCCGTCGACGCCCGCCACCGGCAGCGTGGCCAGCAGCTCCGGACCGTGCGCGCCGCGGGCCGACGCCTGCAGCATGGCCGCCATCTGCGCGGCCGAGGCGCGCTCGCTGCGCGACAGGCCGGAACCGTTCTCCAGCGTCAGGCCCGCCGTGTCGATCTTCTGCGCGGCGAACCACTCGCGCACCACGCGCGCGGCGGCCTCGCGGGTGTCCTCGCCGGGCTGGACCGCCGACGCGCCCAGCCGCAGGAACAGCATCCGCGCCAGCGCGTTGTCCGAGGACTTCATCACCGGCCGCAGCAGCTCCGCCAGCGGGCGGTCGCGGTGTTGCGCCAGCACACGGGCGCCTTCGGGCGTCGCGCCCTCGCGGATCTCGCCCGACAGCGTGCCGCCGAGCGAGCCCCACAGCTGCCGCAGCGCCTGCGCCGTCTCCCACTGGCGGTCCAGCACGTTGAGCGACTGCGAAACCTGGCACCCGCGCGGGAACTCACCCGCCAGCACCAGCCGACCGCCGCCCTCGGGCAGCGCCTCGAAGCGCGACGGCTTCCAGTCGTCGTCCCAGTCCTTGCAGGGCTTGTCGTTCAGCAGCACCGCGCTCGTGTCGATCGCCAGTCCGCCGAACTGCGGGTAGGGCCGCACCGTCAGACTGCGGTCGTCGGACCAGAAGTCGTACTGCAGCAGACTGCCGTTGAGGTGCAGCGCGTCCGGGATCACGTTGTACGGAAACTCGGCCTGCTCGTCGAAACGCGGCGCGCCGATGTCCAGGCGCGCGGGGTTGAACAGGCCGCGATCGACCACGATGCCGCCCGCCAGTTCGCGCACGCCGTGGCGCTCGCGCACCTCGCGCAGCATCGCCCACAGCGCGGGCCAGTCCAGATCCGCGTCGCCGCCGCCCTTGAGCACCAGCGGACCGTCGAGGCGGCCGTCGCGGACCTCGCCCGCAGCCAGCAGCTGGGTCTGCCCCCGGCTGTTGGGACCGAGCCGGTCCAGCGCCACCACCGCGGTGATCGTCTTCATCGTCGAGGCCGGCGCCATCGGCCGGTCCGCGTTCAAGCGCAGCCCCGTGCCCGGGGCGTCCAGCGGATAGGCCACCACCGCCAGCGACGAGGCCGGCACGCCGGCTTGCCTCAACGCGGTCTCGACCGGCGCGGGGGCGGTATCGACGAGGGTGGCGCAGCCGCTCGTGGCCAGCACGGCGACCAGGACCAGCACGGTGGGCAGGAGGGCGGGGAAGGCTCGCATGAGCAGCGACTGTATATTCCCGGCCCCGCTGCATTCCCGCAGGTTATACGCGCGAGACAAGCATTCATCGGGACGGAAACAACAAATGGGTGACGTTCCTATGACGGTGAAAACCGCTCGTGCTTGAAGATCGTTCACAGCTCGCAACACAGCCCCAAGCAACAGCAACACCCACAGGTCGCCCTCGCATCGGACGGCCGCAGTCGTTGGAGGCGTTCCAGGACGCCGGACCGGTTAACAAGGAGAAGGTCGTGAAACTGAATCAACTCGCCCGCTGCCTCGTCGTGGTGGGACTGGGCGCCCACGCGGCGGCCTGGTCGCAGGAAGTCCAGAAGATCGAGCGGGTGGAGATCACCGGTTCGAGCATCAAGCGCATCCAGGACGAGGGCGCGCTGCCGGTGCAGACCATCTCGCGCCGCGACCTGGACCGCCAGGGCATCGTGTCGGCCGAGCAGTTGATCGCCACTCTCTCCTCCAACGGCAACGGCCTGGACAACCTGGCCTCCAACGCGGACGTGGTGTCGGGCCAGTCCCGCGGCAACAACGGCGCGACCTCCGCCAACCTGCGCCTGCAGGGCGCCAACGCGACGCTGATCCTGCTGAACGGCCGCCGCATCGCCGCGCACGGCCTCAACGGCGGCGTCGTCGACCTGAACCAGATCCCGATGGCCGCGATCGAGCGCGTCGAAGTGCTGAAGGACGGCGCCTCGTCGACCTACGGCACCGACGCCGTCGGCGGCGTCATCAACTTCATCCTGCGCAAGGACTACACCGGCCTGACCGTCAGCGGCTTCACCGACGTGACGCAGCACAGCGGCGGCAACATCTACCGCGGCTCGGTGACCGGCGGCGTCGGCAACATCGACAAGGACGGCTTCAACGTCATGGCCGTGCTGTCCATGACGGACAACAAGCGCCTGGACGGCTCGCAGCGCGACTTCGTCAACAGCTTCCAGCCCGAGCGCGGCCTGTCCCCGGATACGCGCGGCACGCCGTTCGCCACCGTCTTCTTCTCGCCCACGATCACGGCGCCGGTCTACAACGGCACCACCATCACCAGCGCCAACATCCTGGATCTGCCGGGCGGCGCGGGTTGCGCCTCGCAGCCGGGCATGGCCCCGTACGCGGAGAAGCTGTGGAACTCCGCCGCCGCGTCGCCGGCCAACCAGTTCGGTTGCGCCTGGGACTCGGGCAAGGCCGCCGTGATCCAGCAGCCGGTGAAGAACACCAACCTGGTGACGCGAGGCATGCTCAAGCTCGGCGAGCACACGCTGACCGGCGAAGTGCTGCTGGGCAAGTCCGAATCGCAGAAGATCTTCTCGGCCAACCAGATCAGCAGCGGCAGCGCCACGGCGACGATCGGCCTGCCCAACGGCACCACCGTACCCAGCCCGTTCCGCAGCCTGGCCTATCCGTCGACCGGCGCCAGCTACCAGACCGTGTGGAACGCGCTGGTCGGCACCTTCCCGTCGCTGGCGTCGCAGGCCGGCAAGCCGCTGGCCTTCCGCTGGCGCTGCATGGAGTGCGGCCAGCGCGAGTTCGAGACCACCACCGACACCGGCCGCTATCTGCTGAGCATGGACGGCCCGCTGCCCTTCCTCAAGGACTGGGACTACAAGGTCGGCGCCTCGCAGGCCTTCAGCAAGAGCAATTCGGTGCTGGGCACCGGCTACCAGAACTGGGTGGGCCTGGCCAACCTGATCAACACCGGCGTGCTCAACCCCTTCCTGCTGGCGGGCCAGTCGCAGACGCCGGCCGCGCTGGCGGCGCTGGACGCGATCTCGGCGGAGGGCACCAAGCTCTACGGCGGCAAGTACACGACCGACGAATACGACGCGACTGCCTCCGGCCCGCTGTTCAAGCTGCCGGCCGGCGACGTGATGGCAGCCGTGGGCGTGGACTACCGGATCGAGAAGTACCGCTTCGACGGCAACCAGACGGTCAACACCAACGACATCAACACCTGGGTGTTCAACGCGCCGTTCGACAACGTGAACGCGCTGAACGGCGTGAAGCGCAAGGTGGGTGCGATCTTCGGCGAAACCATCATCCCGGTCGTCAAGGGCCTGGACCTCAACCTCTCGGTGCGCTACGACAAGTACACCGGCTTCGGCAGCACGACCAACCCGAAGGCCTCGATCCGTTATCAGCCGATCGACAGCCTGGTGTTCCGCGCGTCGTACAGCACCGGCTTCCGCGTGCCGACCTTCAACCAGCTGTTCAACGGCGTGACCGAGTCTCCGTACACCGGCGCCGGCGTGCCGGATCCGGCGACCTGCCCGACCAACGTGGTCAGCAACACGGCGGGCTGCCAGGCGGTGACCTTCAACACGCTGTTCGGCGGCCGCGCGGACCTGAAGCCGGAAGAGTCGAAGATGTCCAACATCGGCTTCGTGTGGCAGCCGGTGAAGGACTTCAGCGCGTCGGTCGACCTGTGGGATATCCGTCGTGACGGCCAGATCCAGAGCCTGACGCTGACGCAGATCCTGAACAACTACCAACTGTTCCCGCAGGCCTTCTTCCGCGACGCCAGCGGGGCGCTGCAGACGGTGGACACCCGCTGGGTGAATACCGGCGAGACGCAGACCCGTGGCCTGGAGCTGTCGATGCGCGGCAGCACGCCGATGAACGGCGGCCGCCTGAGCGCCGGCCTGGACGGCACCTACCTGCTGAAGAAGCGTTCCAAGCTGCTGGACAACGTGGCCTTCGGCCCGAGCGAGATCGGCCAGTTCACGCGGTCGAGCGAGCTGGGCATCCGCTGGAAGCACAGCGCGTACATCAGCTACTCGTACGGCGACTGGGCCTGGACGCTGCGCCAGCAGTATTCGACCGGCTACTACGGCTACGTCCCGCCGGGCGTGGCCAACGGCAACGCGTCGGCGCCGGCCTTCGATCCGTGGGTCAAGCCCTACTACCTGCACCACGCGAGCGTGGCCTACAGCGGCATCAAGAACCTGACAGTCACCGTGGGCGTGAAGAACCTCTTCGACCAGGATCCGCCGTTCGCGAACAGCTACGACACGAACACCGGTTCGGGCAGCTCGTGGGAGCCGCGTGTGGCCGACCCGCGCGGACGCTCGTTCACGCTGGGCTTGGACTACAAGTTCTTCTGATCACGCCCCGCCTGCCGCCTCGCGCGCCGGGCTCGCCGACACGAAGCCCGCCGGGACACCGGCGGGCTTTTTTACGCCTCGCCGCCGGCCCCGGGGTCACGGAAACACACGCTCGATGCCTTGGTCGCGAATGGCATGCAGCAGGCGGAGCGCCGGTCCGGTAGGGCGGGTCATACCTTGCTCCCACCGTCGGAGCAAACGCGGCGTCGTGTTGAGCATGTTGGCGAAGGTGTAGAGGCCCAGATCCGCTGCCTCCCGAATGGCCCGCACCTCCTCGGGCAGCAGCGGCGCCGGAGGTGCCATACCCACCCATCCCAGACGCTGCATCCGTTTGTCGCTGACCAGTCCGCAGGCATGCATGGCCCGCCCGGTCTTCACCATTCGATCAATCGATTCGCTCTTGCGCTTGCGCATCACAGATCACCTCCTTCAAAAATCCTGAGTTCACGGCACTCGCCAGTTGGCTGGCACTCATGTCCTTCAGAAGATCATTTGTTTCCACGCAACCGTCCAGCCGCCATCCGCTGATGTTGGCAATGACGTTCTTGGCGTAACCCTCGATGAAGAACCACGGCCCGCCATGTCGATGGGCAACGATCACGCGATACCCATCGCGCTTGCCGCCCCCGGATCGTCCGATCCGCTTCTTGAAGAGTCCACTACCGAGATTTGCATCGATCAGCCCACGTTCCATTTCCGCCACGGCGCGGCACAGGTCGACGTCTCTGCATCGCCTGCTTGCGCATCCACCGCTGAAAGCCTTCGACCAGATAGACGGCATGCGCCACTTCGATCTCCTCGCTCTGTCGCGACAGGAGTGAGTGGCAGGTCTTGTCCGGGCGTGATTCGCTCTGAAGGCGGCCCTCTGTTGGGGGTTAGGACGCCGTCCTGTTGCGCCCGCGCCGACTCTCCCATTCCTTGACGAAATCGAGGTGGTTGTCATCTGCGAGAGAACAAGATGCTTCGCTCCCCGCCCAAGAACGCCGTCATGGTCGCTTCGAGGGCAGCTGCAGTTCCAGGAGTAGTCGATCGTGTACCACCCGCTTGCGCTTCCCAAAGAACACGCGTTCGCGTTGACCCAGCCACGTTTCCAGCATTCGCTGCCAGAAGACTGCTTGCCCGGCGACGCCACACTTCGCCGTCAGCCGGTCTACCGGATCGTCAAGTCCAATCCGCCATCCAGCCTCGACTTCCGCACGCACGCGGAACTCGGAATCGCCACGAAGGCAGATCCGTGCCGGCGACAAGCACTCTCGGTCTTCTCTTCTTGGCGAGAAGCCCGACACCGCCAGATGAACTCACCCCATCTCGGCCGTCACATCGCCGCCGCCACGCTGACGCCGATGCACGGTCCTATCAGTCGCCCGCATTCCAGTGGCCATATGGACTGGTGGCCATTCCACGACATGCTGGATACCAACGATTTCGAGGTGCACGCCCATGACCATTGATCTCGACCGCTCCGCCCAACTGCCTGTTGGACTGCTCCCGATCCCACTCATCGAGGAGCGCGTGCTCTACGAAGCCGAGCAGCCCATCGTCTATCTGACTCGGAACAGCCATCGGCAGGTGATGCTGGCCTATCTGGCCGGCGAGGACGCGGAGTTCCGCTTCACGTTGCTGGCACCGATTTCCGAGCGCGACCTGCGTCTTCTCGAACAGGGGCAATTGAGCATTCGCGACGCATTGACCGGCACGTGGATGTGGCTGCTGCGGGAGGCTCAGCGGACCGGTGACGCCGGACTCTGGACGGTCAGCGTCGATCAGATGCCCCAGGATCACCTGCCCGTTCCCGGCACGCCGCTGCTCCCGGAACACGATCTGATCGAGGTCCCGAACGCATACCGTGCTCGCCGTTCCTCGGCGACGGAACCTTCAGACCCGAAGGCGATCTGGGGCCTGCCTTCTCTCAGGCCCTGAGCGTCCTCTCGCCCGGATCCAAGGTCACCGCCACCCCGATCGGCAGCGGCAGGTTGGGCGTCGTGTGGCCGCTCGGCCAGCCGGCGAGGACCGGAATGCCGAGCTCGCCGAAGTAGTCGGCAAGCACCTCGTCGGGCGAGTCGGCGTCGGTGAAGCTGCCGAGCAGCACACCGGCGATGTCGTCGAGCGCGCCGCCCAGGCGCAGCTGGCAGAGCAGCCGGTCGATCTTGTAGGGGTCCTCGCCGACATCCTCGAGGAACAGGACCGCGCCGCGCAGATCCGGCATGAACGGCGTGCCCATCAGGGCCACGAGCACCGCCAGATTGCCGCCGCTCAGCAGGCCGCGCACCGGCGTCGATCCGCGATTCAGCGGATGCGGCGCGAGAGCCGGACCGAGCGCGTCGCCAGCGCGGAGGCCGCGGCGCAGGCGCTCGGCGAGCGCGACGGCATCGGTCCATCCGGCCTCGCCCTTGTGCCAGTCCGAGGCCGGCATCGGCGCGTGCCATCCGGCCATGCCGAGCTGTTGTCGCAGCGCATGCAGTGCCGTCAGGTCGCTGTAGCCGATCAACGGTTTGGTCGACCGGTGCAGCAGCGCGCGGTCGATGCGATCGAGCAGGCGCAGGCAGCCGTACCCGCCACGCAGACCGATCACCGCATCGACTTGGGGATCGTCCAAGGCCTCGTGCAGATCGGCGAGGCGACGGCCATCGTCCGCGGCGAGGTGGCCGAGGAAGGTCGGCCCCTGGCAGCCGGGAAAAACCTTCGCACGGAAACCGAGCCGCTCGATCATCGGCACCACGAGGTCGAGCGTGCCGTCCCTCGGCGGACCGGCAGGCGCAATCACGCCGAGGCAGGCACGCTCGGGCAGCGCAGGCAGCAGGAACGTGTCGTCAGCCATCGATCAGGACTCCAGCCACGCCGCCATCCGCGCGTCGATCGCGGCACCGAGCGCCGGGACGCGCCAGGTCGTGGAGCAATCGGGATGCGGCGCGTAGCGCGAGCCGAGGTTGCTCAGCAGCGCGATCAGGTAGTGCCGGCGCCGCGGCAGGATGCCGCGGACGATGCCCGCATCGGACGTGTAGTTCTCGGTGTTGCCCGTCTTGTGCGCGAACCAGACCTCGCCGCCGGTCGCGAAACGGCGCAGATCGCCGGGCAGCGACACCTCGCCCGCATGCAGTCCGCCGTCCGGCACCAGCCATCGGCCGGGCAATCGCGCCGGCAGCCCGGGCACCCAGCCGGGCACGCCGCCGAGCGCGCCGCTCGACAGCACCTGATGCAGCGCCTGGTCCTGCAAGGCGTGCATCGCCTGGTTGCGACTCTCAGGCGACAGTCGCGGCGCATTCGCGCGCAGCCATGGCGCGCGCGGCGCCACCGGGTCCAGCCACCACAACAGCCGCACCGTGTCCCATGCGGTCATCTGGATCTGGCCCACGCCCGATCCCGATCCGTTGCCCCAGCCGCCCTCCGCCGTCGTATTGGCGAAACGCAGCGTCGTCAGACCGAGCGAGGCGAACAGCGTGTGCAGCTCGTTGCGCACCTCGCGCCCGCCGTCGCGGCGGATCGCGCCGGCGGCATGCATCAGCGTCACCAGCGCGGAGGTCGCGTCGTTGCTGCTCCACGTGACCATGTCGTAGGCCCAGTCGGACACCGCGCGTTCACGGCCGGCGTAGGTCAGCGGCTGCCACCAGCCGGCGCGTCCCAGGTCGACGAGTCGGCCCACGCCCGCGAGCAGCAGCAGCTTCAGCAACGAGGCCGGATACGGGGCCACCACGCGGTCGCCGCCTTCGCCGGCCAGCGGGACCCAGTCCATCGCGGACCAGTCCGAGGTCGGCCGCCAGGCGATCGAGTGGCCGTCGGCGTCGCGTTGATCGGCCAGGTAGCGGATGTTGCGAATGGGACCCGCCTCTGCGCCGATCTCGGCGACGAGGCCCGTGGGATGCTCCCGCGAGAACAGCACGTTGGCCGCGACCGGCGCGCCCTTCTCCGGGAACGCGACGACGGCCAGATCGATGCTGGGGAAATGCCGGATCGGCCGGCCTTCGTCCTGCGGATCGCGCGTGGCGCCGAAGTCCTGCGCGAGCACCGCGGCGCGCAGCGCCTCCGCGAGCGAGGCGGCGTCCAGCGCGACGGGCTTCACGGGTTTGGCGGCTGCCGTCATCGCGGCCCCTCAGGCGGCGCGCAGTTGCAGGCCATCCAGCGCGATCGGGCTGGGCTTGCCGGACACGAGGTCGGCCACGATGCGGGCCGAGCCGAACGAGAAGGTGAATCCCAAGGCGCCATGGCCAACATTCAGCCACAGTCCGCGCAGCGGCGTCTCGCCGAGCATGGGGGCGCCGCTCGGCGTGGCGGGACGCAGGCCGGCCCAGGGCACGGCATGGTCGTAGTCGGCCGCCTTCGGGAAGGTCTCGCGGACGTTGCGCTGCAGCGCGGCCAGGCGCTTCGGGTCGATGCTCGTGTCGTCGCCGACCAAGTCCACCATCGCGGCGACGCGCAGCTGGTCGCCGATGCGGGCGTAGAGCGTCTTGCGCTCGAAGTCCGTGACGCTGACCGTGGGCGGTCGATGCACGCCGTTGATCGGCGCGGACAGGCTGTAGCCCTTCAGCGGATACAGCGGGAGCCGTATGCCGACGAGTTCCGCCAGTGCCGCGCTCTGCAGGCCGGCGGCCATCACGATGCCGTCCGCGACCAGATCGCCCTGGTCCGTCCTCAGCGCGGCGACACGGTCGCCCTCGACGGCGAAACCGGTGGCGTTGGCCTTCACCCGGCCCCTGAAATTCGGATGGCGCGCGAGGCGTTCGCCCAGTTGCACACTCAGCGCATGGCAGTCGGCCACCGCTTCGCCGGACGTGAAGATGCCGCCCGCCAGCCAATGCGCGCCGCCGTCGCCGAGCGACGGCTCGATCGCCAGACATTCATCGCGGGTCAACGCCCGTTCCGGCCCGCGGCTCGGCGTCCGGGCGGCGACTCGCGCGAATTCTTCGGGCTTGCGATACACCACCAGCTTGCCGGGCGTGCGCAGCGAGATGGCATCCAGCGCGGCATGCCGCTGCAGTTCGCCGAAACACTGCTGGCTGAACGCGCCCAGTTCGAGCAGGCGCTCGGTGGTGCGCTGGTTCACCGGCCCGCGGCAATGCGCCAGGAAGGACGCCAGCCAGCGCCATTGCGCGGTGGTGCCGTCCGGCTTGAAGCGCAGCGGACCGTCCGGATCGAGCAGCCAGCGCAGCGCCTTCAGCGGCACGCCGGCATCCGCCAACGGCGACACATAGCGGTAGCTGAGCTGCCCGCCGTTCGCACGGCTCGCGCCGGTGCCCAGCGCGGCCTCGCGCTCCACGAGCGTCACCCGATGCCCCGCCTCCGCCAGGGCCCAGGCGGTGGTGACGCCCACGACGCCCCCACCGATCACGACTAGCTGCTTCATCCCGGACGAATTCATTCTTGAATGGTCCGGAAGGTTACGGATTCACGACACCCTCAGCCAATGAAAGCGGTGCCGCTACCCATAACCTTGTCGAATGCGAGCAAGGGGGCTGCCCGCTCCCTTCTTGCTCCGTCTCCCCTCTTACTCCCTCTCCCGCAGACCTGGCGCCACGGGTACCCTGTCCGTCAGGCGAGGACAGCCGCCATCGCGTTCGCGGTGGCCTCGACGTTGCGCGTGTTCAGGCCCGCGATGCACATGCGGCCCGAGCGCAGGATGTAGACACCGAATTCCTCGCGCAGGCGATCCACCTGCTCCGGCGTCAGGCCGGTGTAGCTGAACATGCCGCGCTGCTTCAGGAAGTAGTCGAAGTTGCGGCCCGGCACCTTGGCCGAGACCACCTCGAACAGCGCGTTGCGCATGGCCAGGATGCGCTCACGCATTTCCTCGACCTCGCCCTCCCACAACGAGCGCAGCGCCGGGTCGCCCAGGACCTTGGCCACCACCTGGCCGCCGTGCATCGGCGGGTTGGAGTAGTTGCGGCGGATCGTGAACTTCAGCTGCCCCAGCACGTTCGCCGCCTGCGCCGCGTCCGGGCACACGACCGACAGCGCGCCGCAGCGCTCGCCGTACAGGCTCATGTTCTTGGAGAAACTGTTGGCGACGAAGAAGCTCAAGCCCGCCGCGGCCAGCGCACGGATCGCGAAGGTGTCCTGCTCCAGCCCGTCGCCGTAACCCTGGTAGGCCAGGTCCAGGAAGGCGATCAGCTCGCGTTCCTTCAGCACCGGGATCAACGCGTCCCACTGCGACTGCGACAGGTCCACGCCGGTCGGGTTGTGGCAGCAGGCGTGCAGCAGCACGACGCTGCGCGCCGGCGCTTCCGACAAGGCCTGCAGCATCGCGTCGAAACGCAGGCCGCCGGTCTTGGCGTCGTAATACGGGTAGCTGCGGCACTCGATGTACGAGCCCTCGAAGACGGCGCGGTGGTTGTCCCAGGTCGGGTCGCTCAGGTAGATCGCGCTGTCGGGGAAGTAGCGCTTGATGAAGTCCGCGCCGACCTTCAGCCCGCCCGACGAGCCCACACCCTGGATCGTCGCGACGCGCTTGCTCTGCAGCGCCTCGCTGTCGGCGCCGAAGAGCAGCTTCTGCACCTCGGTGCGGAAGTTGGCCGCGCCCTCCATCGGCAGGTAGGGCCGCGCGCCGGCCTGTTCCACCACGGCCAGCTCGGCCCGGCGCACGGAGTCCAGCATCGGGATGCGACCGTCATCATCGAAGTAGATGCCGATGGACAGGTTGATCTTCTGCGTGCGCGGATCCTTCTGGAAGGCCTCGTTCAGGCTCAGGATGGGATCGCCCGCGTAGGCGTCGACGTGCTGGAACATGCTGGAAACTCCACGTTGGACTATCGGCTCGCACCATTATCCCCAGC
>SEFA01000186.1 GCA_004210455.1 Rubrivivax sp. | reverse complement strand
GGGCGGGCGGGCCGAAGTGACTTTGGCCTCTGCACAGGCGGGAATTCGCAACGGGATGTTTCCCCTCGGGCGAATGGCGCCCGATACGGATCAACGCCGCCGGCGCGGCTGCTCCGCCACCTGATCCTTCTCGCCGCCGAACTTCGCATGCCACGTGCCCTTGATGATCAGCACGAAGAACGCCATCCCGAGGCCCAGCCAGAGCGCGCAGGCGAGGACGAACAGCACCGGTGAGCGCGAGGCGACCAGATCCGGCGCGCTCCAGAGCGCCGGGATCACGCCGCGGAACAGTCCGCGGACGGCGATGACCACCATCGGGCCGCCGAAGAGGAAGGCCATGAAAACGCCGAGCGCCCGGCCGGACCGCTGGTCCAGCACCGAGTTCTCGAAGCCGCTGTCCTCCCACGCCGTCTTCTTGATCTCGTAGACCTTGAGATTGAAGATCGCTCCCGCCAGCGCGACGATGCCCAACACCACCGCCACGATGGCCACGACGGCGCCGAGCATGCCGAAGGAGCCTTTGCGGGCCTCCTGGAAGGCCCAGACGCAGCCCCAGAGGACGAGGAGGGCGATGACGCGGCGGATGATGGGCATGCGGGCAGTATCGGGCGAACTCCGCCCGAAGTGACCTTCGCCTCTTACCGGCGCGGTGGTCGCCCCCTACTGTGGGGGTCAGGACGATCAAGCTAGCGCCATGGCCTCACCTTTCCGCCTCAAGACCGCCTTGCCTGAAGACACTCTGCGCGTGCACACCTGTGTGTCGCGGGAGGGTCTGAGCGACGCCGGAGACACTGTGCTGACGCTGTTGAGCGAGCGCAAGGACATCCAGGCGTCGGACCTGCTGGGCAAGCCCGCGACGCTGACGATCGCGCTGCGAGACGACGCGCCGCGTTACCTCAGCGGCTACGTGACGCGCTTCGCGCAGCGCGGCTTCGAGGGCAAGCACTGCGTGTACGAGATGCAGCTCAAGCCCTGGCTGTGGCTGCTGGGGCGGACCTCGGACTGCCGGATCTTCCAGGAGCTGTCGGTCCCCGACATCGTCAAGCAGGTCTTCGAGGACCACCCGGTCGCGCGCTACGAGTTCAAGCTGCTGCGCCCGTACCGGACCTG
>SEFA01000185.1 GCA_004210455.1 Rubrivivax sp. | reverse complement strand
TTGGTCGAGCGCGTCAGGAAGCCGCTCTGCGTCGCGTTGGCCGGCAGGTCCCACGGCGGCAGGTTCTCGCCGTTGTAGGTCCGCCCCATGATGATGGGCGCGTCCGGGTCCCCTTCGATGAACCCGATGATCACTTCCTGCCCGATGCGCGGGATGTGGATGCCGCCGAAGTTGGACCCCGCCCACGGATGCGCCACGCTCACCCAGCACGAGCTGCGCTCGTCGCTCTTGCCGCGCCGGTCCCAGTGGAACTGCACCTTCACCCGGCCGTACTTGTCCGTGTGGATCTCCTCGCCCGCCGGACCGCTGACGATAGCCGTCTGCGGCCCCGCCACCAGCGGCTTCGGCGTGCGACGCGGCGGCCGGTACTGCTGCGCCGCCGGGATGCAGTTGAAGCTGCAGCGCAGCCCCGTCTCGCCCGAACCGGCTTCGTTGGCCGCCTGGCTCAGGCTGATCTGCGTGCCCGTGATCAGGTACTGCGCGTTCTCGGTCTCGCGCGGATGGCGCGAGAGCGACAGCAGGTGCCCCGTGCTCACGCCCTGCGCGTTGGTCGTGCCGTCGTAGGTCTGGTACTGCGTCTGCAGTTCGTCCAGGCGATCCTCGACGTACTGCGAGCCGTCCCCGGTCTGGATGTAGCCGCCCGGGTAGTCGAAGATCTCGCCGTCCGACAGGTCGTAGTTGCGCGCCACGCTCTGATTCGTTTCCAGCGACGTCGACGGTCGCTGGAAGTCGTAATCCGTGATGACGACCTTGCCCGGCTTCACGCATTCCGCGCTGCTCCAGGCCTGCACGTACTCCAGCGCCGGCGTGGCCTGCGCGCCCGAGCCGTAGAACGGCAGCGACTCGCAACCCGGCTTGGCATCGTGCCCGCTGGCCGAGTCGCACAACACCACCTTGTGGCCGGCCTCGTCGTGTTCCACGTACCAGTAGATGCCCTCGTGCTCCAGCAGCCGCGCCACGAAGTTGAGGTCGGTCTCGCGGTACTGGACGCAGTAGTTCCAGGTCCGGTACGGGCGCAGCAGCTTGAACTCGTAGCGCGCGACCGGGTGGTCCTCGAAGACCTGCTTGACGATGTCGGGGACCGACAGCTCCTGGAAGATCCGGCAGTCCGAGGTCCG
>SEFA01000011.1 GCA_004210455.1 Rubrivivax sp. | reverse complement strand
CTCATAGCTTCATTCTTTCTTCCGTGAGCATCTAGCGATTTAACCTTCTCAGGTCGCTCGTCCAGACGCCCACGCTTATCGGCTGTAAATTCTTAAAGAACATCGAAGCAGCCTCGAGTTTTTCGACTTGACTTGCTTCGTCGCGTCGCTAACTTGTCGTCAGCAGCGCAGAAGCGAGATTATGAACGATTTCTTTCGAATCCGTCAAGCAGTCAGAGAAATTATTTTCATCGTCGACTGCGAGAATCTCGCCGCCAAATGAAAACCGGGCAAAACCCGGCCAGTCATTCGACATCCCCGACAGTTCCTTCGGAGACCGCTGCAAGACAGATGTCTGTGCAGCGAAGACAGCGACTGTAGCACGCTCTTGAAGCGGCTCGCAAGAACTACAAGGGAAAGTTGTTGACAGTCGGCCGCACCTCGCACGGGTCGTGGCTAAGCCCTTGTTTCTTTGGAGCCCCCCACCGAGATTCAGAAAGAAAAAAGACCCGCCGAGGCGGGTCTTCGATGGACTGGGGAGCCAGAAGGCTGGTTAGTCCGCGTCCTGGAACGCTTCCTCGCGCTTGTTCTTGATGGACGGCAGCATCACCACCACCACCATGAGCGCCGCGGCGATCAACAGGCCTGCCGACAGCGGCCGGGACAGGAAGGTGCTCCAGTCGCCACGGGACAGCAGCAGCGCGCGGCGAAGGTTCTCTTCCATCATCGGGCCGAGGATGAAGCCCAACAGCAACGGAGCAGCCTCGCAACTCAGCTTGTAGAAGATGTAGCCCACCACCGCGAATGCCGCCGTCATGAACACGTCGAAGTTGTTGTTGTTCAGCGTGTAGGTACCGATGCAGCAGAACACGACGATCGCCGGGAACAGGAAACGGTAGGGCACCGTCAGCAGTTTGATCCAGATGCCGATCAACGGCAGGTTCAGGATCACCAGCATCAGGTTGCCGACCCACATCGACGCGATCAGTCCCCAGAACAGTTCGGGGTTGCTGGTCATTACCTGCGGGCCGGGCTGGATGCCCTTGATCGTCATCGCGCCGACCATCAGCGCCATCACCGCGTTGGGCGGGATGCCCAGCGTCAGCATCGGGATGAAGGACGTCTGCGCGCCGGCGTTGTTGGCCGACTCGGGGCCGGCCACGCCCTGGATGGCACCCTTGCCGAACTTCTCCGGCGTCTTCGAGATCTTCTTCTCCAGCGTGTACGCCGCGAACGAAGCCAGCAGCGCACCGCCGCCCGGCAGCACACCCAAGAGCGAGCCCAGCGCCGTGCCACGCAGCACCGCCGGCCAGGCGTCGTGGAAGTCCTGCTTGGTCGGCCACAGGCCCTTCACATCCTTGGTGAAGACCTCGCGATGCTCGGCCGGCTGGCCAAGGTTCGCGATGATCTCGCCGAAGCCGAAGATGCCCATCGCGATCACGACAAAGTTGATCCCGTCGGTCAGCTCGGGAACATCGAACGAGAACCGGGGCGTTCCGGAGATCACGTCCGTGTTGACCTGACCGAGCAGCAGTCCCAGCAGGATCATCGAGATCGCCTTGACGAGCGAGCCCGAGGCCAGCACGACCGCGCCGATCAGACCCAGCACCATCAGCGAGAAGTACTCGGCAGGGCCGAACTTGAAGGCCAGTTCGGTCAGCGGCGGCGCGAAGGCCGCGATGATGACCGTGCCGACGCAACCGGCGAAGAACGAGCCCAGTCCCGCGGCCGCCAGCGCGGAGCCGGCGCGGCCTTGACGGGCCATCTGGTAGCCGTCGATCGCGGTCACGACCGACGAGGACTCGCCGGGCACGTTGATCAGGATGGCCGTCGTCGAGCCGCCGTACTGGGCGCCGTAATAGATACCGGCAAGCATGATCAGCGCCGGCGTCGCGTCCAGCGAGTAGATCGACGGCAGCAGCATCGCGATCGTCGCGACGGGCCCGAGACCCGGCAGCACGCCGATCAGGGTGCCGAGCACCGCGCCGCCGAAGGCGTACATGAGGTTCTCCGGCGTGAACGCCGTGCCGAACCCCATCATCAGGTTGTTGATCAGATCCATGCGTGACTCCTCAGCCGCCCAGGAAGGTTGGCCAGATGGGGATCACGAGATTCAGACCCCAGATGAAGATCGCGTAGCTGCCCGCGGTCAGGACGACGCTGCTGAGCAGCGCATCGCGCCAGCGGAACTCGTCGCTGGCGAACGACGAGACGGTGATCAGCAGCGGCAGCGTGATGATCATGCCCAGACGCGGCAGGGCGAAGCCGAACAGGATGATCGCGCCGACGACGATCAGCAGCGGCTTCCAGGCGAAGGCGCCGACGGGCTGCCCCCCCTCCGACTCGATGGTCAGTGCCTTGAACAGCACCACCGCACCGAGCACGGCGAGCAGGACGCCCAGTCCGAACGGGAAATAACCAGGCCCGGGACGGGCGGATGTGCCAAAGCTGTAGTTGATGATCGAGCCGCACGCGAACGCGACGCCAACGACCACGAACATCAGCCCTGACCAGAAGTCGCGTTGACTCTTGATCTTCATCGAGGGAACCTCTATCGGCTTGAATGGCCGCGATTCTAGGAATCGGGTCCCGCTCGGGGTCTGTGGTTATCACGTAAGGGGAGACGCCGTGCATCGCACGGGGCGTATGGCGATCTTCACAGGCCCGGTGGGCACGGGCTTCGCGGCTTGTCTGCGCGGGCTTACCCACCCCCACGAGCCTGGGGGCGGCAGGCGGACGCCCGTCCGGGCGCTCAGTTCTCCCAGGTCGGCGTGCTGCGCAGCACTTCGTCCATCGTCGTGAGCCCTTCGGCGACCTTCATCGCCCCGCCCAGACGCAGTGGGCGCAGGCCCTCCTGCACCGCCTGCCGGCGCAACGCGGTCATGTCGGTGACGGGGTGCAGATGCTTGCGAACGCTGTCGGTCAGCAGCAGCAGTTCATACAGCCCGGCGCGCCCCCGGAAGCCGGTGTTGCGGCAGTCCAGGCACCCCACCGGCCGGTAGGGCTTGACGCCGCCGTTCAGACGCCACGGCTTGAGCATCTCGTTGAGCGAGTCCCGCGTGACGTCCGGATCGGGCTCCTTGCAATTCGGGCACAGCGTGCGCACCAGCCGCTGGGCCAGCACGCCGATCACCGTCGCGTCGATCAGGTAGTTGGGCACGCCCAGATCCACCATCCGTGTGATCGCCGAGGCCGAGTCGTTGGTGTGCAGCGTCGAGAACACCAGATGGCCGGTCAGCGAGGCCTGGATCGCCATCTCGGCGGTCTCGAGGTCGCGGATCTCGCCGACCATGATGATGTCCGGGTCCTGGCGCATCAGGGCGCGCAGGCCCTCGGCGAAGTTGAAGTCGATCGCCGACTGCACCTGGGACTGGTTGAACGCGGGCTCGATCATCTCGATCGGGTCCTCGACGGTGCAGACGTTGACCTCCTCGGTCGCCAGGCGCTTGAGCGTCGAGTAGAGCGTCGAGGTCTTGCCGCTGCCGGTCGGGCCGGTCACGAGGATGATGCCGTGCGGCCGCGTGGTGAGGCGGTTCCAGCGCTCGGCGTCATGCGTCGAGAAGCCGAGTTGCGACAGGTCCTTCACCGCCGTGTCCGGGTCGAAGATCCGCATCACCATCTTTTCGCCGAAGGCGGTCGGCAATGTCGACAGCCGCATTTCGACCTCTTCGCCGGCCGGGTTGCGCGTCTTGATGCGGCCGTCGAGCGGCCTGCGCTTCTCGACCACGTCCATGCGCCCCAGCAGCTTGATGCGCGCGGTCATCGCCCCCATCACCGTCGGCGGCAACTGGTAGACGGTGTGCAGCACGCCGTCGATGCGGAAGCGGATCACGCCCATCTCTCGGCGCGGCTCCAGATGGATGTCGCTGGCGCGCTGGTCGAAGGCGTACTGCCAGAGCCAGTCCACGACCTGCACCACGCCCTGGTCGTTGGCGTCGAGCTGGCGGCTGCTGCGGCCGAGCTCGACCAGTTGTTCGAAGCTCGCGGGCTGGTTGGACTCGCCGGACTTCGTCGCGGCGCGCACGGAGCGCGCCAGCGTGAAGAACTCGGTCGTGAAGCGCGCGATCTCCTGGGGGTTGGCCAGGACCATCTTCACGCGCTTGCGGGTGTGCGACTCGATCTGCGGGATCCAGCCGACGTCCTGCGGCTCGGCGACAGCGATGGTCACATCGGTCAGGCCGACCTGGATCGGCAGGCAGCGGCGCGCCTCGGCATAGCTGGCGGACATCACGTCGGCGACGCGGCCCACGTCGACCTTCAACGGATCGATGCGGACGTAGGGCAGCTTCAATCGTTCCGCGAGCCATTCGGTCAGCGCCTCGGCGTCCAGCGGTCTGCCGCTGGCGACGCGCACGAGTCCCGCCGAGCCGAGCCGGATCAGCGGATGCTGCGCACTGTGGCCGGCGCCGAAGCGGGCCTCGGTGCGCTGGACCTGCTCCTGGTCGATCACACCGTCCTCGGCGAGCCAGTGCAGCATCTGGCGCCATTCAAGGCGCGTGCCGGCCGCGGCCGTCGGCGCCGGGGCTGGCGCGGAAGCGCCGGTCTTGTCCTTGGGAGTCGTCGGCGTGCTGTGTTTCATGGTCACTCGTCGGAATCGTCGGAATGGCCGGCCAAAGCCGCCTGGAGTTGGTGGATCACGTTCATCGGCAGAGGCCGGACCAGTTTCAGCCACTTCGTGGCCGGCAGGTCATGACGGGCCTCGATGTGGGCGGCGCGCTGCTCGAGCACTTCGCGCTCCGGCACCGCGACGCCGCGTCCGGCGACGACGATGGTATTGCCCTCGCGGGTCGGCGTCAGGTGCCAGACCTGGTCGGAACCGAACACCTTGGCGATCCGTGCGGCGCTGCGCGTGAAGCTGGCACTGCGACCGAACAGGTTCACGGTCATCAAGCCGCCGTCGGCAAGCACCCGGTGGCAGTCGGCGTAGAAGGCTTCGTCATCGAGGACAGGCGCCGCCGCCTCATGGTCGTAGAGGTCGACGTTGAGGACCTGCGCGGTGCCCCAATTCCCCGCGTCGGCGACCCAGGCGCCAGCGTCCTGGTTGAGCACGCGCAGCCGTTCGTCGTCGTCGGGCAGGTGGAACCAGTGCCGGTTGGCGCTGATGACGGTCGGATTGATCTCGACCGCCGTGGTCTTCATCTTCAACTGCTTGCGGCAGAAGCGGGTCAACGCCCCGGCGCCCAGGCCGAGCTGCACCGACTGCCCCTGCGTCATCTCGCGGACATCGCGCCACAGCAGCCAGGCCATCATGCGCTGGACATACTCCAGCTCGAGCTTCTCGGGCTTCTTGAGCCGCATGGCGCCCTGGACCCAGATCGAGTCGAGGTGAAGGAAACGCACGCCGTCGAATTCGCTCAGCGTGGCCTCGACCCACTCGGTCGTTCTGCCGCTCTTGTTGTTCTTCGAGTCCCGGTGCTTGCTCACGGCGGTCGTTCCCATGCCGGGTCCGCGGGGCCCGGTCTCGTCATCTGTCGTTCAAGGGCCCGGCGAGCTCCCGCCAGGCGCGAAGCTTGTCATCGTAGGGCATCGTGTAGGCGGGACTGGAGCTCGGCAGCCCCAGCACGCGGTAACGGGCTGCAAGCGGTCCCAGCTGCTTCAACCCGAAGCGCAACGCCGTGCCGCCATTGAAACCGATCGTGCGCAGGGCTGGCAGCTGCTGGAGCAGCCGGCCCAGGTCGCTGGCGAAGGGATGGCGGATCGCGCTGTCGAGGCTGCCCTCGCGCTCGGTCTCGGTGATGACGTCCCACACGGCGACGCGCTGCGCGCCCAGCGCGGCGAGGCGCTCGGGATATGTCATCGCGACCAGATCCACGCCGAAGACTTCGCCGACCAGGCGCCAGAACTGGTTGCGCGGATGGCCGTAGTACTGCTGCGCGCGCAGCGAGGCCACGCCCGGGAAGCTGCCCAGCAGCAGCCATTCGGCGTCCGGTGCGTGGACGGGCGCGAGCCCCCGCCAGCGGGCGGCTTCCGAAGCTCCCGTCGGATCGAGCGCATCAGCCATGCGCGTTCACGGCATCCAACGCGCCCAGCCGCGGCAACGCGGCACGAGCGTTGCGGCTGGTGATCGCGGCCGTTTCCCGCACGGTCCAGCCGCGCAGTCCGGCGAGCACCTCGCCGATGCGCGGCAGCTCGCCCGGTTCGTTGCGCGACGTGGCGCCCGCGGCGCGCGCCTCGGCGGTCCGGTACAGCCAGTGCGGCGGAATGTCCGGCGCGTCCGTTTCCAGCACCAGCGCCTCGGCCGGCAGCTCCGCGGCGAGGCGGCGGATCTGCAGCGAACGGTCAAACGTGAGCGTGCCGCCGAAACCGAGCTTGAAGCCGAGGTCGATGAAGGCCTCGGCCTGCTGCCGGCTGCCGTTGAACGCGTGGCCGATGCCACCGGTCGACAGACCGACGCGACGCAGCCCGCCCAGCAACTGGTCCGCGCTGCGGCGCACATGGAGGATGACCGGCAGCCCGTGCCGCTTCGCGAGCTTGAGCTGCTCCCCATAGAAGTGCTGCTGCGTGGCGGCGTCGAGGTCCTTGACGAAGAAGTCCAGCCCGATTTCGCCGATGCCGATCAGGCGCGGGTCGTCCCGGCACTCGGCGAGCATCCGGTCGAGGCGCGACAGGTCCTCGTCACGGGCGTGCATCACGTACAGCGGATGGATGCCCAACGCATAGCTGAAGCCATGGGCGTGCGCGAGCGCCCTCACCTGCTCGAAGTTCCCCGCGACGACCGCCGGAATCACGACCTGCGACACGCCGGCCGCCACGGCGCGCGCGACGACGGCGTCACGGTCGGGCTCGAACTCCGAGGCGTCGAGGTGGCAGTGCGTGTCAGTCCACATGGCGACACCGGGAGATGAAGAAGCGGGCCCCCGCGCCGTTCAGCGGAAGACCACCGTGCGATGGCCGTTGAGCAGCACGCGGTGCTCGGCGTGCCACTGGATCGCGCGGGCGAGCGTCACGCATTCGACGTCGCGGCCGATCGCCACGAGCTGATCCGGCGTCATCGAATGGTCGATGCGGGCGACGTCCTGCTCGACGATCGGGCCCTCGTCCAGATCCGAGGTCACGTAATGCGCGGTCGCGCCGATCAGCTTCACGCCGCGCTCATGCGCCTGATGGTAGGGGCGCGCGCCCTTGAAGCTGGGCAGGAAGCTGTGATGGATGTTGATCGCGCGCCCTTCCAGGAAGCGGCACAGTTCCGGCGACAGGATCTGCATGTAGCGCGCCAGCACGACGAGATCGATCTGCTGCTCTTCGATCAGCTCCCGGAGCTTGCGCTCTTGCGCCTGCTTCTGCTCGTCGCTCGCCTGCAGCAGCGGCAGGTGGTGGAACGGGATGTCGTGCGACGCGGCCAGTTGATAGAAGTCGCGATGGTTGGACACGATCGCGGGGATCTCGATCGCGAGATGGCCGGTCTGCACGCGGAACAGCAGGTCGTTCAGGCAGTGCCCGAGCTTGGACACCAGCAGCAGCACGCGCGTCTTGCGCTGCGCGTCGACCAGTTCCCAATCCATCGACAGCCGCGCGGCCAGCGGCGCGAACACCTCACGCAGCGCGGCCGCCGGACGGGCTTCGGCGCACTCGAACTCGATGCGCATGAAGAAGCGGCGGTGATCGGCGTCGCCGTGCTGGGCCGAGGTCAGGATGTTGGCGCCCTGCTCCAGCAGGACGCCGGTCACGGCGTGGACGATGCCGGCCTGGTCGGGACAGCTGAGCTTCAGGATGAAGCGGGTGGACGGGGATTCCGAGGAAGGCTTCGAGGCGGTCATGGTGGAGCGCATCGTAAACGAGCGCCCGACGGGATCCCGGCGGCGGGCCTCGCGATCGGGCAACCCAGCCTAGGGCTGATCAGGCCGCGAGCGGCTGCAGCGCGCCGCCGACGAGCCGTCGCTGATGCTCGCAGCGTGTCGCCAGGTCCTGGTCGTGCGTGACCATGACGAAGGCGGTCCCCAGCTCGCGCGCCATCTCCAGCATCAGCTCGAAGACCGTCGCGGCCGTCGAGCGGTCGAGGTTGCCGGTCGGCTCGTCGGCCAGCACGCAGGCGGGGCCGGTGACCAGCGCGCGCGCGATCGCGACGCGCTGGCGTTCGCCGCCGGACAGTTCGCCCGGACGATGCAGCACGCGGGGCCCGAGCCCCACGCGCGTCAGCATCCTGGTGGCCTGCTCGCGCGCCTGCTCCTGCGGCATGCGGCGGATGCGCAGCGGCATCGCGACGTTGTCCAGCGCGCTGAACTCCGGCAGCAGATGGTGGAACTGGTAGATGAACCCGAGGTGCTGGTTGCGCCAGTCGCCGCGGGCCTTCTCGCCGAGTGCGCCAAGGTCGCGCCCCATCAGCTCGACGCGTCCGGCGGACGGCTTGTCCAGGCCGCCGAGCAGGTGCAGCAGCGTGCTCTTGCCCGAGCCCGAGGCGCCGAGCACCGCCAGCGTTTCGCCGGCCTTCACGCTGACGTCGAGGTTGTGGAAGACCTGCACGTCCAGCGGGCCTTCGACGAAACGCTTGCCGAGGCCGCTGCCTTGCAGCACCACCTGACCGGCGGGGATGCGGACGCCCGTCGACAGGGCCTTGTTGTTGGCGTCATTCATAACGCAGCGCCTCCGCGGGCTGGACGCGGCTGGCGCGCCAGCTCGGATAGACCGTGGCGACGAACGCCAGGATCAGCGAGGTCACCGTGATCGGGACGATGTCGGACCACTGCGGATCGCTCGGCATGTGGCTGATGACGTAGATGCTGGCGGGCAGGAAGGTGGTGTGCAGCAGCTTCTCGATGGCAGGGACGATCACGTCCAGGTTGTGCGCGACGACCAGTCCCAGGCCGAGTCCGCCCAGCGTGCCGATCACGCCGGCCAATGCGCCCTGGATCATGAACACGCCCATGATCGAGCGCGGGCTGGCGCCCAGCGTGCGCAGGATCGCGATGTCGGCCTGCTTGTCGGTGACGGTCATCACCAGCGTCGACACGAGGTTGAACGCGGCGACCGCGACGATCAAGGTCAGGATGATGCCCATCATGCGCTTCTCGACCTGGACCGCGTCGTACCAGTTGGCGTTGGTGCGGGTCCAGTCGCGGACGTAGATCGCCTGCCCCGCCTGCACCATCTCGCGCTGCAGCTGCGCGCCGACCTGGCGGGCCTGCTGCACGTCGCGCAGTTTCAGCTGCACGCCGCTCGGCGTGCCGGTGCGGAACAGCTTCGCGGCGTCGCCCACATGGATGAGCGCCAGACCGCTGTCGTACTCGTAGTGACCGGCCTCGAAGACGCCGGCCAGCGTGAACTGCCGCAGCGTCGGCTGCACGCCCAGCGGCGTCACCTGCCCCGACGGGATGGCCAGCGTGATCTTGTCGCCGCGTTGGACGCCCAGTTGGCGCGCCAGCTCGACGCCCAGGATGATGTTCCATTGGCCCGGCTGCAGGCGCTCCAGCAGGCCGTCCTTCGCGAGCTTCTCGGCGATGGGCGTCACCGTCGGCTCCAGCGCAGGATCGATGCCCCGCACGATCGTGCCGCGCATGTCCGAGCCCCGCGCGATCAGCGCCTGGCCCGAGACGAACGGCGCGGCGGCCAGCACCTCGGGATTCTTCTTCGCCTGGTCCGCGGTGGCGCGCCAGTCGGGCAGTCCCTCGCCGGTGTCGCTCAGCAGCTCCACGTGCGCGATCACGGACAGCATGCGCTCGCGGACCTCCTTCTGGAAGCCGTTCATCACCGACAAGACGATGATCAGCGCAGCGACGCCCAGCGCGATGCCGAACATCGACACGCCGGAGATGAAGGAGATGAAGCGGTTGCGGCGCCCTCCACGCCCGGCTCGCGTGTACCGCCAGCCGATCTGCAACTCATAGGGCCAATTCATAGGGGGTGGATGCTAACCGCTCCCCCCGCCCTCGCCGCTTAGGGCTGGCTGATGGCGACCGGGAGGGGTGAGGGCCAGCGGCCGTGGCAGTCAGTGGGCCTCGTCCCAATTGGCACCGACGCCGACTTCCGCCAGCAAGGGCACCTTCAGCGCGGCCACGCCGGCCATCAGCGTCGGCACTTCCGACGTCACCCAGTCGAGCTCCTCGTCCGGCACCTCGAAGACCAGTTCGTCATGCACCTGCATCACGACCTGGGTCTGCTTGCCCTGCTCGTCCAGCGCCTGCTGCACCGCGATCATCGCCAGCTTGATCAGGTCGGCCGCCGTGCCCTGCATGGGCGCGTTGATCGCCTGACGCTCGGCGCCGCTGCGCCGCGGGCCATTGCCCGAGTTGATCTCCGGCAGCCACAGCCGCCGACCGAAGACGGTCTCGACGTAGCCCTTCTCCTTGGCGAACTGCTTCGTGTCGTCCATGTAGCTGCGCACGCCGGCGAATCGCGTGAAGTACCGGTCGATGTAGTCCTTCGCCGCCTTCTGCTCGATGCCCAGCGACTGCGCCAGTCCGAACGCGCCCATGCCGTAGATCAGGCCGAAGTTGATCGTCTTGGCATAACGACGCTGCTCGGGTGTGACCGCGTCCAGCGCGGCGCCGAAGACTTCCGCCGCCGTCGCGCGGTGCACGTCCTGGCCTTCCTGGAAGGCCTTCAGCAGGCCCGGGTCCTCGCTCATGTGCGCCATGATGCGCAGCTCGATCTGCGAGTAGTCCGCCGACACGATGTGATGCCCCGCCGGCGCGATGAAGGCCTCGCGCACGCGGCGGCCATCGGCGGTCCGGATGGGGATGTTCTGCAGGTTGGGCTCGTTGCTGGACAGCCGGCCCGTCACCGCGACCGCCTGCGAGTAGGTGGTGTGCACGCGGCCGGTCTTCGGATTGACCATCAGCGGCAGCTTGTCCGTGTAGGTGCTCTTGAGCTTGGACAGCGAGCGGTACTCCAGGATCTTGGCCGGCAGCGGGAAGTCCGCCGACAGCTTTTCCAGGACCTCCTCGTCCGTCGACGGCGCGCCGGTCGCGGTCCGCTTCACCACCGGCAGGCCGAGCCGGTTGAACAGGATCTCGCCGATCTGCTTGGGCGAGCCGATGTTGAAGGGCTGGCCGGCGATCTCGTAGGCCGCCTGCTCCGCCGCGACCATGCGCTGGCCGAGGTCGGCGCTCTGCGCCTGCAGCCGGCCCGCATCGATCAGCACGCCGGTGCGCTCGATGCGCGCCAGCAGCGCCGACACCGGCATCTCGATCTGCTCGTAGATGAACTTCAGCCCCGTGTCGGCCTCCAGGCGCGGCATCAGGGTCTGATGCACGTGCAGGCACATCTCGGAGTCCTCGCAGGAGTACTCCGCCGCCTTCGCCACCTCCACCTGCGCGAACGGGATCTGGTGCGCGCCCTTGCCGCACAGGTCCTCGTAACTCAGGCCCTTGCGGCCCAGCACGCGATCGGCCAAGGCCTCCAGCCCGTGGCCGCGATGCGCCTCCAGCACGTAGCTCTCCAGCATCGTGTCGAAGGCCGTGCCCTGGACGGCGATGCCGTGGTTGGCCAGCACGTGGGTGTCGTACTTGACGTTCTGGGCGACCTTCTTCTTCAGCGGATCTTCGAGCCAGGGCTTCAGCTTCGCGAGCACCTCGTCCATCGGCAACTGCTCGGGGGCGTCCGGGCCGTCGTGCCGGATCGGGATGTAGGCGGCCTCGCCCGGCTTCACGCTGAAGCTGATGCCGACGATGCGCGCCTGCATCGGATCCAGCGAATCCGTCTCGGTGTCGAACGCGGCGAGTTCCGCCGCGTTCAACTGCTCGATCCAGGCGTCGAGCCGGGACATGTCCAGGATGGTCTCGTAACGCTTGTCGACGGGGATCGCAGGATGCTGGACCTCCGCCTGGGCATCGGTCGCGCTCGCCGCGCCGACGTCGGCCTCCGGCCTGGCGCGCCTGGGCGCGTCGCCGCCGAGCTTGCCTTCCAGGTCGCGCTTCCAGGTCTTGAAGCCGTTGCGCGTGTAGAAGTCGAGCAGCCCCGCCTCGTCCACCGGATTGAAGGCCAGCGCTTCCAGCGCGGGCCAGCCCGCGACGTGCGTGCACAGGTCGCAGTCGACCTTCACCGTCACCAGCTTGCGGCCCATCGGCAGCCAGTCCAGCGCCTTGCGCAGGTTCTCGCCGGCGACGCCCTTGATCTGGTCCGCGTTGGCGATCACCCCGTCCAGCGAGCCGTGCTCGCCGATCCACTTGGCCGCGGTCTTGGGACCGACCTTCTCGACGCCGGGCACGTTGTCCACGGTGTCGCCCATCAGGGTCAGGTAGTCGATGATCCGGTCCGGCGGCACGCCGAACTTGGCCAGCACGCCGGCTTCGTCCAGCTTCTCGTTGCTCATGGTGTTGATCAGCGAGACGTCAGGCGTCACCAGCTGCGCCAGGTCCTTGTCGCCGGTCGAGATCACCACCTGGTGCCCCGCCTGCGCCGCCACCCGCGACAGCGTGCCGATGCAGTCGTCGGCCTCGACGCCGGGCACCGTCAGCACCGGCCAGCCCAGCAGCTTCACGACCTCGTGGATCGGTTCGATCTGCTCGCGCAGCGCGTCGGGCATCGGGGCGCGCTGCGCCTTGTACTCGGGGTACCACTCATCGCGGAAGGTCGGTCCGGACGCGTCGAAGACGCAGGCCGCGTGCTCGGCGCCGTAGTCGTCGCGCAGCTTCTTCAGCATGGCCACCATCCCGTGGATGGCGCCGGTGGGCTGCCCGCCCGGACCGCGCAGGTCGGGCATGGCGTGGAAGGCGCGATAGAGGTAGCTGGACCCGTCGACCAGCAGCATCAGAGGTTTGCTCATCCCGACATTGTTGCAGGCGCGCGCCACCCCGGCTGTCAGCAGGCCGCGCCTGAACGCGGCCCTCGCCCGGGGGACGGGGTTTCCCGGGGTCCAAGACTAGAATGGACATCACCATGAAAACCACCCGCCTCGCTCCTCTGTTCGCCCTCCTGGCCGCGGTCGCGCTCCAGGCGCACGCGGCCGACGCGCCGGTCACGCCGTCAGCACCGTCGGCGCCTGCCGCGACCCCGGCCTCCGCCGAGCCGCAGAAGTTCCGCGACGTGCCCGAGGTGAAGGTCGAACAGATCGTCAACGAAGACGACAAGGTTCGCATCGAGGAAACCCGGGTGAGGGGCCTGACCCAAAAGGTCGTGGTCAAGAACAAGAACAGCAAGGCGCCCGAGTACGAGATCCTGCTCGGCGACACCGGCCGCGACCTTCCCACCCGCCAGGGCGACGACCGCGGCAACGCGGGCGCGCGGGTCTGGCGTCTCTTCAATTTCTGACCCGTCGCGGCTGACCCGCCCCGGTCGGCTTCCGGTCCGTTCCCTCTCCTTTTCATGGCCGTATTCACCGACGTCTCGACCGAGCAGGCGCAAGCGCTGCTGGACACCCTGGCCCTGGGCGACCTGCAGTCGCTCAAGGGGATCACTGCCGGCATCGAGAACACCAACTACTTCGTCACCACGACGCGCGACGGCGAATCGCACGACTATGTGCTGACGATCTTCGAGCGCCTGAGCTTCGAGCAGCTCCCCTTCTACCTGGAGCTGATGCGGCACCTGGCGCGCAAGGGCGTGCCGGTACCCGCGCCGCAGCCCGACGCGCAGGACCGCATCCTGCACACGGTGGGCGGCAAGCCGGCGGCGGTGGTGGACAAGCTGCCCGGCGGCCATCAGCTGGCGCCCGACGTGTTCCATTGCGAGCAGGTCGGCGCCGGCCTCGCCCGCATGCATCTGGCCGGCCAGGACTTCCCGCTGCACCAGGACAACCTGCGCGGCCTGCCCTGGTGGCGGGAGACCGTGCCGGTCGTGCTGCCGCACGTCACGCCGGCACAAGCCGACCTGCTGACCGCGGAGCTGGCCTTCCAGGAACAGCTCGCGCCCGGCGCCGCGGCACTGCCGCGCGGCCCGGTCCATGCCGACCTGTTCCGCGACAACGTGATGTTCGACGGCCTGCCGGGTCGCGAGAAGCTCAGCGGCTTCTTCGATTTCTATTTCGCCGGGGTCGACAGCTTCCTGTTCGACCTCTGCGTCTGCCTGAACGACTGGTGCATCGATCTGGACAGCGGCCGCCTCGACGAGCAGCGCGCCGGCGCCTTCGTCAAGGCCTACGAATCGGTGCGCCCGCTATCCGGCGCCGAACACCGCCTGCTGCCCGGCCTGCTGCGCGCGGCGGCGTTGCGCTTCTGGATCTCGCGGCTGTGGGACTTCCATCTGCCGCGCGAGGCCAGTCTCCTCACCCCCCACGATCCGACCCATTTCGAGCGCGTCCTGCGCGAGCGCATCGCCAGGCCCTGGCATGCGCTGGAGTCCCTGCCATGATCCTGCACCTGCAAACGGTCCCGCCGCGCAACGGCCTGCTCTGGGTGCGCCACGGGCTGAAGGTGCTGCGGCGCAAGCCGATCGCGCTGATCGGCCTGTTCGCCACGGCCATGCTGGTGTCCGCGGTGCTCCAACTGGTGCCCTTCCTCGGGCAACTCGTGGTAATGAGCGCGCTGCCGCTGATCTCGCTGGCCTTCATGCTGGCCGCGCACCAGGTACTGCAGTCCCACACGCCGACGGCCGCCGTCTTCCTGCAGCCGCTGCAGCTGACCAAGGAACGTCGGCGCGCCCAGATCGGACTCGGCCTGCTCTACACCGGCTCCACCATCCTCGCGATGCTGCTGGCCCACCTGCTGGACGGCGGTGCGCTCGTGCGGGGCATGGACCAGCTGGCGGCCGCCAAGGGCGACGCCAAGACCATCGAGGCCATCGTCGCCGAGGGCAGCCTCATGCCTGCCATGGCGCTGCGCTTCGCGTTGCTGGGACTGCTGTCCGTCCCGTTCTGGCATGCGCCGGCGCTGATCCACTGGGGCGGCCAGGGCGTGCTGCAGGCGCTGTTCTCCAGCACGCTGGGCGTGTGGCGCAACAAGGGCGCGTTCACGATCTCCGCGCTGGTCTGGACGGGCCTGAGCGCCGGCGTCCTGATGGTGTTCTCCATCCTGGGGATGCTGCTCGGGCTCGTGAACCTGCTGCCCTTCATCCTGCTGCCCACGATGATGGCGCTGCTCACGGCGTTCTACTGCTCGCTGTACTTCACCTTCATCGACTGCTTCATGTTCGGCGCCCCCAAGGACCTTCCGGAAACGCCTTCTGCGCCGGTCTGACGCACCGGTCTGACGCACCGGTCTGACATTCGCACGGACGGGGCCACGGACATGCCTCGAAGGAATCTCTAACGACTTTTTCACGTCAGCGTCACTTGCGCTTCGCAGAATCCGCCCGCCTTTACATCGCAGCGGAGCCTTCACGAATGAGCAAGCAGCACGACATCGTTGCCAGCCAAGACAACGCCAACGAGTACGACGAAGACACCATCGTCAACCCGTCCGCCAACCCGCATTTCGAAGACGTCCTTGCCGCGCGCCTGTCGCGGCGCGTCGCCCTCAAGGGCGGCATCACCACGGCGGCCTCCGCGCTGCTGGGCGGCTCGATCCTGAGCGCCTGCGGCAGCAGCGACGATTCGCCTGCCCCCGCTCCCGCGCCCGCCCCGGCGCCCCAGCCCGAGCCGCTGAAGATCGGCTTCAACGCCGTCGCCAAGAACAAGAATGACCTGGTGACCGTGGCCGACGGCTACAACGTCAGCATCCTGCACGCGCTGGGCGACCCGATGCACTTCGGCGACGCGTCCTGGAAGGACGACGGTTCCGAATCGGCTGATTCCTACGAGCGCCGCATCGGCGACGGCCACGACGGCATGTACTACTTCGGCCTGAGCGAGGCCGGCGCGTTCGACGCCAAGCGATCCGACCGCGGCCTGCTGGCCGTCAACCACGAGTACGTGGTCGCCCCCTACGGCCTGCACCCTGCCGGCCGCACCGCGGGCGCCGCCCGCAACGCCACTGAAGTGACGAAGGAGATCTACGCCCACGGCATCTCCGTCTGCGAGGTCAAGCGCGAGGCCACCGGCACCGCCATGAGCATGGTGCGCGGCTCGCGCTTCAACCGTCGCGTGACCTCGGCCACGACGATGGACTTCACCGGCCCGGCCAAGGGCAACGTGCAGCTGCAGACCTTCTTCAGCCCGACGGCGGTCCAGACCCGCGGCACCAACAACAACTGCGCCAACGGCTACACCCCGTGGGGCACCTACCTGACCTGCGAAGAGAACTACCTCAACGTGATCAGCCGGGCCGCCGGCGACGACGCGCTGCGCTCGCCCAAGGACGTGGTCGGCCTCAACCGCTACGGCCTGCCGCAGAACCGCAAGAGCCCCTACCTGTGGGAAACGGCCGGCACCGACGACCTGTTCGCGCGCTGGAACTCCTCGGTCACCGGCGCCGCCGCGACCGCCGACTACCGCAACACGATCAACACCTTCGGCTGGGTGGTCGAGATCGATCCGTTCGCGCCGGACTCCGTGCCCGCCAAGCGCACCGCGCTGGGCCGCTTCAACCATGAAGGCGCCTGGCCCGCCGAAGCGGTCGCCGGCAAGCCGATCGTCATCTACATGGGCGACGACTCGCGCAACGAGTACATCTACAAGTTCGTGTCCAAGGCCAACTGGGACGCGGCCGATGTCGGCAAGGGCATGACCGCCGGCGCCAAGTACCTGGACGAAGGCACGCTGTACGTCGCCAAGTTCAACGCCGACGGCACCGGCAACTGGATGGCGCTGACCTTCGGCACGAACGGCCTGGACGCGGCCAACACGACCTACGCCTTCGCCGACCAGGGCGACGTCGTGATCAACGCGCGCATCGCGGGCGACATCCTCGGCGCCACCAAGATGGACCGTCCGGAATGGGGCGCCGTGCATCCGACGAACGGCGAGGTCTACATGACCTTGACCAACAACAGCAACCGCGTGGCGAACACCGCGACGCCGACCGGCAGCCAGCTCAAGCCGGACGCAGCGAACCCGCGCTACTACGAGGACCTGAAGGGCACGACCTCGCAGAAGGGCAACCCCAACGGCCACATCATCCGCTGGAAGGAAGACGCGGCCGACGTCACCAAACTGACCTGGGACGTGTACCTCTTCGGCGCGCAGGCCGATGCGGCGGCGGACGTGAACCTGTCGGCCCTGGCCGAAGGCAACGACTTCTCGAGCCCGGACGGCCTGTACTTCGACAAGCGCGGCATGCTGTGGATCCAGACCGACGACGGCGCCTACACCGACATCACCAACTGCATGATGCTGGCGGCGCTGCCGGGCCAGGTCGGCGACGGCGGCGTGGCCACGGCCGCGGGCGGCACGCAGACGCGGGCGGGCGCCAAGGCGACCGCCGATACGCTGCGTCGTTTCCTGGTCGGCCCGAAGGAATGCGAGATCACCGGCATCGCGATGACGCCGGACTACAAGACGATGTTCTTCAACGTCCAGCACCCGGGCGAAGAAACCACGCCCGACTGGAACGCCAAGACCTACGGCAGCTACTGGCCGGCCAACCAGGCTGACGCGACGGTGAAGAAGCGTCCGCGTTCCGCGACCGTCGTGATCACCCGCAAGGACGGCGGCGAGATCGGCATCTGAGCTGAAAAGGCCAGGGCCCGAACGCCCCGGTCTCACTGGGGCCGGAATGATTCGGGGGGGTGCCCGGACGGGACGCCCCCCGAGTCGTGGAGAGCCCGCGCCAGGCGTTGGCAGTAGTCGCCGAAGTCCTCTACTTCGAGATCTCAGCCGCCAGGGCCGCTTGCCGGTCGCTCTCCGCGAGGATGCGTCCGAGCACCCGTTCGATCACGGGCTGCGGCACCTCGCCCGCGAGTTCGCGAGCCACCCCTTCCGCCTGTGCGCGCACCAGCTCGCACAGGCGTTTCAGTTCCAGCGTGACGCTGCGCGGCGCGATGTCGGCATCGCGCGCGAGCTTGGCCCACGTTTGCGCATCGAGGGTGCGAGCCTTGTCACCATTCCCGTCGTTGAAGAAGCCATGGGCCGGCGCCACGCGCAGTCCGCCGTGATCGACGAAGAAGCACAGGTCGCTCGCGCCCGTGCCGGTGCAGCCGACGAGTTGACGGAACATCGTCCAGCGCAGCAGCGCGCGGCTGTCGACCAGCGGCGAGGGGCTGTGCGCGAGCAGCGAAAAGAGGCGCGCGGGCGACACCTGGTCCTGATCGGCGGGCGCCACGCCGAGCGCCTGCGCCGCAGTGATCGCGTGGAGGCGTCGCACGCGGCCGTCCTCCAGGCGCTGCCGATCGAAACGCTCGACCAGCAACACCGGCTCAGGCAGGCGGTGCAACTGCACTGGCGCGACGTCCAGGCCTATGCGCGCGGCCAGCCGCATGCAGAAGTATTCGTCGAAAGGTTGATCACCTGTTCCCGCAGCGTCGGGCGCAGGCTTGATCACATGCGTCGAGGCCATCTGCGGCCCGTCGACGAGGTGCCAGCCGCCGTCCCGTTCCACATAGACCGCGAGCTTGTCCCGCTCGCCGCCAAGCGCGCCGCGCACCTGCCCGTCCCACACCGCGAAGGGCCGCGCGTCGCGATGACGGATCCGTTCCGAGACCTCCTCGCGGGCGACCGCCCGCTGCACAGGGCCGGCGGGACGTTGAAGTCCGTCGGCGATCAAGCGCACGGCACCGGGCAGGTCCCGACCCATCAAGCGCAGGGCGCCGTAGCGGTCGTCATCACGCAGGCCCAGCGCCGCAAAGATCCGCGGCCGGGCATCGCCGGCGGGCAGCAGGTGATCGAAGAATGCCTGCACCTGATCCGCCGCGGACTCGCTGCCCGGACCGCCGCGCGGCGGCATCGGCAACGACAGGGCCAGCGGGAACGCCAGCGCTTCCGACGTCCAACGTTCCAGGTAGGCCAGCGACAGGCTCCGCGACGCGTCGGCAGGCTTCAGCCAGCCGACCTCATGCTCGTCGAGCCAGACCTCCACACCGTTCATGCGTCATCCAGGTCGGAGAACTTCGAATCGCGCGCGGTGCGGATCGCGCGTCTGACGACCTCGCGCTGCTGCGACGGCACGGCGAACAGACTCACGCCGAGCGCCCGGGCAGCCTTGAGCACGGTGGAGAGGCTGACGCCGCCCTGCCCCGTCTCGATGTTGATCAGTGTCTGGCGCGACATGCCGAGCGCCTCGGCGGCCTCGACCAGGGGCAGTCGCGCGGTGGTGCGGGCGGCCCGGACGGCCGCGCCAAGCGCCAGCGCGTCCTCGACCATCGGGTCATCGGGCGGATCGATCGGTACAACAGTGCGCATGGAGATTCCAGAATCTGGGACGTATTCGTCGGATCTCCCTCCCGGGCAAAAGTGATTCCTGTTTGCTGGAATCTTTATCGCCCACCGCCCATTTTGCGCCTGCGGTCACGCCTCGCCGCGTGCTCCGTACGATATCCGCTCACTCGTTCAGGTCTGGCCCCGATCCGGCCGGCCTGCCCCGACCGGCTCAATCGATCGGGGTCAGCTTGGCGACGCTGAGCGCCAGCCACTTCGTGCCGTGACGGCCGAAATTCACCTGCGCGCGCGCGTCTGGTCCTTTTCCTTCCAACGTGAGCAGCACGCCTTCGCCGAACTTGTTGTGGAACACCCCCTTGCCGACCCGCAGGCCGCCGTGTTCGTCGCCCGTCTTCTGCGCCGCCGACTGCTTCATCGCCTGGGGGACCGGCGCCTGAGGGAAGGCCGAGGGATCGACCCGACCGGCGCCCACCATCGACTTCAATCCCGAGCCGCGCTGCCACGCCTGCTGGTAGTCCTTCGCGAAGCCCGAGCCGAAGCCCTGGTTGCGCGGCGTCAGCCACTTCAACGTCTCTTCGGGCAGCTCCTCCATGAAGCGGCTCTTGATGTTGTAGCGGGTCTGGCCGTGCAGCATCCGCGTCTGGCAGAAGCTGATGTACAGCCTTTGGCGCGCGCGCGTGATCGCGACGTACATTAGCCGGCGTTCCTCTTCGAGCCCGTCCGCGTCGGACATCGAGTTCTCGTGCGGGAACAGGCCCTCTTCCATGCCGGTGATGAAGACCGCGTCGAACTCCAGGCCCTTGGCCGAGTGCACCGTCATCAGCTGGATCGCGTCTTGGCCGGCCTGCGCCTGGTTGTCGCCGGCTTCCAGCGAGGCGTGCGTCAGGAAGGCCGCCAGCGGCGACATGATCTCGCCGGTCTCGGCGTCCGGCGTCGCGGGCGCGGCGGGGGCAATCGCCGCCGGCAACCCATCCGCGATCGCGCCGGGCGAGTGCTCGTCCACCGGCAGCGCCACCGCGTCCTTGCCGAAACCCTCCTGCGTCACGAAGGCCTCGGCGGCGTTGACCAGTTCGCCCAGGTTCTCCAGCCGGTCTTCGCCTTCCTTCTCGGCGCGATAGAAGGCGGTCAGGCCGGAGTGCTCGATGATGTGTTCGATGATCTCGCGCAGCGTGAGCCCGGCCGTGGCCTCGCGCATCGCGTCGACCAGGCCGACGAAGCCCGCCAGGCTCGCGCCGCCGCGACCGCCGACCGCGGCGATGCTCTGCACCAGCGAGCGCCCGCTCGGACGCGCCGCGTCCTGCAGCTGCTCGATGGTGCGCGCGCCGATGCCGCGCGCCGGGAAGTTGACGACGCGCAGGAAGCTGGTGTCGTCGTTGGGGTTCTCGATCAGGCGCAGGTAGGCCAGCGCGTGCTTCACCTCGGCGCGCTCGAAGAAGCGCAGGCCGCCGTAAACGCGGTACGGGATGCCGGCGTTGAACAGCGCCGATTCGATCACCCGCGATTGCGCGTTGCTCCGGTAGAGCACCGCGATCTCCTTGCGGTCCAGCCCCTGGCGGTGCAGGGCCTGCGCCTCCTCGAGCAGCCATTGCGCCTCGGCGAAGTCGCTACTCGCCTCATGCACGCGCACGGGCTCGCCGGGGCCGGCCTCGGTGCGCAGGTTCTTGCCCAACCGGTGGCTGTTGTTGCTGATCAGCGCGTTGGCCGCGTCCAGGATGTTGCCGAAGCTGCGGTAGTTCTGCTCGAGCTTCACGACCTGGCGCACGCGGTATTCGCGCTCGAAGTCGGCCATGTTGCCCACGCGCGCGCCGCGGAAGGCGTAGATGCTCTGGTCGTCGTCGCCGACCGCGAACACGCCCTGGCCGCGCCCCGGCGGCGCGAACATCTTCAGCCACGCGTACTGCAGCTTGTTGGTGTCCTGGAACTCGTCGACCAGCACGTACTGGAAGCGGCGCTGGTAATGCTCGCGCACGGCCTGGTTGTCGCGCATCAGCTCGAAGGAGCGCAGCATCAGCTCGGCGAAGTCGACCACGCCCTCGCGTTCGCACTGGTCCTGGTAGGCCTGGTAGATCTCGACCAGCTTGCGCGTCTGTTCATCGCGCAGGTCGATGTCCTTGGGACGCATGCCGTCCTCTTTCGCGCCGGCGATGTACCAGGAGACCTGCTTGGGGACGAAGCGCTCCTCGTCGAGCTTCATCGCCTTGATCACGCGCTTGACGGCGGAGACCGTGTCGCCCGAATCCAGGATCTGGAAACCTTGCGGCAAGCCCGCCAGTTTCCAGTGCGCGCGCAGGAAGCGGTTGCACAGGCCGTGGAAGGTGCCGATCCACATCCCGCGCACGTTCACCGGCAGCATCGCGGAGAGGCGGGTGACCATCTCCTTGGCGGCCTTGTTGGTGAAGGTCACCGCCAGCACCGAGGCCGGCGTCGCGTGACCCTGGCTCATCAGCCACGCGATGCGCGTGGTCAGCACGCGCGTCTTGCCGGAGCCGGCGCCGGCCAGGATCAGCGCGGGCTCCTGGCCGAGCGTCACCGCGGCGTACTGCTCGGGGTTGAGGTTGTCCAGCAGGCCGCGCGGCGCGCGCGGCGTGAACAGGTCCTCTTGCGGCGGGGTCGGGCGCTCGTCGCCAAAATCCTGGGAATTCATCCAGCCATTCTAGAGACGCTGGCATGATGCCGCCCTCATGACGTCAGAAAAATCCAGGACTGCGACGAACAGCGCGGCCCACAGCGCGGCCCACAGCGCGGCCCACAGCGCGGCCCACAGCGCGGCCCACAGCGCGGCGAACAATGCGGCCAAGAAGGCGACGGTCGCCGGCTCAAAAGGAAGTCCGTGCCCCTGCGGCACGGGCGGCTCGTACGCGTTGTGCTGCGGCGCCTTGCACCGCGCCTTCGCCGAGAACGGCGCGCTGATCGCGGCCGACGCGCAGACGCTGATGCGTTCGCGGTACACGGCCTACACGATGGACCTGATCGAGTACCTGCTCGCCACCTGGCATCCGAGCACCCGTCCGCCGTCGCTCGAACGGAGGGAGCAGGACCTGAAATGGCTGGGCCTGGAAGTGCGTCGTCACGCGCGCCAGGACGCGGATCATGAGACGGTCGAATTCATCGCGCGCAGCAAGGTCGGCGGGCGCGCGCACCGCATGCACGAGATCAGCCGTTTCGTGCGGGAGCGCGGGGCGTGGCTCTACGTGGACGGCCAGATCGACTGACCAGCCGCACGGCGGGCGTTCGACGCACGACGCCGCCCAGGGCCAGGACGAGCCGGTCCAGAAAGGACCGGTGACCGATGTGAAACTCCTGAGGCATGGCGAACTCCTGCTGGCGACGACGACGCGGATGCGGACCGGGGGTCGCGCCACCGACATCGATGGCGCTGAGCGCCTGCTGCGATGATGAGCAGGCGCCGTGACAGGATTCTGGCGAAGGACCCTGTGACTGTCCTCTCCCCCCAAACGGGGAAAAGAGGGCAAAAACCGCTCCAGGCGTGCGCAGACCGTCCCTTTCAGCGATGACATCTCCTTCCCGTCTGCTTCCCCTCCTCCATCTGGACGACCACCTCGCGGTCATCGACAAGCCCGCCGGGCTGCTGGTCCATCGGACGGCCATCGACGCGCACGAGGAAGACGCCGCGCTGCAGCGTCTGCGCGATCAGTTGGGGCGGCCGGTCTGGCCGGCGCACCGCCTGGATCGCGGCACGTCGGGTGTGCTCGTCTTCGCGTTGAGCGCCGAGGTGGCGAGCCTGCTCGGCGCGGCCCTCGCCGAGCGCCGCACGCACAAGCGCTACCTGACGCTGGTGCGCGGCTGGCCTGCGGCCGATGCCGGCGTCGTCGACCATCCGCTTGCCCGCGACCCGGAGCTGCCATCGGCCGGACAGCCGCATCTGGACGCGCAGACCGAGTGGTCCTGCCTGCGTCGGCAGGAGGCCCCGGTCAGCACCGACCCTCGCTTCCCGACGACCCGGCTCGCGCTGCTCGCCTGCGAGCCGGTGCAGGGACGTCGCCACCAGATCCGCCGGCACCTGAAGCACATCGCGCATCCCATCGTCGGCGACGCGAACCACGGGAAGGGGCCGCTCAATCGCACACTCGCGGCGCACTTCGGTCTCCAGCGGCTGTGGCTCCACGCGCAGCGGCTGACGCTGACGCATCCGATCACCTGTTCGACCCTGACGCTCGAGGCACCTCCTGGCCCGGAATGGGACCTGTTCCTCTGAGCTAGGCGGCTCAGCCGAAACGCAGGGCGTAGATCGGTGGCAGGTGTCCGGACACGAGCGACCAGCAATCGCCGGCGTCGTCGGTCGCCCAGAGGTTGCCGGTCGTACTGCCCATCAGCAGCCGGCGGCCGTCGTCGTGCGCGGCCAGGCCGTGGCGGTAGACGAGGTCGTAGCAATGGGCTTGAGGCAGGCCGGTCCGCAGCGTCTCGAAGGTCTTGCCGCCGTCGCGCGTGCGGTTCACCACCAGTGCGCCGTCGACGGGCAGCCGCTTCTCGTCCTTCACGCCGGGCACGAACCACGCCGTGTCGGGATCGCCCGCGTGCGCGGCCACCGCGAAGCCGAAGCCCGACAGCGGCGGCTTGATCTCGCCCCAGTGCGCGCCGCCGTCCACCGAGCGCCAGACGCCGTTGTGGTGCTGGCACCAGAGCACGTCCGGATCCGCCGTGCTGGCGACGATGCGGTGGGGGTCCTGGGTGTTCTCCTCACCCTGCTGCTCCGGCGGCAGGAAGTCGGCGCGCATGCCCTTGGCGCTGATGTGCCAGTTGGCGCCCCCGTCCTCGCTCCGCCAGGCGCCGCCGCAGGAGATGCCGAGCAGCAGCCGCTTCGGATCGCGCGGATCGACGTTGATCGAATGGATGCCGGGTGCGTCGTAGCCGCCGCCGAACCAGCCCAGCCGCTCGGGCATGTCCCAGAGGGTCTCGACGAGCTGCCAGGTCTCCCCCTGGTCGTCGCTGACGAAGAGCCCGCCGGGGATGGTGCCGGCCCAGAGCCGTCCGTCGCCGCCGCGTTCGAGCGCCCAGATCAGCTGCAGCTTCCACGGCGGGCCTTCCGCGCCTTCCGGCTGCTCGGGGAACGCGGGGGCCGCGAGCTCCCGCCAGGTGGCGCCGCCGTCGTCCGAGGCCTGCAGCTTGGCGCCGAAGTGCCCCAGGTTGAGCGCGGCGAACATCCGGCCCCCCTCCGCCGGGGCGGGCAGCACCATGCTGACGGGGTCCCCCACGAAGCTGTGGCGACCGATCGCCCATCCGCCCTGGGCGGGATCGCTGCGAAGTTCGAACAGACCCTTGCGGGTGGCGGCCCAGGCGGTGGTGGTCATCGGTGTCTCCTTGCGATGGCTGGCGTCACTGCTCACGACGATCGGCGGCTGCGGTTCTCGACAGGTCGGGCGACACGTCGGGCTCGACAGCGCCCGGCCGAGGTCCGCCGGGCTCAACCGCCCGACAGGGCTTGCAGCACGTAGACCTTGGACTGGGCCGTCAGTGGATCGCTGAGTGCCTGGCGATCCTGCGCGCGGTGGCCGTCGATGAAGACGGCGACGTGCGTGCGCAGGTGCCCCTGCTCGTCCAGGATGTAGCCGCGCAGGCGCGGATTGCAATCGAAGGCGCGCGTGAGCGCCTCCCCCAAGGTGCTGGCGTCGCAGTCCAGCTGGGGGGTGTCGACGAAGCGATGCAGTTGCGACGTGAATTCAACATGAGCCATGGGATGCGATCCTGCGACGAAGCCGTCGGCATGAAAAGAGGGGCCACCCAGCACGACGAACGGGCTCCCCGGGTCTCGACAGCGCCGTGCGTCCGTCGCGGGCAGAATCGCGGGCCCTTCCCGCTGCCCCCCGCGGCCCTTGCACGACGCCCTGCGCCGGACCCATGACCAACGACACCCGCCACGTCGACGATGCCGCCCATGCCCGCACCGGCATGCTCTACGCCGCGCTGGCCTACATCGCCTGGGGCCTGTTCCCGCTGTACTTCAAGCGGCTGAGCGACGTCAGCGCGTTCGAAGTCATCGCGCACCGGACGCTGTGGTCCATGGTCTTCGTGGCGGTCCTGCTGACGGTGATGCGCCGCTGGGCCTGGCTCGGACCGGTGCTGCGTTCGCCGAAGCTGCTCGGAACCTGCGCGGTGTCGGCGCTGCTCTTGTCGACCAACTGGCTGGTCTATGTGTGGGCGGTGCAGCACGGCCACGTCGTCGAAGCCAGCCTGGGCTACTTCATCAACCCGCTGGTCAACGTGATGCTGGGCTTCGTGTTCCTGCACGAGCGGCTGCGGCCGGTGCAATGGCTGGCGATCGGACTGGCGGCAGCCGGAGTGATCTGGCTGACGGTCACCGCCGGGCGGTTGCCGTGGATCGCGCTGGTGCTGGCGTTGAGCTTCGGGATCTACGGACTGATGCGCAAGACGGCGCATCTGGGCGCGTTGGAGGGGCTGACGCTGGAGACGCTGATCCTGTCGCCCTTCGCCGCCATCGCGCTGTTCTGGTGGACCAGCCAGGGCACCAGCGCGTTCGTGAGCGGCGACGCCGGCCACATCGCGTGGCTGCTGCTCGCCGGACCGCTGACGGCCGTGCCGCTGCTCCTGTTCGCCGCCGGCGCGCGCCGCCTCACGCTGACGACGCTCGGCCTGGTGCAATACCTGTCCCCGACGATCCAGTTCCTGCTCGGCGTCTGGCTGTATCACGAGCCGCTCGCCGGTGCGCGACTCGTCGGCTTCGTGCTGATCTGGTCGGCGCTTGCTGTTTACAGCGCGGAGAGCCTTTGGCGCAATCGGCGGTGAGCCACGGCCGCTGGCCCTCACCCCTGCCCTCTTCCGCAGTGCGGGAGAGGGAGTAAGACCGGCTCTGAGGTGGCCCCCCCTCTCCCGCACTGCGGGAGAGGGGGGGGTGAGGGTCGCCGCCGCGCTGGAACTCAGTTCCGGATGATGTGGTCGAAAGCGCTGAGGGCCGCCTTCGCGCCGTCGCCGGCCGCGATGATGATCTGCTTGTACGGCACGGTGGTCGCGTCGCCCGCGGCGAACACACCGGGCACCGACGTCTGGCCCTTCGCGTCGACGATGATCTCGCCGTGCTTGGACAGCTCGATCGTGCCGCGCAGCCACTCGGTGTTGGGCACCAGGCCGATCTGCACGAACACGCCCTCGACTTCGACGCGCTTGTTCTCGCCGGTGGCGCGATCCACGTAGTTCAGGCCGTCCAGCTTGCCCGCCGTGCCGGTGAACTCGCTCGTCTGCGCCTGCTTCAGGATGACGACGTTGGGCAGGCTCTCCAGCTTCTTCACCAGCACCGCGTCGGCGCGCAGCTGATCGCCGAATTCCAGCAGCGTCACATGCGACACGATGCCCGCCAGGTCGATCGCCGCTTCGACGCCGGAGTTGCCGCCGCCGATCACCGCCACGCGCTTGCCCTTGAACAGCGGACCATCGCAATGCGGGCAGTAGGCCACGCCCTTGTTCTTGTATTCCTGCTCGCCGGGGACATTGACGTTCCTCCAGCGCGCGCCGGTCGAGATGATCACCGTCTTGCTCTTCAGCGAGCCGCCGTTGGCCAGCTTCAGCTCGACCAGGCCGCCCGGCGTGGTCGCCGGGATCAGCGCTTCGCCGCGCTGCAGGTTCATGACGTCGACGCCGTAATCCTTGACGTGCGACTCCAGCGCCATCGAGAACTTCGGACCGTCGGTGGACAGCACGGAGATGTAGTTCTCGATCGCCAGCGTGTCGTTGACCTGTCCGCCGAAGCGCTCGGCCGCGATGCCGGTGCGGATGCCCTTGCGAGCGGCATACACCGCCGCCGCCGCGCCGGCCGGGCCACCGCCGACGATCAGCACGTCATACGGATCCTTGGCGGACAGCTTGGCCGCGTCCTTCTCCGCCGCGCCGGTGTCCAGCTTGGCGGCGATCTCTTCCACAGTCATGCGGCCCGAGCCGAATTCCTGGCCGTTCAGGTAGATCGTGGGCACGGCCATGATCTCGCGGGCGTTGACCTCGTCCTGGAACAGCGCGCCGTCCACGACCACCGTCTTGACGCGCGGGTTCAGCACCGACATCAGCGACAGCGCCTGCACCACGTCCGGGCAGTTGTGGCAGGTCAGGGACATGTAGACCTCGAAGCGGTAGTCCCCGTCCAGGCCCTTGATCTGGTCGATGGTGGACTGCTCCACCTTCGGGGGATGGCCACCGGTCCACAGGAGGGCCAGCACCAGCGAGGTGAACTCATGGCCGAGCGGGATGGCGGCGAAGCGCAGGCTCTGTTCGGTGCCCGTGCGCTTCAGGCTGAACGACGGCTTGCGCGCGTCGTTGCCGTCCAGCTTCAGCGTGATCTTGTCGGACATCGCGGTGATGTCCTGCAGCAGCTGCTTGAGCTCTGCGGCGCTCTCGGAGTCGTTCAACGAAGCCTCGATCTCGAACGGCAGCGTGACCCGCTCCAGGTAGGCCTTGAGCTGCGCCTTCAGGTTGTCGTCCAACATCGTTGCTTCCTTCCAATTTTTCTTAAGCGACTTCGAGAACCGGCCTCCCTGTCAGATCGAAGGGGCGGCCAGACACACGCCCGCGGACCGGATCGGTCCACGCGCGGTGCAATGACAGTGAGGGGGAGAGGATCATCCTCATCCGGATCACCGGTCGGGGCGGAGGCCCTCCGAAAAGGGACGCTCCGGCTCCCGCGGGCGAGATCCTTAGATCTTGCCGACCAGGTCCAGCGACGGAGCGATGGTCTTTTCGCCTTCGTTCCACTTGGCCGGGCAGACCTGACCCGGGTTCTTGGCGACATACTGGGCAGCCTTCAGCTTGCGCAGCGTTTCCTTGACGTCGCGGGCGATCGCGTTGTCATGCACTTCCAGGGTCTTGATGACGCCGTCCGGATTGATCACGAAGGTGCCGCGCAGGGCCAGGCCTTCTTCCGGGATGTGCACGCCGAAGGCGTTCGTCAGGGCGTGCGTCGGGTCGCCGACCAGCGGGAACTTGGCCTTGCCGACGGCCGGCGAGGTTTCGTGCCACACCTTGTGCGAGAAGTGCGTGTCGGTCGTGACGATGTACACCTCGGTGCCCAACTTCTGGAATTCGCCGTAGTTGTCGGCGGCGTCTTCGACTTCCGTCGGGCAGTTGAAGGTGAAGGCGGCCGGCATGAAGATCAGCACGGACCACTTGCCCTTGAGCGACTCTTCCGTGACCTCGATGAACTTGCCGTTGTGGAACGCTTGGGCCTTGAAGGGTTGGACTTGGGTGTTGATCAGGGACATTGCTTCGTTCTCGCTGTCTGGGGTTGATGGGATGGAAAGAATGATAGGGGCCTGGGGCTATCGGTGGGTTTGAATTCCCCAATGCAGCCTATTGGCTCAGCCTATTGAGATACGCTATCAAAAATCGCTTGTGCGATAGCAAAAACGTCATGACGCTGTCAAACCAACGTCACCACGCCAGCCCGCACACCGCTCAGACCAACTCCAACGCCAGCAGTTCCTCGACCGTCTGGCGGCGGCGGATCAGTCGGTCCGCCGCGCCGTCGACCAGCACTTCGGCGATCAACGGTCGGCTGTTGTAGTTGCTGGACATGGAAGCGCCGTACGCGCCGGTGTCATGGATGACCAGCAGGTCGCCGACTTGAGCTTGCGGCAATTCCCGCGCCAGCACCACCCCGCCTTCGGCCTGGGTAAAGACGTCGCCGGATTCGCAGAGCGGACCGGCCACGACCGTCTCCTGTATCGGGCGACGCTGGCCGTCCGTGGGGATCAGGCTCATTGCATGGAAACTGCCGTACATCGCCGGACGCATCAGCTCATTGAAGCCGGCGTCGACCAGCAGGAAGTGCTGCCGCCCCTGCGCCTTGACCGCACGGACCTCCGCCAGCAGCACGCCGGATTCCGCGACCAGGTAGCGACCCGGTTCGATCTCGAGGTCCAACGGATGGCCGACGACGTTCTCGGCCTCCTTGCGCGCGGCATCCCACAGGCTGAAGTAATGCGCGGTGTCGATGCGCTCGCCGCCCGCCTGATAGGGAATCGACAGGCCGCCGCCGGCCGAGATCGCCAGCAGATCCTGGCCGCTGGCCTTGACCATCCGGACGAGTTCGACCATGGCGCTGCCGACGCGGCCCAGATGCTCGTAATCGACGCCCGAGCCGATGTGCATGTGCAGTCCGATCAGCGTCAGCCCGCGGCGCGCGATGACGGCCAGCGCGTCCGTCAGCTGCTCGTGCCAGATGCCGTGCTTGCTGTGCTCGCCGCCGGTGTTGGTCTTGTTGCTGTGGCCGTGGCCGAAGCCGGGATTCAGGCGGAGCCACACCGGGTGCCCGGGGGAAACCTCGCCGAGCTGCTCCAGCATGTCGATCGACCCGGCGTTGACCGGGACGCGGTGCTCGACGACCGTCTTGAGCGTTTCGCGATCCAGCAGGTCGGCGGTGAAGACGATGTCCGAGTGGACCGCGTCCGCGCCGGTGCCGACGGTGAATCCGGCGGCGAAGGCGCGCAGCAATTCGCCGCGCGACACGGCGTCGACCTTCACGCCCTGCTCCCACATCAGCCGGAGGATGTGCGTGTTGGAGCACGCCTTCTGGGCGAAGCGGATCGTGTCGAATCCCCCCAGCGCGGTGATGCGCTCGCGGATCACGGCGGCGTCATACACCCAGAGCGGGGTGCCGTACTTCGCGGTGAGTGCTTGCAGGTGCTGTTCGCGGGCGGGGGTCAGGGCTTGCGGCATGTCGGGATCCTTCAGGGGATGGCGCGGATGCCCTCCGGGCGGGGACATCCTGGAACTGCCGCAAGCATCCACCGGACGCCGTATTCAATCAAATGCTTTGTTTTGCCGATTGAATTCATTATTGATATGCGCTGATATGCTGTCGGGATGGCCCTCCCCATCACGCACCGCCACATCGAAGTCTTCCGCGCGGTCATGACTGCGGGCAGCGTGACCGGCGCCGCGGAACTGCTGTTCACCTCCCAGCCCACGGTCAGCCGGGAACTCGCGCGGATGGAATCGCTGCTCGGCTACGCGCTGTTCGAGCGCACGGCGGGGCGGCTGCGCCCGACGGCGCGCGCGCTGGCCCTGTTCGATGAAGTCCAGCGCGCCTACCAGGGCCTGGAGCAGGTGGTCGCCCGCGCCCAGTCGCTGGGGCGCGCCGAGGATGAGCGCCTGCGCGTCCTGACCCTCCCGGCGCTGGCGCACGCGCTGCTGCCGGCCGCCAGCGCCGACTGGCTCGCCCGGCATCCGCAGGCGGAACTGACGCTGACGCCGCAGGAGTCGCCGCTGCTCGAGGAATGGATGGCCGCGCAGCGCTTCGACATCGGCCTGAGCGAGGTCCCCACCACCGTGCCCGGCACGCGCAGCGAAACGCTGGCCGAGCTCGACGAAGTCTGCGTGCTGCCCGCCGGTCATCGCCTGCTGGAACGACAGGTCCTGACCCCGCAGCACTTCGAGGGCGAACGCTTCGTCAGCCTGTCGGCCGAGGACCCCTATCGCCGCCAGTTCGACGCGATCTTTGCAAGTGCCGGCGTGCGGCGTCGTGCGCAGATGGAGACACACAGCGCGATCGCCGTGTGCGCGCTGGTTCAGAAAAACCTGGGCATCGCGCTCGTGAATCCGTTGACCGCGAGGGCCTGTGCCGGACCGGATCTGCACCTGCGTCCGTTCTCGGTATCGGTGCCATTCCGCATCCAGGCGCTGTGGCCGCTGCACCGGGCCGCGCATGCGCTGACGCAGGACTTCATCGATGCGGTGAAACGTGCGCTCGCGCCCGCGATGGCGAGTCAGCACGGCGCCGGCAAAGCAAAACGGCGCTGACCGCGAGACCAGCGCCGTTCGAGGGAGCGCAACGCGCTCAGGCGACCTTGGCTCAGGCGACCTTGATCGCCACCGGCGCCACGGTCGACAGGAAGCGCTCGCGGATCGAGCGCTCGATGCCGGCCGCATCCAGGCCGCATTGCGACATGAGCTTGCCCGGTTCGCCGTGTTCGACGTACTCGTCGGGCAGGCCGAGTTGCAGCACGGGCAGCGACAGGCCTTCGGCCTGCAGCGCTTCCAGCACGGCACTGCCGGCGCCGCCCATGACGCAACCGTCCTCGACGGTCACCAGCGCGTCGTGCGTGCGGGCCAGTTCCTTGACCAGCTCGACGTCCAGCGGCTTCACGAAACGCATGTTGGCCACGCTCGCGTCGAGCGCCTCCGCCGCCTTCAGCGCCGGATGCAGCAGCGTGCCGAAGGCGAGGATCGCCACCCGTGGTCCATGAGGCGCATGGGCCGCGCCGCGGCCGCCGGTCGACGGCAGCGACGAGGTCCGGCGCATCTCGCCCTTGCCCCAGGGCAGCGCGACCATCTCCTTCCTGATCTCCGCGCCGACGCCTGCCCCACGCGGATAACGGACCGTCACCGGGCCGTCGTGCAGGTGGCCGGTGTAGAGGGCCTGGCGGCACTCGTTCTCGTCCGACGGCGTGATCACGCTCATGTTCGGAATGCAGCGCGTGAAGGCGATGTCGTAGTTGCCGGCATGCGTGGCGCCGTCGGCGCCGACCAGGCCCGCCCGGTCCAGCGCGAACAGCACCGGCAGGTTCTGCAGCGCCACGTCGTGGACCAGCTGGTCGTAGCCGCGCTGCAGGAAGGTCGAATAGATCGCCACCACCGGCCGCAAGCCTTCGCAGGCCAGGCCGCCGGCGAAGGTCACCGCATGCTGCTCGGCGATGCCGACGTCGTAGTACCGCGTCGGGAAACGCTTGTGGAACTCGACCATGCCCGAGCCCTCGCGCATCGCCGGCGTGATGCCGACCAGCGTGGGATCGGCCTCGGCCATGTCGCACAGCCAGTCGCCGAACACCGTCGTGAAGGTCTTCTTCGCCGGCACGGTCGAGGGCTTGATGCCTTCGGCCGGGTTGAACGGCGTCGGGCCGTGGTACTTGACCGGGTCGGCTTCCGCCAGCTTGTAGCCCTGGCCCTTGCGCGTGACCAGGTGAAGGAACTGCGGGCCCTTCTTGTCGCGCAGGTTCTCCAGCGTCGGGATCAGTGCGTCCAGGTCGTGCCCGTCGATCGGGCCGACGTAGTTGAAGCCGAATTCCTCGAAGATGGTCCCGGGCACGAACATGCCCTTGGTGTGCTCCTCGAAGCGGCGGGCGAACTCGTACAGCGGCGTGTGCTTGAGCACCGACTTCGCGCCTTCGCGCGCCGCGGCGTAGAACTTGCCGCTCATGAGCCGGGTGAAATACTTGTTCAGCGCGCCCACCGGCGGGCTGATCGACATGTCGTTGTCGTTCAGGATCACCAGCACGTCGCCGAGCAGTCCACCGTGGGCGACGCCGGCGTTGTTGAGCGCCTCGAAGGCCATGCCGGCGGTCATCGCGCCGTCGCCGATGATCGCGACCACGCGGCGCGACTCGCCCTTGATCCGGGCCGCCATCGCCATGCCGTGCGCGGCCGAGATCGAGGTGCTGGAGTGCGCGGTGCCGAACGTGTCGTACTCGCTCTCGTCGCGGCGCGGGAAGCCCGAGATGCCGCCCTGCTGGCGCAGCGTCGCCATCGCGTCGCGGCGGCCGGTCAGGATCTTGTGCGGGTAGGTCTGGTGACCCACGTCCCACACCAGCCGGTCACGCGGCGTGTCGTAGACGTAATGCAGCGCGACCGTCATCTCCACGGTGCCCAGGTTCGACGACAGGTGGCCGCCGGTCTTGGACACGCTGTTGAGGATGTGCGCGCGGACCTCGTCCGCCAGCTGCGGCAGCTGGCCGCGCGACAGCCGGCGCACGTCCGCGGGGCTCTCGATGGTGGACAGCAGCGTCTGCGCGGTCGTCGCGTTCGTGGCGTTCGATGGGTTCTCGCTCATGGCGTCGCCTCTCCTTGTCGTCGCATCCCGACCGGATCCCTGCGGGATCCGAGCCGGATGTCAGTTGTCGCGCTCGACCACCTTGTCAGCCAGCAGGCTGAGCCAGGCGGTGTCGGCCAGGCCGCTGCCGGCCAGCGCCTGATGCGCCTCGTCCCGCAGGCGGAGCGCGTACGCGCGGGCGGGCTCCAGGCCCAGCACGCTGACGTAGGTCGGCTTGTTGTTGTCCTGATCCTTGCCGGCGGTCTTGCCCAGCACGTCGCTGTCCTGGGTCACGTCCAGGATGTCGTCGACGACCTGGAAGGCCAGGCCGATCGCGGCGCCGTAACGGCTCAGCGACTCCCAGGCGGCCGGCGTCAGTTCGCCGCAGGCCGCGCCCATCAGCACGCTGGCCTGCAGCAGCACGCCGGTCTTGCGGCGGTGCATGTCGCGCAGCGAGGCCTCGTCCAGCGGCTTGCCGATGCTGGCCAGGTCGATCGCCTGGCCGCCGGCCATGCCGTCATAGCCGCTGGCGCGCGCCAGCAGCCGGCACAGCCTGGCCTGCAGCGCGGGCGCGACGCCCTCGTCCGGAGTCAGCACGTCGAAGGCCAGCGCCTGCATCGCATCGCCGGCCAGCATCGCCTGGGCCTCGCCATACTGCACATGCAGCGTCGGCTTGCCTCGGCGCAGGACATCGTTGTCCATGCACGGCATGTCGTCGTGCGCCAGCGAGTACGCGTGGATCAGCTCCACCGCGCACGCCGCCCGCATCGCGGCCTCGCGCTGCCCGCCGGCGGCGTCGGCCGCGGCCAGCACCAGCAGCGGGCGCAGGCGCTTGCCCGCCCCGAGCACGGCATAACGCATGGCCACGCCCAGACCCGCCGGCGCCGCTTCGGGCACCCAGGCCTCGAGCGACCGCTCGACTTCCTCGAGCGATTGCCTCACCCAAGTCTCGAAAACCCCTGCATCCACTTATTCATCTCCCCAAGCCTGCGCGCCGCCACCTTCAATGACCTGTACTTGTTGTTCGACGGCCTGAAGTCGCGTACGGCAGTATTTGAGCAAGGCGGCCCCCCGCTGGTAGCTGGCCAGCAGCTGGTCCAGCGGCAGTTGGCCGGCTTCCATGGCCTGGACCAGACGTTCCAGTTCCTCGACCGCGAGCTCATAGCTCGCGGGCTCCTCCTGGATCGTGGATGGCGCCGATTTGGCGCTGGCGGAAGGCTTGCTCATTTCAAAACGCGAAAAGGCTGATTGTAAGCACCGTCACTACCCCGTCCGCCTTCCGACCGTCGGGGGATGTGAGCGCGCCGCCACAGGCGTCAGCGGGTGTTTCACAGGGCTGGGTAAAGCTTGACACCCAGCGATTTCCCCTCTGGAGATGGGCCGGGTACAATCACCGGTTCCTTTGCCCGCCACCATGCCCTAAAAGGGGTCCGGCGGGTTTTTCATTCACGGTTGACATTGGAGTCTTGGAGACCCTCTTGGATCATGTCCGACCTGAGCATCCCTCTCAGCGCGCTTGAACGCACCGGCACCAGCACCGGCACCAGCACCGGCACGGCAGGCACCCCCGCCGCCAGCCATCCCCAGCTACCGGTCACTTCCTACTTCGACGAGGACCTGTTCCGCCGCGAACAGGAACTGATCTTCCAGCACGGCCCCCGCTACCTCGGCCACGCGCTCGCCGTGCCCGAGGTCGGCGACTATTACGCCCTGCCCCAGGAAGGCGAAGGCCGTGCCCTCGTGCGCAGCGCGCAAGGGCTGGAACTGATCTCCAACGTCTGCCGTCACCGGCAGGCGGTGATGCTGCGGGGGCGCGGCAACACGCGGAGCAACATCGTCTGCCCGCTGCACCGCTGGACCTACGACCTCAAGGGCGAACTGGTCGGCGCGCCGCACTTCAAGCAGGACCCCTGCCTGCACCTGAACCGCTACAAGATCCGCGAGTGGAACGGCCTGCTGTTCGAGGACAACGGCCGGGACATCGCCGCCGACCTGGCGGGCCTGGGTCCGCGCGGCGCGCTGGACTTCAGCGGCTACCAGCTCGACAAGGTCCACGTCCACGAGTGCGACTACAACTGGAAGACCTTCATCGAGGTCTATCTGGAGGATTACCACGTCGGCCCGTTCCACCCCGGTCTGGGCCACTTCGTCACCTGCGACGACCTGGCATGGGAATTCGGCCGGGACTACTCGGTGCAGACGGTGGGCGTGAACAAGGCGCTGGAGAAGCCGGGTTCCGAGGTCTACGCCAGATGGCACGACCAGGTGCTGGGCTTCTCCGGCGGCCAGTCGCCGGACCAGGGCGCGATCTGGATGACCTACTACCCCAACATCATGGTGGAGTGGTACCCCAACGTGCTGGTGGTGTCGACGCTGTTCCCCAAGGGACCGCAGAAGACGACCAACATCGTCGAGTTCTATTACCCGGAAGAGGTCATCGCCTTCGAGCGCGACATGATCGACGCCCAGCAGGCCGCCTACATGGAAACCTGCGTCGAGGACGACGAGATCGCGCTGCGCATGGACGCCGGCCGCAAGGCGCTGATGGAGCGGGGCGACAACGAGGTCGGTCCGTACCAGACGCCGATGGAAGACGGCATGAAGCACTTCCACGAGTGGTACCGGGGGCTGATGAAGCGCTGACAGCGCGACTCCGGTGCGCACAACGCCCCGCTCTTGCGGGGCGTTCGCTTTTGCGGCTTCCCGCGCCAGGTCGGACCGACCTTCGGCGCGAGAATCGTCGCCATGTCTGCCCCCCTGCTGATGGTCCTGGCGACCCTGCTGTTCGCCACCATGGGTGTCTGCGTCAAGTTGGCTTCGGTCTACTACGGCGCGGGCGAGATCGTCATGTACCGCGGCCTGGTCGGCACGCTGTTCCTGTTCGCGCTGTCGCGGGCGAAGGGGCTGTCGCTGAAGACGTCCGTGCCGGCGATGCACTTCTGGCGCAGCCTGTCCGGGGTGATCGCGCTGTCGCTGTGGTTCTTCGCGATCAGCAAGCTGCCGCTGGCGACGGCGATGACGCTGAATTACATGTCCTCGGTGTGGATGGCGCTGTTCCTGATCGGCGGCGCGGTGCTGATGGGCGCGGCCAAGGTCGATCCGCGGCTGATCGTGACGGTGCTGCTGGGTTTCGTCGGCGTCGGGCTGGTGCTGCAGCCGGCGATGGAGGACCAGCAGGTCTGGCACGCGCTGGCCGGACTGGCCTCCGGGATGCTGTCGGCGATGGCCTACCTGCAGGTGACCTCGCTGGGTCGCGCGGGGGAGCCGGAATTCCGCATCGTCTTCTACTTCTCGATGGGCGGCGTGGTCGCCGGGGCGCTGACGACGATCGTGTCGCACGGCGGCTGGCACGGCCACACCTGGACCGGCGCGGCGCTGCTGCTGGCCGTCGGCGTGCTGGCCACGGGAGCGCAGTTGCTGATGACGCGGGCCTACGGCACCGGCAAGCCGCTGGTGAACGCGTCGCTGCAGTACCTGGGCATCGTATTCTCGGCGTTGTATGGTGTGCTGATCTTCGGTGACCTGCTGGGACTGCTGTCGTGGATCGGCATCGCGCTGATCGTCGTCGCGGGCCTGGGGGCGACGCTGCTGCGCGCCCGGAACACGCCCAAGGACGCCCAGCATTCTGTCCAGGAATCTTGAACGGCCCTGACGACCCATGACGACTCCAGCGACACTCCGCGCGGTTTCTCCTTCGACGTCCTCCGGGGATGCCGCCGTTGGCACAGGTCTTGACGGCTTGATCACGGTCGAGCGGTTGCAGGCGCTGATGCAGTCGTCGTCCCCGCCGCTGATCGTCGATGTCCGCTTCGATCTGGCCGACACCGCGGCCGGCGAGCGCGCCTATGCAGCCGGCCATGTCCCCGGCGCGTTCTATCTGCACCTGGATCGCGACCTCAGCGGACCGAAGCAGGACGCGTTCGGCGCGTTCCGCGGCCGTCATCCGCTGCCCGAGCGCGACGCCTTCGCCGCGCGTCTGCGGGAGCTCGGCATGACGCCGGGCCGGCAGCTCGTCGCCTACGACGCCGCCGACGGCATGTACGCGGCACGCGCCTGGTGGATGCTGCGCTGGCTGGGCCACTCGCAGGTGGCGGTGCTGGACGGCGGATTCGCCGCCTGGCAACAGGCCGGCGGCGCGGTGTCCTCGGACGCGCCTTCCGCCGCCTCGGTGACCCCGGTTTCCGGCGCCACGCCCTCCTTCGAACCCGCCGAGCCGCTGGAAACGCCCTGGTCCGCCCAGGAACTGCTCGCCGGCCTCGGCCGGGTGCGCCTGATCGACGCCCGTGCCGGCGAGCGCTTCCGCGGCGAAGTCGAACCGCTGGACACCCAGGCCGGCCACATCCCGGGCGCGACGAACCGCTTCTTCAAGACCAACCTGACGCCGGAGGGCCGCTTCAAGCCCGCCGCCCAGTTGCGCGAGGAATTCCGCGCGCTGCTCGGCCCGCAGGGCGCGGAGGGCACGGTGCACCAATGCGGATCGGGCGTGACCGCCTGCCACAACCTGCTGGCGATGCACCACGCCGGGCTGACGGGCAGCCGGCTCTACCCCGGCTCCTGGAGCGAATGGAGTGCGAATCCGCGCCTGCCGCTCGCGAAAGGCTGAACGAGGGGGTGAGCGGGAGTGTGAGCGAGAGGGTGCGCAAAAGGCTGAACCGTCGGCTGACAAACGCTGACGCCGGCCCCAATTGACATTGCGCAAGGCGCGAGCACCATGAGAGGGTCAGACTGCGAAGGCAAGCCCTGACCCCGCCCTCCGTGGTGGGGATGGGGTCCACCCAGCCCAACCCCGTTCGCTCGAAGGAGGCTCGCCATGTTCCAGCGCATCCTGATCCCCACCGACGGTTCCGACATCACCGCCAAGGCGATCTCCACCGCCATCCAGCTGGCAAAGTTCCACAACGCCCGGCTGTTCGCGATCAGCGTGAAGGAACCCTTCCCCTACAGCGCCGTGTCGGAGATGCAGCCGACGCCGCCGCAGGAGTTCTTCGACGCCCAGGAGCGCATCGCGCAGGAGCGTCTGGCCCACGTGCTCTCGCTGGCGCGGGCGGAAGGCCTGGAGATCGAGGCGCACAGCGTGGAGGCGCTCCACCCCTGGGAGGCCATCATCGAACATGCCAAGCGCGTCGACGCCGACCTGCTGGTGATGGCCACGCATGGCCGCCGGGGGCTGCAGGCGCTGTTGCTCGGCAGCGAGACGCAGAAGGTGCTGTCGCACTGCGCCTTCCCGGTGCTGGTGGTGCACGGAGAAGGCGCGGCTCAATAGGCATGGCTCGATCGGCGGGGCCCGCCCTGGTGGGCCCGCCTTGGTGGGGCCGCCTCAGTGGGCGTGCTTGCCGCCCACGACGATCAGCACGAACACGATCCCCACGCCCAGCCACAGCAACTGCAACGCGGTGTCCTTCCACGGGAGCCGACGCTGCAGCTGCGGGATCAGGTCGGCGACCGAGACATAAACGAAGCTGCTCGACGCCGCCACCAGGAGGTAGGGAAACAGCTGCTGCCATGGCCCCACCACGTAATACCCCACCAGGCCGCCGATCACGGCCGCCATGCCCGAGATGGCATTGAAGAACAGCGCCTTCTTGCGGGAGAACCCCGCGTTCAGCAGCACGATGTAGTCGCCAACCTCCTGCGGGATCTCATGCGCCACGATCGCCATCGCGGTGACCCAGCCCAGGTGATGATCCGCCAGGAAAGCCGCGGCGATGATGATCCCGTCGCAGAAGTTGTGGATCGAATCCCCCACCAGCACCGACAAGCCACCCCGACCCGCCTGCTCCTGGTCGAAATGATGGTGGTGGTGATGCCCATCCCCCTCATGGTGATGGGTGTGCCGGTAAAGCTCGGCCTTCTCCAGCAGGAAGAAGAACATCAAGCCGCCCAGCAGCGCCAGGAACAGGTTGTGCGGATCCGCCCCGCTCTCGAACGCCTCCGGCAACACATGCAGCAGCGCCGTCGACAGCAGCACGCCCGTCGACAGACTCACCAGATGCTTGACGATGCGGCTCAGCAAGCCGACCGTCAGCATCGCCGCAATCGTCACGGAGGCAAGTCCACCGGCGAATGTCACCAGCAGGATGTAGGTCAGGGTCATGGATAAAAAAGGCGCACCACTGAGGGTGCGCCGGTTGGGTTCCCAAAATTGTCTCAGACTCGTCAAGCCCCCCCGCTTTGGAAGGCTCTGGCATCACGGCGGGACGATGAGCGCGGGCGCTCCACGGGGCATGGGGCCTCCCTCCGGGAACCCCATGCCCCATTCCGGCCCCACCGGCTCTCGCTGACCCCGGGACTTGGGGGCTCAGACGCCGTGCTGCCTGAACCAGGCCTGGCAACGAGCCCAGCCATCCTTGGCGGCCTCGGGCTTGTAGCTGGGACGGTAATCGGCGTGGAAAGCATGGCCGGTGTCGGGGTAGACGACGAATTCGCTGGCCTTGGCGGCGGCACTGCCCTGCTTGAGCGCCTCCTGCATCGCGGCGACGGTCGAGACGGGAATGCCGTTGTCCTGGGCACCGTACAGGCCCAGCACCGGGGCATTCAGTTGACCGGCGACATCGATCGGGTGCCTGGGCGTCATGGCGTTGGTCTGGCCCTGCAGGCGGCCGTACCAGGCCACGCCGGCTTTCACGGCCTTGCTGTGCGCCGAGTACAGCCACACGATGCGACCACCCCAGCAGAAGCCGGTGATGGCGAGCTTCGCGGTGTCGCCCCCCTGCTGCTTCGCCCAGGCAACGGCGGCGTCCAGGTCGTTCATGACCTGGGCGTCAGGCGTGCGCTGGATGATCTCGCTCTGCAGCTTGGCGATGTCCGAATACTTGTGCGCCAGACCCTGCCGCGCGAAGAGGTCGGGCGCGATGGCCAGATACCCGAGCTTCGCGAAGCGGCGCGCGACGTCGGCAATGTGCTCGTGCACGCCGAAGATCTCGCTGATGACGAGCACGACATGCGCGTGTTTCTTGCCCGCGGGCTGGGCGACGTAGGCCGGCATCTGGAAATCGCCGACCGGGATGTTCACCGGGCCGGCATCGAGGCCCTGGGTGTCGGTGGTGATGGTCTGCGCAGACACGGGCAGCACGGCGGCCGCGAAACCGCTGCCCACCGCGGTGCCGACGAAGGCGCGCCGGCTGAAGGCGCGGCCCGGGACCAGCGTGTCGATGTCGTCACGGATCGCTTCGACCAGTTCAGGGGACACGCCGGCGGCGCCCTCGTCGCGGGAATCGGAATTCGTCATCTGCGGCTCCTCGGTTGGGATGCGGTGGGGGGACGGAACGCCGGATGCTAGCGCGGGTCCCCTGCGACAGCTTGACGAGGCGCAGGTTGAAAGCACTTCGTTCCCGGGAGCGACCCCAAACACCGCGACAATCGCGCCCTATGACGCAAGCGCAAGCCCCCCTGATCCTGGCCGCCATCGACATGGGCTCCAACAGCTTCCGTCTGGAACTCGCCCAGTTGCAGCACGGGCAGTACCGCCGCCTGGACTACCTGAAGGAAACGGTGCGCCTGGGCGCGGGGCTGGATGCGATGAGCATGCTGACCGAGGAGGCGACCGAGCGCGGCCTGGCCTGCCTGCGCCGCTTCGCGGAACGCCTGTCGGGCCTGCCCGGCCGCCAGGTGCGCGCGGTCGCGACGCAGACGCTGCGCGAGGCACGCAACCGCAACGCGTTCCTCGCCCGTGCGCAGGAGGTGCTGGGCCATCCGATCGAGGTGATCTCGGGTCGCGAAGAGGCGCGCCTCATCTACGCTGGCGTGGCCCGGCTGCAGACGGCGGAGGATCCGCGCCTGGTGATCGACATCGGTGGCCGCTCCACCGAGATGATCCTGGGCCGCGGGCCGCAACCGGTGAGCGCCGAATCCTTCCAGATCGGCAGCGTGAGCCTGTCGATGCGCTTCTTCCCGGACGGCCGCTTCACGCCCGAGGCCTTCCGCGCGGCGCAGGTCGCCGCAGGCGCCGAGCTGGAGGAGGCGATCACCGAGTTCTCCCGCCAGTCCGCCCAGCCGCGCTGGAAGCAGGCGCTGGGCTCGTCCGGCACGGTGGGCGCCGTGTCGCAGATCCTGGCCGCCAGCGGCGTCAGCCCCGACGGCTCCATCACCCTCGACGGACTGCGCTGGTGCATCGAGCAGTGCCTGACGGCCGGCCGCGTCGACGCGCTCAAGCTCCCCGGCCTGAAAGAGGACCGCCGCGCCGTGGTCGGCGGCGGGCTGTGCATCCTCTACACGCTGCTCACGCATTTCGACATCGAGCGCCTGTACCCCGCGAAAGGCGCCCTCCGCCAGGGCGTCATCTTCGACCTGGCGGAACGCCTGGACCCGAAGCTGCTCGCCGCCGGCCGCGACATGCGCGAGCAGTCGGTCGCCGAGTTGCAGCGCCGCTTCGACGTCGACCGCGACCAGGCCGTCCGCGTCCAGTCGCTCGCACGACGCCTGCACGCGCAGCTGTCGCCCAAGGCCGAGGAAGAACACCGCCGCGAACTGTCCTGGGCCGCGGCCCTGCACGAGATCGGCATGATGGTCTCCCACCACGACCACCACCGGCACAGCGCCTACCTGCTGTCCCACGTGGACGCGCCGGGCTTCTCCCAGAACCAGCTGCGCCGCCTCGGCGACCTCGCGCTCGGTCAGCGCGGCGGACTGCGCAAGCTGGAAGAACAGCTGCAGGAGGAACCCATGGTCTGGCAGCTGCTGGCGCTCCGCCTGGCCGCCATCAAATGCCACGCGCGCAGCAACGTCGATCCAGCCGACATCAAGATCCGCCGCGACGGCATGGACGTGACCATCGAGATGCGCAAGGGATGGGCCGACGCCCATCCGCGCGCCCACTTCCTGCTCCGGGAGGAGCTGGACGCCTGGGCCAAGATCGGGAAGGTGCAGTTGGCGCTGGAGGCCTGAGGAGCGGGCGTCAGAGCTCTTCGCGGTACAGGCGCATCAGCGCCTGCTGCGCGCAGACGCCGTCCGGATTGCTCTCGGTGCCGATGCGCTGCGAGGTGCCGTCCGGACCCAGTTGCCACGCATCCAGGCTGTCGTACAGGTAGGGCGTGAGGCCCTCGTCGATCACGCGCTGGCGCAGCCTGGCATCGGTGACCGGCCACGCGACCTCGATGCGTCTGAGCATGTTGCGCGCCATCCAGTCGGCGCTCGACAAGTAGAGCGCCTCCTGCTCGTCCTTGCCCCAGCGGAAGTAGAAGATCCGCGAGTGCTCGAGGAAGCGACCGACGACGGAGCGCACCAGGATGTTGTCCGTCTCGCCGGGCAGGCCCGGCGGCAGCATGCAGGCGCCGCGCACGATCAGGTCGATCTTCGCGCCGGCCTTGCCCGCGCGGATCAGGCCGTTGATCAACTCGGCGTCGGTCAGCGCATTGATCTTGAGGACCACGCGCGCCGTCTCGCCGCGCTTCGCCGCTTCCTCGACCTGCGTCAGCAGCTCGCACATCGTGCGGTGCAGGTTGAACGGCGCCAGCAGCAGCTTCTTCGGCGCCTTGAACTTGGACAGCGACGCCAGCTGGCTGAACACCAGGTCCATGTCGGACGTGATCTCGGGGTCCGCCGTCAGGTAACCCAGGTCGGTGTAGAACCGCGCCGTCCTCGGGTTGTAGTTGCCGGTCGACAGGTGTCCGTAGCGACGCAGCTTGCCGCCCTCGCGGCGCGTGATCAGCATCAGCTTCGCGTGCGTCTTCAGGCCGACGATGCCGTAGACCACCTGCGCGCCGACGGCCTCCAGCCGCTCCGCCCAGTTGATGTTGGCCTCCTCGTCGAAGCGCGCCTTGAGCTCGACGACCGCCAGCACTTCCTTGCCGCGCCGCGCCGCTTCGATCAGCAGGTCCGCCAGCACCGACTGGCTGCCGGTGCGGTAGATCGTCTGCTTGATCGCGAGCACGTCCGGGTCCTCGACCGCCTCGCGCAGCAGCTGCACCACCGGGTCGAAGCTCTCGAACGGGTGATGCAGCATCACGTCGCCCTTGGTCCGCAGCTTGTCGAAGATGGACTTGCCGCGCGGCAGCCGGCCCTTGGGCCAGCTCGGCTCGTAAGGCTGGAAGCGCAGGTCCTCGGCGTCGGTCTGGTCGATCAGCTCGTTCAGGCGCACCAGGTTGACCGGACCGTTGACGCGGTACAGCGCCGCCTCCGGCAGGTCGAACTGCTCCAGCAGGAAGCGCGACAGCTCCTCGGGGCAGGTGTTGACCACCTCCAGCCGCACCGCGCGACCGAAGTGGCGCGTGGTCAGACCGGAGCGCAACGCGTGGCGCAGGTTGGCGATTTCTTCCTCGTCGACTTCCAGGTCGGAATCGCGCGTGACGCGGAACTGCGAGAAGGCCTCGACATGCCGGCCGGGGAAGAGTTCCTCCAGATGGGCGCGGATGACGCTGGTCAGCAGCACGAAGCTCTGCTTGCCGCCGCTGATGGCCCCCGGCACCTTGATCACGCGCGGCAGCACGCGCGGCACCTTGACGATGGCGATGCGGTTGTCGCGGCCCAGCGCGTCCTTGCCGGACAGCCGGGCGATGAAGTGCAGCGCCTTGTTGCCGACCTGCGGGAACGGATGGGCCGGGTCCAGGCCCACCGGGACCAGCAGCGGACGCACCTCGCGCTCGAAGAACCTGGCGACCCACGCGCGCATCTCGTCGGTGCGGTCGGCGTGGTTCAGGATCTGGATGTTGTGCTCGCGCAGCGCGGGCATGACCTGGTCGTTGAAGATCGCGTACTGCTCGTCGATCAGGTCGTGGGCGGCGCGGCCGACGCGCTCGACGTCGCGCGGCGTCACCAGCCCGCTGCCGTCGCGCTGCAGGTCCAGCATGTCGGCGAAACGCACCTCGAAGAACTCGTCGAGGTTGCTGGACACGATGCAGATGTAGCGCAGCCGCTCCAGCAGCGGCACGTCGACGCGCTGGGCCTGGGCCAGGACGCGCCGGTTGAACTCGAGGATCGCGTTTTCGCGGTTGAGCAGCGGGACGTCGGGCAGAGTCATGAACCGATTCTATGAAGCTGGTGTGACAACCCAGTGACCCTCTTTCGGGCGGGTCACAGACGGTGGCACCGATGTCGAAGGCGCACGCATCCCGCCGCCCGAACGACGAGGATCACCGCTGTCGGGGGGCACTTGTCAGGCCGGCTGGCGCATCGCCGCGGCCAGCGCCTCGGCCGTGCCCTGCTCGGCGAGCTGGCGCTGGCGTTCGGCCCAGTCGAGGATCTCGAGGTGGCCGTCCGGGTGCTCGATCAGGGCGGTGAGGCTCTCGACCCAGTCGCCGTCGTTGGCGTAGGTGATGCCGTCGATGTCGCGCAGCTCGGCGTGGTGGATGTGGCCGCAGACGACGCCCTGGACGCCGCGCTTGCGGGCCTCGCGGGCGAGCGCCTGCTCGAACTCGCCGATGAAGGAGACCGCGCGCTTGACCTTGAGCTTCAGGTATTTGCTGAGGCTCCAGTACGGCAAGCCCAGGCGCGCGCGCAGCGAGTTGAGGTGGCGGTTCAGCTTCAGCGTGAACTCGTAGAGCGTGTCGCCGAGGTGGGCCAGCCACTTGGCATGCTGGATGACGCCGTCGAACAGGTCGCCGTGGGTGACCCAGAACTTGCGGCCGTCGGCGGTCTCGTGGATCCACTCGTGCGCGACCTCGATGCCGCCGAAGCTGTGCTGCAGGTACTTGCGCGCGAACTCGTCGTGGTTGCCCGGCACGTAGATCACGCGCGTGCCCTTGCGCGCCTTGCGCAGCAGCTTCTGGACGACGTCGTTGTGTTCCTGCGGCCAGTACCAGCTGCGGCGCAACTGCCAGCCGTCGACGATGTCGCCGACGAGGAACAGCTGTTCGCATTCGACCTCGCGCAGGAAGTCGAGCAGCGCGCGGGCCTGGCAACCCGGCGTGCCCAGGTGCAGATCGGAGATCCAGACCGTGCGCACGCGGATCGATCCGCCGTCGTCGGGTTCCACCGCCTCGGCCCCAGGCGGATCGTTCGAAATCGCGGCGGCCATGAGCGTGTCGGTCAGCATGGCCCCACAGGTTGCCGACCCTGCATGAAAGCTTGATGACCGGACCGCCGATAATCCCCCGCCATGCACCTGATGATCCCCTTTGCCAGTTCGCTGGACCCTCATTTCGAGGGCGCCCTGCGCGAGCTGGAGCTGCCCAACCTGAGCCGCCTGCTCGGGTTGCTGGCCCCGGTGGAGGACGTCGGCGATGCCGACGAGACCTCGCCCCTCCCCCCGCACGAACACTTCCTGGCGCGCTGCCGCGGCGTCGCAGACGACCATCCGCCGATCGCCGCCTGGCGCGTCCGCGCCGCCGGCCAGGAGCCCGCCGGTGCCGCCTGGGCGCTGCTGACGCCGGCCCATTTCGCCGTCGGCACCGAGGGCGTCACCGCGCTCGGCCCCGAGACGCTCGGTCTCGACGAGGCCGAATCGCGTGCCTTCCTCGACGCGTTGACGACCACGCTGTTCCCCGCCGCCGAGGGCTGGCGGACCGCCTGGCTGTCGACCGGCGAATGGGCGATCGCGCATGACGAACTCGACGGCCTGGACGCCGCCAGCGCGGATCGCGTGCTCAATCGCGGGGTCGAGACCTGGTACCCGCGCGCGCGCCGCCTGCGCACGCTGCTCAACGAGGCACAGATGCTGCTGCACGATCACCCGCTCAACCAGGCGCGCGAGCAACGCGGCCTGCGTCCGCTGAATGCGGTCTGGATCGGCGGCGGCGCACGCGAGCGCGGCGACGCGCTGCCGACCGACCTGATCGTCGACGACCGCCTGCGCGTGCCGATGCTGACCGGCGATCTCTACGCCTGGAGCGAGGGCTGGAAGGCGCTCGACCAGGGCCCGATCGAGCGGGCACTGACCGCGGCGCGCTCGGGCGGGACGGTCTCGCTGACACTGAGCGGCGAACGCCTGGCCCGCACCTGGAGACGGCAGCCGGCCGGCGCCTGGCAGCGGCTGAAGGAAAAATTCGCGGTGCCGAGCGCGTCCGTCGGCACCGCCCTGGAGCCCCTGTGAGCAGCCCCCGCCTCCTGACCCGCGACGTCCCGCCGGATTCCGCCCACGCGCTGCGGGAAGCCGGCTTCTCGCCGCTGCTGTCGCGCCTCTTCGCCGCCCGCGGCGTGCTGTCGCGCGACGAGCTCGATCCCGACCTCAAACATCTGCTGCCGCCCGAAGGGCCCTTGGGCATGCTGGGCATCGACAAGGCCGCGGTGCTGCTGGCGGACGCGATCACGGCCGGCGAGCGCATCTGCATCGTCGCGGACTACGACTGCGACGGCGCCACCGCCTGCGCGGTGATGCTGCGCGGCCTGGCGCTGCTGGGCGCGAAGCCGGGCACGGTCAGCTACGTGGTGCCGGACCGCGCGGTGCACGGCTACGGCCTCACGCCGACCATCGTCGAACTGGCGCTGAAGCACGAACCCAGGCTGCTGGTCACCGTCGACAACGGCATCGCCAGCCACGCCGGCGTGGCCTTCGCGCGCGAGCTCGGCCTGAAGGTCCTGGTCACCGACCATCACCTCCCCGCGGTCACGGCCGACGGCCAGCCGACGGTCCCCGACGCCGATGCGCTGGTGAATCCCAACCAGCCGGGCTGCCCCTTCCCCGGCAAGAGCCTGGCCGGCGTGGGCGTGGCGTTCTACGTGCTGACGGTGCTGCGCGGCGAACTGCGCCGCCGCGGCGCTTTCGGCGCCCCGGGCGAGGCCACGCCGCCCCGGCTGGACGGCCTGCTCGACCTGGTCGCGCTGGGCACCGTCGCCGACGTGGTGCGGCTGGACGCCAACAACCGCCGCCTGGTGGCGCAGGGCCTGCGACGCATGCGCGCCGGCCGCATGCAGCCGGGCGTGCAGGCGCTCTTCACCGCGGCGAGCCGCGACGCTTCGCGCGCCAACAGCTTCGACCTCGGTTTCGCGTTGGGCCCGCGCATCAACGCGGCCGGTCGCCTCGACGACATGACGCTGGGCATCACCTGCCTGACGACGGACGACGCCGAGCAGGCGCTGGCCCTCGCGCGTGAGCTCGACCGCATCAACCGCGAGCGCCGCGAGATCGAGGCCGGCATGCAGGAGCAGGCGCTCGCGCTGCTCGAACGCCTGATGACTGACCCGCGCCTGAACGGCGCGCCGCCGCCCGCGCTGGCGCTGTTCGACGCCGACTTCCATGAGGGGGTCGTCGGCATCGTGGCCTCGCGGATCAAGGACAGACTGCACCGTCCGGTGTTCGTCTTCGCCGAGGGCGCGGACGGCCAGCTCAAGGGCTCGGGCCGGTCGATCCCCGGTTTCCATCTGCGCGACGCGCTGGACCTGGTCTCCAAGCGCCATCCCGAGCTGCTGAAGAAGTTCGGCGGACATGCGATGGCGGCGGGCTGCACGCTGGGCCCCGGCGGCGTCGACGCCTTCCGTGCCGCCTTCGAGGACGTCGCCCGCGAGTGGCTGGACGAGGCATCGCTCACCCGCACGCTGCGCACCGACGGTCCGCTGCCGCCGGAGGCCTTCTGCGCCGAGACGGTCCAGGAACTGGAAGCGCAGGTCTGGGGACAGGCCTTCGAGGCGCCGCTGTTCTGCGACCGCGTGCAGGTCGTCAACCAGCGCATCGTCGGCGAACGCCACCTCAAGCTGCGCCTGCGCCAGGGTGCCTGGATCCGCGACGCCATCTGGTTCGGCCACACCGAGCAGTTGCCCGAGCAGGTAACGCTGGCCTACCGGCTCAGCCTCGACGAGTTCCAGGGCCAGCAGCGCGTGCAGATGGTGGTGGAGGCGATGGCCGAATGACGGCCATCCCGGCGACCGCGCCGATCTGAAGCGCGGATCGGCGATCCCTCAACCGAGCAGTTGCTTGCGCACCCATTCCACGATGGCCTGCGCCGGCATCGCGCCGGACTCGCGCGCGATCTCCTGCCCGTCGAGGAACAGCAGCATCGTGGGAATGCTGCGGATGCCGTAGCGGGCGCTCTGCTGCGGCGCGGCCTCGGTATCGAGCTTGACGAAGCGCACCTCGGGCAGCATCGCGGCGGCCTTCTCGAACTGCGGCGTCATCATCCGGCAGGGGCCGCACCACTCCGCCCAGCAATCGACGACGACCGGCAACTCGGTGCCGGCGACGAACTTGTCGAACACCTCCGGCGTGAGGTCCACGGCTTCGGCCCGCATCAGCGGCGTGCTGCAACGCCCGCAGTCGGGCGATTCGCCCAGCCGCTCGCGCGGCACGCGATTCTTCGCTCCGCAGGACGGGCAGACGATGTGGAGGCTGACGGCGGCGGAGGGGGGGTCGGTGTCCATGGCGGTCTCGAGTCGATCCTGCATGAGGCGCAGGAAGAGCCGGTGCGATCTACCGGCGGGCAAGCCATGTTCCCTGCTTTGCGCCTGACTGCAAAGTCCCATGCCGCCTTGGCTGTCCGACGGAGGTACGGCGATTGCCACCCTGCCTTCAACGAGAACTCTGTTGAAGGAACCGAAATGGCTGCATACAAGGACGATGGGAAGCTGTGGGTGCTGGTGGCCGACGAAGGCGTGGCGCGTCTGCTGAAGCTGCCGGAGGAAGGCGGCGACCTGGAGGACGTCACGACGCTGAGCGACGCCGCCGCCCACGCGAACAATGCCGACCTGCGCCGCGACGCCGAAGGCCGTCGCGGCAACAACGTGACCTCGTCGGCAGGCGTCGACGAATCGCATCAGGAAGCGATCAGCTTCGCGGCGCGCGTGGCGAAGACGCTGGACGACGGCTACAACAATGGCGAAGTGACGCAGCTGCGCGTCGTCGCCGCGCCGCGCTTCCTGGGCCTGCTGCGCAAGGCGCTGAGCCCGCAGATTGCCAAGATCGTCATCGACGAGACCAACGTCGACGTCGTCCATGAAAGCCTGGGTGCGCTGACGACACGCCTGTTCCCGGAGCGGGATTTCAGCAAGCAGAAGCCGTGAGGGCGGAGACGGCCGTATGGCGCGGCCGTCTGTTCATGGCTTCTTCCGCTTCAGCGCACGATCCTGTTCGGTGAGGCGGAACTCCTTCGGGTCATACAACACCGTCGGATCTGGCTGGCGGTTTTCGTCCGAGCTTCGTGCGGTCATCTCAGCCCGGTTTGCAAGCTCGGAGCGCATGCCTTTCGCCAGAACCAAAGCCTCAAAGGCCTGCGGATCGGAGAGAAGGCGCCGGAGCAGCGAGTCCATGGCGTCCGATTGAACGAGGTCATCGTTCTCGTACTTGCTGAACGCCACGCCCTCGACACCAAAAAGACGCGAGGCCTGGGTCTGAGTCAGGCCGTGGCGCTTTCGAATCTCTGCGATCTCTCGGCCCACAAGGAGCCCGTCTATCTGCTTGCGCCAGGCGAGCAGGGCCCGACGACTCAAACGGCCTTCGACCGAGGTCGCGAAATCGGACCTGCAGTGGTCGCACACCACGAAGTAAAGGGGAAGCATCGCCCGATGCCCCTTGTATTCGTTTTCCATCTGCTCCACGTGTCGCTCGATGTGCCCCTCGGCACAGATAGGGCAGCGCTTTTGCTCTTTCATGCTTGACCTCAACTCGACAAGTGACAGGACACCAACAGGATCAGACTGCCAGCACGAGAAATCGCGAACTTCACGAAGTAGGCGACACGAACGTCGCGACCCGCCTGAGTTGTCTCCTCCCGCTCGATGGCATATGCGTCGCAGGCCGCGACAAAGCCTTCTCCGTTTTCGCACCACTCTGAGTGCAGATAGTGGCCACCTTCAAGACTTCCCAACAGCGTCCCGACGGCCTCCCACTCGTTGGAGAACAACGCACGGATATCGCGACGACATTTCACGGTCCACGCGACGATCGGCGATGTACGAGCCGCCAATTCACGCACTCGTTTCAGGTCATAGATCGGCCCACCGCGGATCCTGGCCCGAGCAGCTTCGTCGGGCGGTTCCATATCGTAGGCCGACACCACAGCGAGACTTGCCATCGGCAATCTCCAGATGCTCGGGGGCCACTGATTTGAAGCCGCTTCGAACTGTTCAAAACCGAAACTCCCGGTTTTGTCTCGCGAAGGCGTCGACGATGCTGCACATCTTTGATGGATTCGAAATCGCAACGTCGATTCGTCGCCCTTAGAACAACCCACGTTCCAACTCGCGAAGACCGCGCCAGACTTCACACCTGACCCCCTGCTGTAACAGTTTGTCAAAGCTATGACATAGAGGCCACCCAGAATGGGGACACCACGCGGCGCACCGTCCGCCGTGGTGTCTTCCCATGCCGACCACGCACCTGCAACCGCCCGATCCGCTGAGCATCGCCCTATCCGCCGTCATCCGCGACGGCGCCTTGGACATCCACTTCCAGCCGCTGGTCGAGGTCGAGCGGGCGAACATCCTGGGCTACGAAGCCCTGACGCGCGGACCGGCGGACACGCCGCTGCATTCGCCGCTGGTACTGTTCGAGACCGCCGCGCGGCTGGGTCGGCTGGTCGAACTGGAACGGATCGTCGTGCGACGCGCGCTGCGTCGGTTCAAGGAACTCAATCTCCCCGGCCAGCTCTTCCTGAACCTCACCGCGGACACGTTGCTCGCCACCAGCGACCGCGGGGCATTGATCGCCCGCGAGTTCGCGCAACTCGATCTGCCCGCCTCGCGCGTGGTCATCGAACTCACCGAGACCCGTCCCATCCTCGAACCCGAGCGGCTGCAGGACAGCATGCGCAGCCTGCGCGAACTCGGCTTCGTCGTCGCGCTGGACGACCTCGGCGAAGGCTTCGCCAGCCTGAAGCGCTGGATGGACATCCGCCCGGACTTCGTCAAGATCGACCGCCACTTCATCGACGGCATCGCCCAGGAACCGCTCAAGCAGCAGTTCGTCCGCTCCATCCTCGAAATGGCGGCCAGCTCCGGCTGCACCGTCGTCGCCGAAGGCCTCGAGCAGCTCAGCGACCTCACCGTGCTTCGCCGCCTGGGCGTGCCGGTCTGCCAGGGCTACCTGCTCGCGCGCCCGAGCGCCGCCCCGCGCGCCGCGCTGCGTGCCGAGGTGGACGCCCTGCTCGCGCCCGAGCACCGCCGCCGCAACGCCGACTGGATGCGCCTGCCGCCCGATGCGATCACGACCGCCGCGCAACTGGCCCGCCGCAGCCACACCGTCACGCCCAAGCTCAACTGCCAGACCGTTGCCGACATGTTCCAGCGCGACGAACAGCTGTTCTCGATGCCGGTGCTGGACGACTCGAACCGGCCGATCGGCATTCTGCGTTCGCTGCAGGTGCTCAAGCGCAGCGCCGAGCGCTACTTCATGGACATCCACGAGAAGCGCTCCTGCACCGCGCTCATGGATCCCCAGCCGCTGATCTTCGACGCCGGCACCTCGCTGCGCGAGATGAGCGACGCGATCTCCAGCCTCGACGACCGGCTGATGGTCGACGGCTTCATCGTCACCCGCAACGGCGAGTACTTCGGCACCGGCCGCAGCACCGATCTGCTCAAGGCCGTCTCCGACCTGCAGGTCCACAGCGCCCGCTACGCCAACCCGCTGACGCTGATGCCGGGCAACGTGCCCACCGACCAGCACCTCGACGCGCTGCTGCACGAGGCGCGCGAGTTCGTCGTCGTCGCGTGGGACATCGACCACTTCAAGCCCTTCAACGACGTCTACGGCTACGCCACCGGCGACGACATCATCAAGCTCTGCGCGCAGATCCTGCAGGACGCCGCCGACCCGGCGGTGGACTTCGTCGGCCACATCGGCGGCGACGACTTCGTGATGGTGCTGGGATCGCCCGACTGGACCGCCCGCGTCACCCGCGTCTGCCGCGAGTTCGACCGCCAGATCCGCCCCTTCTTCTCCGCCGAACACCAGGCGCTGGGCGGCTACGTGACGCTGAACCGCCAGAACCAGGAATCCTTCAATCCGCTGCCGACCCTGAGCGCCGGTGTGATCCAGGTGCAACCCGGCGCCTTCGAGAGCGTGCGCGCCCTGTCCGCCGCGCTGGCCGAACCCAAACACGTCGCCAAGTGCGGCACCGGCCCCAGCCGCTACTTCGTCGACCGCCGCCGCAGCGCGGTCGCAGCCGTCGACGGCGACAGGACGGCCGCTGCGCCGGCGGCCGCGGCAGCCTGAGGTCCGGGACGGCGGGATCCCAGCGGTGCGGGCGCGGTCATGGCCACGCTCCTAGAATCGGCGTGTGAACGCCCCTTCCGACACCGCGCCGTCGCCGGCCGCCCCTTCGACCCTGCATCCGCAGATCAACGCGGATCTGCACTGCCACTCGACCGTGTCCGACGGCACGCTGGCGCCCGAGGCCCTGGCCGCGCGCGCCAAGGCCAACGGCGTCGAGCTCTGGGCGCTGACGGACCACGACGAGGTCGGCGGCCAGCAGCGCGCGATGGCGGCGGCGAAGGCGGCCGGCCTACCCTATCTGACCGGCGCCGAGATCTCGGTGACTTTCGCCGGCAAGGTGGTGCACATCGTCGGCCTGGGCTTCGACCATGACGATCCGCGCATCGTCGAAGGCCTACGCGCCACGCGCGGCGGCCGCGGCGCGCGGGCGAAGGAGATGTCCGACGGCCTCGCCCAGGTCGGCATCCCCGGCGCCTACGAAGGCGCGCTCAAGTTCGCCGGCAATCCGGAGCTGATCTCCCGCACCCACTTCGCGCGTTTCCTGGTGGAGAGCGGCCAGTGCTCGGACGTGCCCGAGGTCTTCCGCCGCTTCCTCACCGAGGGCAAGCCCGGCTACGTGCCGCACCGCTGGGCGGCGCTGGGCGACGCGGTGGGCTGGATCGTGGACGCCGGCGGGCTGGCCGTCATCGCGCACCCCGGCCGCTACGGCTTCACGCCGACCGAGGAGTACGCGCTGATCACCGAGTTCATCGCGCACGGCGGACGCGGCATCGAGGTCGTCACCGGCAGCCACACCGCCGCGGACATGATCCAGTACACCGACACCGCGCTGGAATTCGACCTGCTCGCCTCGCGCGGCTCGGACTTCCACAGCCCGGAGGAAAGCCGCGTCGACGTGGGCAAGCTCGACCAGCACCTCTCCGGCCGCTTGAAACCGGTGTGGGGCGCGCTCGAACACCGCATCCACTGGCCGGACTGACCGGCTCACCGATCGGCTCGCACGCCGATTGCCACAGGCGAGGACCATGGCCCAGATCTTCGAAGTCCATCCCGACAACCCGCAGGCCCGTTTCCTGCGCCAGGCGGCGCAGATCCTGAGCCAGGGCGGCATCGGCGCGATCCCGACCGACTCCAGCTACGCGCTGGTCTGCCAGCTCGACGACAAGGCCGCCGCCGAGGCGCTGCGCCGCATCCGCGGCGTCGACGACAAGCATCACATGACGCTGCTGTGCCGCGACCTCAGCGAACTCGGCAGCTATGCGCGCGTCGACAACAAGCAGTACCGCATGATCAAGACGGCCACGCCGGGGCCGTTCACCTTCATCCTGGAGGCGACCAAGGAAGTGCCGCGGCGCCTGTCGCATCCCTCGCGCCGCACCATCGGCCTGCGCGTGCCGGACCACCGCGTCACGCAGGACCTGCTCGCGCTGATCGGCGGCCCGCTGCTGGCCACGACGCTGATCCCGCCCGGCGAGCACGAGCCGATCAACGACCCCGAAGAGATCACCGCCCGCTACGACAAGCTGATCCAGCTGATCATCGACGCCGGCGCCTGCCCGATGAAGCCGACGACCGTCGTCGACCTCACCGCGGAACCGCCCGTGCTGGTGCGCCGCGGCTGCGGCGACCCGGCCTGCCTGGGCCTGGAACTCGAAGAGGCCGAAGCGGACGATTGAGTCGGGAGCGGGTGCCACGCCCGTTCGAGGCCCCATGCAGAACGCCGGCGCGAAGCCGGCGTTCTGCTTGGAGAGGCTTGAAGAGGCCCGAAAAGGTTCGAGGCCTCCGCGAGGCTCAGACCGCCGCGGTGATCACGATCTCGATCTTCCACTCCGGCTTGGCCAGCTTGGCCTCGACCGTGGCGCGGGGCGGCGTGTGGCCGGCCGGCACCCAGGCGTCCCAGGCGGCGTTCATGCCGGCCAGGTCCTTGACGTCGGCGATGTACAGCTGCGCGCGCAGGATCTTGGTCTTGTCGCTGCCGGCGCGGGCCAGCAGCTTGTCGATCATCGCCAGGACCTGCTCGGTCTGGCCCTTGACGTCGGCGGTGGCGTCTTCCGGCACCTGCCCGGCGAGGTAGACCACGCCGTTGTGGATGGCCATCTCGGAGAGACGCGGGCCGACGTCGAAGCGTTCGATGTTGCTCATTTGTTGTGCTGCCTGGGCTTGTGGGAATGCTTGTGCTCGCGCTTCTCGCGCGACTGCTCGTGGCGATGGGATTTCGCGGCCGGCGCGGCGGCCGGTGCCGCCTTCTGGCCGAGCTTGCTCTCCGTTCCCGCCATCAGCTTCTTGATGTTGGCGGCATGGCGCCAGATCAGCAGCAGACTCATCAACGCGATGGCCGGCAGCTCCGGGCCGACGTCCCAGACCAGCATCTGCAGCAGCGGCGCGGCGACCGCGGCGGCCAGCGACGCCAGCGAGGAGTAACGGAAGACGACCGCCATCGCGATCCACACGCCGAGCACGGACAGGCCGAGCCACGGGTTGATGGCGAGCAGCACACCGGCCGCGGTGGCGACGCCCTTGCCGCCGATGAACTTGAAGAAGACCGGCCAGAGGTGGCCGACGAAGGCGGCCAGACCGACCAGCGCGGCGGTGCCCTCCTCCAGGTCGTACGGCGGGCCGAACTTCAGCACCAGCATCACGGGGACATAGCCCTTGAGCGCGTCGAAGACCAGCGTCAGGATCGCCGCGGCCTTGTTGCCGGAGCGCAGCACGTTGGTCGCACCCGGATTGCCGCTGCCGTAGCTGCGCGGATCGGACAGGCCCATCAGGCGGCTGACGATCACCGCGAAGGACAGGGAGCCGATCAGATACCCGGCCAACACCGCCAATACGGCCGACAAGGGAAACAGGACACTTTGCATGGGGCGCTATTCTGCCCCGGACTTCAGCGCGCACTCGACCGGGCGGGCCGCGAGCAGCTCCGTCAAAACCCGGGGTTCGATGCTGATCAGGTAGCCGCGGCGCCCGCCGTTGATCAGGAGGCGGGGCAGCGCGAGCACCGAGGACTCGACGAACACCGGCATCGCCTTGCGCGTGCCGAACGGCGACGTGCCGCCGACGAGGTAGCCGCTGTGGCGCTGCGCGACGTCGGGCTTGCAGGGCTCGACCTTCTTGCAGGGGATCTGCCGGGCGAGTTCCTTCAGGCTGACGGTGCAGTCGCCGTGCATCAGCACGATCAGCGGCTGCGCCTTCTCGTCCTGCATCACCAGCGTCTTGACGACCTCGTGTTCGGGCACGCCGAGCTGCTTGGAGGACTCCCCGGTGCCGCCGTGATCGACGTAGTCGTAGACGTGCTCGCCGAACGCGACCTTGTGCTGGCGCAGCATCTGCGTCGCCAGCGTTTCGCTGACATGGGCGGATTTCTTGCTCATGCCGCGATTGTCCGCGCTGGCCGCGCCGGCGGCTTGTACGAGCTTGCTGCGCGCGCCGCACGAGCGCGCCTGGGGTGCCGGCCCTCCTGACAGACGACGGCGGCGCTCGCGCTACGCTCCGCCGCACTTCGTGTTCACCGAGCCCCCATGACGGACGCCGCCTCGACCTCCAGCTACCACCTCAAGGACCTGATCGGCGAGACCGCGCTGCGCTCGCTCGCCGCCGCGTTCGCCGAATCGACGCCGGGTTTCCAGCGCAAGCGCTTCATGGCCGTGGCGACCGACGGGCTGGCGCCGCTGTCGATCATGCAACGCGTGCATCGCGTGGCCGAAGCGCTGGACGCCGCCATGCCCGGGCGCTTCGCGGACAAGCTGGATGCCGTCGTCGCCACCGCGCCGAACACCGGCGGCGCGTTCGTGAACATGGGGCTGTGCGATTTCGTCGCGAGCTACGGGCTGCACGATCCCGCGGCGTCGCTGAAGGCGCTCAAGCGGATGACGGCGCACGGCACCGCGGAATTCGCGATCCGTCCCTTCCTGCGCCAGGACCTGGCCGGCACCTTGAAGACGATGACGCGCTGGACCACGGACCGCGACGAGCACGTGCGGCGCCTCGCCAGCGAGGGCAGCCGGCCGCGGCTGCCGTGGTCCTTCCGCCTCGACGCGCTGGTCGCCGATCCGGCGCCGCTGGCGGAAATCCTCCAGGCGCTGCGCGCCGACGACAGCCTCTACGTGCGGCGCTCGGTCGCCAACAACCTCAACGACATCACCAAGGACCACGCGGACTGGGTCTTCGCGGAGGTGAGCGACTGGGACCTCGCCGACGAGCGCAGCGCGTGGATCGTCAAGCATGCGTTGCGGTCGCGGATCAAGCAGGGCGACGCGCGGGCGCTGACGCTGATCGGCGCCAGCGACGGCGCACGGGCGGTGGTGGAACGCCTCGCGATCGCACCGACGCGCGTGGCGATCGGCGGCGAGATCGAGATCGCCTTCGAGCTGCGATCGACGGCGGAGACGACGCAGCGCCTGGTCGTCGACTACGCCGTGCACTACGTGAAGAAGAACGGTGGCGCGTCGCCGAAGGTCTTCAAGCTGAAGACGGTGGAACTCGAAGCCGGCGCGTCGACGTCCCTCCGCATCCGCCGCGCGCTGCGCAACTTCACCACCCGCACCCACTACGCGGGCACCCACGCGATCGAGGTGATGGTCAACGGGCAGAAGCTGGCCGACGGCACGTTCGAGCTACTCATGAACTGAGCGCCCGCTCTTGACCCCTGTTGACCCTCTTGGGCCCTCTTGGGCCCTCTTGGGCCCTCTTGGCCCCTCTCCCGCACTGCGGGAGAGGGGTTGGGGTGAGGGTGGTGGCAGTACGACGACCCTCACCCCCGCCCTCTCCCGCAGTGCGGGAGAGGGAGTAAGAGAGGTTCACTGCGCCGGATCGCGGATCTCCCAGCGGATGCGGTCGATGCGGGCCAGCGTGTCCGCGTCGAGGGTCCGCCCGATGGCGGCGATGTTCTCATCCAGCTGCGCCGCCGACGTGACGCCGATCAGCGTGCTCGCCGTCTGCCAGCGCGAGTGCACCCACGCGATCGCCAGCGTCGACGGCGTCATCCCCAGCTCCGCCGCGAGCGCGTTGTAGCGGCGCGCCGCGGCCAGTGTCTCCGGCCGCGCCCAGCGCTGCTTCTTCATGCTGTCGAAGATCGCGAGCCGCCCCGGATTGGCGGGGTCGGTCAACCCGTGCTGGTCGTACTTGCCCGTCAACGAACCGAAGCCCAGCGGCGAATACGCCAGCAGCCCGACCTGATGACGGTACAGCGCCTCGTCCAGGCCGTTCTCGACGATCCGGTTCACGAGGCTGTAGGGGTTCTGGACGCTGACGATGCGCGGCAGGCCGAGCCGCGCGGCCAGATGGACGAATTCGGCGACGCCATAAGCCGTCTCGTTGGACAGCCCGACATGGCGGATCTTCCCGGCGCGCTGCAGCTGTCCGAGCGCTTCCAGCTGCTCCTGGATGGAAGCGACCGGGTTGTCTTTCGCCGGCTCGAAATAGACCCCGCCGAACATCGGCACATGCCGCGCCGGCCAGTGGATCTGGAACAGGTCGATCGTGTCGAGCTGCAGCCGCTTCAGGCTGTCTTCGCAGGCCTGCACGATCTGCGCGCTGGTCAGATCCTTGCTGCCGTCGCGGATCCAGTCGTAGCCGCGCGAGGGCCCGGCGACCTTGGTCGCCACGACGACGCGTTCGCGCATCCCGGGCCGGGCCTTCAACCAGCGGCCGATGATCTCCTCGGTCCGGCCGAAGGTGTCGGCGCGGGCGGGCACCGGGTACATCTCGGCGATGTCCAGCAGGGTGATGCCGGCGGCCACCGCGCGATCGAGCAACGCCTGGCTGCCGGCCTCGTCGACCTGTTCGCCGAAGGTCATCGTGCCCAGGCCGATGCGGCTGACCGAGAGGTCGGACTGTCCGAGGGTGACGCGTTCCATCTTGTTCTCCGTGACATGCAGCGGGCCAGTGTGCATGAGCCCGCGCGCCGTCGCCGCGCCCGCGGACCAAGCCTGGGCGATCGCCGCGCGGGCGCCCGGCGTCGCCTTTACACGCGCCGTCATTGCATCTCAGAAATTATTGTTTTACAGTAATTTCTTGCCACCCCACGGTAAGACCATGAGCGACACGACTTTCCCTGCCGGCCTACGGCGCATCCGCTGGATTGCCCACTGCGTGCGGGCGATGGCGCTGATCGCGATGGCGGTGGTGGTGGGTTTCCACGCGACGTTCTGGACCAACCGCGGCCTGGTCGAGCGCACCGCGCGCAAGGAATGGTGCCTGGACTGCGCCATGCAATTCGACGCCGTCTCTCGCGCCTGGGGCCTGGCGGTGAACCTGCCGCAGGCGCTGCTGACGCTCTTCGCGCTGCTGTGCCTGTGGCGGCTCTTCGGCGCCTATCTGCGCGGCGAGGTCTTCACCGACGGCGCGACGCGCCACCTGCGGCGCCTGGGCCAGTCGGTGACGGCGATGGCGCTCGTCATGCCGCTGACGGACACGGCGTCCATCCTCGCGCTGACCATGGGCAACCCGCCCGGGCAGCGGATGCTGTCGGTGCACCTGGGCAGCCAGCACTACGTCGTGCTGCTGCTGGGCCTGGTGCTGATCGCGATGGCGATGGTGATGCACGAGGCCCAGCGCATGGCGCAGGAGAACGCCGAGTTCGTCTGAACGGACCGGCCTTCCGACCCCCACAACGCCCCCCCGCCATGCCCATCGTCGTCCGACTCGATGTGATGCTCGCGCAGCGCAAGATGCGCTCGAAGGAGCTCGCCGAAGCCATCGGCATCACCGAGGCCAACCTCTCGCTGCTGAAGTCCGGCAAGGTGCGCGGCGTGCGCTTCGACACGCTGTCGCGGATCTGCGCGGTGCTGCAGTGCCAGCCGGGCGACCTGCTCGCCTGGGAGCCCGGCGACGAACCCGAGGACGGAGGCTCCGATGGCAGCGGTTGATGCGCTCGATGCGTTCGATGCGCCCGATCCTCAAGATCGTCGTGGGTCGACACGCCGCTTCCGACCGCGAGCGCTCGCCATCGGCGCGGTGCTGCTGCTGCACGTCGCGTTGATCGGCTGGCTGCAGCACGCCTGGCACCGGGCGGAATCACATCGCGATCAGCGCAGCTCGTCGATCCGGATGGTGACGATCCAGCTGCCGCCGCTGCCGAAGGCCACTCCCGCACCGACTTCACCCCCACCGCGGATCGCGCGTCGCGCAATGCCTGACCCCAGGCCGATCCGGCGGTCTCCCGTGCCTGATACGGAGGCGCCCCGCGAGGAACCTCGTTCGACCGTCGTGGTGACCGCTCCCGCACCGGCCTCCGCGGCTTCCGCAGCAGCCGGTCCGACCGGTCGAGACCTGATGTACGGCGCCGCGACGCAACACGCGGTCCGCCAATCGACGCAAGGGCAGCCGCTGCTTGCCGAGCGGATGGACCAGGCCAGCCTCGCGCCCGAGAAGATCGACGCATCGACGAAGTTGGGGAAGGAAATGATGAAGGGCGCCACCGGCGATTGCCTGAAGGGCGAGTTCGCGGGCGCCGGCGCGGGCCTGCTCAGTCTGCCGTTCTGGGTGCTCGCCGAGGCCCGGGGCAAGTGCAGACGATGACGCCCCGACGCGGGACACGCGTCGTCAACCCAAACCGACAGCGCACCGTTCAGCGCAGATCGCATCCGCGACAAAGGGAGAGAGTCGAAGTGAAGCCTCAACAGATCATCCGCACGACCTGGCGCGTTCCGCGTGGCGCGCTCATCGCGCTGGTGGCGCTCGCGGCGTCCGCCGCCCTTGTCGCGTGCGATCCTGCCGCCGCGGCAACCATGGTCGAGCCAGGCTCAGCCTCCGCTTCATCGGCGGAAGCTGCTCCTGCGGCCAGCACGTCGTCTGCCGCTGGCGCCACGGCCCTGCCCACCGTGCAGAGCGACATGAAGCGCGGCGCCTCCTTCCCCTACAAGCGGCTCAACGAGCTGCTGTCGAAGTTGAGGACCGAAGGAGAAGGCCTGTTCGTGAGCCGCTTCGTGCTGACCGATGCGAAGGACAATACCAAGCCGCCGCCGGCGGGCACCAAGCTCGCGCTGATGAGCGACGACGACTACATCCCGATCCCGGTCGACGACAAGGGCCGCTTCGACCTGCCGACCTTTTCCGAGCAGCGGGTCAAGGACATGGACTTCGGCACCAACGTCCCCAAGGGCGACCTGGGCGTTCGGCTGAGCATCGACCTCGCGACGCCGCCGGAGATGCTGGACATGGCCACGGTGCGCCGCATCGTGTCGGTCGGGCAGCGGCTGCGCACCGAGCTGCTGCCCTGGTACGTGCGCTGGATGTTCCCGCAGATCGACGGCGTCATCGTGTGCAGCGACCAGCCGCAGTGGAACCTCGACTGGACGGAGGGCGGCCAGCACCTGCGCCTGCCCCTGCCTTCCGAAGCCCAGCAGCGCGAGCCGGAGACGCCCAAGGGGAAGCCGTCGCGCGCCTGCACGGTGCTGACCGGCCAGGAGCAATGGCCCGACGCGGCGCTGCTGCAACCGCAGCCGGGCGCCAACACCAAGCTCTACGTCAAGCTGCGCAACCCGCGCGCGAGTTGAGCGAACGCCGCCGGGCTGCTGGTTCATGCGTGAGGCTGCTGGCCCTCACCCCTGCCCTCTCCCGCAAGCGGGAGAGGGAGTAATGTCTGAGCCTTTCGCGGCTCCCTCTCCCGCACCTCGGGAGAGGGCGGGGGGTGAGGGCCAGCGGCCGGGGCAGTCAACGGATCAGACGGCGATTCCCGCCGCCCGGTCCGCTTCCAGCTGCCGCAGCACGCGCCGTTGCACCTTACCCGTGGTCGTCATCGGCAGCGCGTCGAGGAACTCGATCTCCTTCGGGTACTCGTAGGGCGCGAGCCGCTGCTTGACGAAGTCCTGCAGCTCCGCGGTCAACGCCGCCGACGGCTGCCGGCCCGGCGCCAGCACGACGAAGGCCTTCACCAGCGCGCCGCGCTCGACATCGGGTTTGGGTACGACCGCCGCATTGGCGACGGCATCGTGGCGCACCAGACAGTTCTCGATCTCCCCCGGACCGATGCGATACCCCGCGACCTTGAACTGGTCATCGGCGCGGCCCTGGTACCAGAGATAGCCGTCCTCATCGGTGCGCGCGAGGTCGCCGGTGCGGCACCAGCTGTCCGCCGGATCCCCGGTGAACTTCGCGGCGGTCGCCGCCTCGTTGCGCCAGTAGCCGAGGAAGAAGATCGGATCCGGCGTGCCGTGCGCGTCGCGGCGATGCACGGCCAGTTCGCCGATCTGTCCGGGCGGACAGACCTGCCCCTCCTCATCGATCACCGCGACGCGGTGACCCGGATAGGCGCGCCCCATGCTGCCCGGCTTAGCCGGCCACAGCCGCGCGCAATTCCCGACGACGTAGTTGATCTCGGTCTGTCCGAACATCTCGTTGATCGTCACGCCGAGTTCGCGCTTGCCCCAATCGAACACGGCATCGCCGACGGCTTCCCCGGCGCTCATCACGGCCTGCAGGTGCAGCGTGTAGCGCTCGGCGGGATGGGGCACGGCCTTCATCATCGCCTTCAGCGCGGTCGGGAACAGGAAGGTGTGGCTCACACGATAGTGCTGCATCAGCTCGAAGGCCTTCTCCGGCGAGAAGCGTCCCTGGTAGCCGAGGATGGGCCGGCCGAAGCACAGCGACGGCAGCAACGCGTCCATGAGTCCGCCGGTCCAGGCCCAGTCGGCGGGGCTCCAGAACACGGCGTCGCTGCGCACGGAAGGATCGTGCGGATCGAAGCCGAACCAGTTCTGGCTGGCGATGAAGCCGGTGAGGTTGCCCAGCAGCGCGCGCTGCGGCAGCAGGGCGCCCTTGGGCGCGCCGGTCGTGCCGCTCGTGTAGATCAGGATCGCGGGGTCTTCGGCCGCGTTGTCGCGCGAGGCGAAGCGCGCGTCCTCTGCCTGCAGCGCGGCCATCCAGGCGGCCTCGCCCGCGTGGGCATCGGACTCGCCGACCACCAGCACGTGAAGCAGCGACGGACAGGTCGCGCGCACGGCGCGCAGCGCGTCGAGCGCCCCGCCTTCGACGATCGCGACCTTGGCCTCGCTGTCCTTGAGACGGTACTCGAGCGCGTCGGGCCCGAAGAGCATCGACAGCGGCATCGCGACCGCGCCGAGCTGGTTGATCGCGATGTGCGCGACGGCGGTCTCGAAGCGCTGCGGCAGCACGATCGCCACGCGATCGCCGGCCTCGACGCCCTGACGCTTGAGCGCGTTGGACAGGCGGTTGGCCGCGCGCTGCAGCTGGCCGAAGGAATACTGGGCGCGACAGCCGCTGTCGCTGTCGAAGAAGACGGCGGGCGCGTCGGGCGTCTCGCGGGCCCAGCGGCCGCAGCAGAGCTCGGCGATCGCGAGGCGCTCAGGCACCTGCCAGCGGAAGGCACCATGGATCAGCGCGTAGGCGTCGGGCGCGGCGCGGGTCGCCGCGGTGGGCACGGTGATGCCGTCGGCCGGACTCGCGTCCTTGACGGTCTTGCCGGACTTCCCGGTCATCGTGTCTCCATCCTGGTCTGGCACAAGAGCGTGGATGCTATCGACCGGGTAAGGGGCGGTCTTCATGGAAAGCCCGTAGCGCCAGGTCGGTGCCTGGCGGGAACCCAGATGCCCGCGGGAGGTGCATGGGCAAGCGTCGGGCGATCCGCATATCGATATCCGGATCGTGGCTCCTACACTGGTCCGCATGGCCCTCAAGATCCTGCACAACCCCCGCTGCTCCAAGTCGCGCGAGGCGCTCGCGCTGCTGGAGTCCCGCGGCTTCCATCCCGAGGTCGTCGAATACCTGGAGACGCCGCTGACGCTGCCCGAACTGCAGACGCTGCACCGGCAACTCGGCACGCCGGTGCGCGCGATGGTGCGCGACAACGAGGACGACTATCGCGAGCTGAATCTGGCGGACGACTCGTTGACCGACACCCAGCTGCTGCAGGCCGTCGCGGACCGCCCGAAGCTGCTGCAGCGGGCGATCGTCGTGCAAGGCGACCGCGCGTTGATCGCGCGTCCGCCGGCGTTGCTGAACGACTGGTTGAAGCAGGTTGACCTCGGTTGAAGTGGGTTGATGCGCAAGCCCTCATTGGATGGTCCCCAGTCCTGCCACGAGCTTGGTGTCGGCGGGTCGAAAGGACAACCCGGCGATGCGCACTGGCAGACGATCGGCAAGGTCACGGGACTTTTTTTCCGCGGCCCCAGGGATCCCTGCGCGCGCCCGCAGTCCTCGCTCCAACTGATCAAGCACCTCGGCGCTGTTGGAGATCGGCATGCGTCGCCACGCTCCCCTCGACAGTTGCTGATCGCAGGTCAGCCGGCCTATGAGCGGTTGAACCTTCCAAGCAATACGCTGAGGGAAAACCTGCTGGTGGACGTCCCGACCGACGACTTGAATTCCGGTGATCTCCTTGCCATCGGACCAGACGTCGTGCTGTGGCTCACGTTCCAGTGCGAGCCTTGCAGCCTGCTGGAAAGACGCAGTCCCGGGCTGCTTCGGTCCATGGGATCGAGTCGAGGCGTTCTGGCGCGCGTTGTGCGCGGAGGCACCCTCACACGGGGCGATCAGATGCGGTACGCGCGATCAGCCATCCCCGCGATGAGCGAAAAATGGCAGGCGCGCGTGATTCGCGTCCTGCACGCGGTGCCGCCGGATTGCTGCATTTCCTATCGCCAACTGGCCGAGTTCGCCGGCGTCGCCACCGGCTACTGCCGCGCCTTTCCGAGGCTTCTGTCCACGCTGCCGTCCGACATCGCGAGTCGTGCGCAGAGCGGTCTGCCCCCCAACAGATCCTCGTCGTGGGAAGGGGCTGAACTGTTCGATGTGGCCGCGCACCTGGACCAGGTGATCCGCTCCTCTGGCTCGACGATGCCCAAGGCTATGCCACCTGCGGCTGGCGGCTAGCGGCTGGCGGCTGGCGGCTGGCGCCTGCGCTTCCTCAGCCCTTGAATCGCGCGAGCGAGTCGCCGGCGAGACGGCACAAGCGCCAGTCCGGCATGATCGTCGCGCCCATCTTCTCGTAGAAGCGGATGGCGTTCTCGTTCCAGTCGAGCACGCACCATTCGAAGCGGCCGTAGTCGCGCTCGATCGCGATCTGTGCCAGGCGCGTGAGCATGCGCTTGCCCAGTCCCGCGCCGCGATGCGCGGGCTGCACGTACAGGTCTTCCAGGTACATCCCCGGCTTGCCGAGGAAGGTCGAGAAATTGGTGAAGGTCAGCGCGAAGGCGACGACCGATCCGCTCTCATGCTGGGCGACCATGGCCTCGCAGACGGGGCGCTCGCCGAAGAGATGCGGGAGCAGCTTTTCCGGCGTCACGTCCATCAGGTGCGAGAGGTGCTCGAAGTCGGCGAGCTCGCCGATCAGGCCGACGATCGCGGTCAGGTCGTCGGGGCGCGCGGGGCGGAGGGAATAGGGGTCGGGTTGTGCGGACATGTGGGTATTCTGTACCCCGGCTCGTCGCGGCTTGCCATGGCGGGCGTCTCTCGGGAGCATGGCGCACGACAGCGTGGGTGAGGCCAACAGGATGACCAGAGACTTCCCGTACTACAACGGTGAACCCGTCGCCTTGCGTCCAGCTCAATTGGCAGGGCTCATGCTGGCCGTGGTCGCCGGCTTCCTGGCGCTCCATCTGCCGTTCGGCGACACCTCGCCGATCCTGGCGTTCATCCCGGCCGTCCTCTTTCCCGCCATTCCCTTGCTGGCGCTGCGCGCGGTGGCGGGCCGACATTGGCGGGCACTGTTCCAACGCCTGGGCGTCAAGGCGGTCGCGATCGCGGTAGGGATCGCGCTGCTCAACCTGGTCGTCACGGTCGCCCTGGGCCTGCTGACGACCCGCTTCTTCGACGTGAGCGCCAATCCCGTCTTCGATGTCCTGGTGCATGACTCGACGTCGGATCGATGGCTCTTCGCCTTGCAGAGCCTGCCTCAACTGCTGGGCGAGGAAGTGTTGACGATGCTGCCCTTCCTCGCCCTGATGACGCTCTTCACGGCCCGGGCCGGCTGGTCCAGGCGGACGGCGATCGTGGCCGCATGGTTGATCTCCGCGCTGATCTTCGGTCTGGCTCACCTGCCCACCTACCAGTGGAACTGGGTGCAGTGCGTGGTGGTCATCGGATCGGCGCGTCTGGTCCTGTCGCTGGCCTATCTGTGCACACGCAACCTCTGGGTGTCGACGCTCGCGCATGTGCTCAACGACTGGACCCTGTTTTCTCTGGGCCTCCTGCTGGCGGCATCCGGCCACGCCCCGGCGTGAGCGCCATCGCCTTCCACCTCGCAACGCACAAGGGATGAGACCATGAATCGAATCAGACCCACCGCCGCGCTGATCGCGGCCGCCTTCGCGTCGATCGGATCGCCGGGGTCCGCGCATGCCGAGCCTCCTGGCGACCTGTCCGATCTGGTGGGTGCGCGCGGCAGCAGCGGAGAAACGCAGATGCAGGCGCGCGGCTACCAGTTCGTGCGGGCGACGCGGGTTCGGGACCAATCGTGGACCTTCTGGTGGAGCGACGTGCAGAAGCAATGCGTCAGCATCGCCACCACCAACGGTCGCTACGCCAGCATCGAGAAGATCCCCACGCAGAACTGCCGCCCGGGTGGCGCGAGCAGCGACGCCGAGCCGACGCCGCCCCAACCCGATGCGATCACGCTGGTCTGTTACGGCAGCGGCCAGCACGCGACGTACTCCTCGCACATGGGCTATGAGTGGAACGACCGCAGCAAGAAGTACGAGCCCATGCAGCGCATGGAGACGGGCAACGAGCAGTTCAACTCCGGCGTGCAGATCGACATCCGGGACGGTGAGGGTCGCATCCACCTCACCGGCAAGATGATCCCGCCGCTCAACTCGGGCGGCACGGAGGGCTGGTGGGCGCTGGAGGATCTCCAGCTGCAGCCGGAGCGCATCACGGCGCGGTACCGGGTGAACGGGCTCAATCGCCCGAGCCTCAACATCGATCGGCGCAGCGGGCTCATCGAGATCAAGGGGCTGCCGGGATTCAGCGGGAAGTGTGATGTCGGGGATTGGGGGGCGGGGAGGAAATTCTGAATTCCGATCGGCCGCCTCGCCGCACCCTGTCTCCATGGCGAAAGCGCGCCTGCCCGCGCCGCACTACAGTCGCCGTCCATGAGCACCGACCCGAGTTCCGCGCCAGCTTCCGAGTACACCGTCCGCCGTCCGCATCGCAGCGGGTTCATGCAGCTGCGCGGTCTGCGCCACCACGTGCTGCGCTGGGGACCTGAGCCCGATGGGCAGCGACCGCTGCTCGTGATGGTCCACGGATGGATGGACGTCGGCGCGTCGTTCCAGTTCATGGTCGACGCCTTCCGCGACGAGCGCAGCGTCGTCGCCATCGACTGGCGCGGCTTCGGGCTCACCGACTCCAATGGCAGCGACGCGTACTGGTTCCCCGACTACCTCGGCGATCTGGATGCGCTGCTCGATGCGCTCAGTCCGGAAGCGCCCGTGGACCTGCTCGGCCACAGCATGGGCGGCAACATCGCGATGACCTACGCGGGTGTGCGGCCGCAACGGCTGCGCAAGCTCGTGAATCTCGAAGGGTTCGGGCTGCCGGACACGACGCCCGAGATGGCACCGACGCGGCTCGCGAGCTGGCTCGACGAACTCAAGGAGCCGCAGAGCCTGAAGACCTATGACAGCGTCGATGGCGTCGCGCAGCGGCTGATGAAGACGAATCCACGGCTCTCCGCCGACAAGGCGGCGTGGCTCGCGCCGCATTGGTCGAAGCAGGACGACGACGGACGCTGGCACATCCTTGGCGACCCCGCGCACAAGCGGACCAATCCGGTGCTCTACAAGAAGGCCGAAGCCCTCGCCTGCTGGTCGCGCATCGAGGCGCCCACGCTGTGGGTCGAGGGCAGCGAGACCAAGCTCTCGCAGTGGTGGGGGGATCGTTATCCGCGCGAGGACTTCGAGAGCCGGCTCGGCGTCGTGAAGGATCTCCAGCGCGTCACGCTTCAGCAGGCGGCGCACATGATGCATCACGACCAGCCTGAGGCGCTCGCGCGAGCGGTGCAGGAGTTCCTCGGCTAGTCCCTCGACACCACCGCCGCCTGATACGCCGCGATGAACTCCGGCGGCATCCGCTTCGGACGGCCGCCGCTGATTTCGATGCAGACCAGATCCCAGCGGCCGCGCATCAGCGTCTGCCCGTCGCTCGCGCGACGCAGCTGGAAGCGGCGCTCCATCGCCAGCTTCCCGTCCCCCGCCGTCAGCCAGGTGCCGAGCACCAGCGCCTCGCCTTCGAAGGACGGCAGCAGGTAGTCGTAGCCGCCGTGGCGGATCGCCATCGCGCGGTCGAGCCGCCGGTAGTCCTCGATGTCCAGCCCCAGCGCCACCGAGTGCGACCACGCCACCTGCTCACACCACTTCACATAGACCGCGTTGTTGGTGTGATTCAGACCGTCGATGTCCGCCGGCTGGGGGCTCACCGCCAACCGATGGGGGCACGGATAGTCCCAGCCGCCGGACAGCGGGTCGGCCGGCGCGGGGATCGCTTCGCTCATCTCGCTCATCGGGGGGCGCTCATCTGGGGGTGGGTTCCGTGGGATTTCCGACGCTCGTGCTCGGAGTGCGACAGGGTAGCGCCGCGAGTTAGGCAGAATGCCGCCCTTTTCCGGCGTCGTCCGTCGCCCGTGCGACCCGCGCGCCAGTCGCACATTCCGAACACCACGCGGCAGGGCCATGCCCCGCCGACGCCTTTCTCCCTGTCGTCCCCTGCCGTCCCGCTGCCCGTCCCCATGAACATCATCGTCACCGAAGAACTCAAGGCCTACATCGACCCGCTGACCGAGGACGAATACGCCGCGCTCGAGCGCAGCATCCTCGCCGAGGGTTGCCGCGACGCACTCGTGCTCTGGGGCGACATCCTCGTCGACGGCCACAACCGCCACGGCATCTGCACCAAGCACGGCATCCCCTTCCAGACGGTCCAGAACACCCGCTTCAAGTCCATGGAGGACGTCCACCTGTGGATGATCGACCAGCACCTGGGCCGCCGCAGCGTCTCCGACTTCCAGCGCGGCGTGCTCGCGCTGCGCAAGAAGGAGATCATGGAAGCGCGCCGGCTGGCCGTGCTCAACGACCCGGCCCCGGAGGCCCCCGCCGCCGACGCGACCGCCGCACCCGTGCCCGACGCCCCGCCGCTGAAGAGCCGCGAAGCCATCGCGCGTGCCGCGCGCATCAGCAGCGCCACGGTCACCCAGATCGAGAAGATCCAGAAGGCCGCCGCGCCGGAACTCGTGGCCGCCGTGAAGTCGGGCGAGGTCTCGATCAGCGCCGCCGCCGTGATCTCCGATCTGCCCGCCGAGGAGCAGGCCGCGGCCGCCGCCGGCGGCAAGAAGGAACTGCGTCAGGCCGCCAAGCGCGTGCGCGAGTCCAAGGTCGGCAAGAAGGCCGCGGGCGATGCGGTCGCCGAAGTCGCGGTCGCGCTGCTGGACGTGCCGACCAACGACGACGGTGAACTCGAAGCCGATCCGGCCGTCGCCCTGCTGCGTGCGCAGGTCGGCGCGCTGCAGGACGAGAACATCAGGCTGCGCGCGCAAGTCGCGGAGCTGCAGGCGCAGCTTGCCGCCGCGAAGCAGGAAGGCGCCCCCTTCTGACCCGCAGTCCTCGGTAGCAAAACCGGGGCAGGACGGCAGTGGTGGGGGACGGTGAGGTGTGGGGTTTCAGCCCTTGCGGCTGGGGCCCCATACCTCGGCGGCCAACGCACCAGACCGAGCAGGTGGTCGGTCCTTCAGAAACCGGTGATCGGCCCGGAGCGCTCCTTCTCCGAGCGCTTAGCCTCCATCTCATCGACATACGGTGCCGGGTCTTGCACCCCGGCCGCCGCCTCCCGGCGGTTCATGACGACTGCGTAGATGACGACGATCGCGACGTAGACGATCAGCGCTCCCTGCGAGCCTACCCAGAAGCTGAACGGCCAGCCGAAGAAATCGAAGCTGAGCGCCCGGGCGAAATACGCCACCCCGAAGGTCACCAGCGCCCACACCGCGAGCAGCGTCAGCGTCAGACGCCAGTTGCCGCGCCGCACCCGGCGACGCCGGGCGCGGAACATGCCGGAGGGGGTGCCGCCGGGGTTACCGGACGGGTAACCCGCATCGGGGACAGGCGGTTTCTGGCGCATCCCGGCATCTTAGGGAGCCTGTTCGCCTCAGCATGAGAAAATACCCGGCTTCGGGTCCCCTCGTCGGGGGCTCCACCCTTCGAACGCTTCGAGCGAATCATGGAAATCGAACAAATCAATGCGATCGGCAACACGCTGACCGATCTGCAAGCGCGTACCGACGCGCTAAGGGGGTACCTTTGACTACGACCGCAAAGCACTGCGGTTGAATGAAGTCAACGCCGCCCTGGAGAACCCCAACGTCTGGAACGACCCCAAGCGGGCCCAGGAACTCGGCAAGGAAAAGCGTACGCTGGAACAGGTCGTCGAGACGATCAACTACCTGACGTCCAACATCACCGACAACCTCGAGCTCTTCGAGATGTCCAAGGACGACAACGACGTCGCCGGCATCCAGACCATCGAGGCCGAATCCGCCAAGCTGACCGAGAAGGTCGAGGAACTCGAGTTCCGCCGGATGTTCAACAACCCGGCCGATCCGCTGAACTGCTTCGTGGACATCCAGGCCGGCGCCGGCGGCACCGAGGCCTGCGACTGGGCCGGCATGCTGCTGCGACAGTACCTGAAGTATTGCGAGCGCAAGGGCTTCAAGGCCGAGGTCGAAGAGCAGACCGACGACGAGATCGCCGGCATCAAGAGCGCCACCATCAAGGTGGAAGGCGAGTACGCCTTCGGCCTGCTGCGCTCCGAATCGGGCGTGCACCGCCTGGTGCGCAAGAGCCCGTTCGACTCCTCGGGCGGCCGCCACACCAGCTTCGCCTCGCTGTTCGTCTATCCGGAAGTGGACGATTCGATCGAGATCGACATCAACCCGTCGGACGTCCGCACCGACACCTACCGCGCGTCCGGCGCCGGCGGCCAGCACATCAACAAGACCGACTCGGCGGTGCGCCTGACCCACATCCCGACCGGCATCGTCGTCCAGTGCCAGGACGGCCGCAGCCAGCACAGCAACCGCGACGTCGCGTGGAAGCGCCTGCGCTCGCGCCTGTACGACCATGAGATGAAGAAGCGCATGGCCGAGCAGCAGAAGCTCGAGGACAGCAAGACCGACGTGGGCTGGGGCCACCAGATCCGCTCGTACGTGCTGGACCAGAGCCGCATCAAGGACCTGCGCACCAACGTCGAAATCTCCAACACCCAGAAGGTGCTGGACGGTGATCTCGACGCATTCATCACCGCCTCGTTGAAACAAGGCGTCTAAGAAGACTCCGAGACAAATGCCCCGGCGCTCGACCCCCGGCCCGGGGCTTCTTCATTCCTACAAGGAAGCCCGCCATGCGTGAAGGCACTGCCACCCTGATCCGCCGCGCCGATTACGTCGCGCCGATCTTCTGGATCCGCACCGTCGACCTGTGCTTCGACCTCGATCCGCTGAAGACGCTGGTCGCCAGCAAGATGCGCCTGGAACGCAACGCCGCGGTCCCTCACGGTCCCCTGCGCCTGCATGGCGAGGAACTCAACCTGCTGCGCGTGCTGATCGACGGCGAGAGCGTGTCCTTCCGCCAGGAAGGCCATGAGCTGATCATCGACAACGTGCCGGACGCCGACTTCACGCTCGAGATCCGCAACACCTGCTGCCCGGACAAGAACACGACGCTGTCGGGCCTCTACACCTCCGGCGGCAGCTTCTTCACGCAGTGCGAGGCCGAAGGCTTCCGCCGCATCACCTACTTCCTGGACCGCCCCGACGTGATGGCGGTCTACACGGTGACGATGCGCGCCGACAAGGCCAGATTCCCGGTGCTGCTGTCCAACGGCAACCTGGTCGAGTCGGCCGAGCTGGACAACGGCCGACACCTGGCCAAGTGGCATGATCCCTTCCCCAAGCCCAGCTACCTCTTCGCGATGGTCGCCGGCGACCTGGTCGCGCGCGAGCAGCGCATCCGCACCCGCGGCGGCAAGGACCACCTGCTGCAGGTCTACGTCCGCCAGGGCGACCTGGAGAAGACCGAACACGCGATGAACTCGCTGATCGCGTCCGTCGTCTGGGACGAGGCGCGCTTCAACCTGCCGCTGGATCTGGAGCGTTTCATGGTCGTCGGCGTGTCCGACTTCAACATGGGCGCGATGGAGAACAAGGGGTTGAACATCTTCAACACCTCGGCGCTGCTGGCCTCCCCCGCCACCGCGACCGACGCGGACTTCGCCCGCATCGAGTCCATCGTCGCGCACGAGTATTTCCACAACTGGACCGGCAACCGCGTCACCTGCCGCGACTGGTTCCAGCTGTCGCTCAAGGAAGGCCTGACCGTCTTCCGCGATCAGGAGTTCAGCCAGGACATGGCCGCCACGCCGAGCGCGCGCGCGGTCTGCCGCATCGAGGACGTGCGCGCGCTGCGCGCCCGCCAGTTCCCCGAGGACGCCGGCGCGATGGCCCACTCGGTCCGTCCCGACGAGTACGTCGAGATCAACAACTTCTACACCGCCACCGTCTACGAGAAGGGCGCGGAAGTCGTCCGGATGTACCAGACGCTGGTCGGCCGCGACGGCTTCGCCAAGGGCATGGCGTTGTACTTCGAGCGCCATGACGGTCAGGCCGTGACCTGCGACGACTTCGCACAGGCGATCGCGGACGCGAATCCGGGCTCGCCGCTGACGACGCGTCTGGACGCCTTCAAGCGCTGGTACGCGCAGGCCGGCACGCCGCGCCTGCAGGCCCGCGGCGTGTACGACGCCGCCGCGCAGACCTGGACGCTGACGCTGACGCAATCGAGCGCAGCGGCTGCCGGTCAGGCCGCGAAGCTGCCGCAGGTGATCCCGGTCTCCCTGGGTCTGCTCTCGCGCGACGGCCAGTCGCTGCCGCTGATGCTGCAGGGCGAAGACGGCGACGCCGGCACGACCGACACGGAGCGCGTGCTGGTGCTGGACCAGGCCGAGCAATCCTTCGTCTTCGTCAACGTGCCTTCCGAGCCGGTGCCGTCGCTGCTGCGCGGCTTCTCCGCGCCGGTGGTGCTGGACGACGGCCTCGGCGACGCCGAGCTGCTGGTGCTGCTCCAGCACGACAGCGACGCCTTCAACCGCTGGGAAGCCAGCCAGCGCCTGGCGCTGAACCGCATCCTGGGCGCGGTGCGCTCGGGCCGGCCGCTGGTGCTGGACGACGCCTACGTCGACGCGATGCGCGCCGTGCTGCGTCATCCGGAACTGGATCCCGCCTTCAAGTCGCTGGCGCTGCAACTGCCCGACGAGGCCTACATCGCCGAGCAGCTCGACGTCGTCGACCCGCAGGCCGTCCACGCCGCGGTCGAAGCGGCGCAGACGCAGCTGGCTTCGGCGCTGCAGGCCGACTGGGCCTGGGCCTTCGACGCCCATCAGGTGACGACGGGCTACAACCCGGACCCGGTGCAGAGCGGCAAGCGCGCGCTGGTGAACCTGTCGCTGGCGATGCTGGTCCTGAACGCGACCCGCGGCGGCGACGGCGTGTGGCCGGGCCGCGCGTACCAGCGCTTCAAGGACGCGACCAACATGACCGACCGCATGGGCGCGCTGTCCGCGCTCGTGAACGCGCACGCGGAGCTGGCCGACAGCGCGCTGGCGCGTTTCCACGCCCAGTTCAAGGGCGAGGCGCTGGTCATCGACAAGTGGTTCGCGCTGCAGGGACGCGCAGCCGAGCGCGACGGCAAGACCTTCGCCAAGGTCAAGCAGTTGATGAAGCACGCCGACTTCACGCTGAAGAACCCGAACCGCGCACGCAGCCTGATCTTCTCGCTGGCGATGTTCAACCCGGCCGCCTTCCACCGCGCCGACGCGGCGGGCTACGTCTTCTGGGCGGAGCAGGTGCTGGCGCTGGACGCGATCAACCCGCAGGTCGCCGGCCGCCTGGCGCGCGTGATGGACCGCTGGACCGCGCTGGCCCAGCCGTACCGCAGCGCCGCCCGCGAAGCCATCGCCCGCGTCGCCGCCAAGCCGGACCTGTCCAACGACGTGCGCGAGATCATCCAGCGCGCGTTGGCTTCCGACACGCAAGCCGCCGCCCCGGAATCGACATCCGGAGCGGCGTCCGGCGAGCCGGCCTCGCAGCCCTGATTCAGCGCACGGAGCGGTCCGCGCGCCGGGCCGTTCCCCGGCGCACGAGATTTGCAACCATCGGAGTCCTTTCATGAGTCAACGCGTCAGCCTGACCCAATACCTCGTCGAGCAGCAGCGGCTGCACGGCCACATCCCCCAGCAGCTGCGGCTGCTCATCGAGGTGGTCGCGCGGGCCTGCAAGCGCATCGCCATCAGCGTCAACAAGGGCGCGCTGGGCGACGTGCTGGGCACGGCCGGGTCCGAGAACGTGCAGGGCGAGGTCCAGAAGAAGCTCGACATCATCGCCAACGAGGTGCTGATCGAAGCCAACGAGTGGGGCGGCCACCTGGCCGCGATGGCCTCGGAGGAAATGGAGAGCATCCACCTGGTGCCCAACCGTTTCCCGCAGGGCGAGTACCTGCTGATGTTCGATCCGCTGGACGGCTCGAGCAACATCGACGTCAACGTGTCGATCGGCACCATCTTCTCGGTGCTGAAGAAGGTCGAGGGCAGCAAGGGCGTCAGCGAGGAGGACTTCCACCAGCCGGGCACCTCGCAGGCCGCGGCCGGTTACTGCGTCTACGGACCGCAGACGACGCTGGTGCTGACGGTGGGCGACGGCGTGGCGATGTTCACGCTGGACCGCGAGCAGGGCTCGTGGGTGCTGACCGCCGACGACGTGAAGATCCCCGCGGACACCAAGGAGTTCGCGATCAACATGTCCAACATGCGGCACTGGGACGAGCCGGTGAAGCGCTACATCGACGAGTGCCTGGCCGGCACGACGGGGCCGCGCGGCAAGGATTTCAACATGCGCTGGATCGCGTCGATGGTGGCGGACGTGCACCGCATCCTGACCCGCGGCGGCGTGTTCCTGTACCCGTGGGACAAGCGCGAGCCGAACAAGGCCGGCAAGCTGCGCCTCATGTACGAGGCCAACCCGATGGCTTTCCTGGTCGAGCAGGCCGGCGGCGCGGCGACCAACGGCCGCCAGCGCATCATGGACCTGCAGCCGGGCAAGCTGCACGAGCGCGTCGCCGTCGTGCTGGGCTCGAAGAACGAAGTCGAGCGGGTGACGCAGTACCACCTGGAGGCCGACAAGGCCAAATGATGTGAGGCCGCGATCCGGCATCCGCCGGGTCCTCATGTCCGCCATGAAGGAGGCCGCTCGATGAGCGGCCTTCTTGCATCACGACGCCCTCGGCGCCCGGCGCGTGCGTCAGAACAGGCTGCCCTCGACGCCGTCGTCCGCGCCGCCGCGATCGGCGGCTGCGGGCTTGTCGTCGCTCCTGAGCTCGGCGAACTTCCCGGCCATCGTCGGATTGCCCTTGGTCAGCTTCTTGATCGTCACGTCCTGCGCCTTGTCGTTGGCCAGGCGCAGGTTGCGATCGGTGCCGAGCAGCGCCTCCTTCGTCTTCTGCAGATGGTCGATGGACTTGTCGATCTCGTCGATCGCGGTCTGGAAGCGTCTGGACGCCAGTTCGTAGTTCTTCCCGAATGCCGACTTGAAGCTTTCGAGCTGGGTCTCGAAGTTGGTGATGTCGATGTTCTGCGCCTTCACCAGCGCCAGCTCGTTCTTGTACTTGAGCGAGTTCATCGCCGCGTTACGCAGCAGCGTGATCATCGGCAGGAAGAACTGCGGCCGCACGACGTACATCTTCGGATAGCGGTGGAACACGTCGACGATGCCGGTGTTGTAGAGCTCGCTCTCCGGCTCGAGCAGCGAGACCAGCACCGCGTACTCGCAGCCCTTCTCGACGCGGTCCTTGTCGAGTTCCTTCAGGAAGTCCTCGTTGCGGTTCTTCGTGGCGGTGCGGTCGTTCTCGTTCTTCATCTCGAACATGATCGAGACGATCTCGGTGCCGGACTCGTCGCTGTCGCGGAAGATGTAGTCGCCCTTGCTGCCCGAGCGCGCGTCGTTGTCCTTCTCGAAGTAGGCGCGCGGGAACGCGGTCGCGCGGATGCGGTTGAACTCGGTTTCGCAGTGCAATTCGAGCGTCTCGCCGACCATCTTGGTCGACAGCCGCGCCTTCATGTCGCGCAGCCGCTCGATGGCGTCGTCGCGGTCCTTGATCTGCGTCTCGTACTTGTCTTTCAGCGACTTCTCGGCGAGCTGCTTCTCCAGCTCCGCGCGTTCGAGGCCGCTGCGCAGCTGGTCGCGCTCCTTCTCCACCGCGCCGACGGCTTGCGACATCGCCAGCTGCTGCGTCACGCCGGCCGCGTCGAGCTTGGCCCTGAGGCGCTGGATCTCCGCGTCCTTGGCCGCGGCGGACTGCTGCGCCTGCTTCTCCAGCGCCGCGAGCGCTTCGCTCACCGCGAGCTTGCGCTGCACCTCGCCGGCGTCGAGTCTGGCCTTCAGTTCCTGGATTTCGCCGTCCTTGAGCGCGGCAGCCTTCTGCAGCTCGCCGGCGGTCTTCGCCTGCGCGAGCTCCACGGCGTTGCGCTTGTCCTGCTCGGCGAGTGCGAGGCGTTCGTGCAGCTGCTTCTCGAAGTCGGTGTCGCGCACCTGCTTGAGGATGTCGGCGTAACCCGCCTCGTCGATCTTGAAAGCCTTGCCGCAGTGCGGGCAGATGATGTCATGCATGGCGGGATTCTCGCCGTCGATTCGGAGGTCTCAGAAGAAGGTCCGCACGCCGCCGGTGACGCGATAGCTGTCGTCGACCGTGTAGAGCAGCGGCCATTTGTCGAAGGTCGTACACGGGTGACCGACGCCGAAGGCGATCAGGTCGCCGACCTGCAGCAGCAGCGCGCCGCCGTCCGCACCCGCATCGACGTACGCATGCTGGTCGTTCAGCTTTGTGACTGCCCAGTCGGCCGGCACCGCTCGCGGCGCATCGTGCAGGCTCGGCCGGTACCACCACAGCGGCTGCGGCAGGCAGGCGTCGTAGCTGAGGTCGCGCCGGCCCGCCGTGCAGATCGCGCGGCCGGGCTCGGGCACCGACTGCACATGGGCCCAGACCTCGATCGCGTTGCGCAGTCCGGGACCTTCGCCCCACGACGCGCCGGCGCGTTGCCGCATGCGGTCCTGCATGCGTTCGTACTGCAGGCTGTCGTGGCTGAGGTAGCAGCCGCTGCGCAACACGACGCGCAGTGTGTGCCCGGTGCCGGCGGCCTCGACCGACGCCAGCGTCTTCGCCGCCATGTCGAAGAACGCCGAGCCGCCCGCCGTCAGCAGCACCTCGCCCGCCGCGAACCAGCCCTCCGCGCATCCGACGCGCGTCAGCGTGGCCACCGTCTCGATCATCGTCAGCGCGCCCAACTCCACGCGGGACGTGTCCGCGCCGCTGTAGACGCCTTCGAACGCCTCGACGCCGTGCAGCGTGATCGCCGGCGCGGCGTCGCGGATCGATCGACCGAGCGCGACACCCTCGTCCATCGTGCGCACGCCGGTGCGGCCGCCCGGCGTGCCGACTTCCAGCAGCACCTGCAGCGGGCGTTTCAGCCCGCGCTCCGCGGCGGCACGGCGCAGCAGGTCCAGGCCCGCGACGGAATCGACCAGCAGGTAGAAGTCGAAGTCCGGGGAAGCTTCCAGTTCGCGGAAGACGAGTTCCAGATCCGCCTTGCCGACGAGCTGATTCGCGAGCAGCACGCGCGGCACGCCGAAGCGCCGGTAGGTGCGCACATGCGCCGCGGTCGCCGCCGTCATGCCCCAGGCGCCTTCGTCGAACTGGCGCTGGAACAGCTGCGGCGCCATCGTCGTCTTGCCGTGCGGCGCGAGGCTCACGCCGGCGCGCGCGGTGAAGTCGCGCATCCAGCGGGCGTTGTGGGTCAGCGCCGAGTCCTTCAGGATCGCCGCGGGCAGCGGCAGGTCGCCGGCCAGCAGCGACAGCCCCAGCGCGCCCAGCCCGGCCAGCGGCACGCCTTCAGCGATCGCGGGCAGTCCCTTGAGCGTGCCGGGCAGCGGCTCGGCCTCCAGGGCGGCGAGCGTGAGCGTCACCGGCGCGGAGCCGGGCTGATCGTCGTGGTCGTGTGGGCTCATGGCGCGCCATGTTGCCACCGTCGGCGCGCGGCGGTGACGCGCAGCGCGCCGCCAAAGAAAAAGCCGCTTGGGAAATCCCAAGCGGCTTTTCTGGATTGGTGCCGATGAAGAGAGTCGAACTCCCGACCTTCGCATTACGAATGCGCTGCTCTACCAACTGAGCTACATCGGCGCTGTCGCGAACAACAGAGTCTGCGACTATAGCGCAGATTTTCGGCGTCGACAATTTCCGTGCCTACGTCGCACGAAGACAACGTCCCAGCCGGTTCACTCCTCGCCCAGATTCGCCTGCACGCGCTTGAGCAGCGCGGCCAGCTGCGCCTGTTCCTCGGCGCTCAAGCCGGCCATGGCTTGCACCGACACCTGCTTCGCCTGGCGCTTCAATTCGCGCTGCACGGTCATGCCCGCCTCGCTGACGCTCAGGCGCACCTGCCGGCGATCCACCTCGTCGGTCTTCGCGTCGAGCAGCCCCTTGTCCCGCAGCGTCTTGATCAGCCGCGCCAGCTGCGCCTTGTCCCGGCCGCTGTGCTGGGCGAGGTCGCTCTGCGTGGCGTCCGGGTGCCGGTCGAAGAAGAACAGCACCTTGCCTTCCATGTGCGTGATGTCCTGCGGACCGTCACGCAGGACGCGGTACTGCAGCGAACGGTAGCGATGCATCACCGAATGCACCAGCTCCAGCACGTCCTCGTCCTTGCCCCTTCGGCCAGTGGTGTTAGTTGACATTGTCAATCGTTTCGTCGCAAGATTGATGACATTGTCAACGATATCGAGATCCACAGCAATGACACCCGACACCTTGAACACGCCGAACATCCCCACCCCTGCCTCCGAGCCCGCAGCGCCTGCCGCGAGCCGCGTCCAGCGCGTGCGCCATGAACTCAAGCGCCGCGAACTCACCGTGACCGCCGTCGACGACGTGACACCGAACTACCGTCGCGTGACGCTCACCGGCGAGTCGCTGGTCGACTTCGTCAGCGCCTCCTTCGACGACCACGTGAAGCTGATCTTCGAACCCGAGGCCGACGGTTCCCCCGTCATGCGCGACTACACGCCGCGTCGATTCGACAACGCGGCGCGCGAACTGGTCATCGAGTTCGCCCAGCACGGCGACGGCCCCGCCGCGGCCTGGGCCGCGCAGGCGCAACCAGGCCACACGCTGACCGTGGGCGGACCGCGCGGCTCCTTCATCATTCCGACCGACTTCGCCTGGCACCTGCTGGTCGGCGACGAAACCGCCCTGCCCGCCGTCGCGCGTCGTCTCGAGGAACTGCCCGCAGGCACGCGCGTGATCGCGTTGCTGAACGTGCCGGAGAGCGACCGCCGCGCGTTCAGCACGCCGGCCGCGCTCGACCTGCGCTGGGTCGCCAGCGACGAGGCGCTGCTGGCCGCCGTCCGCGCGCTCAGCCTGCCGTCCGGCGAGGGCTACGCCTGGTGCGCCGGCGAGGCCGCGGCGATGGCGGCGGTGCGGCGCCTCCTCGTCGAGGACAAGGGCCACGACCGCCACGCGATCCGCGCGTCGGCCTACTGGAAGCGCGGCGCGAGCCATCATCACGAGAATCTCGAGTGAGTCCGCATGACGGCCGCGCGCAGCGGCCGCCGCCTCACGTTCGCTTCACACGTGCGTGGCACACTGCCCCGCATGTCTGAAGTCCTGCATGACCCGCGCTGGCGCAACGCCTGGCGCCTGCTCTTCCTCGCGGTGGTCCTGGGCGCCAGTTGGCTGGCGTTCTCGCCGCATCCGCCGCCCGCCGCCGACCTGGGCTGGGACAAGGCCAACCACTTCACCGCCTTCGGGACGCTGGCCTTCATCGGCATGCAATGCCTGCTCGCCGGCCCGCGCCGCCGCTGGCTCGTGCTGGCGATGCTGCTCGCCTACGGCGTGGGCATCGAACTGGTGCAGTCGCAGATCCCCGGCCGGGACGCCGACGCGCAGGACGTGCTCGCCGACATGATCGGCGCCGTGCTCGGCGTCGCCGTCCACGCGGTGGTGCTGCGCCTGTTCACGCCGCGGGCGACTCCGGCTCGCTGAGTTCCCGGCGCGACATCGCGATCGCGACCGCCTGGGCGCGATTGTTCGCGCCCAGCTTGCGCAGGATCTTGCGCACGTGGTTCTTGACCGTGAACATGCTGATGCCCAGCTGGATCGCGATCCCCTCGTTGCTCAGGCCGGCTCGCAGCCCCTCGACGATCTGCTGCTCGCGCGGCGTCACCAGCGAGCCCGCGCGGCGCGGCAAGGCCTGCCCCCGCACCTGCAGCCGCGCCCGCCGCCACGCCGCGTGCAACGCCGGCGTCAGCAGCTCCAGGCGACGCAGATGGTCGTCGCCCCAACCCTCGACGGCGAGCAGGAACAGGCTCTGCGGCCGTTCGCCGTCGGCGGCGACGCCGTGCAGCGCCAGTTCCCTCAGGCCCGCTTCCAGCAGCGGCTGGAACAGCGTCGTCTCCGATTCCCGCGCCAGATCGACGTGCAGCGGACGCCGACCGTCGCCCCAGCGGCGGATCAGGTGCAGCCACAGGCCGTGGTCCGCCGACTCGAGCTGCGTGTGCAGCACATCGCCGATCGGCTTCAGGTGGAAGAGCTGCGCGGCCAGCCGCGGCGACGTCGGCTGATCGCCCACGCAGACCATCAGCCGATGCGGTACCAGCGGCTGCAGGCGGCTCTGGCTCCAGACGAAGAACTGCGCCGGGGTGGCCGGCTGCCGCGCGCTCCAGAGCGCCTCCAGCAGACGCTCGGCGAGCACGCGGTCCTGCAGCCAGGACAGCGGCAGACCGTCCACATCGCCGAGTCCTCCGTGCAGGGGAAGGCCGGCGGCGGGCAGCACGGCCGGCGGCACGACCGGTGCGGCGGCCGGATGCGGCAAGGGGGGCAGCGATGGAGACATCGAGGGCGGCGTCATGGGCATGGAAGAAGGCAGTGAGCCGGTTCGCCGTCAGCCTGCCCGTGCGACGTGACGCCGCGATGAATCGCCCTGCCGCCGCCCGGCGCGTCACCGGACTCCCGGTCGTCTCGCCGCGGGTACCCCCCTTGCCCTACCTGACATCGGGTGGCAGTTGAGCCGTCCCGCCCGGGCCCGCCGAGCGGCCCGCGCCGGGCGTGGGGACGGCAAATCGGCTACCGTTGTCATCCGGCCCTTCCTCCCCCGGGGCCGCAGGAGTTGCTTGCATGTCGGATCACGATCTGCCGCTGCCGCGGCGCGATCTCGCGCGCCGTTTCGAAGCGGTCCGTCGTCACACGCTGACGTTGGCCGAGCCGCTGTCCGCCGAGGACCAGGCCGCGCAGTCGATGCCGGACGCGAGCCCGGCCAAATGGCATCAGGCGCACACCAGCTGGTTCTTCGAGGCGCTGCTGCTGCGCCCGCACCTGCCGGGCTACCGGCCGCTGGACGAGTCCTTCCACTTCCTCTTCAACTCGTATTACGAGGGCCTCGGCCCGCGGCACCCGCGCCCCCAGCGCGGCCTGCTGACGCGCCCGTCGCTGGACGAGGTCCGCGCCTACCGCCGCCATGTCGACACGCACATCCGGCAGTTGATCGACAGCTGCACCGACGCGGTGTGGGCAGCGATCGCGCCGACGCTGGAACTCGGCCTGCATCACGAGCAGCAGCACCAGGAACTGCTGTTGACCGACGCGTTGCACCTGCTGTCCTGCCACCCGTGGCGGCCGGCGTTGATCGACGCGCCGCCTGCGCCGATCGCGGCCGGCACGAGCGAGTGGCTGTGCCATGACGGCGGCCTCGTCGAGATCGGCCGGGACGTCCACCAGCGGAACGCGGCGGAGACAGGTTTTGCCTTCGACAACGAAGGCCCGCGTCATCGCGTCTGGCTCGAGCCTTTCGAGATCGCCAGCCGCCTGGTGACCTGCGGCGACTTCCAGCGCTTCATCGACGACGGCGGTTACCGCGAGCCGCGCTGGTGGCTGTCGGACGGTTGGGCGACGGTGCAGCAGCAGGGTTGGAAGGCGCCGCTGTATTGGGTGGCGGACGGCGACGATGCCGGCAGGGACGACAGCGCCGATGGCTCTGGCTCGCGCTGGTCGGTGTTCGGCCTGCACGGCCTGCGACCGATGGACCCCGCCGCGCCGGTGATGCAGCTCAGCTTCTACGAGGCCACCGCCTTCGCCGAATGGGCCGGCGCGCGGCTGCCGAGCGAGCCGGAATGGGAAGCCGCCTCGGCGCTGCCCGGCATGGCGCAGCTCGCCGACCAGGCGTGGCAATGGACCCGCTCCGCCTACCACCCCTATCCCGGATTCCGCCCGCTGGACGGCGCGGCCTCCGAATACAACGGCAAGTTCATGGTCGGCCAGCTGGTGCTGCGCGGCGGCAGCCTCGCGACGCCGCCCGGCCACACGCGCCCGACCTACCGCAACTTCTTCCCGCCGGCCGCGCGCTGGCAGTTCACCGGGCTTCGACTGGCCCGGGATGCGCGTCCGCGCACGGAGACCCCCGCATGAGCAGTTTCGCCGAGGACCTTCACGCCGCGCTCGCCGGCCCAGAGCACGCGATCTCGCCCAAGTATTTCTACGACGCACAAGGCTCCGCGCTGTTCGAGCAGATCTGCGAACTGCCCGAGTACTACCCGACCCGCACCGAACTCGCGCTGCTGAGACGGCACGCCGCCGAGTTCGCGTCTCGCATGGGCCCCGGCGCGCAGCTGATCGAGTACGGCGCCGGCGCGCTGGTGAAGGTGCGCCTGCTGCTGGAGCGCGCGCAACAGCTGCACAGCTTCGTCCCGGTGGACATCTCGGGCCCGCACCTGCTGGCCGCCTGCGAGTCGCTGCAGCGCGAGCATCCCTCACTGCGCATCCTGCCGGTGGTGGCTGACTTCACCCGCATGCATGTGCTGCCCGACGCGCCGGCGGACGGCCGTCGCGTCGGTTTCTTCCCGGGCTCCAGCATCGGCAACTTCAATCCCGACGAGGCGCTGGCGTTCCTGCGCCTGCTGCGCGAGGAGCTGGACGGCGGCGCGTTGTTGATCGGCGTGGACCTCATCAAGGAGCCGGCGCGGCTGCACGCGGCCTACAACGACGCGCAAGGCGTGACGGCGCGCTTCAACCTCAACCTGCTGCGCCACGCGCAGCGCGAGCTGAAGCTGGAATGCGATCCGGGCGGCTTCGACCATTACGCGTTCTACGACCCGCGCAAGCACCGCGTCGAGATGCACCTGCTGCCGCGCGGCGAGCAGCACCTGCAGCTGCAGGGACGCCGCTACACGCTGCTGCCAGGCGAGAGCCTGCACACGGAGAACTCCTACAAGTACAGCGTGGAAAGCTTCCAGGCGCTGGCGCGGGAGGCCGGCTTCAAGCCGTCAACGCATTGGACCGACGAACAGGACTGGTTCAGCCTTCACTGGCTGGAAGCCTGAGGCGTCCGCCGGCGAGCCGGAAGGTCGGCATCGCCGTTCACGGCGGCCAGGCAGTCAGACGCTCACGCGTCGTAGCCGTACACGTCGGCCAGCTTGTCCAGCAGCTTCGACTCGTCCTTGGGGGAGAAGAAGTAGGGGAACAGGGTACGCGACCGGTTGTCCTCGTCCTCGTTCAGCGAACCGCCGTACTGGCGCACCTGCGTCGCGCCGTAGGCCAGCGACAGGCTCATCAGCACCGCCGGGGCGCCCACGCTGCGGTGCAGCCGTTCCTCGCCATGCGGCTGGAAGTCCAGCATGCGGCGGTAGAAGGCCTTGTGACGGGGATTGACCTCGATCACCAGGAACTCGGCACCCCAGTGGTGCGCCGCGTGCAGATAGGCCAGATGGAACAGGCTGGCCAGGACCAGCTTCGACGGGCCGTCGGGATCGGCGGCCAGCCGGGTGAATTCGCACAATTGCCAGCCTTGGCGGCGCATGCCGGCCATCTCGGCCGGGAAGCTCTGGTCCGCGGCCAGGTTGCCGCCGTCACGCCGCAACCCCAGCGTGGACACCAGGCGGCCCTCGAAATAGGCACCCAGCGTCACGTCCGCCGAACGGCTCAGGCGGTAACCGCGTGACGCGTACCGACGCTCCAGCAGCGCATGGCCGGCGCCGTCCATCAGCGCACGGATCTCAATGCGGCCAAACTCCGTATCGCGGGAAACGAGCTCCACCGAATCGGAGCGGAGAAACGAGATCTCCGAACCAATGGACTGCAGCGCCTGCAAGGGGCTTGCGGGCGCTTCCAATTCAATGTTCGACATGCGAGATTCGTCGCTCATTCCCAACTCCAGACTGCTTCGTTATCAAGGGCGAGTCTATGGCCCACTCAAAGTAATTACTGCAGGCCGCTACGATAGTTAACAAATGCGACCCTCGTCTTACGGGTCTGTCCCGGGTTCGAACAGGGGTCAATCCCCCGCCAAGCCAAAACCCCGCATTTGAGGGAATTCGGTTACATGACGGGCATGCTCGAAGAACGCGACGCAGTGCCTCGCCGCGACATGTATTTCCCTGAATTCCCACCCTGCGGTATCCCGTCTCCCGACGGGATACTTGTTGCAGATGTAACCAGATGCGTACGGTTCAAATGCCGAATTCAGGGGACACATCACCCCACTTTTTTGCTGAAATCCATACAGGATCTGGGGATATTTGTCGTTTCCCCAGCCGATCGTCCGCTAATCGACCAACAAGTTCGTATCGCGTTGCGTCGATCCGCAGGTCGTGAAACAAGTCACGCGCAGGGTTGCGCAGCGAGCGAATCCAGACGTTGACGCGCCTCGGCCATGAGCGGATCGACCCGTCTGTCCGCCTGCGCGGCGATGGCGTCGAGGTCGAACATGGCCTCAAGTTCGCTTTGCGAAATCGAATTCGGCGGCAGTTCGCCGACATCGAGCGCCGTGCGCAGCAGCTGAGGCAGCGAGCCCTCGCCCTGCCGCACGCGATGGATCAGGTCGCGGATCATCGCGCCCGTGCGCTGCCGTCCCAGGCGCGGCATCAGCAGGTGCTCCAGGCGCTCGCTGGCCACCAGTCCCTGTCTCTCGAGGACGTGCGCCCGCATCCGGTCGACGCGGATGACAGGCTGGGCCAACGCGCGGTTGAGCGCCTGGACCGCCGCATGGGCGCCGCGCATCAGGCCGCTCCATTCGGCCAGTTCCGCCTGATGCTGGCCCAGCCCTCGTTCGTGCTCGGGCGTCATGCATCCCATCAGGCCGGCGACGCGCTGAGGCGCGCGCTGCACCGCCGCCATCGCCTGGAGTGCTGCGACGGGGTTCTTCTTGTGCGGCATCGACAGGCAGGCGACCAGGCCCTCGCCCGGCGGTTCGTTGAGTTCGTCGACCTCGGCCTGCGCCATCAACGCGAAATCCTGCGCCAGCTTGCCGAGGTTGCCGCAGAGCAGACCGACTTCCAACCCCAGGCGCAGCCAGCGGTCGCGCTGCGTGTGCCAGCACATGTCGGGCCGCGGCAGCGACAGCTCGGCGGCGACCGCCGCGAGCATGTCGTCGGCGCGGTCGCCCATCGCGTCCAAAGTGCCGACCGCGCCGCCGAGCTGCAGCAGCAGCGAGTCGCGCCCCTGCTCCCGCAGGCGCTCGGCGCTGCGCAGCAGCGGCATCAGCCAGTTCATGAGCTTGAAGCGCAGGCTGATCACCTGGGCCGGTTGCATCATCGTGCGGCCCAGCATGGGCACGGCGGCGTGAGCTTCGGCGAGATCCAGCAGCCTGCCGCAGAGTTGCTGCAGGTCGTCGTCGATCAGGCGCAGCGCCTCGCGGCTGCGCAGCACCATCGCGGTGTCGATGAGGTCCTGCGCCGAGGCGCCCCGATGCACATAGGCCGCCGCCGCGGGGTCGAACAGAGCGACCGTCTCGCGCAGGCGCTGCACGACCGGCTGCGCGAGGTTGCCGCTCTGCGGCCCGGCGGCGATCAGGGCCGGCACGTCGTAGAGCTCGGCGCGGCACAGGCTGGCGATCGCCTGCGCGGCCGGCGCCGGGATCAATCCCACCCGGGCCGCGGCGCGGGCGAGCGCGGCCTCCACGTCCATCATCGACTGGACCACCGCGGTCGGCGAGAACACCGATTCCATCGCGGTGGAAGACAGAAAAGCCTCGAACAGCATCCAACGTCCTTTAAGGACTTCCGATGCTATCGAGGCTCCCGCGTACGCCGTACTCAAGCAAACCCGCTTGGGGTTTGTCTCAGCCGGTGATCGCCCGCCGGGGGCTCCTCATCCAGGAGACTTGCCGGGAGGCCGACGCCAGGGTCGGGCTCAGTTGGCCGGCACGTACATCTGGGCCAGGCGGCTCATCAGGCGCAGCGACAGGCGATGCATCGTGATGACTTCCAGCAGGCCGTTGCGGTGCAGCTCGACGATCTTGGCGTCGGGCAGTTCGGCCAGGGCCTTCTCATTGATGGTCAGGAAACCGTCCACGTCGAGCTTCTCGCCACTGGGCAGTTGCGCCTCGAAACGCATGTCCTGCAGCAGGTCCAGGTCCTGCAGCAGCTCGCAGGCCTGGCGGGTGCGCTCGGCCTCGCGCTCGAAGTCCTCGCAGAACTGCTTGGCGTTCAGCAGGAACTCGGAAGCTTCGCCGTCCGCCTTGAACAGCGGTTCGCCGTCGGTCTCGGAGAAGGCGCCGGAGCCCATGTCCAGGCACAGCGCCATGTCGGTGGCGCTCTCCTCGATGCGGGCCATCGCGAAGGGCCAGCGGCGGATGTACGCGGGCACGTAGCGGCCGGTCCACTGGCCGTCCTTGATGAACAGGTTGCTGCCCTGGCGCAGGCCGAACACGGCCAGCGGCGCGACCGCCGGACGCTGGCCGTCGGCGGCCTGGCCCACACGCACGAACACCACAGGGTATTCGAGGCTGGCGTCGGCGAATTCCGCCACGGCGACGAACAGCGAATTCAGCTGCGTCACGCGGTCCAGCACCGGCGCGCCGACCTTCATGCGTGTGTTCTTGTGCTGCACCCGGTCCACGGGGACCAGGTTCTCATACATCGGGGGGTTGCTCATTGATTCACTCCATCGTCCGCCAGTCGCGAGACCAGCACCTTGTCCACACGCTTGCCGTCGAGGTCGACCACCTCGAATCTCCACGCGTCCCACTCCGCCACGTCGGCCGTGCGCGGCAAGCGCCCCAGCAGCAGCATCACCATGCCGGCCAGGGTGTTGTAGCGCCCACGATCCTCCTCGGGCAGTTCCTTCAGATCCAGACGGTCCTTCAACTCGGTGACGGGGATCAGGCCGTCCATCAGCCAGCTGCCGTCCTCGCGCTGGACCGCCCAGGCGTCCTCGCCGTCGGACGAGTTGAACTCGCCCGCGATGGCTTCCAGGACGTCGCGCATCGCGACGACGCCCTGCACTTCGCCGTATTCGTCGACGACGAACACCAGCGGCGTTTCCGCGCCGCGCATGTGCGCGAGCAGCTCCATGCCGGACAGCGTCTCGGGCACGAAGACCGGCGGCTCCAGGCCGGTCGACAGGTCCATCGACTCGCCGGCCAGCGATCGCGCCAGCAGCGTCTGCGCGCTGACCGTGCCGACCACGTCGTGCAGGCCGCCGCGGCAGACCGGGTAGCGGCTGTAGCCGTGCGCGCGCAGGATCTGCAGCATCTGGTCCGGGCGGTCGGTGATGTCCAGCCAGGCGATCTCGGCGCGCGGGATCATCATCGAGCCGATCTGACGCTCGTCCAGGCGGAACACGTTGCGCACCATCTGGTGCTCGTGTTCCTCGATCACGCCGGCGTCCCGGCCTTCCTCGAGGCTGGCGGCGATCTCCTCTTCCGTCACCGCGCGGTTGGCGCGGCCACCCATGCCGAGCAGCTTCAGCGTGAACTCGGTGCAGAAGCTCAGCAGCTTGACGAAGGGCCGCGTCACCAGCGACATGATCTCCATCGGCGGCGCGACCAGGCGTGCGACGTTCTCCGGGTACATCTGGCCCAGGCGCTTGGGCACCAGTTCGCCGAAGATGATGGTCACGAAGGTCAGCACCAGCACGACCAGACCGGTGGCGGTGATGTCGGCGGCGCGCGAGCTCAGCGGCGTGCTGGCACGCAGCACGTCGGCCAGCGGACCGGAGAAGGCGGCTTCGCCGACGATGCCGTTGAGCACGCCGATGGACGTGATGCCGATCTGGACCGTGGACAGGAATTTCGTGGGGTTCTCGTGCAGGTCCATGGCGGCCTGCGCGCCGCCCTCCCCGCTCTCCACCATCACTTGCAAGCGTGCCTTGCGGGACGCCGTGAGGGCCATCTCCGACATGGCGAACAAACCGTTGAGCAGGATCAGGAAGAGAACTAGGGCGGTATCCATTGACAGCGCGGACCGGGTACTAACCCCGAGTCGCGCCCAAAACACAAGGTCGGCAAGGTTAGCAGAGCCTGTGTGACATCGGCACCGCAAAATCCCGCTATGCATTACCTCATCGGCGATCTCCAAGGCTGTTGCGACGCGCTGGCGCGTCTCCTGGAAAAGATCGATTTCTCCCCGTCCCGCGACCGGCTCTACCTCCTGGGGGATCTGGTCAACCGCGGCCCCGATTCCCTGACGACCTTGCGTCGGCTGCAGTCGCTGGGCGACGCGGCGCAATGCCTGCTCGGCAACCACGACCTGCACCTGCTCGCGACCGCGGCGGGGGTGCGAGCCCCACACAAAGGGGACACGCTGGACGCGATCCTGCAGGCGCCGGACCGCGAGGCGCTGCTCGAGTGGATGCGCCGGCAGCGCCTGGCGATGCGCGCGCAGGGCTGGCTGATGGTGCATGCCGGGGTGGTGCCGCAGTGGGACGCGGACCAGACGCTGGCGCTGGCCGAAGAGGTGCATGCGCTGCTGCGCGGACCGGAGCTGGCGGAGTTCCTGCCGCAGATGTACGGCAACGAGCCGGATCGCTGGAAAGATGACCTGACGGGCGTGCCCCGGCTGCGTTTCATCATCAACGTGCTGACGCGGATCCGCTTCTGCAATGCGAAGGGACGGCTGGACTTCAAGACGAAGGAAGGTCTGGGGACGGCGCCGGAAGGCTTCATGCCGTGGTTCGACGTGCCGGAGCGGCGCACCGCGGGCCATCCGATCGCGTTCGGGCACTGGTCGACGCTGGGGCTGGTGCAGCGGCCGGACCTGCTGGCGCTGGACACCGGCTGCGTCTGGGGCGGTGAGTTGACGGCGGCGCGCGTGTCGGACGGGCAGGCTTTGGAGATCATCCAGGTGGAATGCGCGCAGGCGAAGAAGCCGGGAGCGGATTGAGCGACTCGCTGGTGACCTCTCCGGGCACGCTTAGAATGTCGGCTTCTCCTGTGACAGGAGACGTGGCCCGATATGTCGTCGGCCGCACTGAAGGAAGCGTGGCCGAGTGGTTTAAGGCACTGGTCTTGAAAACCAGCGACGGGCAACCGTCCGTGAGTTCGAATCTCACCGCTTCCGCCACTCACGATTCGAACGCTTTCCGCCTATCCGCCTGCCGTTGAGGAGCTCATCGATGGCCTCCACATTCGACGTTGCCAAGTACATCACCGAGCGCACGGGTGAGGTCTCGGCCATGAAGCTGCAGAAGCTGATGTGCTACGCGCAAGCCTGGAACCTGGTGTGGGAAGAGTCGCCGCTGCTCGACGACGACTTCCAGGCCTGGGCCAACGGCGGTGATCAGCCAAGGCGCCATGCACGAGTACTACTCGTCCCTTTGATGGGCTGATGGCGATCCATCCTCCGATGCGCGATCTCGCCGGACTCACATGGGGCGAGATCGACAAGCTCGCCTCAGGCACCGGCCACAAGATGCATCACCTGCACGAAGTGGGCGACCTCATTGAAGAAGCCCAGCAGCGCTGGGTGAGCCTTGACCTGGATCAATTCGACTCGGTCTTCCGGTTCCGTCTCAGCGGCCAGAAACGTCGCGCCTGGGGATTCATCGTCGACGCGCACTCTCACTTCGTGTGGTGGGACCGCGAACACTCCCTGTACCCCACCGAGCCCCATTGAGCACGAGCGCCATGTCGATCAGTCCCACCCTCCACGTTCCCGCGCTGCTCGCTCTCATCGGCGGCAACGAGGACCGGCTGACGCCGGGGACGGTGCTGCGCGATCTGATCTCGGCGTGTCATGAGGCGCGCACGGCCACCACGCCGTTGCAAGTCGTCGTCCTCAGCACCGCCAGCGGCGAGCCCGACCTGCTCTGGTCCCAATACGAACCCGCCTTCCGATCGCTGGGCGCGACGCCGCGCTGGCTCGATCCGCGCGATCGCGCGTCGGCTGGCGCCGCAGAGGCGCTCGATGCCGTGCGCTTGGCCGATCTGCTCTTCATGACCGGCGGCGATCAGGAACGTCTGGTCGACGTGATCATCGACACGTCGCTGCATCACCTCATCCGCGAACGCCATCGCGCCGGCGAACTCGCCATCGCGGGGACCAGCGCCGGCGCCTCGGCGCTCGGCGCGCACATGCCGGTCGGCGACCTCGACGAGCAGTTCGCCGGCCCACCGCAGCCCCTGCATCGCGCGCTCGGACTGATGCCGGCGCTCGTCATCGATCAGCACTTCGCGCAGCGCAAGCGTCATGCGCGGCTGCTGCGCCTCGTCTCGCTGGACCCGCGCCGGCTCGGCGTCGGCATCGATGAGGACACCGCCCTGCTCGTCCGCCCTGACGTCGGCGTGCGCATCGTCGGCAGCGGCGCCGTCACCGTCATCGACGCCGCCCGGGCCAGCGATCGGCGGGAGCCCGCCGGTGTCGTCTCGCTGGAGAACCTCGGCTTCACGCTGCTCGCGGCGGGCGCATCGCTGACCTTCGACGATCCGGCCACACCGCCGCATCTGCTGCGCCTGCTGCAGACGATCGCCGCATCGGCGTCGCTGCAGGGCTGACGCGCGCTCCGGGCGAGCGTTCCGGACGCGCTTCGCCGCTCATGCGGCCACGTGCGCCGCGAAACCGGTGACGCCCGGCGCGACCTCGCCGCCCAGCTCGTGCCCGTCGGGATAGTCCCCGCCGTTCTGTGCGCGGAAGGCCACCGGCGCTTCGTCGAAGACATGGGCCAGGCGCTCGCGCCAGGCGGCCGACGCCGCCTCCACCGCCTCCGGCGTCATCCGCCCCGCGCCGTGCACCGCCTGCGTCTTCAACACCGACATGCCGGGATAGAACAGGGTCCCGTGCGTGATCGGGAACAGCAGTTGATCGATGGGCCCGTTGATGCCGCGCAGGCCGTAGTCGGCGGCCGGACCGCCGGTCGTGACCGACACCATCGCGCGCCGGCCCTCGAAGCCGCCTTCGCCGTAGCGCAGGCGGTTGCCCTGACCGTTGCGTCCATACGCCAGACCGCGCGCCCAGACGCGATCGATCCAGCCCTTCATGATCGCGGGCATGCCGAACCACCACAGCGGGAACTGCAGGATCACCAGGTCCGCCGCCAGCAGCTTGCGCTGTTCCTCGACGACGTCGGCCGGCTGGTGCCCCTGCTCGAAGGCGTGGCCGGACTCGCGCACGAAGTCCAGCCGGTCCGCGTCGCTGCGGACGGGGAAATCCTGCTCGTCGTAGACGGCCCTCCAGCCCATCGCATAGAGATCGGACTGCAGCACCTCGTGGCCGGCGGCGCTCAGCGTCCGCTCGGCGACGTCGACGAGCGTCCGTGTCAAGGAGGTCCGCTCGGGTTGGGCGTGAACGATCAGCACGGTCTTGCGATCGGGGAAGTCGGTATCGGGGGAACGGGTCATGTGAGGCTCCAGGAAGTCGAAGTGGATCGGCAATGAACGGAGTCTGAGCAATCGCGATCCATCCGTGAAATCACAACTTCTCTGCCCTACTATCGATGCCATGGATACCAGCCGCCTTGACCTGAACCTGCTCGTGACACTCGAAGCGCTTCTGAACGAGCGCAACGTCACGCGCGCCGCCGCGCGACTGGGGCTCAGCCAGCCGGCCGTGAGCGCGCAGCTCGCGCGCCTGCGCGATGTCTTCGACGATCCGCTGCTGCTGCCCGCGCAGCGCGGCATGACGCCCACGGCCAAGGCCCTGTCGCTGCTGGAACCGCTGCGCCTGGCGCTGGACCAGGTGCGCGGCGTGGCGAGCTCGCACCTGAGCTTCGAACCGGCCACCGCGAACCTCACCGTCACGATCGCGGCTTCCGACTACCTGCAGGCCAGCGTCCTGCAGCCGCTGGTGCTGCGGCTGCGCCGCGACGCACCCGGCATCCGCATCGCCGTGCGGCACATGGACCCCGCCCAGCACGCCGCGCAGATGGCGCGCGGTGACGTCGACCTCGGCCTCCTGCAACCGATCGAGGCCGCGCCCAGCCTGCGCATGCGCGCGCTGTTCCACGAGCGCTACGTGCTGATCGCACGCCGCGGCCATCCGGCGCTGGAAGGAAAAGCGCCCGGAAAGCTCAGCGCCAAGGCCTTCGCGAAGCTGGAGCAGGTCATCGTCTCCCCCGCCGGAGGCGCCTTCTCGACGCCGGTCGACCAGGCGCTGGCGGGACTCGGCCTGAAGCGTCAGGTCGTGCTCTCCGCGGCGTCCTTCCTCTTCGTGCCCGACATCGTCAGCCGTTCCGACCTCGTGGCGCTGGTGCCGGAGCGTCTCGTCAAGGGCCGCGCCGCCGGCCTGCAAGTCCTGACCCCGCCGCTGCCGATCGAGGGCTTCGACATCGCCATGGTCTGGCATGAACGCAACCAGGGTCACGCCGGCCAACGTTGGCTGCGTGACCAGGTGCTGGCGGTCGGCGCCCCTCGCGGCGTCGTGACGACGTCGTGAATCAACGACGCTTCGACGTCGTCGGAACATCCCGACAACGTACGTCAAACATCTTCTTAACCTGAAGCTGTCGGCAAGCTGTCGAGAGGCCGTCGACAGCGGTCCGCTGCGCAGAAATGCGTACGACACGCGGAAGCCGCGCCGGAACCATGGGCACATCTCGATACCTCCCCGGTGTGCCATGACCCTCAACCGTTCGCTTGCCCGAGGCCTGTTCCTCGCCGCGGTGGCCCTCTTCTTCGGACTGGGCGCGCTGCGTTATCCCATCGGCCGCATGGACCATGCCGGCGCCGGCATGTTCCCGCTGATCATCAGCATCCTGCTGGGTCTGGTGGCCCTCTCCACCATCGTGCGCGGCCTCGTCGCCGGCGGTCCCGGCCTCGAATTCCAGGTGAAGAACATCGGTCTCATCCTGGCCGCGCTGACCGCGTTCTCGCTGGTCTCCCGCTTCGTCAACATGTCCGCCGGCATCGTGGTGATGGTCTTCATCGCCACCGCCGCCGGCAGCAACTACTCCTGGAAGCGCAACGTGGTGATCTCGATCGGCCTGCTGGCGATCGCCTTCATCTTCCAGAAGTTCCTCGGCCTCAACCTGCCGCTGCTGTAAGGCGCCGACCATGGACATTCTCCACAACCTCGCCTTCGGCTTCGAGCACGCGCTGACCTGGCAGAACCTGATGTTCTGCGCGATCGGCTGCGTGGTCGGCACCCTCGTCGGCCTGCTGCCGGGCCTGGGCCCGCTCGCCACCATCAGCGTGCTGCTGCCGCTGACCTACTCCATCCCGGTCAACGGCGCGCTGATCATGCTCGCGGGCATCTACTACGGCGCGCAGTACGGCGACAGCGTCAGCGCCATCACGATGAAGATCCCGCATGCGAGCTCCATCGTGGCCTGCATCGACGGGTACCAGATGACCTTGAAAGGAAAGACGGGCCTGGCCCTCTTCACCGCGGGCATCTCCAGCTTCATCGGCGGCACCGTCGCCATCGTCGTGCTGGCCTGCCTGGCGCCGACGCTGGGGGAAGTGGCCTTCCTGTTCGGCCCGGCCGACTACTGCTCGCTGATGCTGCTGGGTTTCCTCTGCGTGAGCTTCGTGACCACCGGCAGCCTGCTCAACGGCCTGGCGATGTGCCTGATCGGCGTGCTGTTCGGCCAGATCGGCACCGACGTCAACTCGGGCATGGAGCGCTACACCTTCGACATGCCCTTCCTCGCAGAAGGCGTGGGCCTGGTGAGCATCGCGCTGGGCTGCTTCGGCATCGCGGAGATCTCCAAGAACCTGGATGCGAAGAACGAGCGCACGCCCTTCAACGGCAAGATCCACCTGATGCCGACCTGGCCCGAGTTCAAGCGCATCATCCCGAGCGCGCTGCGCGGGAGCGTGATCGGTTCGGTGCTGGGCATCCTGCCCGGCGGCGGCCCGACGATCGCCCAGTTCGCGGCCTACGCCGTCGACAAGAAGGTCAGCAAGTACCGCCACGAGATCGGCGACGGCGCCATCGAGGGCGTGGCCGGCCAGGCCGCGGCCGACGAGGCCGCCGCCCGCACCAGCTTCATCCCGCTCATGTCCATCGGCATCCCGGAGAACCCGGTGATGGCGCTGATGATGGCCGCGTTCATCATCAAGGGCATCCAGCCGGGTCCCAACATGATCGGCGGACACCCGGACATCTTCTGGGGCCTGGTGGCCTCGATGTGGGTGGGCAACGTGTTCCTGGTCGTGCTGAACGTGCCGCTGGTGCGCTACTGGCTGTCGGTCTTCAAGATCCCGTACAACGTGCTGTTCCCGTCGATCCTGTTCTTCTGCTGCGTCGGCACCTTCAGCGTCAACAACAACCTGGACGACATCTTCGTCACCGCGGCCTTCGGCCTGGCCGGCTACATCTTCATGCGACTGGACATGGATCCGGCGCCCCTGATGCTGGGCTTCATCCTGGGCCCGATGCTGGAAGAGAACTTCCGCCGCGCCATGCTGATCAGCCGGGGACACTTCGACGTCTTCGTGCAGCGCCCGATCAGCGCGACGCTGCTGGCGATCATCGCGTTCTTCATCGCATGGCAGTTCATCGCCTTCATCCTGTCCAACCGCAAGGGCGCGAAATCCGCCAAGGCCGCGGGCGGTCATGACGACGACGACACCAAGGGCAAGGACGGCGGCGGGGTGACGCCGCAGGTGGCCTGACTCATCCCCATGCTCGCGGCGCCCGCGCCGCGTCCGTGCGCATTCGGGCGCACCAGCCACCTTCAGCCGCCGGCCGCGATCGCGACCGGCGGCTTTTTTTACGGGCGCGGCGGCGTTCGGAAGGCCGTGAGGGACACGGCACCGGCGTGTTCGTCGAGCGCCACCGGCGGTTCCGCGTTGTTGCCCGCGTACTGCAGCGGCGGCGGTTCGCCACGGCGCTGTTCCTCCAGCGTCTGCAGCTCGACGCCGTGCGAGTTCAGCGGATCGGTCCAGAACAGGTAGCTCGGCGCCGTCAGGCTGCCGACGATGAGTTCCGTGAGCCAATCCGCGGCGACCGGCGCGGCCGCGCCGAAGTGGGGCCGGATCCAGCGCTCGAGGGTGCGCTCGTCCAGCAGCGTGTCGTAGAGCTGGTTGAAGCCCGCGACGAAGCAGCCACGCGCGGCCGTCGTGTCCCAGTGGCGCATGGTGCGCATCGCCTCGGGCAGGTCGCCCTGGCCGGTGCGCATGCGGACCTGCGTCGCGGTGCCATGGCGGCAGGCGTGGTGCAGCATCAGCAGGGTCCACAGATCGAGCGCCTCGCCGCCCCAGTTCGACAGGCCGCGCAGCACGATGCCGCCCGGCAGCAGGGCGCGCGCCCGCAGATCCACGTCCGGCGCGGCCGTGAACACCCGGCTGACCGCCAACTGGTTGATCGCATATCCAAGCCCCGCCAGGGCGAGCGAGCTCCGGGTCGGTCCGCTGTCGGGGGCGGTGGCCATCGGCCAGCGCGCCTGGATGCTGTCGCGCATCAGCGGATAGAGCACCGCTTCCGCGAAGCGCGTGCCGGCGTAGAGCATGGTGCCGGTCGTCGCGCCGAGCAGGCCGGCCCCCGCGGGCAGCGCCATCAGCGCCACCCGCGTGGCGCGGGAGTACCGCGTCGCCTCGCCGCGCGCCTCGTCGCGGATCAGGAGCACGGCCTGGCCGAGGACCGGCACGGCGAGGGCGCCGCACGACAGCCAGGTCCGCGCGGTCTCGGACACGCTCTCGGTGAGCGCGACATCCAGCGCGCGGCCGACGGCCTGCCGCACCATCGTCGGCAACGCGACCGACGCGAAATTGCGCGCGCCGCAGTGCGCCAGATTGACTGTCGCGCGTCCCAGCGCCGCGATGAAGGCCCGCAGCCGTCCGCTCGGGCAGTGGCGGTCGCGTTCCTGGTCGATCGCCTGCGCCGCCGGCGCGCGCAACGCCTCCGGCAGACCGCGACGATCGCCGTCGCGGATGAAGCGGTCCACGCCCTCGACCACCGAGCCGCGCCGACAGCGCAGGTCGCTATCGATGACGAGCTGCCGGGCGAGTTGCTCCGCCTCGCGCGCGCCGCGAGGCCCCAGGACGTCGAGCGCACCGTCGATCAGCACGGCATCGGACGTGGCGGCGAGGGACGACAGCCAAGGACTGCCGCGCTCTCCTCCGGACGGGCCGACGGACGATGCGCGAGCACGTGAGGAAGGCAGGATCGCACGGGTATCGTCGCTCCAGGAGCAGGTCGACGACGCCGTGGACAGGAACGACGCGGAAGGATGCATCGCCGTTCAGTCCGGCGGTCATGCGACGGGTTCATCCCCCCTTCGGGCGTGGTCGGGCGACCGGTCGCCGAGGACCAGGCCGAGGCTGCCCGCCAGCGGCACCGGGGTCAGGACGTGCCCAGCATGCCTTTCTGCTCGATGAAGGCGACCACCTCGTCCAGCCCGCTCAGCGTCTTGAGGTTGGTCATCACGAAGGGCCGCGTCGGCCGCATGCGTTGCGTGTCGGCGCGCATGACGTCGAGGTTGGCGCCGACATGCGGCGCGAGGTCGATCTTGTTGATCACGAACAGGTCGCTCTTCGTGATGCCGGGCCCGCCCTTGCGCGGGATCTTCTCGCCGGCGGCGACGTCGATGACGTAGATCGTCAGGTCGCTCAGCTCCGGGCTGAAGGTCGCGGCGAGGTTGTCGCCACCGGATTCGATGAACACGACATCCGCCTCGGGGAACTGGGCCAGCATGCGGTCGATCGCCTCGAGGTTGATCGACGCGTCCTCGCGGATGGCGGTGTGCGGGCAGCCGCCGGTCTCCACGCCCAGGATGCGCTCGGCGGGCAGCGCGCCGCTGATGGTCAGCAGGCGCTGGTCCTCCTTGGTGTAGATGTCGTTGGTGATCGCGACCAGGTCCCACTTCTCGCGCATCGCCTTGCAGAGCATCTCCAGCAGCGTCGTCTTGCCGGACCCGACGGGACCGCCGATGCCGACGCGCAACGGCGGCAGCCGCTTCGTCCGGCCGGGGATGTGATGGAGGGCGGAAGCAGAGGGGGAGGCGGGTGCGGCGGTTGTGGAGGTCGTGCTCATGATCGGAACAATCGGGAGTACTGGGTTTCGTGGCGCGCCGCGAGGACGGACAGCATCGGCGCGAACAGCTGCCGCCGCGCGGGCGGCGTCGCGATGGCTTCGGCCACCGCGGCGGGAATCTCGGAGGCCAGCCGCGTCAGCACGCGCTGGCCGGCGGTCTGGCCCAGCGGCACGGCCTTGAGCGCGGCTTGGACCTGATTCTCGGCCCAGCCGAAGGCCTGCGAGGACAGGGCCTGCTCGACGGGGACGGCTATCGTGGCGAGCGCGAGCGACATCACGAAGGCGTAGTGCATCGGCTGCCCGTCGCCGCAGGCCGCCAGCAGCGCGAGCTGTGCGGGCGAGGCCATGGGCTGGCCGCGCAGCCAGACCAGCAGCGACTGGCCCATCTGCTCGCTCTGGAGGCGCGCTTCGGCGCCGTCTCGTGTCACACGCAGCCAGCGGGCGATCTCGCGCAGCGCGGCCTCGTCGGAGGACCGCCACGCGACGACGCCCTGCGCGATCGCCGCAAGGTCGCCGCGCGCCAGCAACTTCAACTGCTGGCTCAGCCAGACGCCGGCGCTGACGTCGTCGTGCACGAGACCGTGTTCGACCGCCGCCTCCAGCACCTCCGAATAGGAGAACGCGCCGATCGGCAACGCGGGCGACGCGAGCCAGGTCAGGCGCAGCAGCGGCGGGACCGGATCAGTGGTCGTGCTTGCGGCCGTGTGCGTGGGCGTGGGCGTGTGCGTGGGAATGGTCGTGACCGGATTCGTGGTCATGGGCGTGGTGGTGGCCGCAGCCGGGGCCGTGGACATGCGGCACCGCGGCGGCCTGGATGGCGATGGTCTTGCGCGTTGCCGGTTCGGACTCATGCGTAGGACCGTGGTCATCGCCATGGCCGTGCGAATGACCGTGCCCGCCGGCCGCATAGGCGCCAGCTTCGGGCTCGAAGCCTTCCTCGACCTCGTTCACGATCAGGTGCATCGCGCGCAGCATGTCGGCGAGGACGTGATCGGGCTCGATCTTGAGATGGTCCGGCTTCAGTTCGATCTGCACGTGGCGGTTGCCGAGGTGATACGCCGCGCGCACCAGATCGAACGGCGAGCCGTGCGCCGTGCAGGCGGTGATGCGCAGCAGCGCCTGCGGCGCCGCGACCACGCGCACCAGCGAGCCGTCCTCGGCCACCAGCACGTCGCCGCCGCGCACCGTGGTGCCGCGCGGCAGGAAGACGCCGAGCTCGCGGCCCTGGCTGTCGGTCACCTGGAAGCGGCTCTTCTGGCGCGTGTCCCAGTCGAGGGTCACGGACGCGGCGCGCTTGAGCAGCACGGGGGCCAGGCCGGCGCCCTGGGCCAGCAGTTTGGAGACTTGGATCATTCAGAACAGGAAGTAGCGCTGCGCCATCGGAAGCACCGAGGCGGGCTCGCAGTGCAGCAGCAGGCCGTCGGCGCGCACCGCATAGGTCTGGGGATCGACCTCCATCCGCGGGGCGTAGTCATTGTGGACCATGTCCTTCTTGCCCACGCCGCGGATGCCCTTCACCGCGACCGCCGTCTTGGCCAGGCCGTAGCGCTGCGGCGCGCCGGCCGCGATCGCCGCCTGCGACACGAAGCTCAGCGAGGCCCGCGCCAGCGAGCCGCCGAAGCTGCCGAACATCGGCCGGTAGTGCACCGGCTGCGGTGTCGGGATCGATGCATTCGGGTCGCCCATCGCCGCATGCGCAATGAAGCCGCCTTTCAAAATGATCGACGGCTTGATGCCGAAAAACGCCGGTTTCCATACCACGAGGTCCGCCCATTTGCCGAGCTCGATAGAGCCGACCTCATGCGACACGCCGTGCGCAATCGCCGGGTTGATGGTGTATTTGCTGATGTAGCGTTTGACGCGGAAGTTGTCGTTGCGGTCGTTGTCATCTGGCAGCTTGCCGCGCTGCACTTTCATCTTGTGCGCTGTCTGCCAGGTGCGGATGATGACTTCACCGACGCGGCCCATGGCCTGGCTGTCGGAGCTGAACATGCTGATTGCCCCGAGGTCATGCAGGATGTCTTCGGCGGCAATGGTTTCCTTGCGGATACGGCTTTCGGCGAAGGCGAGGTCTTCAGCGATGCCGGCGTCCAGATGATGGCAAACCATCAGCATGTCGACGTGCTCGTCGAGTGTGTTGACGGTGTACGGCATCGTTGGATTGGTTGACGATGGCAGGAAGTTTTGCTCGCCGACGACACGCAGGATATCGGGTGCATGGCCGCCGCCGGCGCCTTCGGTATGGAAGGCGCAGAGCGAGCGGCCCTTGGTCGCGGCAATGGTGTTCTCGACGAAGCCGGATTCATTGAGCGTGTCGCTGTGGATGGCGACCTGCACGTCGGTGGCCTCGGCGACGTCAAGGCAATTGCTGATCGCGGCGGGCGTCGTGCCCCAGTCT
>SEFA01000094.1 GCA_004210455.1 Rubrivivax sp. | reverse complement strand
CCGCCTCCAGCGAGATCGCGATCGGCTCCCAGGACCTGTCGCAGCGCACCGAGGAGACGGCGTCCAACCTGCAGCAGGCCGCGTCGGCGGTCTGGCGCACCGTCGCGGTCAGCTCCTCCATCGACGACGCGGCCTGCTGCAGGTTGGACGCCGTCTCCTCGGTGCGCTGCGACAGGTCCTGGGAGCCGATCGCGATCTCGCTGGAGGCGGTCGTGATGGAATTGCTCGCCGACCGCACGTCCAGCAGGATGCGCTGGATCTTCTCGGCGAACAGGTTGAACGAGGAGGCGATGCGGCCGACCTCGTCGCGGCCGCCGGCGGGCAGGCGCTGCGTCAGGTCGCCGTCGCCGGCGCTGATGTCGTCGAGCGCGGCGCGCACGCGGTCCACGCCGCGCAGCATCGCGCTGATCGTGCCCGTCATCGCGAGCGCCGCGACCGCCATCATGATCAGCGCCGTGATCACCGCCGTGCGCAGCAGCGCGCTGAGCGAGGCCAGCGCCTCGTCCCTCTTCGCGGCGACGAAGAGCTGCCAGTCGGTGTCGGCGATCGGCGTGCCGCTGACCAGGAAGATGTCGCCGCCCACGTTCGCCTCCACCCAGCCGGCAGCCGGATCGAGCGCCGTGGCCAGCGCCTGCGGCGTCAACTGGTCGGAGACGGCCGTGGCGTCCTTCAGCGCCAGCTTGGGGTCGGGGTGCGCGACGATCTTGCCGTCCCTGGACATCAGGAACGCGAAGCCGCCCGGCGTGGGCTTGATCGACTGGACCGTCGCGACGACGTCGTCCAGGAACACGTCCGTGGCGATCACGGCCCTGGTGGCGCCGCCGGTCTTGTCCGCCGCCGCGAAGGTGACCACCAGCCGACCCTTGGAGGCGTCCATGTAGGGCGCGGTCAGCACGGTGCCGGAGGCGGACGCCGCGCCGGTGTACCAGGGGCGTCCGGTGGGGTCGTAGTCGGCCGGCAGGTTCTGCGGCGTGTTGAAGACGATCTTCTTGTCGGCGAAGCCGACGTAGGCGGCTTCCAGCCGCCCGGATTTCGCCGCCTGCTGCAGCAGCGGCACCGGATCGGCCGCCGCGACGGCCGGCTGCAGGGACGCGACGATGTCGCGCTGCGAGCGGACCCACTGGCGGATCGCGTCAGCCCTGGCCGCGGCCAGTTCGTCGAGGGATTGGGAGACCTGCTGGCGGGTATGGCCCCGCACGGTCACGTAGTTGGCGACGGTGATCGCCAGCAGCGTCAGGGTGACGATGCCGACGCCCAACGCAATCAGGCGGGTCTTGATCGAGTCGAACATGAACGGGCTCCTTGGCTGATGCCGTCTGCCTGTCTGCCGACGCCGGGCATTCCGCTCTCTGGCGCCGCCTCCACGATCCGCTCTCTCTGTCTCTCATTCGGGCGCCGCCACGGCGCGCACCGACCGGAAAAAACGCCCGGACTGGCCGGGCGTTCTGTCGTTCGGTCAGGCGACCGTCATCGCATCCATCAGTCCCATGTCCGCGCTGGACATGAGGCCTTCGATGTCGATCAGGATCAGCATGCGCTCGGCGACGGCGCCGATGCCCATGATGAAGCTGGTGTTCACGGTGCTGGCGCTGAGTTCCGGCGCCGGACGGATCACGTCGCGGTTCAGTTCCAGCACGTCGGACACCGAGTCCACCACCGCGCCGACAACGCGGTTCTTGACGTTCAGCACGATCACGACGGTGAAGCTGTTGTATTCGGCCGTGGCGCAGCCGAGCTTCAGGCGCAGGTCGACGATCGGCACGATCACGCCGCGCAGGTTCACCACGCCCTTGATGAAATCGGGCGCGTTGGCGATGCGGGTCGGCTGCTCGTAGGAACGGATCTCCTGGACCTTCAGGATGTCGATGCCGTATTCCTCCTGACCCAGGCGGAAGGTCAGGTACTCGCCGCTGGCGGGCGCGGCATTCGCGGCGCCGTGCGGGACCAGCGCGCCGGAGTTCGCTTGCACGACTTGCGTGCCGGTTTGTTGGACGATTTCCATGTGTTGACCTCGTGCGGCTGATTAGAAGGTTTCCCATTCGCCGTCGTCGGCGGTGGTGGCCGGGGCTGCCGGCTTGGGAGTGATCGGAGCGGGCGTGGCCTTGGGCGAGGCCGCGGGCTTGACGACGGCCGGCTTGGCCGCCGTCGCGGTGGTGGACTTGGCGGCCGTCGCGGTGGACGGCTTCGTCGGCGTGGCCTTGAACGTGGCCTTCGCTGCGGCGGGCTTGGCCGGAGAGACCTTGCTGCCGAAGCTGGCGGCCGGCTTGACCGGCGCCATCGAGGTCGTCGACGCCGCAGGCGCCGGGGCCGAGGCAGGCTTCGCCGCCGAGTCGGACCTGGCGGCGAACGCCGTCGCCGACAGCGCCGGCCCATGGCCGGACACGCGGAAGCGGTCGACCACGCTGCCCAGGCGCTCGGCCTGGTCCTTCAGGCTTTCGGCGGCGGCGGCGGATTGCTCCACCAGCGCGGCGTTCTGCTGCGTCATCTGGTCCAGGTTGCTGACGCCCTGGTTGACCTGGCTGATGCCGTCGCTCTGCTCGCTGGACGCGGCGGTGATCTCGCCGATGATGTCCGTCACGCGCTGCACGCTGGAGACGATGTCGCTCATCGTGCTGCCGGCTTCCTGCACCAAGCGCGAGCCGGTCTCGACGCGTTCGACGCTGGCGCCGATCAGGGTCTTGATCTCGCGGGCGGCTTCGGCGCTGCGCTGCGCCAGCGAGCGGACCTCGCCGGCCACGACCGCGAAACCGCGGCCCTGTTCGCCGGCGCGCGCCGCTTCCACGGCGGCATTCAGCGCCAGGATGTTGGTCTGGAAGGCGATGCCGTCGATGGTGCCGATGATGTCGCTGATGCGCTTGGAGCTGGCGTTGATCTCATCCATCGTCGAGACGACCTGGCTCACCACTTCGCCGCCCTTGGCCGCCGCGCCTGAGGCGGAGGAGGCCAGTTGGTTGGCGGTGCGCGCCGAGTCGGCGGTCTGCTTGACGGTGCCGGTCAGCTGGACCAGGGAGGACGCGGCTTCCTGCAGGTTGGAGGCGGTCTGTTCGGTGCGGCTGGACAGGTCCTGGTTGCCGGTGGCGATCTCGACCGAGGCGGTGCGGATCGAATCGGCGGCCGTGCGCAGCTGGCCGACCATGGACTGCAGCGCTTCCTGCATGTGGTGCAGCGAGCGCATCAGCTTGGACGCCTCGTCGATGCCTTCGACCGGTTTCATCGTGCGCGACAGGTCGCCTTCGGCGATCGCGGCGGCCAGGGCCTCGGCGTCGGCCAGCGGCGCGCAGATGGTCTGCATGTTCAGCAGCGTCAGCGGCACCACGACGATCGCGGCGAACACCAGCACCAGTCCGAAGGTCCACAACACGCCGCCCTGGGTGCTTTCCATGCCCTGGCGCATCGCTTCGGACTGCGCTTCAAGGCGGGTCGCCAGTTCCTCGAGCTGCTTCTCGGCCTCGACCACCTGGTCCTTGGCCGGCTGCAGCAGGCGGTCGGCGACCGCGGCATGGTCGTACGCGCCGGCTTCCAGCTGCGTCACCACGTTCGAGGACTTCGCGGCGTAGGCTTCCAGCGCGGTCTGCAGCTTCTTGATCGCATCCTGGTCGTCGGCGCCGCTGAGCTTGGCGAGTTCCGTCAACTGCTCCGACGCCTTCTTGCGGGCGGCATCCCACTTCGCGTGGCGGTCCTTGACCACCTCGGGCTTTTCGTAGTTGATGATCATGTCCTTCTCATGGACACGGAGCTTGCCCATCGTGCCCGTGAGATCGCCGAGCAGATTGCCGCGCGCGGTCGACTTCTCCAGGAACTCCTGCGTCTGGCCGCGCATCGACTGCATGCCGAACAGGCCGACGCTGCCGACCACCATCAGCAGCGCCAGGACGATGCCGATCGCGCCGATCATGCGGGTCCGGATGCTGAATTGACGCATCAACGCGCTGAAATTCATGTCTACCTCTTATGCGTTGGGCGCCGGCCTGCCGGCCGACGTCCGCCCTGATTCAAAAACGTCCGGAGATCTCAATGACGCGAGCGGCGCACCAGGCTGCCCACGTCCAGGATCAGCGCCACGCGGCCATCGCCCATGATGGTCGCGCCCGAGACGTCCGTCACCTTGCGGTAGTTCGCCTCCAGGTTCTTCACCACGACCTGCTGCTGGCCGAGCAATTCGTCCACCAGCATCGCGACGCGGCCGCCTTCGGCCTCGACGACGACCATGATCGAGCTGACATGCTCGAAGTCGAAGCGGGGCACGTTGAACACCTGCTCCAGCTCGACCACCGGCATGTATTCGTCGCGCACCTCGACCACGCGGCCGGAGCCGCCGACGGTCTTGATGGTGTCGGACTGGACCTGGAAGGACTCGACCACCGACGACAGCGGGAGGATGTACACCTCTTCGCCGACGCCCACGCTCATGCCGTCCATGATGGCCAGCGTCAGCGGCAGGCGGACCGAGACCTTCATGCCGTAGCCTTCGGCGGAATCGATCTCCACCGTGCCGCCCAGCGAGGTGATGTTCTTCTTCACCACGTCCATGCCGACACCGCGGCCGGAGACGTCGGTCACCTGATCCGCGGTCGAGAAGCCCGGCGCGAAGATCAGGCCCCAGACTTCCTGGTCGGTCATCGTGTCCGGCGCGTCGATGCCCTTTTCGCGGGCCTTCTTGATCAGCTTGTCGCGGTTCAGGCCGCGGCCGTCGTCGCGCACCTCGATGACGATGGAGCCGCCCTGGTGGGACGCGACCAGCGTGATCGTGCCCTGCTCGGGCTTACCCTTGGCGACGCGGTCGGCGGGGGACTCGATGCCGTGGTCGCAGCTGTTGCGCACCAGATGGGTCAGCGGGTCGGTGATCTTCTCGACCAGGCCCTTGTCCAGTTCGGTGGCCTCACCCTGGGTGACCAGCTCGACCTTCTTGCCGAGCTTGGCCGCCAGGTCACGCAGCATGCGCGGGAAGCGGTTGAACACGACCGACATCGGAATCATGCGGATCGACATGACCGATTCCTGCAGATCGCGCGTGTTGCGCTCCAGGTCGGCCAGACCGGAGGCCAGTTGCTGGTACAGGCCCGGATCCAGGTTGCGGCTGTTCTGCGCCAGCATGGCCTGCGTGATGACGAGCTCGCCGACCAGATTGATCAACTGGTCGACCTTCTCGACGGACACGCGCAGCGTGGACTGGTCCGGGCTCGCGCCGCCGGCGCGCGGGGCGACCTCGGTGCGCGCGGGCGCGGCCGGCTTGGCCGCGGGCACCGGCACGCTGACCTTGGGTGCCTCGGCCTTGACTTCCGCGGCGGTCGCCTCGGGAATGCCGGGGGCGTCGTCGAAGAATCCGTAGCCAGGATCCTCGTCCTTCTTGGTTTCGGCCGGGGCGCCGGGGGCGCCCTCGTGGAAGCCGAAACCTTCGCTCAGCGGCAGCAGCTTGACCTGCTCGCGGGAGACGTGGAAGGTGAACAGGTCCAGCAGATCGTTGTCGGTGCTGCTCGTCAGCACCTTGAAGCGGCGCATGCCGTCGGCGGAGATGCCGCCGTCGAGCGGCTCGATCGTGCCGAGGTCGGTGATTTCCTTGAACAGCTCGACGAGGTTGTCGGCTTGCGCGGCGTCGCTCAGCGGACCGACCAGCAGCTCGAGCTGGCGCACGGTCGACTTGAGCGGGGCAGCGGCCGGAGCGGCCGCCTTCGGCGCCGGTGCCGGCGTCGGGGCGGCGGCGGGTGCCGGGGCGCGGACGCCGTCCAGCGTGCCGCCGTCCACCAGCGTGCGGATGCTGCTCAGCAGCGCGGAGGTGTCCACCGCATCGGCGCCCGAGCCCTGATGCCGGGCCAGTTGCGCCTTCAGCGCGTCGCCGGACTGCAGCAGCACGTCCACCATCGGCGAGGTCGGCGCCAGCTCATGGCGACGCAGCTTGTCCAGCAGCGTCTCCATCTGGTGCGTCAGTTCCGCCACGTCGTTGAAGCCGAACGTCGCCGCGCCGCCCTTGATCGAGTGGGCGCAACGGAAGATGGCGTTCATCTGCTCGTCGTCCGGGTTCTCGATGTCCAGGTTCAGCAGCAGCTGTTCCATGTTGTCGAGGTTCTCGCCGGCTTCCTCGAAGAAGACCTGGTAGAACTGGCTCAGGTCGATGCCTGCGCCCAGGTTGGCGCCTTCGGAGGTCATATCTCCCATGAATCTCTCCAGCTAGCCTTCAGCGGATCACCTTGCCGATCACTTCGATCAGCTTGGCGGGGTCGAACGGCTTCACCAGCCATCCGGTGGCGCCTGCCGCGCGGCCCGCCTGCTTCATCTGATCGCTGGACTCGGTGGTCAGGATCAGGATCGGCGTCGTCTTGAACTTGGGGTTGTCGCGCAGCTTCTTCGTCAGGCTGATCCCGTCCATCCGGGGCATGTTCTGGTCGGTCAGCACCAGATCGAAATCGCGTTGCGACGACTTCTCCCAGGCGTCTTGTCCGTCCACCGCCTCCACGACGTTGAAACCCGCATTCTTGAGGGTGAACGAGACCATCTGGCGCATGGAGGCCGAATCGTCTACGGCGAGGATCGAGGGCATTTTGAGTTCTCCGGATGACAAGCGGTTTTCGGGTGGACCTGAAGATTCTTGAGGACCTTGAGGGCGGTCTGGTGACGGTGCCCGGTGATTTCGTGACCTAACGGACGGATCGCATGAACATTCAGAAGAGTTCGACCGAACCGGCGTCCATCTCGTCCTGCGTGACGGGATTGGGACGCAACGGGGCCGTTTCGACGACGGCCAGGCCGTCCTCGTCGTCCCCGAAGGTGTCCCGGGCGAGCTGGTCCGAGCAGTTGCGCAGGCGCTGGCTGGTATGCGCGATCAACTGCGTGGACATGTCCTGGAACTGCAGCGCGGTGATCGCGCCCGCGAGATGCAGCATCAACTGCTGCAGCGCGTCCTGGTCCTTGGCTTCCGGCAGGCGTTCGCGCATCTGGTCCACCAGACTGGATGCGCCGAAGAAATGCGTCGACAACGCCTCGCACGCGTCGTCGAGCAGGCGCTGCAGGCGCTCGAGATCGTTGTTGACCGTCATCAGATGGTCCTGCAGCTCGGCAGCGGCGAGCAGCGGCATCAGTCCTGCGCCTTCCGGCTCGACCGACGTCTCATCGATTTGCATCTTGGCTCCACTTAGGGGTGTCCTGGTGCGTCTTCATGTCTGCCCAACTCAAACATGCGCCCGGACTTGTCGGCTGGCAAGAATCTTCGGCGTTTGCCACGGATCTGTCGACGGGACTAACCGTGCAAAGTCATCCCAATAGCTCAGATCGGTTGGTCATCGACGTGACCGTGACAAATCTCGATAAGGGTAAACCCAAGACTCTACGGTTTCCAGATGAATAAAACGTGGGGGTTCCCTGCATAGATGAGGGATGCGCGACAAACTTGGCATACTCCCGGCCATGCCGACTCTCCCCCTGGCCGAGCGCTCTCTGCGCCTGCTTCATATCGAGGATTCCGACCTGGATCACCAACTGATCCTGGCCCAATTGCAACGGGCCGGATTGCGATTCGAGATCACGCGGCTGGACACGCTGCTCGATATCGAGGCAGCCCTGGACCGGGCCTGGGACGCGGTGATTTCCGATTACAACCTGCCGGGGTTTTCGGGCCTGGTCGTGCTGGACATGATCAAGCAGCGGCAACTGGCGCTGCCGTTCGTGCTGGTATCGGGTGAGATCGGCGAGGACACTGCGGTGGCCGCCATGCGAACCGGCGCCTCGGACTACCTGCTGAAGAACAACTTGACGCGGCTCGCGCCGGCGCTGCTGCATGCGATCGAGTCCTGCGAGTCGCAACTCGCGCGGCAGGAGGCCGACCGCGAACTGCTCAAGTCCAAGCAGCAGCTGCACGAGCTGGCGGGACATCTGCAGACCAGCGTCGAGATGGAGCGGGCGGCCATCGCCCGCGAGATCCACGACGACGTGGGCGGCTCGCTGACCGCGCTGAAGTTCGACCTCGCCTGGATCGCGCGTCACAGCAGGGACGAGGACGTGCAGCAGCGCGTGCAGTCGGCGCTGGAGACGGTGACCAGCGCCATCGAATCGAGCCAGCGCATCATGCACAACCTGCGTCCGGCGATCCTGGAACAGGGATTGCTCGCAGCGGTGCAATGGCTGGCCGCGCGTTTCGAACGCCGTACCGGCATCGCGACCGCGGTGCGGCACGTCGGCGAACAGTTCCAGCTGCCGGCGGGCGTCCCGCTGGTGGCCTACCGCTGCGCGCAGGAGGCGCTGACCAATGTGTCCAAACATGCCGGGGCGACCAAGGTCGACGTGGAGTTGAGCATGGAGGGCGGCGTGCTGACGCTGGAGATCAAGGACAACGGCCACGGCGTCGCGCCGGGTGACCTGAGCAAGGCGCGCAGCTTCGGCATCCGCGGCCTGCGCGAGCGCGCGGCCACGGTGGGCGGCTGGGTCGACCTGAGCAGCGGCTTGCAGGGCACGGCACTGATCCTGTCGGTGCCGCTGCGCGGCGTCATCGGCGACTTCGAGTTCGACGACGACGGGGAGCCGATCCCGGCCGGCGGCGGACATGATCCCTCCTCGTGGGGCGCCCTATGATCAAAGTCATCCTCTGCGACGACCACGCGCTGATCCGTCGCGGGATCCGTGACACGCTCTCCGACGCGCCCGACATCGAGGTCGTTGGCGAGGCGGGCGACTACGGCGAGCTGCGCAGCCTGATGCGCACGCTGCCGGTCGACAAGCAGTGCGACGTGCTGGTGCTGGACATCAACATGCCGGGCCGCAGCGGCCTGGACGTACTGCATGTCCTCAAGGACGAGGGCACCACGACGCGGGTGCTGATCGTGTCGATGTATCCGGAGGACCAGTACGCGATCCGCGCGCTGCGCGCCGGGGCCTTCGGTTACGTGAACAAGGGCGGAGATCCGCAACTGCTGGTGCAGGCGGTGCGCACGGTGGCGCAGGGGCGCAAGTACGTGACGCCCGAGATCGCCCAGATGCTGGTCGAGAGCCTGACCGCGCCGGCGCCGGAGCAGGCGCACCAGAAGCTGTCCGACCGGGAATTGCAGACCTTGGTGATGATCGCGTCGGGCAAGCGCCTGTCGGACATCGCAGAGGAATTGATGCTCAGCCCGAAGACGGTGAGCGTCTACCGCGCGCGGGTGCTGGAGAAGCTGGCGTTGTCCAACAACTCTGAACTGACCGTCTACGCCATCCGCAACGGACTGGTCGAGAGCTGAGTCGAAATCCTCCGTTCCCGTTCGTCGTCGTCCGGGGACGTTCACGCCAGCCAGCCGCCATTCATCGCAAGTCTTGATTGACGAGCAGGGCGCGCCTCGGAGAATGCGCCCCGTACTGACACACAGGGGGCTGTCATCGATACCGCACTGTTGAAAGAGCTGCGCATCCAGGGGAACGAGCGCGAGGACCATGGCGGCGGACCGCCGCGGTGGGTCTGGGGATTGCTGGCGGCGCTGGTGGTGCTGGCGCTGCTGGCGGCGGGCGGCTGGTGGTGGTGGCGCCAGTCCCAGGTGCCCGAGGTCGAGACCGCCTCGGCGCAGGCGCGCGGCGGCGCGGGCGGCAATGCCGTGCTGCAGGCCACCGGCTACGTGACGGCGCGTCGCGCCGCGACGGTGTCCACACAGATCACCGGCACGCTGACCGAGGTGCTGTTCGAGGAAGGCGACAAGATCCAGAAGGGCCAGGTGCTGGCCCGGCTCGAGGACCACGCCCTGCGCGCGGCGCTGGACATGGCCCGGGCGAACGTCAAGAGCGCGCAGGCCAACATCGAGGCGACGCGCGCGCAGTGGTTGCAGGCGCAGTCCGACCTCAAGCGGCAGGACGAACTGTCGCTCAGCGGCATGACGACCAAGCAGTCCGCCGAGCAGGCCCGCACCGCGGTCAACGCCTACGCGGCGCAACTGGAAGCGCGCCGACGCGAAGCCGATGCCGCGACCGCACAGGCGACCCAGGCGCAGGTCAATTTCGATTACACGGTCGTCAAGGCGCCGTTCTCGGGCGTGATCACCGCCAAGGCGGCGCAGGTCGGCGAGATCGTGTCGCCGTTGTCCGCCGGCGGCGGTTTCACGCGGACCGGCGTCGGCACCATCGTCGACATGGACTCGCTGGAAGTGGATGTCGACGTCAACGAGGCCTATATCGGGCAGGTCAAGGCCGACATGCCGGCCCAGGCGGTGCTGGATGCCTATCCCGACTGGCGCATCCCGGCGCATGTGATCGCGGTCGTCCCCTCGGCCGACCGCGGCAAGGCGACCGTGAAAGTGCGGGTCGCGCTCGAACAGAAGGATCAACGCGTCGTGCCCGACATGGGCGTGCGCGTGTCCTTCCTCGCCGCGAAAGACAGCGCGCAGACCGCGCCGCCGCCGGGCGTGCTGGTGCCGAAGTCGGCCGTCGTGCCGCGCGACGGCGCCGAGGTCGTGTTCGTCGTGAACGGCCAGACGGTGGCCCAGCGCAAGGTGCGCCAGGGCACGCCCGTCGGCGAACAGGCGGTGGTGCTCGACGGCGTGAAAGCCGGCGACACCGTCGTCCTCAATCCGCCCGACGCCCTGCGCGACGGCGGCGAGATCAAGCCGGCGGCTGGCAAGTGAAGCCGCTGGCGCGGGGACGGTCTGTCCTCGCCGGAAGTCCAGGAAACCGAAGCGAGGAGTCACCGTGAGCAATCTGATCGAGACCCGTGACCTGTCCAAGGTCTACACCCGCGGCAAGCAGAAGGTGGAGGTGCTGCACCACATCGACCTCGACGTGCGCGAGGGCGAATTCCTGGCGCTGATGGGGCCGTCAGGCTCCGGCAAGACGACGCTGCTGAACCTGATCGGCGGGCTGGACCAGCCCAGCGGCGGCAGCATCGCCATCGGCGGCGAGCGCATCGACCAACTCAGCTCCGCGGCGCTGGCGAAGTGGCGCGCCGCCCGGGTCGGCTTCGTGTTCCAGTTCTACAACCTGATGCCGACGCTCTCGGCGCAGCGCAACGTGGAACTGCCGCTGCTGCTGACCAAGCTGTCCTCGGCGGAGCGCCGCAAGCGTGCCGCGATCGCGCTGCAGCTGGTGGGGCTGTCGGACCGCGCCAGCCACAAGCCGACGGAACTCTCCGGCGGCCAGCAGCAGCGCGTGTCGATCGCGCGGGCGATCGTCTCCGACCCGACGCTGCTGGTTTGCGACGAACCCACCGGCGACCTGGACCGTCAATCGGCCGAGGACGTGCTGGCGCTGCTGCAGGCGCTCAATCGCGACCATGGTAAGACCATCGTGATGGTCACGCACGATCCGAAGGCCGCTGAGCGCGCCCGCCAGACGCTGCACCTGGACAAGGGCACGCTGGTCGAGCAGACCGTCTCCGCGACCGCCTGACGCCGCGGCGTCCGGGTCAAGTCCCAAGAAAGGGCTCGCCATGAAATACCTTCACCTCGTCTGGGCGGCGCTGTTCCGGCGCAAGCTCCGGACGGTGCTGACGCTGGTGTCCATCATCACCGCGTTCCTGCTGTTCGGGCTGCTGGACGCGGTCCGCACCTCCTTCGACCAGGCCGGCCAGTCGGCGAACGGCGCGTCGCGGCTGCAGACCGGCTCGCGGCTGTCGTTCATCCAGACGCTCCCGATGGCGCTGACGCAGCGCATCCAGGCCGTGGACGGCGCCAAGACCGTGACCTTCGCGAACTGGTTCGGCGGCGCCTACCAGGATCCGCACAACCAGGTCGTGAGCTTCGCGGTCGCGCCCAACTACCTGGACGCGTATCCCGAAATGGTCGTGAGCGCGCAGGCGCGCCAGGCCTTCGCCTCGACGCGCATCGGCGTGCTGGTCGGCGAACGCCTGGCCAAGCGCTTCAACTGGAAGGTCGGGGACAAGATCCCGCTGCAGTCGACCATCTTCCCCGATCGCAACGGCAGCAAGAACTGGCAGTTCGAGATCGTGGGCCTGATCGGGTCTGCGGACAAGAAGGCCGGCGGCTGGTACGACCAGCTGTTCCTGCTGAACTGGAAGTACTTCGACGACACGACGCCCTACAACCAGGGCCAGGTCGGCTGGTATGTGACGCGCGTGGCCGACGCCAACCAGGCGGACCGCGTGGCCAAGGCGATCGACGCGATCTCCGCCAACTCCGACCATGAAACCCGCACGCAGACCGAGCAGGCGGCGATGGCCTCCTGGATGAAGCAGATCGCGGACATCGGGCTGATCGTCAGCTCGATCATGGGCGCGGTGTTCTTCACGCTGCTCCTGCTGTCGGGCAACACCATGATGCAGGCGGTGCGCGAGCGCACCAGCGAGATCGCCGTGCTGAAGACGATCGGGTTCTCCGGGCACAGCGTGCTGGCGATGGTGCTGGCGGAATCGGTGCTGCTGCTGGTGATCGGGGGCGTGATCGGCCTCGGTCTGGCGAGCGTGATCGGCCCTGTCGTCAGCGCGGGCAGCGGCGGCGCGCTGAACCTGCCGGCGGCCGGGCTGCGCAGCTGGACGATGGGCGTCGGTTTCATGGTGCTGTTCGGCGTGATCGTCGGCGCGCTGCCGGCGCTGAACGCGATGCGGCTCAACATCACCGATGCGCTGGCGGGGAGGGCGTGATCATGAAGTTCCTGAAGAACCTGGGATTGATCGTGCTGCTGGCGCTCGTGCTGGCGGGCTGGGTGTTGCTGCCGTGGTTCGGCGCGGTCGGGGTGGCCGTCCTGCTGGCGCTGTGGATGCTGTTGACGCGGCGCGGCGCGCAGGCGCGTTCCGTGACCAGCGTCGGCGTGAGCACGTTGTCGCAGCGGATCGGCTCGTCGGCCGTGATCGTCGTGGGCATCGCGGGCGTCGTCGGCGTGCTGGTGGCGTTGCTCGCGATGGCCGAGGGCTACGCCGAGACGCTGCGCAAGTCCGGCAGCGAGGACACGGCCATCGTCCTGCGCGGCGGCTCGGCCGCGGAAGTGGCCTCCGTGATGACCCGCGACGACATCGTGCAGATCGCGCAGGCGCCCGGCGTGGCGAAGAGCGCCAAGGGCGAACCGCTGGCCTCGGCGGAGACGGTGGTCGCGGCCAATCTCCCCGTGAAGGGCACCAAGAGCGATGAAGAGGGCAGCGTCCAGGTCCGCGGCGTCGGCGACGAGGCCTTCGCGGTACGGCCGCAGGTCAAGATCGTCGCGGGCCGGAAGTTCCAGCCGGGACTGAAGGAAATGATCGTGGGCCAAGGCGCCGCCCGTCAGTTCGAAGGCCTGGAGCCCGGCAAGCAGATCCGCCTGGGCAGCCAGATGTGGACCGTGACAGGGGTGTTCGCGTCCGGCGATTCGATGGACTCGGAGCTGTGGGCCGATGCGCCCGTCGTCGCCGAGACCTACCGCCGCGGTGCGAGCCGCAATTCGGTGACGGTGAAGCTGACCGATGCGAACGCTTTCAAGGAGTTCAAGGCGGCCCTCGACGGCAATCCGCAGCTGAAGGTGGATACCTCGACGACGCTGGCATTCTTCTCGAAGCAGTCGGAGCAGATGACCAAGATCCTGCGCATCATCGGCATCGTGGTGGGCACCATCATGGCGATCGGCGCCATCTTCGGCGCGCTCAACACCATGTTCGCGGCGGTGGCGACGCGGGCGCGCGAGATCGCGACCTTGCGGGCGATCGGTTTTCCGGGACTGCCGGTGGTGGTGGCGGTGATGCTGGAAACGATGCTGCTGGCCGCGCTCGGGGGCGTCATCGGCGGCGCGGTCGCCTATCTGCTGTTCAACGGCCACGCGGCATCGACGATGAGCGCGGGCGCCGTGGGCAAGCTGAGCTTCGAGTTGCGCGTCTCGGGACAACTGCTGTGGGAGGGCCTGAAGTGGGCCTTGGCCATCGGCTTCATCGGGGGCCTGTTCCCCGCGGTGCGCGCGGCCAGCCTGCCGGTGACGACCGCGCTGCGCGAGCTCTGACAAGGAAACGCCGGCCCGCGCTGGGAAGCGTCGGCCGGCGTGAAGCCGCCGGTCTCAGTTGAATGCCGCCAGCATCCGCTCCAGCGCGATCATGAACGGCTGATGCATCAACGGCAGGGTCGCGACCAGGCCGACCAGCCCGATGCTGACGGTCAGCGGGAAACCGACCGAGAACACGTTCAGCTGCGGCGCCACGCGCGAGATGATGCCGAGCACGAGGTTGACGAACATCAGCATCGTGATCAGCGGCAGCGCAATCCACAGCCCCATGCGGAAGATCTCCGCGCCCCAGACCTGCGGCTGCGCGATGCGCAGGAAACGGAAGGGCTCCTCGCCCACCGGGAAGGCCTGGAAGCTCTCGACCAGCGAGTTGATCAGCATCAGGTGCCCGTTGATCGCGACGAACAGGAACGCCACCATCGAGCCCAGGAAGCGCGAGGTCGACGTGCCTTGGGAGCCGGTCGACGGATCGAAGAAACCGGCGAAGTTCAGGCCCATCTGCAGGCCGATCAACTCGCCGGCGAATTCGAGCGCGGCGAACACGACCCGGACCGCGAAGCCCATGGCCAGCCCGATCAGCAACTGCTGTCCCGTCACGGCCAGCAGTTGCGGCAGCGAGTCGAGCGGGATCACCGGCATGGCCGGCAGCGACGGCTGGGCCGCGACCGCGATGAACAGTGCCAGGCCGATGCGCACGCGCGCCGGCACCTGTCGCTGACTGAAGACAGGCATCCCGGCGAACAAGGCCAGCGTGCGGATGAACGGCCACAGGATCGGGCTGATCCAGGCGAGCAACTGCGCTTCGCTGAAGGAGATCATCGGGAACGAGGAGGCGCCTGCCTCAGCCCAGCGCCTGCGGAATGCTCTGCAGCGTGCGCTGGATGTATTCGACCAGCGTGGTGATCATCCAGGGGCCGGCAACCGCGAGCACCAGCACCGCGGCGACGATCTTGGGCACGAACGACAGCGTCGATTCGTTGATCTGCGTCGCCGCCTGGAACACCGACACCAGCACGCCGACCGCCAGCACCGTCAGCAGGATGGGGGCCGCGACCATCAGCAGTACATACAGGCCTTGCTGGCCGACCGAGAAGACTTGTTGTGCGTCCATGGCTTGTCCTTGGTATCGCCGTGCGGGTTGCGTCGGCGCCGCTACTGCGCGAACGACGCCGCCAGCGAGCCCAGCAGCAGGTTCCAGCCGTCCGCCAGCACGAACAGCATCAGCTTGAACGGGAGCGACACCAGCACCGGCGACAGCATCATCATGCCCAGGCTCATCAGCACGCTGGACACGATCATGTCGATGACCAGGAACGGGATGAAGATGAGGAACGCGATCTGGAACGCGGACTTCAACTCGCTGGTCACGAAGGCCGGCACCAGCACGCGGAAGGGCACGTTTTCCGGCGCGACGTTGGGTTCCAGCTTGGCCAATCTGGCGAACAGCGCGACGTCCGATTGACGCGTCTGCTTCAGCATGAAGGCGCGCATCGGGACCTGGGCGCGGTCGAGTGCGACCTCGAAACCGATCTGCCCGGCCTGGTACGGCTGGTAGGCCTCGGCGTAGACGCGGTCGAGCGTCGGGCTCATCACGAAGAAGGTCAGGAACAGCGACAGGCCGACGATCACCTGGTTCGGCGGTGCCGCCTGCGTGCCCAGCGCCTGGCGCAGCAGCGACAGCACGATCACGATCCGGGTGAAGCCGGTCATCATCAGCAGCACGGCCGGCAGGAAGCCCAGCGCGGTGAAGAACAGCAGCGTCTGGATCGGCACCGAATAGCTGTTGCCGCCCGCGCCCTGGCCGATGATCAGCGGCACGCTGGCGGGCGCGCCGCCTTGCTGCGCCCAGGCCGCTGCACCGAAGCCGCCGAGCGCGAGGACGCCGGCGATGCCGAGCGTTCGCCGCGACAGCCGCCGACGGGGCGGTTCGGGCGAAGCTGACGCGTGGGAGGTCGAAGCGGTCATGCGCCGTTCCCGATCAGGCCGAGGTACTGGAACCGGGGCCATCGGCGTGCCTGCCGCCCAGGCTGCGCTTGAGCAGCGAGGAGAACGACGGTTGCGCCGCCTGCAACGCCGCGCCGGCGTCGGCCTGCGGCGGCATGACATGCAGCGTGCGGATCTGCTGTCCGGTGATGCCGAGCACCAGCCATTGGCGGTCCTCGTCCTGACCCACTTCGACGATCACGATGCGCTGGCTGGGCGCGATCACCAGCTGCGCGACGGTGCGCAGCTGTCCTCCCATCGCGCTCCCGCCCAGCGGCGTGCGCTTGAGGAGCCACAACACGACCGGGATCAAGGCCAGGATGGCCAGGAACCAGAGGAGGGGGACGAGGCTGTTGTTCATGGCGACGAATTATGCGTCCCTGAAACGCATCAGCCCCACCGGAGTGGGGCTGAGGAGGGGTCAGGCCTTGCTGAGACGCCGCATCCGTTCGGACGGGGTCACGATGTCGGTGAGGCGGATGCCGAACTTGTCGTTCACGACCACCACCTCGCCCTGGGCGATCAGGTAGCCGTTGACCAGCACGTCCATCGGCTCGCCGGCCAGCGCGTCGAGCTCGACGACCGAGCCCTGCGCCAGCTGCAGGATGTTCTTGATCGGAATGCGGGTGCGGCCGAGTTCAACCGTGAGCTGGACGGGGATGTCCAGGATCATGTTGATGTCGCTGCCGGGCAGGTTGCCCGGCGTCGGCGAGAAGTTGGTGAAGGCCGCCGGCGCGACCTGTTCCGCCACCTGCTGCACTTCGGCGGCGACCTCGCTGCCGCCGCCGCCGGCTTCCGCCAGCGCCGCCGCCCATTCGGCGGCCATCGCGTCCTGTTCGTCCATCGGGGTGTTGTCAGCCATTGCGGGCTCCCAGCCAGCCGGCATCCGGGCCGGTCAGCATCTTGTCAATCTTGATCGAATACTTGCCGTTCGAGGTGCCGTAATGGCAGTCGAACACCGGCACGCCGTCCACCTTGGCCTGGATGATCTGCTCCAGGTCCAGCTCGATGAAGTCGCCCGGCTTGAAGGCCAGCAGCTGTTCCACTGTCGCGGGAGCCTTGGCCAGTTCCGCCACCAGTTCGACCTCAGCCGACTGGATCTGGTGCTTGAGCAGGTTGACCCAGCGACGGTCGGGTTCGCTCGAGTCGCCCTGCGTGGTGCTGTACAGCACGTCGCGGATGGGCTCCAGCGTCGAATACGGGATGCAGAAGTACACCGTGCCGCTGGTCTCGCCGATTTCCAGCGTGAACGACGTGGAAACGATGATCTCGCTCGGCGTGGCGATGTTGGCGAACTGGGGCTGCATCTCCGAGCGCTGGTATTCCAGCTCCAGCGGATAGATGCCCTTCCAGGCCTTGGTGTACTCCTGAATGATCACTTCGACCAGACGCAGGATCACGCGCTGCTCGGTGGCGGAGAAGTCCCGGCCCTCGATCCGCGTGTGGAACTTGCCGATGCCGCCGAACAGCGAGTCGATCACCGCGAACACCAGCGTCGGGTCGCAGACGATCAGTCCGCTGCCGCGCAGCGGCTTCACCGACACGATGTTGAAGTTGGTCGGGACCACGATCTCGCGCAGGAAGGCGCTGTACTTCTGCACCTTGATGCCGCCGATGGCGACTTCCGGGCTCTTGCGGATGAAGTTGAACAGCCCGATGCGGATGTTGCGCGCGAAGCGTTCGTTGATGATTTCCATCGTGGGCATGCGCCCACGGACGATCCGTTCCTGGCTGGCGAGGTTGTACTCGCGGATGCCGCCGGTCTGGACCTCTTCGGCCTCGAGCTTCTGGCTCTCGCCGGTGATGCCCTGCAGCAGGGCATCGACTTCGTCTTGCGACAGGATCTGCTGATTCATCGCGCGCTCCTTGCTGTGCGGCTCGTCACTGCACGATGAAGGTGGAGAACAAGACCTGGGTCACCGGGCTCTCGACCGCGCGCTTCTTCTTCTTTTTCTTCTTGGGCGCGGCCTCTTCGTCCTCGTCCTCGTCGTCGAGCTCGATGCCCATCGGGCGCACGGCCTCGCGACGGATTTCCTTCGCCAGCTTTTCCTTGCCTTCGGGGCTCAGGAGCTCCGCCGACGTCTTGTGCGACAGCACCAGCAGCACGTTGTTGCGGATCGCCGGCATGTAGGCCTTGAGCTGATCGGCGAACTTCGGGTCGTTCACTTCCAGCGTGAGGCCGATCTGCGCGAAACGGTCGACCTCCTTGTCGGCCAGGTTCACCGTGAACGGGTCCAGCGGGACGAACGTGGGCGGCGTGCCGGGCTTGGCGTGGGCGGCGGCGGCGGGCTTTTCCTCGACCGCGCCTTCCTCGTCCTCGGCATGCGACTTCTTCTTCATCATCAGCAACGCGGCGACGCCCACCAGCACCACCACCAGGACGATGGCGACGATGATGATCAGCTTCTTCTTGCCGCCGCCCTTGACGGCGGCGTCGTTGCCTGCGGCGGCTGTGGCCATGGGCGCTCCGGTGATGAAAAGAGGGACGTTGGCGGGGAACCGGATCTGGTGACCCGGCAATGTCTCCCATTGTGAAGCGCCGCCATGGCGCTCAACGCGCGAAAAGGCGGCGGATTCCGGTCAGACTCGGGGATCGTCAGGCGTACAGGTCGACGAGACCGCGCGGGGCGGCGCGACGCTCCGACCGGCCGGCGGCGATCGCCCCGTCGTCGTCCGAGCCCTGACCGCGGCCACCCCGACGGCCGTTGCCGTTGGACGTGCCGTCGGCGGAACCGTCGCCACGATTCTGGCCGCCGCTGGACTGCGACTGGGCGAACACCCCGCCGCCGCTCAGGGTCAAGCCCTGCGCCTGCAGCGCGGCCGCCAGATCCGGCAGGCTGCGTTCCAGCACCTCGCGGGTCGCGGCGTGCTGGGCGTGGAAGTTCACCTGCGCCTGCTGACCGTCAAGCTGGATGTTGATCGCCACCGGCCCCATCTCGGTCGGATTGAGCTGGAGCTGCGCCTCGTGGATGCCGTCCTGGATCAGCAGGCTGACGCTGGCGGACAGTTCCGGCGCGAAGTCGGGGCTGTCCAGCGGCTGGCTGAGCGGGACGCTCGGGGCCTGGGTCGCGCTTGTGGCGTCGGCGCCGGAGGCCGCGGCCGTCGAGCCGGTCTGCTGCGCCGCGGCGAGCAACGCTTCGAAACTCGGCTGCGGGCCCTTCGCGGCGTCGCCCATGGAGATCTCGTGCGCGCCGCCGGAGGCGGCCTGCAGCGCGTCGGTCTGGGTGGCCTTGTCGGCGCCTTCGACCGCGCCGGCGGTGCCGGAGGCGGCCTGGCTCAGTTCACGCTGGAGCTGCTGGCGCTCCCGCAGGACGTCGCCGGCGGCCGCCTGCTTGCCGTGGGCATGGGCGCCGCCGGGCAGGGCGTCGGTCCCTGCCTCGTCGCCCTCCGCCGTACCGCCGTGCGGCTGAGTCTTGGTCTCGGCGGGCGCGTCGCCGCGCAACATCGCCAGGATCTGCTCGGCAGCGGTCGCACCGCTGTCTTTCGCTTCCTTGGCGGCCTTCTTGTCCTTGCCTTCGTCGTCCTTGGCCACGACGCGCTCGGCGTCCTTGCCGCCGGCGGCGTCGGCCCGGGCAGTGTCCGACGGATCGGTGGCATCGGCGGCATCAGCCACGTCCTTGGCGTCGCCGGCAGAGGCCGGTTCCGACCTGGTGGCGCGGGTCGGGGTCTTGGCGTCCTCCGCCTTGTTCGCGCTGTTGCGCGCGGCGGCATTGCGCGCGGCGAGCTTGTTCTCGTCCTTCGCGGCGCTGTTCTCAGGCGCGCGCGCGGGCGGCGACGCGGGCTTCGGCGGCTGCGGCGATTCCTGGCGCTGCGCCTGCTGCTGGGCTTCCAACTGCCGGGACTGCTGCTGCGACTGCATCTGCTGGCTCGCCAGCTGCTGCGATTGCAGTTTCGCCATGGCCGTCTTGGCCGATTGCGCCGACTGGTCCTGCAGCTGCTGGTTGCTCTGGCTCAGCAGGCGGGAAAAGTCCGTGGCCGCGCCATCCTTGCGGCCGGCGTAGGCGGGGTTGTTCGCGCCGAGCCCGCCGAGGGCGCCCGGCATCGGGGTCGTGTTCTGGATCTGCGTCATGGCGAGGGAGGTTCCGGGTGGACCGGGCCGCGATCAGGCGACCAGCCGGGACATCGGGTTGCCGCGCGAGGCGGCGCGGGCGGCCTGTTCATCGGTGGCGCGCTGTTCCTGGCGCATCTGGCTGCGCAACGTTTCGGCGCGGCGGCGTTCGATCAGCTTGCGCACCGAGGCGACCCGCAGTTCGCGTTCGCGCACCAGGTCGCGGGCGGCGGACAGGCGCTGGTCGGCGTAGTCGGCGATGCCGCCTTGCTGACCGATCGCCTGATCCAGGCGCTGGCCGAAGTTTTGATAGCAGCCCAGCAGCTGCACGGTCGTCCGTTGGGCGAATTCCTGCGACCAGCGGGTGCGGTAGTCCGTGCGGTACTGCGACAACTGGTCATGCTGGTTGCGCGCCGCGTTCGCACGCGACTGCGCGTCCTGCAGATGACGCAGCGCTTCATCGCGCTCGGCCTCCGCGCGTTCGAGAAGAACGGTCAGGGCCTGCAGATTGGAACTACTCATGTCGATGACCTCGCTTTACGGATGTCGGCAGCTATCACGCAAAGTTAAGTGTGGCGGTCAACTGATGAAGGCAATCGTTCAAAGAAGCGGGGGAATGCATGTCTTGTTGGAGCAATCGGTCCATGTCGCCATGCAGGCGGACCGCCATGTCCAACTCGGGATCGTGGCCGGGCTGATAGGCGCCCAGCTGGATCAGGTCGCGCGCCTTGTTGTACTTCGCGAGCAGCTGACGGAAGCGGCGCGCCAGTTCGACGTGGCGCTTGTCGGCCACGCTCGTCATGACGCGCGAGATGGACCGTTCGACGTCGATGGCAGGGTAGTGCCCACTCTCCGCCAGTTCGCGGCTGAGCACGATGTGGCCGTCCAGGATGCCTCGGGCGGCATCCGCGATCGGATCTTGCTGGTCGTCGCCTTCGGACAGCACGGTATAGAAGGCGGTGATCGAGCCCTCGCCGGCCAGACCGTTGCCGCTGCGCTCCACCAGTTGCGGAAGCTTCGCGAAACAGGAAGGCGGGTAGCCTTTGGTCGCCGGCGGTTCGCCGATCGCGAGGGCGATCTCGCGCTGCGCCATCGCGTAGCGGGTGAGCGAATCCATCAGCAGCAGCACGTGCTGGCCGCGGTCGCGGAAATGCTCGGCGATCGCGGTGGCGTAGGTGGCGCCCTGCATGCGCAGCAGCGGCGGCGCGTCGGCCGGCGCGGCGACGACGACGCTGCGGCGCAGGCCTTCCTCGCCGAGGATGTCCTCGATGAATTCCTTCACTTCGCGGCCGCGTTCGCCGATCAGGCCGACGACGATGACGTCCGCCTGGGTGTAGCGGGCCATCATGCCCAGCAGCACCGACTTGCCGACGCCGGTGCCGGCGAACAGGCCCAGGCGCTGGCCGCGGCCGACGGTCAGCAGCGAATTGATGGCGCGAACGCCGGTGTCCAGCGGGCGGCGGACCGGGTCGCGGTCCATGGCGTTGATCGGGCGGCGGACCATGGGTTCGTCGCGGATGTCGGCCAGCGGTCCGCGGCGATCGATCGGATGGCCTTGCGGATCGACCACGCGACCCAGCAGGCCGTCGCCCATCGGCAGATGCAGGCCGCGGTCTTCGTCGCGGCGCCAGGGGTGGCGCTCCTCGCCCAGCGCGGGGCCGTGCAGCGCGGCGGGGCGCGGCAGCACCATCGCGCCGCTGGCCAGGCCCTGGATCTCATCGGTCGGCATCAGGTAGGCGCGGTCGCCGGAGAAACCGACGACCTCCGCCGTGACCGGCCGCTGCCCGCGACGGGGCGACGCGGCAGTGGAGGGCATGTGGATCTCGCAGACCGACCCGACCGGCACCTTCACGCCGGTGGCTTCCAGCACCAGGCCGGCGACGCGCACCAGCTTGCCCTGAGGCTCGATCGGCGGCGCGTTGCCGGCGAAGGCCTGCAGGTCGTCGAAGTACTGGCGCCAGCGGTCGGTGCGCGCGCTCATGAGTCGCGGTCCTCAGGATGACCCTGATTGGCGCCGTGCGGCAGGCCGCCGTACTGGCTGGGCGTGGGGTCGGTGCGGAAATCCAGGCGCGAATCCCGCGCCACATCGGACGCGCTGCGCCGGTCCTCCCAGACGGAACTCTGTCCGAGCGCGCCGACGGCCGATTGCCAGCGAGCCGGCAGCGAGGCGTCGACGCTGCAGATGTCGGCGTCGACCTTGACGCCGCCGCGGGCGATCGAGGGATCCGGAATGACCTGGGCCTCGCGGGCGCGCAGTTCCTGGCCGGCGCCGTCCAGCACCAGCGGGAGGTCGTCGGGGTGCACGCGTACGCGCACGTGACGGGCGTTGATCAGCAGCGCCTCGACGGCGTCGTGCGCCACCCTGGAGACCAGTTCGGGCGCAGTCTCCAGCTCATTGCGGACGACCTGGCGGGCCAGTTCGACGGCGGTGCGGGCCAGCGCCTCGGCCATGTCCTGCTCCATCGCGGAGAGGTCCTGATCGAAGCTCGCGACCAACTGGCCCACCTGGGCGCTGATCTGCTTGGCAAAGCTCTGCTTGAAGGCATCCAGCGCGGCCATGCCGTCGCGGTAGCCGTCCTGGTAGCCGGCCTGCCGGGCCTGGTGCACCAGTTCGTCGATGCTGGGGC
>SEFA01000184.1 GCA_004210455.1 Rubrivivax sp. | reverse complement strand
CGACCGCCTTCACGGATGGCGAAGCGCAGACCCTGCTCCATGGCGATCGGAGCGATCAGCTTCACGGTGATGCTGACGTTGTCGCCAGGCATGACCATTTCCTTGTCCTTCGGCAGCTCCACGGCACCGGTCACGTCCGTCGTGCGGAAGTAGAACTGGGGACGGTAGTTGTTGAAGAACGGGGTGTGACGGCCGCCCTCTTCCTTGCTCAGAACATAGATCTCAGCGGTGAAGTGGGTGTGCGGCTTGATCGAGCCGGGCTTGGCCAGCACCTGGCCGCGCTCGACGTCTTCACGCTTGGTGCCGCGCAGCAGGATACCGACGTTGTCGCCGGCTTGACCCTGGTCCAGCAGCTTGCGGAACATTTCCACGCCGGTCACGGTCGTCTTCTGGACTTCGCGGATACCGACGATCTCGATTTCCTCGCCGACCTTGATGATGCCGCGCTCGACACGACCCGTCACCACGGTGCCGCGGCCCGAGATCGAGAACACGTCTTCCACCGGCAGCAGGAACGCGCCGTCAACGGCACGGTCCGGCTGGGGGATGTAGGTGTCCAGCGCATCAGCCAGGCGCATGATGGCCTGTTCGCCCAGGTCGCCCGTGTCGCCTTCCAGCGCCAGCTTGGCCGAACCCTTGATGATCGGCGTGTCGTCGCCCGGGAAGTCGTACTTGCTCAGCAGCTCGCGGACTTCCATCTCCACCAGCTCCAGCAGCTCGGCGTCGTCCACCATGTCGCACTTGTTCAGGAAGACGATGATGAACTTCACACCGACCTGACGCGCCAGCAGGATGTGCTCGCGGGTCTGGGGCATCGGGCCGTCAGCGGCCGAGCACACCAGGATCGCGCCGTCCATCTGTGCCGCGCCCGTGATCATGTTCTTCACATAGTCAGCGTGGCCCGGGCAGTCAACGTGCGCGTAGTGGCGGTTGGCCGTCTCGTACTCGACGTGCGCCGTGTTGATCGTGATGCCACGCGCCTTTTCTTCCGGCGCCGCGTCGATCTGGTCGTACGCCTTGGCTTCGCCGCCGAACTTCTTCGACAGCACGGTCGCGATCGCGGCCGTCAGCGTGGTCTTGCCATGGTCAACGTGGCCAATCGTGCCCACGTTCACGTGCGGCTTGGTACGTTCAAACTTGCCTTTTGCCAT
>SEFA01000010.1:18848-119653 GCA_004210455.1 Rubrivivax sp. | reverse complement strand
CGCATCAAAACCGGACTGAAACTCCACGTGACCAACCGCGCTCGAGCCGCTCATGAGGCCAGGCCAAACGCTCGGGCGCAGACTGCGCGACGGGCGGGGTTTTGCAGACCGTCCTTAGGTTCATCGTCAGCGACTACAACCTGCTGTGGGAAGCGCTGAAGCATTATCGGCAGCACCTGGAGCATGTCTCGAGCAGTTCTTCGGACGACGACGAACGACTGTTCCTGGATGAGAACCTCATCAAGCTCGAAGGCATGTTCAAGGACGTGCAGATGGCCGCCAAGCAAGACTGGGACTTGAATCTGAAGTGACTGGCTTTGCTCCAGGCCTGATCTGAAGCGCTGACGACGTCATCCCGCCAGCGTCAACACCCCGTCCGGATACCTGGCGCACATGAAGTCCACGAAGGCCTTGACCTTCGGGCTCGCGAGGCGGCGCGAGGTGTGCAGCACCCACAGTTCGACCTCCTTGCCGGGCACGGCGCCCCATTGGACGAGTTCGCCGCGCGTGAGCTGGCTCCAGACGATGGACTGAGGCAGCAGCGCGACACCCGCGCCGGCGAGCGTGGCGTCCCGCACCATCAACATGGACGACAGCCTCAGCACCGGCCGCGGCGCGAGCGTGAGCGCGCCGCCGTCGAGGTCCCAGACTTCGCCTTCGCGCGTCGTGCTCACGACCGCGGGCACCTCCACCGCCGTTTCGTCCGACGCCGTCCTGCCGGACTTCGTCTTCCCCGAGGCCGGCATCGCGAACGCCGGCGCGGCGACCACCACCAGCCGGTCTTTCGCGAAGCAGCGCCCCACGAGCGCGCTGTCCATGCGCGGATTCGGCCGGATCGCGACGTCGAATCGTTCATCGACGAGGTTGACCACCCGGTCCTCCGCGACGACATCGACGGTCACCCCGGGGTGCAGCGCGCGGAACTCGGCGCTCAGGCGTCCCATCGCGAGCTGCGAGAACAGCAGCGGCGCGGCGACGCGCAGCTGTCCGCGTACCTGATCCGAGCCCTCCGCCGTGGCCGCGAAGGCGTCGGCCACCTCGTTCATCGGACCTTCGGTCCGGCTGAGCAAGGCCTGACCCGCTTCGGTCAGCTCCAGCCCCTTGGTGCTGCGCTCGATGAGGCGCACGCCGAGCTGCTCCTCCAGGTCGGCGACACGCCGCGACAAGGTCGCCTTCGACCGTCGGCTGGCGCGGCTCGCCCGCCCGAAGCCGCCATGCGTCGCGACCAGATTGAAGTCCGCCAGCGCGTTCAAGTCCATGTGTTCCACCATTGAGACAGTAGGTATCGAGTTTGGCGTCTGTGTTTATTAAGCGCAACGGCCTATCGTTCATCCATCGCAACCCCTGATGGAAAGAACTGAACCATGACCACGCCTACCGATTCCCTGCAATCCTCCTCGAGCATCCTCGTCACCGGCGCCTCCGGCACCGTCGGTTCCCTCGTTGTCCAAGGCCTGGCGCGTCGAGGCGCGTCAGTGAAGGCGCTGGTCCGCAAGGCGGACAAGGCGCCACTGCCGGAGGGCGTCGCCGAAGTCGTCGCCGACCTGTCCGACATCCCGTCGATGCGCGCCGCGATGTCCGGCGTGCGCACGCTGTTCCTGCTCAACGCCGTCACCCCGGACGAAGTCACCCAGGGCCTGCAGGCATTGAGCCTGGCGCACGAGGCCGGCATCGAGCGCATCGTCTACCTCTCCGTGATCCACGCGGACGAGTTCGTCGACGTGCCGCACTTCACCGGCAAGCACACGGTGGAGCGGATGATCGAACGCCTGGACCTCCCCGTGACGGTGCTGCGCCCCGCCTACTTCATGCAGAACGACGCACAGGTGCAGTCGGTGGTCGAGGGCTACGGCGTGTATCCGATGCCCATCGGCGAGGCGGGCGTGGCGATGATCGACACGCGCGACCTGGCGGACGTCGCCGTCGCGGAGCTGCTCCGCCGTGACACCGCGCCGGGGCCGCTGCCGCGCGCGACGCTGGATGTCGTCGGGCCGGACGAACTGACCGGCGCGTCGGCGGCCGGGATCTGGGGTCGGGCGCTGCAGCGCGAGATCCACTACGGCGGCGGCGACCTGAAGGCCTTCGAGGCGCAACTGGCCCAGGCGATGCCGTCCTGGATGGCCTACGACATGCGCCTGATGATGGCCCGCATCCAGCAGCAGGGCATGAAGCCGGCGGCCGGCACGACGCAGCGCCTGGAGGCCCTGCTCGGACGCCCGCTGCGGCGTTATGAGGACCTGGTCAAGGAATTGGCCGGCGCGCGCTGAATGGCCGGAAGCCGCCGCGGTGGGCTGGGACAGCCTCAGCTCGCCGCGGGCGTGTCCGGCACGACGATCGATTCCCCGATCGCGTAGAACTGGCCGCCCGCGATGTAGTGCAGCGTGCGCAGCTCGGGCGGCGCGGATTCGAAGTGCCAATGCCCGTCGCTGAACACGCGGGCATCGGCCCAGGCCGCGACGACCTCGCCGATGAAGAGGTCGTAGATCCATTGGTTGCGGGGCTCGGGCAAGACCCGGCACACCAGCCACGCGGCGCAGCCGTCCACCAGCGGGACGGTGGCCGCGACCTCGGGCAGCTCGACGTCGACCAGCCGCGCCCCCGCGTGATCCAGCTTGTCCGGATCCTGATGCAGGCTGCGGTTGCCGAGCCGGTGCGTCAACGCCGCCTGCGCCACCGTCGGCACTTGCAGGACGAAGAAGCCGCTGGCCTCGACCAGCTCCCGGGTGCGCGTGGCCTTGTCGAGCACCACCGTCACCTTCGGCGGCTGGAAATCCAGCGCGCAGGACCAAGCCGCGGCCATCGCGTTGCGCACGCCGCCGTGCGCGGCGGAGACGAGCACCGTCGGTCCGTGGTTGAGCAGCCGGTAGGCCTTGTTCAACGGGACCGGCGCGACGTGTTCGTTCAGGCGCTGGTTCAAGAGGTGATCGAGGGGCGTGTTCATGGCGGCGACCATTGTGACGGCGGTCGCCGGAGCGCGCTTCGAAGGGGCGTTCAGACCGGTGCGGGCGGCGAGGTCTGTCCGGGCAGCAGGCCTTCGGCGCGCAGGCGCGACAGGACGTCGAAGAGCAGCTCGCTCTTGATGCCGTAGGCCGCGCGCGGCGAGTTCACGAAGCCCGACGCGTTGAGGATCAGGTTGGTCCCGTCGACGCCGTCGAGCTGCACGTTCGGGGCCGGCGTGGCGAGCACGCCGCCGTGCGCCTGGAAGGCCGCCAGCACCAGCGCCTTCACGCGGTCGGTGTCCGTGGCCAGCGGCATCGGCAGCTTGAACTGCACCATGCCGAGCGACTCGCCGTAGGTGACGTTGCGCACGATCTTGGTGATGAACTCCGAGTTCGGGACGATGACCGTGGAGCGGTCGCCCATCTGGATCTCGGTGGCGCGCACGCTGATGCGTCGGATGTCGCCCTCGACGCCGGACAGCGAGACCCAGTCGCCGACCTTCACCGGCCGCTCGGCCAGCAGGATCAGGCCGGAGACGAAGTTCTGCACGATCGATTGCAGGCCGAAGCCGATGCCCACCGACAGCGCGCTGGCGACCCAGGCCACGCTCTGCAGGCTGAAGCCGACGGCGGTCAGCGCCGCGGCAATCGCGGCGACGGTGCCGACGTAGCCGAACAGCGTCGTCGTGGACGAGCGCATGCCGACGTCCATGCGCGTCGTGGGCATGTAGCGCTCGGACAGCCAGCCCTTGAGCAGCCGCACCGCGGCCAGACCGACGAAGAGCACCGCCAGACCTTGCAGCAGCTCGATCGGATTGAGCGTCAGGGTACCGACCTTCAGGCCGTCGGCGAGGCTGCCGGACCGGCGCACCAGGTCCATCGGGCCTTCGCCGTAGGGGGCGAGCAGCAACAGCAGCGCGAAGAAGGCGATCGAGATGCGGCAGACGGCGGACAGCAGCAGCGCGGTCTGCTCGCGCGTGCGTGGCGGGGCGGGCGCGTCGTCCTTCGCGTCGTTCTTCTTCTCGTTCTCGCCGTCGCCCGAGGCCGCGGCGGGCGAGGGCGCCAGCAGCGTCATGAAGAGGTCGTCGACCACGACCGTGAGCAGGTAGGCGGCGCCGATCACGATCAGCGCCCACACCACCTGGTTGAGCACGAACATCGCCAGCGACACGAAGCCGGTCATCAGCGCCAGCGTCGCGCCGACGAGCGTCAGCCAGGCGGCGGCGCGCAGCACCGACAGCCAGAGCGGCCGGATCGTGAGTTCGGGGAGCTGGCCGGTGCCGGCGTCGGCGACGGCGTCCTGGTCTTCGGTCTTGCCGCCGGCATGCCGTCGCAGTTGCGCGATGGCCGCCCCGAGGACGGCGATGAAGGTCAACGACGCAAGCGTCTGGACGGCGCTGCCGCCGGGGGCGCTGAGGTCCAGCGCCGCCGCCGTGCGGGATGACAGCCAGCCCAGCACCACCGCCGCCGCGAGCGTGCGCGGGAGCCAGGCCAGGCGCGACGCGGCGACGTCGGGGACCGGCAGCAGCCGCCACGACGGTTTGCGCGCCATCAGCAGCGCGGCACCCAGACCGGCGATGAAGCCGCCGAACCAGACGATCATCTCGGCCGTGTCCAGCCATTGGGCGAGCGAGCCGGGGCCATCTGGCGCGCCGTCGACGAGGCTGCCGGTCAGGGTCAGCACCAGGCCGTGGGCGATCAGGCCTGGACGCAAGGTGCGCAGCGTCACCTCGCTGACGGCGAACAGGGATCGACGCAGCCGTCCCGGCGGAATGCGCGTCGCGCACAGACGGGCGGTCAGGCGACGGGCGCCAAGACACAGCACCAGCCACGCCGCCACGGCGGCGACGAAGGTCGCCCAGGCCGAGGCCGGAACCGAAGACCACAACGCGCCGAGCTCGATGCTGAACGCGCGGGCGCGCTCAACATCCGCCACACCATCGGTGCGCAGCGAACGCCAGAATCCCGATTGAAGAAGGGACGGCACGCGCTCGCCGAGACGGGCGCTCAGTTGCAGCCTTTGCGTCTGATCGGCATTGCGCTGAAGGCGGTCGGCCTGTCCGGTGACGTCGTTCGCGACCGTCACCAGTCCGCCGATCGTCGCCACCTCCCGCGTCAGTTGCGCGCGCAATTGCGCCACCTCCGTCGCCTCCTTCACGTCCGCCGGCGGTTCGCCCAACTGGGCCAGCCTGGCCTTGACGTCCTCCAACTGCGGCCGCAGTACGGACTCCGCCGAATCCGCGCGCGACTTCACGCGCGAGACCTTGTTCTTGAAGTCCTGCTGCTCCTCGACGGACAGTTCCTTGCGTTGTTTCGCTTCAAGCTGCCTGATGTCGGCGCGGGCCAGCTCGAGCAGCTTCGCCGGATCGGTGGGTTCAGGCGCCGGGTCTTGCGCGTGGGCAGGCGACGCGGCGAGCGCGAGCGCCGCCGCCACGCAGAGCAGCCATGTCGCGAAGATCCGCGACACGTCCGCGGTGAGGTCCTTGATCCGTCGCATCGTGAGGCGTGAAAGGGCCGGAAGTGGAGGGTGCGCCAGGAGGGCAATCCGTCTGCCCGGTTGAACGTTTGGCTACATCGGCATCACATCCCGGCGCGGTTTGCCCCGCAGCCGACTTTGGTCACTGGCCCCGATCGGACAAATCCCTACGCTCGCGTCCGACCACCTTCAGGGAGAGACGACATGTTTGTGTTGCAAGTGGGCGCGGAATGGACGCAGCAGATCAACCGGCTGCGGGACACCTTGACCGATGACAGCAATTTCATCCGCCGCGACAACAGCTTCTTCCGCCTGTGCCGCAACAGCGGCCGGACCGTCGAGGTGGCGTTGCGGACCTCGCGCCTCACGCCGGCCGCCGACCTGGTGCTCAGCATCCAGGAGAGCGACTTCTACATCCATCGCATGGGCGGGCAACTGGTCTTCAACAACGGCCAGTACCCCAAGGGCGGCATCCTGGAAGGGCTGACGCCCACGATGCTGTCGCTCGACGGCGCGATCCAGGCGGTGAAGAAAGACCCGACGTCCGGCGCACTCTTGAAGGACCGCACGCTGATCGCCTTCTGCGTCGCCGAATCGCTGCGCAGCGACACCGTCGCGATGAGCATCGACTTCATGCAGAAGCAGTCGACGTCCAAGGTCCTGGGGCTGGACCCGGCGGCGGAGATGGTCCGGCTGGTGCGCTTCGCCCAGAACTGGGGACAGGCGAGCGACACGATCCGCGACGCGCTGTCGGACAAGGGATATGAGATCGCCCTCAAGCCGCGCGGCTTGATGAACCTGGAGGAGCGCCGCTATTCCGAGCGTGTCGACTGGAGCCGCATCGACGCCCGCGTCGAGGACGTCGCCGGCGGGGTCAAGGCCTTGAAGCTGCCGAAGCCGGGAACATCGGCCAGGGCAGGCAAGTCCGGCAAGCGCTGAGTCGGGCGCTCTGCGTCCAATGGACCGGTGATCCGTCGGGTTAGCGCCCGCGCGGCCCCGGCGCGCGCAGGCAACGGGTAGAGTCAGCCTCAACGTTCACGAGGACCTGCCATGACCACCGCTTCCTATCCCGATACCCGCCTGCTGATCGCCAACGAATGGGTGGACGCCGCCGGCGGCAAGACCATCGACGTGCGCAACCCCGCGACCGGCACCGTGATCGGCAAGGTCGCGCACGCCGGCAAGGCGGACCTGGACCGCGCGCTGGAGGCAGCGCAGAAGGGCTTCGAGGCCTGGCGCAACGTGTCCGCGCACGAACGCGCCGCGACGATGCGCCGCGCCGCCGCGCTGCTGCGCGAGCGCGCGCCCGAGATCGCGAAGCTGCTGACCCAGGAGCAGGGCAAGCCCGTCGCGGAAGCGAAGGTGGAAGTCCTCGCCGGCGCCGACATCATCGAGTGGTTCGCCGACGAAGGCCGCCGCGTCTACGGCCGCATCGTGCCGTCGCGCAACCTGGCCGCGCAGCAGCTCGTGCTGAAGGAACCCGTCGGCCCGATCGCGGCCTTCACGCCCTGGAATTTCCCCGTCAACCAGATCGTGCGCAAGCTCGGCGCGGCGCTGGCCACCGGCTGCTCCTTCCTGGTAAAGGCGCCGGAGGAAACCCCCGCATCGCCGGCAGCGCTGCTGCAGACCTTCGTCGACGCGGGCGTGCCCCCGGGCACCGTCGGCCTGGTCTTCGGCGACCCGCATGAAATCTCCAGCTACCTGATCCCGCACCCGGTCATCCGCAAGGTCACCTTCACCGGCTCCACGCCGGTCGGCAAGCAGCTGGCCGCCCTCGCCGGCGCGCACATGAAACGCGTCACCATGGAACTCGGCGGCCACGCGCCGGTGATCGTGGCGGAGGATGCGGACGTGGCCCTCGCGGTCAAGGCCGCCGGCGCCGCGAAGTTCCGCAACGCCGGCCAGGTCTGCATCTCGCCGACCCGCTTCCTGGTGCACAACAGCCTGAAGGATGAGTTCACCGCCGCGCTGGTCAAGCACGCGCAAGGCCTCAAGCTCGGCGACGGCCTCGCCGACGGCACCACCCTCGGCCCGCTCGCGAACGAACGCCGCGTCGTCGCCATGTCCAAGATCGTCGCGGAAGCCCGCGAACGCGGCGCCAAGATCGCCACCGGCGGAGAACGGGTCGGCAACGCGGGCAACTTCTTCGCCCCCACCGTGCTGGCCGACGTGCCCCTGGACGCGTCCGTGTTCAACGACGAACCGTTCGGGCCGATCGCCGCCGTGCGTGGGTTCGATACGCTGGAGGAAGCCATCGCGGAAGCCAACCGGCTGCCGTTCGGACTCGCAGGTTATGCGTTCACGAAGTCGATCAAGAACGCGCACCTGCTGGCGCAACGCATGGAGGTCGGGATGTTGTGGGTCAATCAGCCCGCGACACCGTCGGCGGAAATGCCGTTCGGCGGGGTGAAAGACTCGGGCTACGGCTCGGAAGGCGGGCCCGAAGCGTTGGAGGCCTATCTCAACACCAAGGCAGTGTCGCTGCTCGGGGTCTGATCGGGAGATCACTCCGAGAGGCCAGGCGCGGGCTCTCCACGGGGCATGGGGCCTCGCGTCCGCGAACCCCAAGCCCCATTCCGGCCCCACCCACGCTCACTGACCTCGCGCGTTGTTCTCGACGCTCGCTGACTTCGGTGTCATGCAACGAGGCGCGGCCACCACACGGTGATCACGCCCTGCATGCAGATCCATCCCCACAGCAGCACCACCGCCTCGCGCGTGGCGTGCTGCCGAGGACGGATCAGCCCCGATCCGATCCTCGTCGCGTAGTACAGCGCCAGCATCAGCGCAACGGCGATCTGCAATCCCTGCAGGCTGTGCAGCGCGGCGAGCGTGCCCGTCCAGGCATCCAAAGTCGGCGGACGTTCCGCCGGCCATGCGGTCTGCAGCCCGCTGTAGAACGCGACCACGGCGAGGCCGAAGGCCGGTGCGAGGAGCACCGCGCGCCATCTCGACACCGGTGCGCGCCAGGCACCGATGCCCGCCCAAATCACGAAGACCAGACTGAGCGCGTAGCCCAGCGTCTGCAGCGTCAGCGTGGCGTCGCTCGCCAGTCCGACGCCCGGCGGCGGGCAGACATCCAGCTTCATCGCGGCATGCAGATGCGCGAAGGCCATGGACGCGAAGATCGTCGCTTCGACCACGATCAGGATGACGACGCCCCAGAACGACGGCGCCTGCCGCCCGCTCACGCCCACCGGCAGGATCACGCCGTCGGCCACCTCCGCGTCCTCGACCGGGGGCGCACGGTCGGTCTGCCACAACCACGCCCAGATCGCGACGATCGCCAGCACGCCGCCCGCGACCGTGCCGCTGACATGCTTGACCGTCATCAGCAGGAAGAACGCCGCGGTGCCGATCGCCGCCAGTACCGGCCAGAGGCTGTCTCCGGCCATCATCACCACGCGCAGCGGGTGCGCCTGCACGGGGCTGGTCAGCAGCGTCTCACGGCCGCCGGTGATCGAGCCCGGCAGCCAGTGCCCGCCGGCCTCGACCTCCTGGTGCAGGGAGGGACGATGCCAGAGCGGCTCATGGTGCTCGACGTGCGGGATGCTGCGGGTGCCGTAGGGCTCGCTGGGCAGCCACTCCAGCGTCGAGGATCGCCAGGGATCGTTGTGGTCCTGCTCCGGCCCCCGCTGGCTGCGGACCAGGTCGATGACGAAGAGCAGCACGCCCGCGGCGATGACGACGGCGCCGACGGAGGAGAGCAGGTTGGGCAGTTCCAGTCCCAGTCCCGCCGGGAAGGTGTGCACGCGGCGCGGCATGCCAAGCATGCCGGCGATGTGCATGGGGAAGAAGGTCAGGTGGAAGCCGCCGAAGATGAGTCCGAAGACCCAGCGACCGGCGCGCTCCGACATGGCGCGGCCCTTCCAGAGCGGAATCCAGTGGTAGAGCGCCGCGAACATGGGCAGCACCATGCCGCCGATGAGGACGTAGTGGAAATGCGCGACGACGAAGTAGGTGTCGTGGACCTGCCAGTCGATGGGGAGCAGCGCGAGCATGACGCCCGTCAGGCCGCCGACGACGAAGGTGACGAGGAAACCGATGAGGAACCAGGTCGCCGTGGTCCATTGCAGCCGGCCGCGCCAGAGCGTGCCTATCCACGCGAAGATCTGCAGCGCGCCGGGGATGGCGATGGCGACGCTGAAGATGGAGACGAGGCTGAGCCCGAGTCCGCCCAGGCCCGCGGTGAACATGTGATGCAGCCAGAGCAGGAAGCTGGCCGCGCCGATGGCGACCAGCGCCGCGCTGACGGCGTGGCGGCCGATCAGGGTGGTGCGCGCGAGCGCGGGCACCATCGTCGAGACCAGCCCCGCGGCGGGCAGGAAGATGATGTAGACCTCCGGATGGCCGAAGAACCAGAACAGGTGCTGCCACAGCAGGGGATCGCCGCCGCGCGTGGCGTCGAAGATGGGCCAGTCGAAGGCGCGTTCGATCTCCAGCAGCGCGGTGCCCGCGATGACCGCGGGGAAGGCCAGGACGATCATCAGGCCGACGACCAGCATGGACCAGGCGTAGACCGGCATGCGGCCCAGCGTCATGCCGGGCGCGCGCGTCATCAGGACGCCGGTGATGAGTTCGATCGCGCCGGCGATGGCGGAGATCTCGATGAAGCCGATGCCCAGCAGCCAGAAGTCGGCATTGAGTCCGGGTGAGTACTTCGCGCTGCTGAGCGGCGGATACATGAACCAGCCCGAGTCGGGCGCGAGCTGCCAGAACAGCGTGGCGTAGAAGGCCAGGCCGCCGATGGCGTACATCCAGTAGGAGTAGGCCGAGAGGCGCGGGAAGGGCAGGTCGCGTGCGCCCAGCATGTTGGGCAGCAGGAAGACGGCGATGGCTTCGACCATGGGCACGGCGAAGAGGAACATCATCACCGTGCCGTGCATGGTGAACAGCTGCTGGAAGACCGGCGCGCTGAAGAGCGTCTGGTCCGGCGCGGCCAACTGCGCACGCATCAGCAGCGCCAGCACGCCGCCCAGCAGCAGGAAGACGAACGCGGTGGCGATGTAGAGCTTGCCGATGAAGACGTTGTTGACGCTGCCGATGACGCGCCAGCCCTTGGGCGGCTCCCAGGCGGCGCGCAGTCGCTCCAGTTCGGCGTCGGGCCGCGGCAGGCGGTTGTCGGGGCGCGTCATGGCGCGGCGGCGACCAGCGGTCGTTCGGCGTCGCTCCCCGCCACCGGCGGTCCGGCGAGGAACGCCACCAGCGCGTCGATCTCGTCGGCGCTCAGATGCCGGTAGGCGGGCATGCGCGCGCCCGGCTTGACCTGCTGCACGTCGCGGATCCACTGGCGCAGCGCCGTGCGCGGATCGCCGAGGGGATCGCGGTTGCGCAGCGCGCCGGCGCCCAGCCACAGCCGGGTCGCCACGTGCGTCAGATCGGGCCCGAGCGGCGGCGCCTTGGCGAGGTCTTCGCCACTTCCGTTGCGCTCGTCATCCACGCCCCGCACTGCATGGCAGGCGACGCAGCCATGTTCGCGGAAGAGGGCCGCACCGCGCAGGGCCTGACGCGAGACAGGCTCGGGCGCGGCGCCGGCCTGGGCCTGCCGCCATCGCGCAAAGTCGTCCGGCGGCATCGCGACGACCTGCAGCACCATCGCCGCGTGCTGGGTGCCGCAATACTCCGAGCACGGCCCGCGGAAGACGCCCGGCTGGGACGCGGTGAAGGTGAGCCGGTTCAGCCGTCCCGGCACCATGTCGACCTTGCCGCCGAGCGCCGGCACCCAGTAACTGTGGATCACGTCCTCCGAGGCCAGCGTCAGGGTGACCGGCCGGCCCACGGGCACGCGCAGCTCGTTGGCCGTGGCGAAGGCCGGCAACGCCGGCGCGCCGGGACCCTGGCCGGCCTCGGCCTCGTAGCGCATCGCCCACCACCAGAGGTGGCCGGTGACGGCCACGCGCATCGCGCCGGGCGGCGACGGATCGTCGAGGCCGTAGGCCTGCCGCTCGCCGTGCAGCAGCAGTCCGCCGAAGACGAGCACCGGCAGCACCAGGCCGCCGCCCCAGAGCCAGAGCGCGGTCGACACCGGTCGGCGGCCTTTCCACCAGAGCGCCGCGCCCAGGCACACCATGGCGAAGACGAAGGCGAAGGCGCAGACGACCAGCGTCGTGTTCATGACGCCGGCCAGGGCCTCGGCTTGCGGACCCGCGGGACGGAGCATGCCGCCCGCGCTCATCGCAGCGACAGCAGGTAGCCGGCGACGTCGCGCGCGTCGCGCTCCGACAGGCCGAGTCGCGGCATCGTCGTGCCGGGCAGCAGACCCTGAGGGTCCAGCAGCCAGCGCTGCAGCATGTCGGGCGAATTGGGCAACTGGCCGGCGATGTAGGCTCGCCGGCCGAAGCGCTCCAGCGCGGGCGCGCGCTGGCCGCCGCCCGGCACGCCGGGCACGGCGTGGCAGCTGCCGCATTGGAACTGCGACATCAGGTGGCGCCCGCGCTCCACATCGGCGGCGTCGACCTGCCAGCGCCGCAACGGTTGGTCCGGGGCCGGCCCGCACGCCGACAGCAGCAGACCGAGGGAAATCGACAGGAGGCGGGGGGGCGTCATGCGCGATCCCTGGCACACGAAGTGCCCGCCCCGGGATCGGTCATCGCAGAGGCTGTGGCGGGCGGAACGCAGGCGCGCCGTCGCCCCATCATCGCCCCAGCATCGCCCCGGCATCGCGCTTGCCTTGCTGCGGCCATGCCCGAACCGAAGCCCCGTGTCTCCCCTGTGAAAGCCGTCCTCGCCGCGGGCGCGGCGGCGGGCGTGCTCGGGGCGGCAGGCGCGGCCGCGTTCGTCTGGTTCGGCGTGTACGACGTTTCCGCGACCGGGCCGCATCTGCAGCCGGTGCATTCCTTGCTGGAAATCGCGCTGCAACGGGCGGTGCAGCATCGCGCCGATGCCCACCCGCCGCCGCGTGACCTGATCACCCGCGAGCGCGTGACCCAGGGGGCCGCCTGCTTCCGCGACCGCTGCGTGGCCTGCCACGGCGCACCGGGCGTGGCGCCCGAGTCATTCGCCCTCGGCATGCAGCCGGTGCCGAGCTCGCTGGTGGAGGCCACCCGCCACTGGCGTTCGCAGGACCTCTACTGGATCACGCGCAACGGCATCAAGATGAGCGGCATGCCGGCGTGGGAGTACCGCCTGGAAGAGGGGGAACTCTGGGCGGTGGTCGCCTTCCTGGACGCGCTGCCGCTGATGACGCCGGACCAGTACCGGACGCTGACCGCGCCCCCGGAAAATCCTCCGGTGCCGGTCGGGAAAACCGGCGGCGCGATGCAGATGAGGACGACGGCGCGATGCGACGGCATCGTCGACGCGCCGGCGCCGCTGGCGCCGCCGCTGGCGACGGTCGAACTCGCGCAGCGCGCGTTCCGCCAGCACGGCTGCACCGCGTGCCACACCATTCCCGGCGTGGTCGGACCGGACACGTCCAACGGGCCGCGCCTGAGCGGTCTCGCGGGGCGGGACCGCATCGGCGGCAAGGCGCACCCGACCGAGGACGGACTGACCGCCTGGATCCGCGATCCGCAGGCGATCGACGCGCACAACGCGATGCCGACCCTGGGCGTCAGCGAGACGCAGGCGCGGCTGATGGCGCGTTACCTGCTCGCGCACTGAGCGCCCATCGTCCCGCCGTCGCGGGATAGACTCGTCCGCATCGGCGCGCCTTCACGGGCGCGTCCGCTTTGCGTCCTCGCTGCGTCCTCACTGCGTCCTCACTGCGTCTCTCCTGAAAGGCCCCCCATGAAATCCCGTGCCGCCGTCGCCTTCGCCGCTGGCCAGCCGTTGCAGATCGTCGAGATCGATGTCGAGCCGCCCCGCAAGGGCGAGGTGCTGGTGAAGATCACCCACACCGGCGTGTGCCACACGGACGCGTTCACGCTCAGCGGCGACGACCCTGAGGGCCTGTTCCCCGCCGTGCTCGGCCATGAAGGCGCGGGCATCGTCGTGGAGGTGGGCGAGGGCGTCACCAGCGTCAAACCCGGCGACCACGTGATCCCGCTCTACACCGCCGAATGCGGCGAATGCCTGTTCTGCAAGTCGGGCAAGACCAACCTGTGCGTGGCCGTGCGCGCGACGCAGGGCAAGGGCGTGATGCCGGACGGCACGACGCGCTTCTCCTACGAAGGCAAGCCGATCTATCACTACATGGGCTGCTCGACCTTCAGCGAGTACACCGTGGTGGCCGAGGTCTCGCTCGCGAAGATCAACCCCGAGGCCGATCCGGAGCAGGTCTGCCTGCTGGGCTGCGGCGTGACGACCGGCCTGGGCGCGGTGAAGAACACCGCCAAGGTGCAGCCGGGCGATTCGGTCGCGGTGTTCGGCCTGGGCGGCATCGGCCTGGCGGTGATCCAGGGCGCGAAGCTGGCGCAGGCCGGCCGCATCATCGCGATCGACACCAATCCGTCGAAGTTCGAACTCGCCAAGGTCTTCGGTGCCACCGATTTCGTAAATCCGAAGGACCATGACAAGCCGATCCAGCAGGTCATCGTGGACATGACCGGTTGGGGCGTCGACCATTCGTTCGAGTGCATCGGCAACGTCAACGTGATGCGCGCGGCGCTCGAGTGCGCGCATCGCGGCTGGGGCCAGTCCATCGTGATCGGCGTGGCGGGCGCGGGTCAGGAGATCTCGACGCGGCCGTTCCAGCTCGTGACCGGCCGGAGCTGGAGAGGCTCGGCGTTCGGCGGCGTCAAGGGCCGCTCGCAGCTGCCGGGCATGGTGGAAGAGGCGATGCGCGGCGACATCCAGCTCGCCCCGTTCGTGACCCACACGATGCCGCTCACCGGCATCAACGACGCCTTCGACCTGATGCACGAGGGCAAGTCGATCCGCTCGGTGGTGCACTACTGAGAACTGAACTCAAGGACTTGAGTCGGCGTTGAGGCCGAAGCCGCCGCGGGATGCGGCGGCTGTCCGTGATCAGCGCGGTTCGCGCCCGCCCAGCAGGCGGGCTGGCAGGAAGAGGACGGCCTTGAGCAGCGCGAACACCGCGTCGACGCTCAGGCCGATCAGCCGGAACGGCAGCGTCAGCAGCCAGACGATCGGCCACATCACCAGCGCGAGCAGGGCCAGCGGCCAGCACAGCACGAACAGGACCAACCAGAACAGCAGGCCGACGAAGCCCATGACGCACTCCTTGATGCATGAGATGACACCAGGCCGTGAGGGATCCACACGGCCTGGTATCACCTTAGCGCGCGCAACGGGTCATCGCCGCAGAGACGCGACAGACCGTGGAACGGAGCGCCCAGGATGCAAGGCGGCGGATCGGCTCAGGGCTCGCGGGACGCGCGGGTGTTTCTTCCGGACTGCTTGATGGTCAGCGCCGGTGCGCCTCGCCCGTCGGGCTCGGCAGGGTCGAAGACGATCTCCAGTGGGGTGATCTTCGCGAAGAACACCAGCGGCGATGTCGCGAAGAGCTCGAAGCCCTGTTGGCCGGTGGCTCGCGCGAAGAGCCGGTTCCCCTCGGCACGCACCGTGATCTTCATCGAGGGCGACAGCACATAGATGCCCACGAGCGGCTGGAGCTGCTCCGGCGTCAGCGACACCGCGGCCTGGCGCGTCAGGGACATGTCCGCGACCGGGATCGCCGGTTCCAGCAGATGCAGCGCCAGGTCCGCGACGCCCACCCCCGCGTTCGCCAGCACCGCGGAGGCGTTTCCCTTGACCGGATCCAGCCAGAGCGAGCTGCTGAAGCCGAAGGTCGCGCCGTCGTGGTTGAACGCGACGCGCCCGGGCAGCGCGCCGCCGTGCCAGGCGAGGCCGATGCCCGCGCCGGGGATGTCGCGTGCGCCATGGCGTCGCAGGCACAGGGCGAAGGCCGCCTTCAACGGATGGTCGAACTGTCCCAGTGCCGCCTGCGCGTAACGCGCCAGCCCGCCCGTGCTGCCGAGCAGGGCGCCGGCTCCCGCCATCGCCGGGCGGAAGGTCCAATGGTCGACCGGCTTGCCGGCCTTGTCGTGCCCGTCGAGGAAGCGCCTGCCGGCGGGCGGGCGCAGGAAGATCTGGTCCTCGAGTCCCAGCGGCACCAGCACGCGTTCGCGCAGCAGCGTCGCGTAGTCGCGCTGCTGCAGGAAACCGAGCGCCTGACCGAGCAGGCCGAAGCCGAGGTTGGAATATTCGTAGGCGGTGTCGCGCGGCTTGTCCGCTTTCCATCCGGAGAGGAACGCGGCCATCAGCGTCCAGTCGTAGGTGGCGTAGGGATCGGTGAGGTCCGGGCGGACGACGAGGTTGGCGGGCAGCCGCGGCAGTCCGGAACGCTGGGTCGCCAGATCCACCCAGCGCAGCGGCGCGTCCTGACTGTCGCGCAGCTTGAGGCGGTCGGGCAGGGCGGCATCGACCGGATCGTCGAGCTTGATCAGGCCGCGCGTCACCGCGTCCGCGAGCAGCAGCGCGGTGAAGGTCTTGGTGATCGAGCCCAGCTCGAACAGCGTCCGCGGATCGGGTAGCGGACCGAGGGCGCTGGCGCCGCTGAAGGTGGTCGCACCATCACGGATGCGCATCGCGGCGAGCGCGACGCCCTCGTACTTCAACCGTTCGGCGAGCAGGGCGCCCTCCGGGCCTTCGTGCCGCGGCGGTTCGCTGGGCGTTGAGGCCGCGGCACTGGCGGCAGTGGCGGTGGTCGCTGCGCGATCGACTGCTGGCGTCGAGGATGGCGCCGGAGATTGCCCGAAGGCGCGCCATGGAGCCGACAGGCTCGCCGCGGCCAGCGCCGCCGAGGTGCGCAAGCCGGCGCGACGCGTGATCTTGGGCATGTGGAGCACTCCCTGGATGTCGGTCGCTTGGTTGCCACTCGTTGTCGCCGCGGACCGTGTGCCGGAAGAGTGTAAGGGGGGGGCAGGGATTGCCTCCATCCCCCAATGGGGCCGGCGTCGCGGCCGATTCACACCCCCATCCAGACGACGATGTCTCGTCATCCTTTGACGTGCGGCAATGAGAGTCCAGTTTGAGACCGACTGATGGGGGAAGAGGGGTCGATTTCGATTTTGGACTCGATCAGCGGTGGCAGAGTTGCTCTCCATGGCGGGCCGGTGTCCGCTGTTGATCGAGGAACAGGTGATGCAAATGAAACCCTATGAGAGCGGCGCGGCCGAGCGCGCCGCGCGGTCTGATCCGGAGCTGATGGCACGGGCACAAGCCATCGAGACGGTCCTGCCGGCGCTGGCCACGCGCGCTCAGTTGGAGCAGCTCCGCGGAGAGATGAAGGAAGGCCTTGGCGCGGTTCGTGTGGAACTGAAGGCAGAGATCGGCACGCTCCGTGCCGAAACGAAGGGAGAGATCGGAAACCTCCGCGCCGAAATGAAAGATGGTTTTGCAGCGGTGAACGAGACGATCGGTGAGCTGCGCGCGGAGATGAAAGATAGCCATGCTGTCATCAATCAGACGATCGGTGAGCTGCGCGCGGAGATGAAAGATAACCATGCTGCCGTCAATCAGACGATTGGTGAGCTGCGCGCGGAGATGAAAGATAACCATGCTGCCGTCAATCAGACGATCGGCGAGCTGCGCGCGGAGATCAAGGAGGGGCTCGGCGCCAATCGAGCGGAGCTGTACAAGACGACCGCTGACCGTCATCTGGAGACGCAGGGCGTGATCTTCGGTGCGATCAAGTGGGCGGTCGGCTTCACGTTCGGTCTGGTCGGCTTGATGGCCACGGTCGTCGCCGCCGTGTCTCCGCTCATCAAGTTGCATTAGCAACGGCGAGTGACATGAGCCGCTTCGCTCGGCCGGTCGGGACGCCGATCACTCCGGCTTGCCCAACGCCTTGGCCAGATGCGCCACGAATTGCCTCACCCGCGCGGTGCCCTGGACCCGCTGCGGGTAGACCGCATAGATGTCCGCATCGGGTGTCTCCCACTCCGGCAAGACCTGGACCAGACGGCCGCTCGCCAAGTAGCGTGCGATGTCCCATTCCGCGCGCATCAGGATCCCGTGCCCGTCGAGCGCCCAGTTCACCGCGATCTCGCCATCGTTGGTCGTCAACGCGCCGCGAGTCTTGACCGCTTCGGTGGCTGTCTTGCGGCCGCGCTTGGAGGACAGGCGCCACAAACCGTACGCCTCCTCGCCCTGGCGGATGCCGATGCAGTCGTGGTGCACCAGTTCCGCCGGTGTCTTCGGCGTGCCGTGGGCGCCCAGATAGGTCGGTGAGGCGCACAGCAGCCGCCGGTTCGGCGCGATCCGGCGCGCGATCACCCTGGCGTCAGGCGGCGGACCGAAGCGGATGCAGACGTCGAAGGCGTCCTCGTTCAACGGCGGTGGATTGACCGACAACTGCAGTTGGACCTGCAGCTTCGGATGCTGGCGCACGAACCCCGAAATCAGCGGCGCGATGTGCGTCCGTCCGAATCCCAGCGTCGCGTTCACCCGCAGCAGGCCGCTCGCGGTGCCGCCGCTGGCGCGCATCACCTCCTGCAAGTCGTCGATGGACGCGAGGATGCGTCGCGCGTGCTCCAGGTAGAGCTCGCCCTCCTGCGTCAGGCTCATCCGTCGTGTGGTCCGGCTCAGCAGCGCCGTGCCCAGGCGGCTCTCCATCTGCGTCAGGTGCTTGCTGACGGCCGCCGTCGTGATGCCGAGTTCGCGCGCCGCGGCGCTCAGGCTGCCGGCGCTGCACAGCGCCGAGAAGAAGCCGAGATCGGCTGGCGCGATCGCCGTTGCGCCGTTGCCGTGAGCGCTCTTTGAAGCCATGGGGACGTCCTGTGGATTGTTGAATCCAGGTTGAAGACGGATTGACTTTAGCTGCGATCCGGCGGGGAGGGCGCTCCTAGAGTCGTGCCAGGAATTTTCCCCGACAGCCTCTGGAGACAGACCCCCATGAAGATCTATCGCATCGCCACCATCCCCGGTGACGGCATCGGCAAGGAAGTGATCCCCGCGGGCCGCGAGGTGCTCGAGGCGCTGGCCGCGACGACCGACCGTTTCCGTTTCGAGTTCGAGGACTTCGGCTGGGGCGGCGACTGGTACCGCGCGCACGGCGAGATGATGCCGGCCGACGGCCTGGACGCGCTGCGCGCCAAGGACGCCATCCTGTTCGGATCCGCCGGCGATCCCGACATCCCCGACCACATCACGCTGTGGGGCCTGCGGCTGAAGATCTGCCAGGGCTTCGACCAGTACGCCAATGTGCGCCCGACGCGCGTGCTGCCCGGCATCGACGCGCCGCTCAAGCGCTGCGGCCCGAAGGACCTCGACTGGGTCATCGTGCGCGAGAACTCGGAAGGCGAATACGCCGGCGTCGGCGGCCGCGTCCACCAGGGCCATCCGATCGAAGCCGCGACCGACGTGTCCATCATGACGCGCACCGGCGTCGAGCGCATCATGCGCCACGCGTTCAAGCTGGCGCAGTCGCGTCCCCGCAAGCTGCTGACGGTCATCACCAAGAGCAACGCGCAGCGCCATGCGATGGTGATGTGGGACGAGATCGCCGCGCAGGTCGCGACCGAGTTCCCCGACGTCACCTGGGGCAAGGAACTCGTCGACGCGGCCACCGCGCGCATGGTCAACAAGCCGGCGACGCTGGACACCATCGTCGCGACCAACCTGCACGCGGACATCCTCAGCGACCTCGCGGCCGCGCTGGCCGGCAGCCTGGGCATCGCGCCGACCGGCAACATCGATCCGGAGCGCCGCTACCCGTCGATGTTCGAGCCCATCCACGGCTCGGCGTTCGACATCATGGGCAAGGGCCTGGCGAATCCCGTCGGGACCTTCTGGTCGGCCGTGATGCTGCTGGAGCACCTCGGCGAGGACGACGCCGCCGCGCGGCTGATGCAAGCAATCGAGTCCGTCACGGCGAATCCCTCGCTGCATACCGGCGACCTCGGCGGCCAGGCGAAGACGACCGACGTCACCGCCGCCGTCATCGCCGCGCTTCACCAACCCCGCTGACATTGCGTCGAATGGCCGTCAGAGCCATCGACCAGGAGACAAGCCATGAGCCAAGTTCCGACCTCTTCGCGCCGCCGGTCATGGATCGCGGTCTCGGCGATTGCCGCCCTCGGCCTCGCCATCCCCGCCTTCGCCCAACCCTGGCCCGCCAAGCCGATCACCTTGATCGTCCCGTTCCCCGCCGGCGGCACGACCGACGTGCTCGCCCGCGCATTGGCCGAGAAGCTCCAGCAGAGCCTGGGCCAACCGGTGATCGTCGAAAGCCGGCCCGGCGCCGGCGCGACGTTGGGCGCGGATTACGTCGCCAAGGCCAGGCCCGACGGCTACACGCTGCTGATCGGCGCCGTCCACCACACCATCGCGAGCAGCGTCTACAAGAAGCTGCCCTACGACTTCCAGAAGGATTTCGTGCCGATCACCGGCATCGCGCTGGTCCCCAACGTGCTGGTGGTCAACGCGAGCCAGACCTCGGCGAAGACGGTGCAGGAACTGGTCGCCCAGCTCAAGGCCAAGCCCGGCGAATGGACCTACGGCTCCAACGGCAACGGCACCGCGCAGCACCTGATCGGCACGCAGTTCCAGAACCTCACCGGCACGACGCTGCTGCACGTGCCCTACAAGGGCAGCGGACCGCTGGCGACGGACCTGCTCGGCGGCCAGATCCAGATGTCCTTCGACACCGTCACGCCGGTGCTGCCGCACATCAAGGCCGGCAAGCTGCGCGCGCTGGCGGTGACGACGGCGCGGCGCTCCAGCGCGCTGCCCGACGTGCCGACCCTGGAGGAGGCCGGCCTGAAGGGCTTCGACATCGGCACCTGGTTCGGCGTGCTCGCACCGGCGGCCACGCCCAAGGACATCGTGACGAAGCTGAACACCGAGATGGTCAAGGTCCTGCAGGCACCCGAGTTCCGCAAGCGCATGGAGGACATCGGCGCCGAGACCACCGGCGGCACCAGCGAGCAACTGGCGTCGCAGATCCGCAATGAGACCGGCAAGTTCGCCAAGCTCGTGAAGGAAGCGAACGTGCAGATCGAGTGAGTTCGAGGGATGGGCCGTGTCGGCGTCCGAACATTTCCGTTCGGCGAGCGACTGACACGGTTTTCCACCCTCCGAACTCGCCATGATTCAACCTTCGGAAGCCGCCGCGCGTTTCGCGCGGCTCGTGGCCGCCCTGTCGCGGCGCACCACCGGCGCGGCCTGGGAGGCCCGAGACGGCCTGCTGGTGCTGATGGACGCGGGGGAGACCGTCCAGCTGGTGCTGGAACTGACGGACACCGGCGCCGGCGTGATGCTGGTGGCGCGTGTGATGGCGATCCCGCAGGAAGATCCCGCGGGGATGCACGCGCTGCGTCTGCTGCGCCTCAATGCGGATCGGGACGCGCTGGAGGGCGCCGTCATCGCCGCCGATCCGTTGCGACGCCAGTTCGTGCTCATCCGCGAACTGGACATCGCACAGGACCCTGAAGCGCTCGCCGACGTCGTCGAAGCCACGCTCGACCTGGCCGCGGCGGTGCGAGCCGAAACCCAAGTCGGCCGACCCACCGGGGCGGGCGCCGCCGCGCTGCTGATGCGCACGCACGGGAGCGCGCGATGACCGGCATCCGTCCTGCGCAGAACCCGGTCTCCGGCGGCATCCCGTCCGATCCGGAGCGGGTCGCCGGACCGGAGCCGCAGTCCACGTCGTTCAGACCTGGGTCGCCGTTGGCCGGTCTGCGTCAGGCGGACGACGCCCACGGACCTTTCGTGCGGCGAGGCGCCATGCGTCGCGGCCACGTGAAGGCGGTGCGAGCGGGGGCGATGTCCGCGGCGGCGTCGCCTTCATCGACGGCGGCGGGTGTGCCGTTGTCCGCGCAGTCGTCCGCGCAGTCGTCCGCGCAGTGGCAGCCGCCGCGGGCGGCCTCCCCGCACTACGAGAAACGCCCGATGCCGAACGATCCGTCCGCGCTGGAGACGCTGCGACGCAACGCGCAACTGGCGAGCTTCCCTTACAAGCGCGATCCCGACAGCCTGCCCGACGGCTGGTCGCCGCAGGTGGCGCTGGCCGATCACCTGCGCAACGAGATCGGCCTGCGTCTGTCCGGTGTCGAGCGCGGCGCCGGGGCCATCGTCGACCGCGACACGGGATTGACGGCGGTGGTCCTGCACAACCGGACGACGCGTGAACTGGTGCTGGCCTTCGGCGGCACCTCGTCCGGCAAGAAGGTCAAGGGCACGCTGGCCGAGCGATCCGCGCCGAAAGGGAACTTCATGTCGACGCTGTCGCAGTGGGGGGCCAACGTCCACGCCGGCCTCGGCGGCACGCCCAAGAGCTATCGCCAGGGCGCCGACCTGCTGGCCGCGATGCAGGACCGCGTGGCGTCGGACCAGGCGTTCTCCGGATACACGGTGCGGGTCGTCGGGCACTCCAAGGGCGGCGGGGAGGCCATGTTCGCCGCCTTGAAGTCCCAGCGACCGGTCCCCGTCACCGCGTTCTGTCCCGCCCACCTCAGCGACGGATTGATCAGGCAGCTGCCGCAGGGCAACGTCGCGCGGGCCAAGGTCCTGATTCATGCCTACTCACCCTACGGCGATCCGGTCGCAGGCCTGCGCGGCAAGCTGCCGGGCCTGTCGGGGCTGGGGACGGGACACCACTTCGAAGGCATTCCCGGCAGCGGCGCGGCCAGCCTGCACAGCCAGTTCCGCAAACACGTGCTGCACTACTGCGAGCAGGCGGAAAATCGTGCATGAATGTGCATGATCGATTGAAAACGTGCAAAATCGCGTCTCACTTTCCTGGGACGCCATGTCGCTCGCCGATCTTCCTCACGCCCGCCGCCACGTCATCGCGGCGCGGCTGTCCGCCGGTCACGCCGTGGTCGCGGCGGATCTCGCGGCCGAGTTCAAGCTGTCCGAAGACGCCATCCGGCGCGACCTGCGCGCGCTGGCCGCGGACGGCCTGTGCCGGCGCGTCTACGGCGGCGCGGTGCCGATCGCGGCCAACGACCGGCCGCTCGCCGCGCGGATCAAGGAAGCGCCCGACCGCAAGTCCGCCTTGGCGCGCGCCGGCGCCGCGACGGTGCAGGCGGGCGAGCTGGTGTTCCTCGATACCGGCTCCACCAACCTCGCGCTGGTCGAGTTCCTGCCCGAGGACGCGGACCTGACCGTGGCGACCAACGCGGTCGACGTCGCCGCCGCGGTGCTGCGGCGCCAGGACCTGCGCCTGCTGATGATCGGCGGCGAAGTCGATCCGCACCTGGGCGGCTGCGTCGACGCGGCCGCGGTGGACAGCCTCTCGCGCCTGCGCGTCGATCGCGGCTTCGTGGGCGTCTGCGCGCTGTCGATGAGCGACGGCCTCCTCACGACGCACTTCCGCGAGGCCGCCTTCAAGCGCACCCTCGTCGAACGCAGCCGCCACGTCGTCGGACTCGTCACCAGCGACAAGCTGCAGGCCGCCGCGGCGCATCGGGTCGCCGGGATCGAAGCGCTGCACACGGTGGTCGTCGAGCGCGACGTCGGCGCCGCTGTCATGAAGGCGCTCCGCGAGGCAGGGGCCACCGTGGTGCCGGTCGACGCCGGATCGTGAGCGCGCTCTCGAGCCGCTGGCCACCGATGAATCCTGCCGACGAACGACCGGAAGCGGCCCTGGCGGTCCGGCTCGCGGCGCTTGTCGCCGGGCTCGGTGTCGGCGGCTGGGCCGCGCTGGCGACCGGGACGCCGGCGCCGCTCCTCACGCTGTCGATCCTGGGCGCCCTGGCGGCCGTCTCGGTCGCAGGAACGGCGCCGCGGCGCCCATGCGGAGCGACGATCGTGCTGATGGGCGGGATCGGTCTGGCGGCGCTCCTGCCGCTCATCGCGCTGGCCGGGGCGCCAGCGTGGCTCGGTCTGGCCCAGTTCGTCTTCGGCGCCTTCGCCGCAACGCTGGACGCGACGGCCCGCTCCGGCGCCGACGTCATCCGTCGCCAGGGCCACCGCCCGATCCGCGGCGGTCTTCATGCGCCGCGCGCCGTCGGCGTTCTGGCCGGCGCCGTGCTCGTCACGCTGCTCCGGTCCGTCGGTTTCGAGCCGGTGCTGGCGACCTTGATCCTGAGCGCGGCGATGACCATCGCCGCCGTGGTCGCCTGGCCCTACATGCCGGCGGCGTCACGACCGGCGTGACGGCGGCCTGAGTTCCGCCGAGGCTCGACAGCCACGAGAGGCGATCCGCCGGACGCCCGCCGCGAACGCTTGTTTACCGGACGGCCCTAAACAATTGGGAAACTGGCGCGACTTCGTTGACCCCTGAAAAGGGCCCTTCAAGAATCGTCGCCACCCATGAGCAGCACCACCATCCGCGATATCGCCAAGGCGTCCGGCCTGTCCATCGGCACCGTGTCGCGCGGGCTTCGCAACCAGTCCGGGCTGTCGGAAGAGACCCGCCAGGTCGTCCGCGACACCGCCCTGCGGCTGGGCTACGACTTCGCGCAGCTGCGCAAGAACAAGATCCGCCGCATCGGCTTCCTGCTGCACAGCCAGCACAACACCCTGGCGTCCAGCCCGTTCTTCTCCGCCGTGCTGCACGGCGCGGAGCAGGTCTGCCGGCGCGAGGGCCTGTCGCTGTCCTTCATCGTCGCGGGCCCCGGCCAGCCGATCGTGGAGCAGACCCGCGGGCACCAGCTGGACGCGTTCCTATGCGTCGGCTACTTCGAGCCGGAGGTGCTGGAGACCCTCAAGCGCAGCGGCAAGCCGACGGTGCTCGTCGACCTGCACCGGCGCGGGATGACCTCGGTGAATCCGGACCACCAGCACGGCAGCTTCCTCGCGACCAGCCACCTGCTGCGCAGCGGTCGGCGCACGATCGGGCTGATCTCCGGATCGCCGGCGCACTACAGCCTGGAGCAGCGCGCGCGCGGCTACCGGCGTGCGCTGTTCGAGGCCCAGGTGCAGGCCGATCCCGACCTCGAGGTCATCGCGCCGCAGCTGGGCGACGGCGAGGCCGGCGTCATCGCGGCGATGCAGGTGCTGCTCGGACGCCGCAAGCGGCCCGACGCCGTCGTCTGCTTCAACGACAGCGCCGCGCTGGTGGCGATGCGCCAGTGCCTGAACGACGGGCTGCGCATTCCCGAAGACATCGCCGTCGTCGGCTTCGACGACATCGGCGGCGCCTCCGTCGCCCATCCGCCGCTGAGCACCGTGCGCGTCGACAAGGAGTCGCTCGGCGCCAAGGGCGTGGAGCTGCTGCTGGCCACGTCGGCGGACGAACCTCAAGAACTGACCCTGCCGGTGGAACTGATCGTGCGCGACAGCACCAGCAGCAACGACTGACCCCCCACACTGACCGCATGACCGACACCCACGCTCCCGCGCCCGGCGACCTGCCCGACTTCCGCTCCCGCGACGTGCTGCTGGCCCACGCGCGGCACACGATGGACTTCTACCATCCGCGCTGCATCGACCCGAGCGGCGGCTTCTTCCACTTCTTCAAGGACGACGGCACCGTCTACAACGCGCACCAGCGGCACCTGGTGAGCAGCACGCGATACGTGTTCACCTACGCGATGGCCTACCGGCGCTTCGGCGACGCGAACTACCTCGACGGCGTGCGGCACGGCGTGCGATTCCTGCGCGAGGCGCATGTCGACGGCGCGCTGCGCGGCTACGCGTGGCTGCTGGATTGGCGCGACGGCAAGGCCGAAGTGCTCGACGGCACGCGCCACGCCTATGGTCTGGCCTTCGTGCTGCTGGCCTACGCGCATGCGGCGATGGCCGGCGTGGACGAGGTCCGGCCGTGGATCGCCGAGACCTTCGCGCTGATGGAGGAACACTTCTGGGACGAGGCCGCCGGCCTCTACGCCGACGAGGCGCGCCCGCAGTGGCACGTGCTGTCGCCGTATCGCGGCCAGAACGCCAACATGCACGCGTGCGAGGCGCTGCTGGCGGCTTTCGACGCGACGGGCGAGCGACGCTACCTGGAGCGCGCCGCGCTCGTGGCGCAGCACATCACCCGCCGCCAGGCCGAGCGCTGCGGCGGGCTGGTCTGGGAGCACTACGACGCGCATTGGCAACCGGACTGGCTGTACAACCGCGACGATCCGGCCAATCTCTTCCGTCCGTGGGGCTACCAGCCGGGCCACTTCACCGAGTGGACCAAGCTGCTGCTGCAGCTGGAAGCCCGCGCGGAGCACCTCGACCAGGACCTGGCCTGGGTGCTGCCGACCGCCACCAAGCTGTTCCTCGTGGCCGTTCGCCGCGGCTGGGATGCCGAGCATGGCGGGCTGTGCTACTCGCTGGCGCCGGACTTGAGCGTCTGCGATCCGGACAAGTACTTCTGGGTGCAGGCCGAAAGCGCCGCCGCCGCCGCGCGCCTGGCCGCGCGCACCGGCGATCCGGTCTACTGGGACTGGTACCAGCGCCTGTGGGCCTACAGCTGGACGCACTTCGTCGACCACGCGCACGGCGCCTGGTATCGCATCCTCGACGGCGCGAACCGCAAGTACAGCGACGAGAAGAGCCCGGCGGGCAAGGTCGATTACCACACCATGGGCGCGTGCTACGACATCGTCGACGTGCTGGACGGCGTGGGCATGCGGGGTATCGATCAAGGGGCAGGTCATGCGTGATGCGGATGCCCGGGCGACGGCGGATGCGATGACTGACGCCCCCGAACTGCTGTGCCTCGGCGAGGCGCTGACCGACATGCTGCAGCAGGCGCCCGATCAATGGATCAGCCGCGTCGGCGGCTCGACCTGGAACGTGGCCCGCGCGTTGGCGGCGCTGGGGGCGCGAACGGCCTTCGCCGGCGCGGTGAGCCGCGACCTGTTCGGCGACGAGCTGGTGCGGGCGAGCACCGCCGTCGGCCTGGACACGCGGCTGATGCAGCAGGTCGACCGCGCGCCGCTGCTGGCCATCGTCGAGCAGGGCGAGCCGCCGCGCTACTTCTTCGTCGGCGGCGACAGCGCCGACCTGCACTTCGATCCGGACGCGCTGCCTGACGGCTGGTCCGGCGAAGCGCGCCGCGCGCACTTCGGCGGCATCAGCCTGGCGCGCGAGCCGCTGGCCTCGCGGCTGGTCGCGTTGGCCGAACGGCTGAAGGGGCAGGGCGTCCGCATCAGCTACGACCCCAACTTCCGCACCCTGATGGCGCAGGGCTACGAGCCGACGCTGCGCCGCATGTGCGCACTGGCCGACGTGATCAAGGTGTCCGACGACGACCTGCGCGGCCTGTTCCCGGGACTCGAACTCGACGACGCGATGACGCGGTTGCGCGCGTTCAATCCTGACGCGCTCTATCTGCTGACGCGCGGCGGCGGCGTGGCCTACCTGTCGCGCGGCGACGCGGCCTGCATGGCGCGCGCGCCGGCGGTGACCGTCGCCGACACCGTCGGCGCGGGCGATGCCGCGGTCGCGGGACTGCTGCACAGCCTGCACCGGCATCCGCAACGCCCGCTGCGCGCGCATCTGCACGCAGCGCTCGCGGCCGGCTCCGCCGCCTGCCTGCAGCGCGGCGCCACGCCGCCGGACGCGGCGACCGTCTCGCGTCTGTATGACCAGCTTCAAGCGGAAGGGGCGGCCTGACCTTCCATCCCGTCGATCAACGACAACCCCTCCATCCCCGGAGACAAGAGGAGACAACGATGAAGACATCGATCAAGAAGACACCGGTCAAGAAAACAGCGACGAACACCCCGTGGACCCGCCGTGCCCTGCTGGCCACCGCCGCGATGGCGACGATGGCCGTCGTGGCCGGCCCCGCACGCGCCGGCGACCTGGAGGTCCTGCACTGGTGGACCAGCGGCGGCGAGGCGAAAGCCATCTCCGGCCTCAAGGACCAGCTGCAGGCCAAGGGCCACAAGTGGAAGGACTTCGCGGTGGCGGGCGGCGCGGGCGACGCGGCGATGACGGTGCTGAAGTCGCGCGCCATCTCGGGCAACGCGCCCACGGCCGCGCAGATCAAGGGACCGCTGCTGCAGGACTGGGCGGCCGAGGGCATGCTGGCCAACATCGACGACGTGGCCAAGGCCGAGCACTGGGATGACCTGCTGCTGCCGGTGATCAGCAACATCGTCAAGTACAAGGGTCACTACATCGCGGTGCCGGTCAACGTGCACCGCGTGAACTGGCTGTGGATCAACCCCGAGGTGATGCGCAAGGCCGGCGTGAAGCCGCCGACGACCTGGGACGAGTTCTTCACCGCCGCCGACGCGCTCAAGAAGGCCGGCGTGACGCCGCTGGCGCACGGCGGCCAGTCGTGGCAGGACTTCACCACCTTCGAAACCGTGGTGCTGGGCACCGGCGGGCCGGAGTTCTACCGCAAGGCGCTGATCCAGCTGGATCCCGCAAGCCTGAAGAGCCCGACGATGGAGAAGTCGCTGACGACCTTCCGCCGCCTGAAGGTCTACACCGACCGCAACGCGCCGGGCCGCGACTGGAACCTCGCCACCGCGATGGTCATGAAGGGCGAGGCGGCCATGCAGATCATGGGCGACTGGGCCAAGGGCGAGTTCCTGGCCGCCGGCAAGACCGCGGGCAAGGACTTCCTGTGCGTGCCCGCGCCGGGCACGGCCAAGTCCTACACCTTCAACGTCGACTCGTTCGCGATGTTCAAGGTCAAGGGCGACGCCAACCAGCAGGCCCAGCGCGACATGGCCTCGGCCACCCTGTCGCCGGCGGTGCAGGAATCCTTCAACCTCGAGAAGGGCTCGATCCCGGTGCGCAAGGGCGTCAGCCTGGCCAAGTACGACGACTGCGCCAAGGCCTCGGCCGCGGACTTCGCCGAAGCCGGCAAGGCCAACACGCTGCTGCCGTCCATCGCCCACGGCATGGCCGTCCGGGCCTCGGCGGAAGGCGCGATCAAGGACGTGGTCAGCCAGTTCTGGAACAGCGACTCGACCACGCCGGCGCAGGCGATGGATCGCCTGGTGGCGGCGTCCAGGACGCAGTAAGCGGGCTTCGCGGGCGAGGCGTTCGCTTCGCCTGCGACCCTGCTTCCGGCGGGCGGCGGGCCAGACTCGGCCCTCCATCCTCCGGAGGCTGCATGGACGAGGTGCTCATCGATACGGTCCGGCCCCACGAAGGCGCAGACCGCGCGGACGTGGACCGCTGGTTGTGGGACGGCTACCGGCGCATCGACGCGATGCCCGATTCGCCGCGCCGCCGCCGCGCGCACATGGCCCACGTGCTGGACTGCCAGCATCGCGTGCTCGCGCTGATGCCGACGGACGGCGGGGACGCCTCGACCGAGGACCGCGCGCGTCAGCTCGCGGTGATGTCCTACGGCACCGAGCGCTGGCTCGCGCTGCTCGCGCAGGTGCGGCTGCGCCATCGCGACCGCGTCGCGCGTCGCGACTACGTGCTCGAGCACGCGGGCGATCCGCCGTTCCGCGATGCCGACCACGGCGTCGTGCATGTCGTGGACGTGCTCGATCGCGCGGACGCCTTCGCCGACATCGCGCCTTACGTCGATGCGCGCGTCGGCCGACGCGCCCGCGCCGCGCATGCGCTGCGGCTGCTGGAGCCGCGCGTGATCGCGGCGGCCGACCTGCGCTCGCCGCAGGAGGCCGCGCTCATCGGCCAACGCGGCCTGTTCGCGCGTCACGACATCGAGCGCGGCACCTGCCTGGGCGTCTACGGCGGACAGCTGCTCGACGAGGTCGACCTCTTCCTGCTGGACGACGACCGCTACCTCATGTCGGCCTCCGATCCCATCGGCTCCGTGGCCGTGAACGGCGAGAACCTGCTGTCGCTGATGAACACCTTGTTTCTCTTCGATGCACAAGGCGTGCCCGCCGGTCATCCGGGCGCTGGCTACAACGTGCGCGGCGAATCCTTCCCGGTGCGCCTGCGTCACGGCTGGACCGCGCGCATCCACGCCTTCCGTGCGTCCGAGGACATTCCCGCGGGCCGCGAGTTGCGCTGGAACTACGACCTCGGCGGTTCGCGCTGACATGACCAAAGTTGCACCACGGGCGAGCACCCGCCCGCCCGGATGCCCCATGAACACGCACATCGCGGCCCTTCTGCGCGCCAGGACTCTGACATCCTCCTGACAGCCGTGCGGGAATCCGCACGCATGGCCCGGCCTCGATCGTCACGCCGCCGACCTGTGCGCGACAGTCAACGCTGTCAAGGCCTGACCCCCTTGGGGAACGTCCCGAGTTCCCTGGACGTTGTCATGACGCACCCTTAAACTCGCGCCCACTTTCGTGACCCCTTCCTCGCAGGACGCGAGGATTTTCCGGGGTGCGTTGGCGTACGGCGTGCAGGGTCCTGCCGTCGGTGACAGCCATGAAGGGCAAGCTGAAGTGACGAGTCGTTTTCGCTTCGAAGGGTTCGTGCTTGACATGGCCTCGCGCGTCCTCCTGTCGGAGGGCGTGCCCGTGCCGCTCAGCGGCCGGCAGCTGGATCTGCTCGGCGTGCTGGTCGCGCATCGCGGCGCGGTGGTCTCCAAGAACGAGCTGTTGAATCGTGTCTGGCCCGGACAGGCCGTGGAAGAGAACAACGCCGCCGTGCATGTGTCGGCGTTGCGGCGCGCGCTGGGGCGCGACGCCATCGCCACGGTTGCCGGGCAGGGCTATCGGTTCGCGCTGCCGTTGCGGCCCGACGAGGACGTGCCCCGTGATCCGACCGACCGGGCGGTCGAGGCCCCGGCCCCCATCGTGCCCGTCGTGCGGCCTCGTGCGCTGCCCTCCGCGCCGGCGGCGATGCACGGCCGCGGCGCCGATCTGCAGGCGCTGCTGAGCCGGCTGGTGCGTCATCGCCTGGTCACGGTGGTCGGCGCGCCGGGCGTCGGCAAGTCGACCCTGGCGCTGGCCTGCGCGCACGAACGCCGTCAGGCGGCGCGCGACGGCGCGGTGTGGGTGGACCTGCTGCACGGCGACGATCCTTCCGATCCGCTGCCGGCGGTGGCGGCCGCGCTGGGACTGGATCCCGGCATCGATCTGCAGACGCTGCTGGCCCTGCTGCGTCCGATGTCGCTGCTGCTGGTGCTGGACAACGCGGAGATCGCCGGCGCGCGCGCGGCGACCTTCTGCCACGCGGTGCTCGAGAACACCGAGGACGTGGCGTTGATGGTGACGAGCCGCAAGGTGCTGCGCGTGCCCGGCGAACGCGTGCTGCGCACGCCGCCGCTGTCGGTGCCGCCGCCCGGCGCCGGCGTGGACGAATCGCTGATGCACGGCAGCGTCGCGCTGTTCGTCGACCAGGTGCGGGCGCTGGGTCAGCCCTTCGCGCTCGGAACGCACAACGTGGCGCAGGTGACGGGCCTGTGCCGCCGGCTGGACGGCATCCCGCTGGCGCTGCAGCTGGCGGCGGGCCGGCTGGCGATGTTCGGCATCGATCAGCTGTGCGAGCGGCTCAGCGACCGCTACCGGCTGCTGACCCGCGGCACGCAGGCGGGACCGCGCCGGCATGAGTCGCTGCGCGCCTGCATGGACGCGAGCCTGGCGCTGCTGGACGACGTGGAGCAGCTGGTGCTGCGGCGGCTGGAGCCGTTCGAAGGCGGCTTCACGCTGGAGATGGCGACCGCCGCGTTGTCGGACCGGCAGCTCGACGCATGGACGGTGGCGGAGGCGCTGGAGGGATTGGTGGACCATTCGCTGGTCCAGGTCGACGCGGAGGACAGGCCGCGGTACCGGCTCTTCGACGGGATGCGCGCCTACGGCCTGCTGCTGCTGGAGGAGACCGGCGAGGTCGACATCGCGCGGGGCCAGCATGCGCGCGCGATGAGCCAGCTGTTCGACCGCGCCGAGCGGGCGCTGCAGATGATGCCGGACGCGCGCTGGATCGCGGAGTTCTCGCCGGAGCTCGCCAACGTGCGCGCCGCGCTCGACTGGTGTCTGGAGCATGAGCCGGTGAGGGGGCTGGGCTTGCTCGCACATTCGCGCGCGCTGTTCGAGCTGCTGTCGCTGATGCCCGAATCCGCGTGGCGCCATGCGGCCTACGAGGCCGAGCTGCCGGCGGAGCTGCCGCCGGCGGTGCTGGCGCGGTATTGCATCGATCACGCCGGCCTGCTCGTGCCGCACGATCCGAAGCGGGCGGCGATCTGGTACCGGCGCGGCGTCACGGTGTCGCGCACGGCGGACGATCCGGCGCTGCGGTATCTCGCGCTGTGCCGGCAGGTCGTCGAGGACCGCGAACTGAGCCAGGCCGCGATGCGCTACGCGATGGGCGAGCTGGTCGCGCTCGCCGGCCGGTGCGAGGGCGCGCACGCGGCGCGCCTGAAGCTGTGGGGGCTCGCGGCGCGCGCGCACGTGTGGCGCGTCGAGGGCCAGGCGGACGAGGCCGACGAGGCGATGTGCGCGTCGCTGCAGCTGGCGCAGGAGGTCGGCGCGTCGCGCTGGGTGCTGGACGATCTCGACCGGCTCATGAGCCTGCAGGTCGGACACGGCGCGCCGCTGCGGTCCGCGGCGCTGGTGCGCCAGTGGGAGGACGGCGCCAGCCGCGCCAGCGGCATCAACACCGCCAACGGCGAGTTCCTGCAACGCGTGCTCGGTTGCCTGGCGGCCGTGCTGCTCTCGGAAGGACACGTGGAAGATGCGCGCGAGGTGCTGACCGGCCTCGTCGCGCCCAGGTCCCGGCGCGGGGACGGGCAGGGCGAAAGCCCGAGCGAGGCGTTCGAGCGGCTGCTGCCGGTCTTCGCCTGGCTCGCGTTCGAGGAAGGACGCGACCAGGACGCGGCGCGCCTGACGGGGTATGCGGGCCAGGCGTATTCGCCGATCCGGGCGGATCCGTTGCCGCCGTGGGGCAGCCTGGTGCAGCGCATGCGCGCGCGGCTGGACGGCTTCTCGATGGCGCGGCTGCAGGACGAGGGCAACCGTTGGGACGAACCGCGCGCGATGGTCGCCGCGCTGGCGCGGACGGCCGGCATCGCCGCCTCGTACGGTGACTGACGACGGGTGACTGACGACGGGCGACTGACGACGGGCGACTGACGACGTGCGGCCCGGCGTTGGGCCCGTCCGAGGGCCACTGAGGAGCGAAGCGGCTCCTTGCCGCGCGAAGCGATCGCGCGGGGACCATGCCCGTACCGGCCCGGGCGTCACGCGAGGGTCACGCGGGCTGTCGAGAGTGGCTGCTGCTCATTGCAGGACCGCTCCCATGACGATCACCACGCCGCCGGCCGGCTTGCCGCCGCTCACCACCAACACCGGCGCGATTGCACTCGATCGGCTCGATCGCGCGCCGACACCCACGTCCCCGGCAACGCCCGGCTCGCCGGCGTCGACCACGGGCGGGGCGACGCCGCCGCGGCGGCTGTCGACGGAGCTCGGCGGCTTGAGCGCACGGCGCCCCGCCGATTCGAGCGCCGGACCTTCGCGCGGACCCGACGCGGCGCTCGCGCCGCGGCGCTCCCTCGAACAGCTCCGTCGGTCGGCCTCGCCCCAAGAGGACGGCGCGCCGCCGACGGTGCCGTCGACACGCAGCTCGTCTCCCACGCCGACGACGATCGCGCCGGCCACGACCGCGCTGACATCATCCGCAGCGATCACTTCCGCAGCGATCACACCCGCAGCGATCACACCTGCGACGACCACACCTGCGGCGATCACACCTGCGGCGATCACACCTGCGACGACCACACCTGCGACGACCACACCTGCGGCGACCACACCTGCGGCGACCACACCTGCGGCGACGACGACCGATCACGGTCATGCCCCGCGCGAAGCGGGCGCGGGCATGTTCTTCCTCATGCAGAACGTGCGCCACGCGCTGCCCGTGGCGGGCGTGCGGACGGTGGTGCAGGGCGTGATCGCGCCCGAACTCGCGCGGGCGGTGGCCTCGCATCCGGATGCCGCGCTGGCGGCGCAGACCGCGTTGACGGCCTACTCGCTGGGGCGGCGCATCGTGTCGCAGATCCACAGCGAGAGCAGCGCGCAGGTCGCCAACCAGGCGTTCTCGGGCGACGCGGCGCAGCGCGACAACAGCCTGCCGCGGCGGGTCTGGCAAGGTGTCCAGTCGGTCGGCATCGCGGGCGGCGACTTCGCCGCGCTGGCGCTGACGATCGCCGCACGCGGCAACCCGGCATTGACCGGCGTGGCCCAGGCCGCGGCGGCGATCCAGGTGATCGCGCATCTGCAGGCGCAGTTCCGCGAGGCGCTGCGTCCCGCCATCAACACCGTGCACGTCGGCAACGGCGACCGCAACGTGGCTCAGCCGCCGGAGGGCCGCAACCTGCGCCAGGCCGACGTCACCTGGACGATGCGCGGCACCTTCGGCCTCGCGGCCGCGGCCATCGACATGGGCACGCAACTGGCGATGCAGCACACGCTCGGCGGACAGCCGGCCTGGCAGGCCGCGCGCGGGCTTGCCCTCCGCGCGGGCGCCATCGCGGGCGCGGGCAACATGCTGACCTCGTCGGTGGAGGATCACCTGGTCGATACGGCGTCCGCGCTGCGCATGCGCCAGACGACGGCGGGCGCCGCAGGGAGCGAATCGCACGTGCGTCACATCCACATCGATCTGCGCAACCCGTTCACCCGCAACGAACTCGGCCGCCAGGCCGAACGCGCCGACACGCGCGTCTTCAACACGATGGTGCCGGGTCTCATTGCGCTCGGCGTGGTGCAGGCCTTGCAGTCGACGCTGAGCCAGCCCGGCGTCAGCGCCAATGAGCGCCAGGCGGCGCAGGCCGGCGTGCATGCGGCGGTCGCGGGGCTGGTGGGCGGCGCGCTGCTCGCGCTGACCGTCGCGTCGTATCAGCTCAACGACACGGTGCGCAGCCGCAATGCCTCGCAGCGCGCCGCGGCGCGAGGCGCGCAGCCCTGAAGGTCTTCAGACGTCGAGTCGATACCCCACGCCGTAGACCGTCTGGATGCGCGGTACCGGCGTGCCGTCCATCGTGCGGGCGCGGGAGCGCGGGCCGCCCGGGTTCAGCTTGAGCCGCAGCTTGTACACATGCTGCTCCAGCGTGCGCTTGCCGATGTCGCTGGAGCGGCCCCAGATCTCGGTCGACAGCGTCTGCATGCTGACCACACGACCGAGGTTCTCGAACAGCGTCCAGGCCAGCGCGAACTCCCGCGCCGTCAGGCTGACTTCGCGCGCGCCGGTCGACAGGCTCTGCGTCGACGCGTTCAGCGCATACGGTCCCGCGCGCAGCGATGTGGCGCGCACGCCCTCGGTGCGCGTCTGGATGCGCGCGCGCAGCCGATGGATCAAGGGCCCAGCGCCGTCCGCGATCACCGCATAGTCATCCGCGCCGCCCTGCAGCGCGCGCGAGATCCCCACCGAATCGCCCAGGCCCAGCACCACGATCGGCACGTGACGTCCCGCATGCAGTCGCAGCGCGGCCAGCCAGCCGTCGATGTGCGCGTCGTGGTCTTCCAGCAGCACCGCGTCGGCGCCCGGCGTCCGCAACGTGGCGATCAGGCTGCTCAGGTGCGTGTGGGGGGTGGGGTCGTAGCCGGCATCGCGCAGCGCGGCGGCGGCGAAATGTTCCAGCGAGCGGGAGGGGCAGAGGGTGGCGACTTTCACGTGGACCTTGAAAACCGGGGGACGACCACACTGTCGCCAACGCCGGCGTTTCATGTCCTTTACGGAACATTCATTTTCATTTATGCCCCCTCGTTCAGGGGGTGAAAGCGGTTTCAGGCACGCCAACCAAGGTCGTGATCCGACGCACATAATCTTCGGTCTCGGGGAAGGGCGGCACGCGCTGGCCGAAGCGCTCGACGGCGCCTTCGCCCGCGTTGTAGGCGGCCAGGATCAGGTCCACGCGACCGTCGTAGCGGTCGTGCAGCGCGCGCAGGTGGCGCACGCCGATGTCGACGTTCACGCGCGGGTCCAGCAGGTCGGCGCGCGTGTACACGCCGTAACGCGCCGCGGTCGCGGGCATCAGCTGCATCAGGCCCATCGCACCCTTGGGCGAACGGGCGTCGGCGCGGTAGCGCGACTCCACGAAGATCAGCGCCGACACCAGTGCCGGGTCGAGGCGGTGGCGGTCGCTGGCCGCGCGCACCAGCGAGGCCATCCCGGCCGGCATCGGCCGTGCGGCGTCGCGCAGGAAGGACGTCAGATCGGGCAGCGGACCGCCTGCGCCCCGCGCGTCTTGAGGACCTTGGATGAGCCGGGCGGCAAACCCGACCCAGGGGGGCGTGTCGTCGGCCGCGCCCGGGCGCAGCGGCGCCACGGCGACGCGCACGATCGTGCAGTCTTCGGCCAGGCCGGGATGGCGCTCGCGGGGATCTTCGATGAGCAGCCGGGTGCTGCCGTCGATGAGCGTGCAGCGGTAGCGGGTCACCTGCTCGGCGCGGCGATCGTTGGCGGCACTGAAACTCGCGGCGCTCGCCACGCTGGTGGCACCGATGGATTGCGCCGTCGCGCCCGCCGCGTGCGCGACGAGCGTCGTCACCGCGGCCAGGCGGAGGAAGGAAACGAACGAACGATCGTTCATGTGGCGCTCCATCGAAGACTGCGAACGGCGCGACGCTAGGCCGTGATGAGGCGGGCGGTTCCCCGCGATGCGAAGGGCACGACGACGGGCCGAACGCGCCACAGCCCCTTCGCATCCCACGCAGCGCCTTCGCATGGTCCCGATGCTGCCGGGCGGCCGGTCCCTATGTTCCGCTCCATCGCATCAACGGAGAGCGCCATGACCGCACCGATCGCCGCCAATGTCCCGTCCACGCCCGCCGCCGCCGCCGGACCCACCGACATGCAGCAGATGGAATCGATGATGGCCCAGCGGATGATGATGGGCATCCAGCAGGGCCAGCAGGCCTTGAGCAAGTCCATGACCAAGGTGTCGGACCAGATCAAGGCGTCCATGCAGGACGAGGAATAAGCGCGCCGCATCGTGATCCTCATGACCCGACGTCTTCGTTCTCCGGGCCGCGCGATGCGGATGGGCCGCCTGCCGGTCGCGCTGGTGCTCTGCGCCGCGGCGCCGCTCAGCTGGGCGGCGCGTGTCGGCGAGGCGGTGCCGCCGACGTCGACCTCCGGCGCCAGCGCGGCGGCTGCACCGGGTGCGAGCCCGATCGCGGTGCCGCTGGCGTCGCCGCCGCCCACGAAGACGGTCACGCAGACGATCACGCAGACGACATCGGCACCGACCTCCTCGACGCCCGCCGCCGCGCCCGCGGCGAAGTCCGTCCGATCGGACCGGGTGGCCACGAAAAACGTCTCGCGCCAATGGCGCAGCCCGCGCTTCGTCTACAAGGCCGAAGGCAAGCGCGTGAACGAGGTGCTGCTCGACTTCGCCGCGAGCCAGGGTCTGCCGGCGGTGCTCGCCGAGGGCATCGACGGCATGGTGCAGGCCAACTTCGACACCACGCCCGACAAGTTCCTCGACTCGATGAACCGGGCCTACGGTGTCATCTGGTACCACGACGGCACCGCGCTGTACTTCTATCCGGCGGGCGCCGTGCAGAGCCGGCTCTTCCGGCTCAAGGGCTTCCGCCGCGAACAGGTCACGGACCTGCTGGATTCGCTGCAGCTCGGCGACGCGCGCTTCCCGCTGCGCTTCAACGCGGCCGAAAGCACGCTGCTGGTCTACGGACCGCCGCGACATGTGGAGCTGATCGCCGCGGCGGTCGAGTCGCTGGACGTGGGCGCGATGGAGCGCAACCGCAAGGCGGTGCGCGTCGTGCCGCTGCGTTTCGCCTCCGCCGGCGACCGCACGTTCGGCCAGACGCGCATCCGCGGCGTGGCCTCGGTGCTGACGTCGCTCTACAGCGGCGGCACCAGCGGCGGCGGCAGCGGTGCGCAGGGCGACGAGGACACGCCGTCGATGGCCGAGGTCCATCCGGGCAAGCTCACCGCGCTGCAGGGCGTGATGGGCCGCGACACGCGGCTTGCCGACATCATGGCGCGCAAGCCCAACCAGGTCACGGCGGGACAGTCGGCCAAGTCGGGCGCCGGCGCGGCCTCGCAAGGCAGCGCGCGCGGCCTGCAGAGCCCGGTCGACGACGACGCGCCGCCGATGTTCCAGGCCGACGAAGGCACCAACACCGTCATCATCCACGGCCGTCCCCAGCGCATGGACGAATACGTCGAGCTGATCCGCCGCCTGGACGTGCAGCCGGTTCTGGTCGAGCTCGAGGCCACCATCATCGACGTCAGCAGCGACAGCATCGACTCGCTGGGCATCGACTGGAGCGTGCGCGGCAGCAAGGGCAGCTTCGGCGTCACGCAGCCGTCCACCGCCAACAACGCCGGCACCTTCACGCTGAGCACGCTGTGGTCCAACGCCGGCCGCGAGCTGATGGCGCGCATCGACGCGCTCAGCGCGCGCGGCAAGGCGCGCGTCATCGCCAAGCCCAAGGTCCTCGGCGTGGCCAACCGCCCCGCGGTCATGCGCGAGAAGCGCGTCGTCACCGTCAAGGTCGCCGGCAACCTCGAGGCCAACCTCTTCCAGGTCGAGGCCGGCACGCTGCTGCAGGTCACGCCGCAGATCACGTCGGTGCCCGACAACGGCGGCGTCTCGCGCCGCATCAAGCTGTCGCTCTACATCGAGGACGGCAGCTTCGAGGACCAGCGCGTCGACAGCGTGCCCATCGTCAAGCGCACCGAGATCATGACCGAGGCCCACGTGGGCGAGGGCGAGAGCCTGCTCATCGGCGGCATCACCACGACCAGCCAGGCCTCGCAGCGCGACGAGGTGCCCGTGCTGGGCCGCGTGCCGCTGCTGGGCGGGCTGTTCCGCCACACCAGCGAGAGCAACGGGCAGACCGAGCGCCTGTTCCTGATCTCGCCGCGGATCATCCGCGAGCCGACCTTCCCGTCGGGGCCGTACGGCGCCGCGACGACCGGCGCCATGGCGATGACGGCGGACGGTCGCGCGCCGCAGTCGCCGTCGGGATCGGCAGTGCCGGCGCAGGCGCCGTCGCAATCCCAGTTGAACGGTCCGTCGTCGACGTCCCGCGCGCCGTCGTCGGCGCCCGATTCCTTCCTGCAGGGCGGCAGCGGCGGCTGAGCCGCGACGCCCCTCCGATCCACCACGAAGCGACAAGAAGTTCGGGATTCGCAAACCATGAAGCAGCTTCGCATCCTCACAGGCTTGCATGCCGGGGTCCAGCTACGGTTGACCCGTCGGCAGTACCGCATCGCCAGCGATGAGGACGCCGATCTCCAGATCAGCGACTGGGCCCACGCCCCGCTGATCCTGACGTTCGAGGAAGAAGGCTCCGACGTGTCTCCCACGCTCCACCTCATCGCCGAAGACGGAACGCCCGCGCAAGCGCTGGGGCCGATGGAGGACTTCCTGCCCCGGCGCTTCGGCGACATCGTGCTGTGCGCCGGTCCCGACGCCTTCCCCGGCGCGGCCGCGTGGCCCAGCGACCTGTCGCTGATGGATGCGTTGATGCGACCCGTCGCCAAACTCAAGGCGACCGTGGCCGCGGCGGCCGGCGCCGGCGCCGAGGTCGTTGCCCCGCGCGGCAGGGCGGCGATGGGCCTGAAGCTGAGCGCGCTGGTCGCCGCCGCGGCGCTGATTGCGGCGCTGACCTCGGTGCTCAGCACGCAGACCGCCGCCTCGACCGCGCCGCCGGTCAGCCCGATGGAACAGGTGACGCGCGCCCTGCAGCAGGCCGGCATCGACGGCCTCGTCGTGCGCCGCGTCGACCGCCGGCTCGTCGTCGAGGGCCTCCTGCCCGGCGGCGCGGAGATGGCCCGCGCCCGCGCCGCGCTGCAGCCCTTCGGCGAAGGCCAGCTGCTGCACCGCTATGCGTCCGCCGCGGACATCGTGCGCCAGATCGGCGACGCGCTGAACCGGCCCGGCGTGCGCGTCGTCCACCGCGGCCAGGGCGTCTTCGCCGTCGAAGGCCAGGCGGCCGACCCCGCCCAGTTGCAGGACGAGGTCCGCCGTATCGCCGACGACATCGGCCCGCTGGTCCGCCGCGTGGACGTGGCGGTCGAGCAGACCTCGCCGACGGCGCGCGTGCGCGTCGGCTCCATGCTGGCCGGCGACGGCCTGCAGTACGTGCAGACGGCCGACGGCACCAAGCACCTTTCGCTCCGGACTCCCGTGGACGACGAGACCGTCGCCGCCGGGGATCCGTCTTCCTCATCCCCCACCGGAGAACCGTGATGGACAACCCCCTGGAACAGACCGTGTTCGCGGATCTCGCGCACATCGAGAAGACCCTGACCGACGACCTCAGCGGTGAGCGTACGCGCGCGATGCTGAGCTACTTCGACCAGGTCGCGCAGAGCACCGAAGCCCACCTGCAGACGCCGCTGGCCGACGCCGAGCGCCAGCTGAGCTCGCAGCTGATCGAGGGCTTCCGCGCCTCGCAGCGCATCGTGCGGCACGTGTGGGAAACCATCCACACCGCGTCGCTGCCCGCCTGAGCGCACAAGGAGCCCTCGATGTCCGCGTTGCCCCTTGATGCCTCGACCTTCTCGGCTGCCGCCGGCGCCGCCGGCGTGACCGACGCGACGGCCAGCTACCCGCTGGTGTATCGCAACCTCATGGCGGTGGGTCTGCTGGGCGCGGTGTACCGCTCCCGCGACGACGCCGCGGTGGTGAGCGCGGCGGTGGAGCTGACGATGGCCGATCCCTCGCCGTTCCGCATCTGCCGCGCCATCGCGCACAGCATCGGCGGCGACGCGGAGTACGCCTCGGCCACGCTGGTGCAGCACGTCGAGGACCACCCGCAGGACGAGGGCGCGAAGGTGGCGCTGGCCACGGCCTTCCTGCTGGCGCGCGACGCGCGCTGGAAGGGCGTGCTCGACGAGGTGCTGGCCACGAGCGCCGACCACAACGTGCGCCAGGCCGCGAACGGCGTGCTCGAGTACGCCGCGACCTTGCAGTAATTCCCCCCATCCGATGGGACGAAGGACTCGTCCCACGGTTATCCGGTGCCTCGCGCACCTTCAATTCCGGAATTGAACTTCCGGTCATCAGGAGAGAACCATGGCTGTCAACAACGCTAGCGCACAAGGTGCAGGTGCTTCCGCCGACATGCAGCAGATGATGGGCGAAATGCGCTCGCAGAACGCCGAGCAGATGCGCAACAACCTGGAGATGGGTCGCATGAGCCAGCAGGCTTCCATGTCGGAAGCGCTGGGCAAGAAGTTCAAGGCTTCCGGCGACAGCGTCAAAGGCCTGGTCTGACGCCGCGGCGGCCGCGAGGGACCTTCGCGGGTCCGTCGCGGCCGCTCCGTGCCCCGCAAGGAGAACCCCATGTCCGCAACCTTTCCGGGAGCGCCCATGGCTCAGGCCCAGTCGGCCGAGGCCTCCGCGTCGTCGCAGATGTTCATGGCCGAGCTGAAGGCCCAGAGCAAGCAGACCATCGCCAACAACCTGGAGATGGGCCGCATGAGCCAGCAGGCCGCCATGTCGGAAGCGCTGGGCAAGAAGTTCAAGGCCGGCGGCGACAGCGTCAAGGGACTGGTGTGACCCGCGCTGCGCGCACGACGCGTCACCGCATCCAACCTCTGTCGGAGCGACATACATGAGCATTCAACAATTGATGCAATCGCCGCTGAACATGCTGCAAGGGGCGCAGAGTCCCCTGGCCGGCATCCAGCAGGCGCTGCAGGGACTGCAACAGGGATTGCAAGGCCTGACCCAGCTGCTGCGGCCGCTGGAACAGCTGATGCAGAACCCGATCCAGGCCGCGATGAGCGGCGCGGGTCAGAGCATCGGCCAGGCCATCGGCCAAATGGGCCAGCTGGCGAATTCGCCGCTGGGCGGACTGGGCCAGGCACTGGGCGGCATCGGCCAGAGCCTGGGCGGCATCGGGCAGGCGCTCGGCGGCCTGACGCAAGGGCTGAACGCCCTGGGCGGTCAGGGCGGCGGCGCGGCCAACCCGTTCGGCGCGGCCATGGGCGCGCTGGGCGGTCTGACGCAGGGCCTCAACGGCCTGAACCAGGCCCTCGGCGGTCTCGGTCAGGCGGCCGGCGGTCTGGGCATGGCCGCGGGCGGCCTGGGCAACCCGTCCGCCATGGGCGGCGCCAACCAGCTGCTGGGCGGCCTGAGCCAGGCCATCGGCGGGCTGAGCAGCGCCCTGGGCGCGGCCGGTGCGCTGGCTGGCGCCGGCGCCGGCGGCGCGGGCGGTGCCGCACCGCTGGGCGGATCGATCAGCCCGCAGGGCGAGACCGGTCCGATGGACGGCAATCGCGCGGAACGCGCGCTGTTCAAGGCCATGTCGGACTCCGGCATGAAGATGATCAGCGGCAAGGAACTGGACGACGCCGCCAACGGCATCTGCCCCAAGGGCATGCGTCAACAGGACTTCACGCCCGAGTTCCAGCAGGCCGCGAAGTTCCTGCGCAGCGAAGCCGGCGAGAAGAAGATGGGTCAGCTGGACACGGCCGACCGCGACAACGCCCTCGGCAAGATGGGCCTGGCCCTGAAGGACAAGGGCGGCGACGACAAGATCGGCATCGGCGATCTGACCGCGTCCATCCAGAAGCAGGGTCTGAACTCGGACCAGCACTCGACGATCTCGACGTTGAAGAACAACTTCGACGCGCTGTCCAAGGACGGCAAGACCTTCGACCTGGACACGATGAAGGACGTCGCGCAAGGCAAGCAGATGCCCAACGGCATCCTGCCGTCCTTCGAGCTGCAACAGGCCGCCCAGAAGTTCGTCAACGACACCGCGCTCAGCAAGGGCACGGACGTCGCGCTGCAGACTTCCCAAGGCAAGTTCGACCAGCAAGGCGACAACAAGTTCAGCATGGCTGACCTTGAGAAGACGCTGGCACGAGGCTGACCCATGGCCGCCGAGGCCCCGCTTGGGGCGCGGCGCGTCGTTGCAGATCCTCGCCATAGCCCCGCTATGGCTCCGGTCTGCGCCTAGCGCCGCATCCCCAATCGGGGCCTCGTCCACCCTGGGTCACTGAGCCTCTTTCGACTCCGAGCCCCAATGCCTTCCTGAGATCGGCCGTGCCGGACACAGCCATGGAGCAGACATGATCGATTCCTCGTTGCAACGCAAAGATTTCGTTTCCGGCCTGGTCGGCCTGGTGAGCCTGGCGGTGGACCGCGAGCTGCTGGACGACGCCGAGACCCTGCTGGGCGCCGTGCGCCTGCTGCGTCCCAAGGTGTCGCAGCTGGATTTCTTCGAAGCCTGGATCGCGATGAAACGCGGCCACTGGACCGACGCGATGCGCACGCTGCGCAACCTCGACGCCACCGCGCCCGAGTGGTCGACGGCCAAGGCCTTCCTCGCCTATTGCCAGTTCGCCACCGGCGACATGGGATGGCGCGCCACCGCGGAAGACGTGCTGCACACGTCCACCAACCCCGAGGCGCTGGACATGGTGCGCTCGCTGCTGCATCCGGAGGACGAGGCCCCGGAGTCCTCCGGCGCGGACGGCGGGTCCGAGGCGGCCACGCCGCCCGCCCTGACGATCGACCTCTCGCAGATGGCCTACATGCGGGCCTGAGGAGCAGCCATGACCGATCCGATCCAGGCCATTTCCGCCCACGACGTCATCCGCCAGGCCGCGTCCCCGACGCCGGACCTGCAGGCGCAGACCCAGAAATTCGAGCAGCTGATGGCGCGCGAGCCGCAGCCCGATCCGTCGGCGGCGCCTGCGAACGCGGTCGGCCACACGGACTCGACGATGTCCAAGACGCTGCACACGCTGGACGACGCCTCGCGTCAGGTCACCGCCGACATGCAGCGCTACGTCGCCGACGCGCCCAACATGAACCTGCAGGAATTGACCGCGCGCTCCATGGAGCTGAACCTGCAGGTGGCCACGCAGGGGCTGCAGTTCTCCGCCTGCACCTCGGTCGCGCAGAGCAGCAAGAACGGCCTGCAGACCCTGATGAAGAACCAGTGACATGAGCGCCCATCCTCTTGCGGATCCACGCGGTGCCGCGGCCGGCCCTGCCGGCGCGGGCGGCGCGTCCGGCACGCCGGGCCGTCCCTGGGCCTCGGGTCATGTGCTCTACATGCTGGTGCTGGTCCTGCTGATCACGCTGCTGGCGGGCTGCAAGACCGATCTCTACACCAAGCGCACCGAGGCGGAGGCCAACGATATGGTGGCCGCGCTGCTGCAGCGCGGCGTGGAGGCGGAGAAGAAAAGCGGCGACGGCGGCAAGACCTGGAACGTCGCCGTCGACGAGCAGGAGGTGGTGAACGCGCTGGACATCCTGCGCGCCAACGGCCTGCCGTCGGACAAGTACGTGTCGCTGGGCGACATGTTCAAGAAGGAAGGGCTGATCTCCACGCCGACGGAGGAGCGGGTGCGCTTCATCCACGGCGTGTCTCAGGAGCTCTCCAGCACGCTGTCCAAGATCGATGGCGTCATCGTGGCCAAGGTCCACATCGTGCTGCCCAACAACGACCCGATGGCCACGACGGTGAAGCCCTCGAGCGCGTCGGTGTTCGTCAAGTACCGGCCGGAGATCGACGTGCCGCAGCTGGCGCCGTCGATCAAGAGCATGGTCGCGCGCAGTGTCGAAGGCCTGACCTACGAGAACGTCACGGTGACGCTGGTGCCGGGGGCGATGCTGCCGACCTCGCCGCGCCATGCGGTGGCGGACGCCACCTGGGCGTGGGTCGCCGGCGGACTGCTGGCGTTGTTGCTTCTGGTCGGCGGCGCGATCGGCGTGATCGCGTGGAAGAAGCCGGGACTGCTGCCGCAGGGTCTGGCGCGTCGACTGTCGCCGGGCGGCGCTGGGGCTGCGGTGCCCGCGGCCGAAGTCGGCGGCGCATGACGATGGTTGCGTCCGCCACGCCGGCCGCGCCTGAGCAGCTCGCGGCGTGGGCCGTCAGTTTCGACGGCAAGCTGCGCGGACTCGTGGACGACCTGGATGCGAGCTGGCAGGACGAACTGCTCGGTCCGTGGTCCTTCCTCGATGCGCTGCCGCCCGAGAGTGCCGCTGCGCTGTGGCCGCGCCTGTGGCGGGACCGGATGGCGCCCAGCGGCGGTCTGCCCGCATTGGGCCGCTTCGCCGATCCCTTGCCCCGGCTCGGACTGCTGCCGCGCGGCGAGTTGCTGCAGCGTCTGTGCACGCTGGCGCTGGCGCGCCGCCCGGGCGTCCTGCGCTGCTGCATCGATCGATCGGTCCGGGCGCCGCTGCAACGCGCGCTCGCCGACAACTTCGCCCCCCTGGTCGCCATGAGCGCGCGAGGCCGGCCGGTCGAGGCCGAGCAGGCCGCCTGGTCGCCGGTGCAGTGGGCGTGCGTCGGTTTCGCGGACTGGTCCGCGGCCTTGTCCGCGCAGGATGAGCCGGTGCGGCAGCTGGTGCGCTGGTCGTTGCCGCGCGCGGCCGTGGACGGCGTCCTCGCCGCCGGGCCCGTGGCGGCAGAACGCAACGTGGCCGTGTCGATCGCGGCGCTCGCGGAAGCCGAAGTGGAGTGGCCATGCTGATCTGGTGGAAGACATCGACGCAGCCGTCGCCGCAGGTTTCTCCCCGAGCGCACGACGACGAGCCCGCTGCCGGCGCGCCGTACGGCATCCTCCGCGCGAGCGAGGTGACGCTGCTGAGGCACGACCACGAGATCCGCCAGGCGGCGACCGCGCGCGCCGAGGCGCTGATCGCGCAGGCGCAGACGGAAGCGGAGCGCATCTTGTCCGAGGCGCAGGCGCGGGCGGAGGCGCTGCTGCGGGACGCTCAGACACAAATCGACGCTGCGTGCGAGAGCGGCCGCGCCGAGGGCGAACGCCAAGCCGCGCTCGCCTGGCACGAACGCCAGGCCGGCCGCGCCGTGGACCAGGCCGACGCCGTGCGCGGTCTGCATGAACGCATGGCCGAAGTCGTGACGAGCGCCGTGGAGCGCATCGTGCAGACCGAGGGCCGCGCCGCGCTGTACCAGCGCGCGCTGCGCAGCGTGCAGGCGCTGTCGCGTTCGGCGACGGCGCTGACGCTGAAGGTCAGCAGTGCCGACTTCGACGCCGCGCGCGACGGCATCGCCGCGGTGCCCGAGCTTCAATCGGCCGGACTTTCCGTCGAGGTCATCGTCGATCCGGCGCTGCCCGCCGGCAGCTGTCTCTTCGAATCCGACATGGGCGTCGTCGACGCGAGCCTGAAGACGCAGCTCGACGCGCTGCGGTCCGCGATGTCGCGCGCCGTGAAGCGCGCGGTCGCCGAGAGCTGACCCCGCGCTGATCGCCACTTCGAACTGACCTCAGTCCTCAACCGAGTTCATCCCCAGAAAACTGCCCCCGCGATGAACGCTCCCGACCGCCTCGCACCGCTGAACCTGGACGATCTCGGCCGCTGGATGGAGCTTGAGCTCGCCGGCGCCGAGACGCTGAGCCGCACCGGCAAGGTCGTCGAGGTGATCGGCACGCTGGTGCGCGCGAGCGGCCTGTCGGCCAAGCTCGGCGAGATGTGCCACCTGCTCGACGCCAACGGCGGCCTGCTGCAGGTGGCGGAGGTGATCGGCTTCTCCAACGGCCAGACCATCCTGTCGCCGTTCGGGTCCATCCTGGGCGTGGCCGCCGGCCAGACGCAGGTGGTGGGGCTGGGCGAGATCCAGAGCATCGCCGTCGGCGACGAACTGCTGGGGCGCGTGGTCGACAGCCTGGGACAGCCGGTGGACGGCGGCCCGGCGATCGTCTGCGAGGAGCGGCGGCCCGTCTTCGCGATGCCGCCCAGCCCGATGGACCGCGAGATGATCGAGCACCCGCTGCCCACCGGCGTGAAGATCATCGACGGGATGATCACGCTGGGCGAAGGCCAGCGGATGGGCATCTTCGCGCCGGCGGGTGTCGGAAAGAGCACCTTGATGGGCATGCTCGCGCGCGGCACGCAGTGCGACATCAGCGTCATCGCGCTGATCGGCGAACGCGGCCGCGAGGTGCGCGAGTTCATCGAGATCATCATGGGCAAGGAGGGGATGGCGCGCTCGGTGGTGGTGTGCGCGACCTCGGACCGCTCCTCGATCGAGCGCGCCAAGGCGGCGCACGTCGCGACGGCCATCGCGGAGTACTTCCGCGACCGCGGGCTGCGGGTGCTGCTGATGATGGATTCGCTGACCCGCTTCGCGCGCGCGCAGCGCGAGATCGGCCTGGCGGCGGGCGAGTCGCCGGCGCGGCGCGGTTATCCGCCGTCGGTCTTCGCGGAGATCCCGCGCCTGCTGGAGCGCACGGGCATGGGCGCGAAGGGCTCGATCACGGCGCTCTACACGGTGCTGGCCGAGGACGACAGCGGCAGCGACCCGATCGCCGAAGAGGTGCGAGGCATCCTGGACGGCCACTTGATCCTGTCGCGCAAGATCGCGGCGCGCAACCAGTACCCGGCCATCGACGTGCTGGGCAGCCTGAGCCGGGTGATGTCGCAGATCGTGCCCAAGGACCATCAGGCCGCCAACGGCGGGCTGCGCAAGCTGATGGCCAAGTACGACGAGATGGAGCTGCTGATCCAGATGGGCGAGTACAAGCCCGGCAACGACGCCTTCGCGGACGAGGCGGTGCGCAAGCACGGCGCGATCCGGGAGTTCCTCAACCAGGCGACCTCGGACCTGCGGCCGATCGAGCAGACGGTCGCCGAGTTGCAGGCGCTGGTGAACGGCTAAGCGGTTAAGCGGTAGAACGGTTGATGAAAGACCTGCGCTCGCTCAAATTGCTGTTGTGGGCCAAGCGCCGTCGGCTCGAACCGATGGAGCTGCAGGTCAAGGCCGAGACCGCGCAGCGCGACGCGGCCGTGGGCACGCATCAGGCCGCAGTGGCGCGGCACGAGGGCTGCGTCGCGGACGAGGAGTCCTGCGCGGCCAAGATCGAGGCGCTCGCGACGTCAGAGTCGTTCAACCCGCAAGACGCGGTCACGTTGACCTACGTTCGCGAAGGCCTGCAAGACCTGGTCCGTCAAGCGGAGGAGGGCGTGCGGACGGCGACGACGCAAGTGGCGCAGGCCGAGGCTCGTGTGCTGGCCGCGAAGCAGGTCCTGCAGCGTGCGGAGCAGCAGATCGAACAGCTCGAGGAACGACGCCGCAAGCGCCTGGTCGAGATCGACCAGGAGGCCGAGGACACGCAGGACGAAGAGAGCGAGGAGGCCGCGGTCGCGCGCCGTGTCGCACAGCGGCGCGCGACCGAAGCGGCGGCGCGGGCGGAGCGATCGGCGCTGGGTGCGGAGGCGGGCGCATGAACGAGATGTTCAACACCTTCGCCGGGGTGATCGGTTTCGGATCGACGCTGCAGGACGGCGTGATGCTGCTGGCGGTGTGCCTGCTGCGCGTCTACGCGGTGTTCCTGGTGCTGCCGGCGACGACGGACCAGGTGCTGCAGGGCCCGATCCGCAACGGCGTGTGCATCTGTCTGGCGCTGTTCATCGCATGGGGGCAGCCGGCGGGTCTGGTGCACGGCATGGACATGGTGCAGCTGGTGGCCACGATCGCCAAGGAGGCGCTGATCGGCGTTGTGCTCGGCTTCGCGGCCTCGACGGTGTTCTGGGTGGCGGAGGGCGTGGGGGTCCTGATCGACAACCAGGCCGGCTACAACAACGTCCAGCAGACCAACCCGCTCAGCGGCGAGCAGAGCACGCCGATCGGCAACCTGCTGTCGCAACTGGCGATCACCGGCTTCTACCTGCTGGGCGGGATGCTGATGCTCACGGGCATCCTGTTCGACTCCTTCCACTGGTGGCCGATCGGCAGCCTGTCGCCGGCGTGGTCGACGATCCTGGAGGACTTCGTCCGCGTGCAGACGGGGCATTACCTGGAGCTGATGATCAAGATCGCCGCGCCGGCGCTGCTGGTGCTGATGCTGATCGACCTGGGCTTCGGCATCCTGTCGAAGACGGCGGAGAAGCTGGAGCCCAACAACCTGGCGCAGCCGGTGAAGGGCGCGGTCGCGATCGCGCTGCTGTCGCTGCTGGTGGCGGTGTTCTTCGATCAGGTCCGTCCGGCGCTGTCGATGCAGAACCTGTCGGCGGAGATGGCGAAGTGGGCGAGGGCGGCGGAGGTGGCGAAGGCGTGGCCGCCAGCGGCCACTGCGGCTTCGAGCGCGACGGTCAATCCGCCTGCGGTGGCGGCGTCGGTGGGAGCCGTGACGCCGCCCGATTCCACGGGGAGCCAGCCGGATTAACATCCGCGCCGTTGGTCATCGTTGCATTGCGACGCGAGGTCAGCATCCAGTGGCGAAGGGCACCACGCCGCTCTAATACGCGCTGCAACGGTCCATCGACATACTCAGATGAAAGTTGATCTCGCGTCCTTCGACATCAGGGTGGACATGATTTCATCCGATGTCGTCGTCGATTGGTACGACGGTCCCCTCAGAGGACTTGCGCGCACGGCAGCCGGCATCATCTTTCACTACCAGGCCATTGCATGGGATATGGAGTACAAGACGCGCCTGTTTGCACTGCGCGTCGTCGATGCTGATACCGCTGAAGAGTTGGAGCACGCTCTGGAAGCATCCTCAGCGCGGAGGCCCGCCAGTCCGGTCGTTCTTCTGCTACTCGGGGAAACGGTGCTGGGACGCACCCATGTTCTCGATCGGACAAAAAGGGCGGAGGAATCGTTTCAGGCGGCTGATCGTTCAAGCCGGGTCGATGACTTGGGCTCCTTCATAGGTTGAGTGACGGATGGCCAGTTCGCTGGCACACCTCAAGGGACGGCAGCGATGCAGAAAATAGGAATGCAAGGTGACGGGGAACTTGCGTATTACTACAGCGTCCGTTTGCTCATCAGACATCCGACCCTTCTCGTGAGAGAAGTGAGCGAAGCCCTTGGCATGGAGCCACACCATTACTGGAATGCTGGTGAGCGTGATTTCACCCAAAGCATGATGTGGAGTCTTACTTCTTGGACAGAAGGCAAGCGGCTGTTCTTCGATGAAATCTACGACGTGCTGTTATGGCTTCAAGAGAAGCAGGACTTTGTTTCTCACATGCGAGCGTCGGGAGGTGATTTGCAAATCATCGTCCAATTGCCTGGAGCGATAAATATCGGCGACACGCTTTCGCTGGATGCGTTGCCACTCGCAGCAAAGCTGGGAGTTAGCATCGGCGTTGAGGTTTTCCCGAACCTCGTGAAGCCAGCGTCAGACGAATAACGAAAGTCGAGGAGAGGCTTGCGCGCGCAGCGGGCGAATTGAGCCGATGGATTCCGCCCAACCGATACCGTGTCCGATTCGCATGCGAGCATCTCACCGCGTTGCTGCGCTTCAGAGTTCGCGCGCCCGTGACGGCTCATGCCCTCATCCACGTGTACTCCCCCAGCGACAAGCTCTCGAACATCTCGTCTTCGGCGAGCAGGATGTTCTCGCGCCAGTAGCGGCCGTGTTCGATGTAGTGGTTGATGGTGTCGGCGAGGTAGGCCCCGTCGACGCCGTCCAGCATCGGCACCCGCACCACCAGCAGCACCACGCCTGAATCCGCGTCCAGGCCGAGCTGCGCCTGGTCCTGCGCGTACAGGCTCAGGTTGGCTTCCAGCATCAGCCGGTACACGCGCAGGCTGCGCCCCGAGGTCACGCTCCCGAAGGTGAAGTTGAGGTACAGCGCCTCGGGGTCGTTGTCGTAGTAGCCGAGCAGCACCTCGAAGCCTTCCACCTCGATCGCGCTGCGCGAGAGCGCCGTCTCCGCATCGGGCAGTCCCACCGCTTCGCACAGGCCGACGATCAGGTGTTGGTAGTGCTCGATGCTCATGACGGGGAACCCTTGTTGAGGAAGGCCTCGACGGCCGCGGGCGGCGTCAACGCGCGTTGCAGCTGGCTGCTGCGGATCTCCGCGCCGTCGCGCAAGGCGTCCAGCGGACGGAAGAGGGCGCGCAGGCCATTGAGCGGGAACAGCAGGTTGGCGTTCTTCTGGGCCTCGGTCGCCGACGGGGGCGGCCCGTTCGCCGCGCACCAGGCGACCGCCGCCGCCTTGACGTCGGACAGCGATGGCATTGCGTCCGCCGGCAGGTGACGCGCCACCGCCGTCATCGCCGCCATCCGCATCGCGCCCATCGGAATGCCGGCACCGCCGCCCTTGAAGTACAGCGATGCCAGCGCATCGAGCAGCACCCCCGGCGGTTTGCCCTCCGGCGTCGGCGCCGCGCGCAGCATCACCGCCGCCGGCAACGCGCTGCGCCGCAGGGCCGCGCCTTCGCGGACCTCGGGCGGCGGAGGCGGCATGCGCGCACGCGGCGGCGAGCTCATCGAGCCCTTCTCCTGACGCTCGCCCGCATCGGGCTTCTGTTGCTTGCCGCCGGTGCCCTGCACGGGCTGCATCGTGTTCTGGCCGAGTCCGCCCGCCGCCATCTGGCGCGGATCGTCCATCGGCATCTGCGGATGCTCGTCCTCGTGATGCGCCCCCTGCACGCCGTTCGATGGCGGACGCGGCCGTGGCTTGGGCGCCGGGCCGGTGTTGCGCCGCGCCGGCATCTGCGCGCGCGGCGCATGCCGGTACGCATTGCCCTTGTGCATGCCGCCCGCGTAGCCGGACGAGCCACTGCCGCGCGCCTGCCCCTTGCCCGCGGCCTCCTGCGCTTCCCGCGCCTGCTGGGCCTCGGCGCCCTGATGCGCGCGGTCGAGCTTCATTTCTGGAACACCGCGGTGAACAGGTTCTCGCTGAACTTCATCAGCGTGGACCCCGCCCAGGGCGCCGTCACCACGACCACGCCCGTCACCGCCAGCAGCTTGATGCCCTGCGAGATGCTCGAATCCTGCAGCGAGGTGATCGCCTGGAAGAAGGACACGATCAGCCCGATCAGCGCCGACACGACCACCGCCGGCAGCGACAGCATCACGCACATCATCAGCGCCTCGGAGGTCAGCTGCACCACCACGTCATAGTTCATCGCGGCCTCAGCGGTAGGTCAGCACCAGCCCGTGCACCAGCCGCGACCAGCCGTCCATCGTGACGAAGAGCAGCAGCTTGAACGGGATGGCGACGTTGGTCGGCGTCACCTGCGACAGGCCCATCGCCAGCAGCACGTTGGCGATGACGATGTCGATCACGATGAAGGCCAGGTAGAGCAGGAAGCCGATGCGGAAGGCCGCCGTCAGCTCGCTCAGCAGGAAGGCCGGCGCGAGCACGATCAGGTCGTCCTTCTTCAGCGCCGCGGCCTGGTCCGCCGGCCAGATGATGGCCGCCGACTTCAGGAAGAACTGCTTCTCGCGCTCCTCGGCGTGTTTGTCGAGGAACTTGCGGAAAGGCTCGCGCGCCGAGTTCGCCGCTTCCATCAGCGTCTGCGTGCTGGAACCGCCGCCGCCTGAGGCACTTGAGGCCGCGCTCATGCCCTTGGTGGCCTCGATGAAGACCGGCGCCATGATGTAGCAGGAGATGATGATCGCCACGCCGTTGAGCACCATGTTCGGGGGCACCTGCTGCACGCCGATCGCATTGCGCAGCAGGCCCAGCACGATCGAGATCTTGGTGTACGAGGTGACCACCATGGCCGCGAACGGCAGCGCCGCCAGCGCCAGCAGCACCAGGAAGAGCGCAACCGGATCAGCGTGCTGCAGGGGCGTCATGCGCGAACTCCAGCCGGGTGATGCGCACGCCGAGGTGGTCGCCGATGGCGATCAGCTGTCCCGTGCCCAGCGTGCGGCCGTGGCAGACCAGGCGCACCGTGGCCTCGCGCAGCGGCACGTCGAGCTCGACGGCATAACCCGGCTGCATGCTGGCCAGCTCGGCCAGGCTGACGCGCGCGGTGTCCAGCTCGAAGGCGACCGGCAGCTGCAGCTGGTCCAGCGAGCCGGCGGACTGCGGCGCCTCGGCGCTCTCCGCGGAGGCAGGCGCGGCCTCGAAGGCGGCCGGGTCGTCGGAAATGGCGGGCGGCTCGGCAAGGTGCACGGTGAACTCCTGGGGATCGATGTGAAGGGTGGCGCGCAGCGCGCGCCCGACGCCGCAGCGCAGCAGCGCCGGCTGGCCGCCGGTGAGGATGGTGTCGCCCGCCCGCAGGCCGCGCAGCGCCTCGAGCGGCAGGGCGCGCGTGAACAGACGGATCATCGGACGCACCGGCAGTCCCGCCAGCGGGCTGAGATCGACGCCGGACGCGGCGACGGTGACGAGCACGCGTTCCAGCACCGCCGGATCGGCGTCCAGCAGCGCGACGGGCATGGCGCCGCCGAGCACGATGGGAACGAGACGCGGCGATGCGCTCGCAGGAACGCCGTCCAGCGGCTCGATATCGACGACGCGCAGCGCGCCAAGCAGCGGCGCGAAGGCTTCGGCCCAGCCCGCGAGCAGCAGCGTGACGACGGCGCAGGCGGTGTCGCGCGGCTGGTGCGCGCAGGCGAGCAGCAGCGCCGGCGAATCGACGGCGTCGAGTCCGAGTTGGAAGCGCCCGTGGATCGATTCGACCGTGAGCCGCCACGGCATCGCTTCGCGCTGCCGGGCGATGCCGATGCCCGCGTGCTGGAGCGTGCCGCGCAGCCAGTCGGCAAAGCGCGCATCGTGCGCCACACGGGAGAGCGACGCGTCCTCCGCGCTCATCGCAGGCAACCGTCCTGCGAGCGTCGCCGTGTCCGTGTGCATGTCCGTAGCGGCGATGGCAGCGCCGGCGGCGTTCGCGGGGGGCGTCGAGGCGGGGGAGGTCGGCCGGTTCATGTGATGTCGATCTCGATGTGCCGGTCGCCGGGCAGCGCGCGGACCAGCAACGCGCGCAGCTGCGACTGGTGGGCCGAAATTAGGGCGAGCGAGCGCGTCGACTGCGTGCTGAAGCGAAGCGTCAGTTGGTGAGGCGAAAACGACAGGCGCAGCTCGGTGTGGGGCAGGGTCTCGGCGTCCACCGGCACCTGGATGGTCCAGCTGTGGAAGGCGGGTTCGCTGCTGCGGCACAGCGTCGCGACCGTGTCGGCGAGCTCGCGCTCCCAGCCCTCGGGCAGCGGCGTCCAGGCCACGTGCGGGATCGGCATCGGCGGCGCGGTGACCGTGTCGAGCGCGAGGTCCTGATCGGCGTCGGCCTCCTGCGCCTCGCCGGCCTCGCGTGCGCCAGCCTCCGCCGCGCCCGGGACCGGAGGACGCGGGCGTTGACCGTCGACGAGGAGGGCGCCGTCGTGTCGGGAAGACTCTTTCTTGCGCGCCGGAGATCCGCTGTCCTTCCGCTCCTGCCGATCCGGGCGTTCCGTCCGGTCGATGCGCTCGCGCGACGGCGCGGCGATGGCCGCGACCGAGGCGTGCGTCGCCTCGGGGCGAGGGGAAGCGGCAGGCTCCGGCGGCGGCGGCGGTGCCGATGTCGACGCTTCAAGACCGGCGTCGGTCGACGACGTCGCCCGACGCACGGCGCCGAGTGCGCGATGGAAGCGCTCCACCTGACGCGCGTCCACCGGCAGCGGCGGGATCTGCGGGTCCGCGACGACGAGGCGCCGGATGCGGCGGATCTCTTCGTCGCTCATGATCGTCCGGTCACGCGCTGCTCACCGGGATCATGCCGCGACACGGCCCAGCGGCCGCAGCTCGACCTGGTTGCCCAGCTCCTGGTAGGAGTAGACGCGCAGTCCCTCCATCCGCGACTCGATGATCTTCTTCACGTAGCGCCGGATGTCCATCGACGTGATCACCGCGACACCGGCTTCCGGCGACTCGCCGGCGATGCGCATCACCTTCTCGGTGATGGCCGCGGCGCTCTCCGGCGGCATCGCCAGGTAGTTGCCCGTCGGCGTGGGCTTGATGCACTGGCGGATCGCCTGCTCGACCCCCGCGTCCAGCAGGATCGCCGAGACGTAGTTGCGTCCGCCGCTGGCCTCGAACGCGAGGTAGCGCCCGAGGTCGCCGCGCACGTACTCGGTCAGCAGCAGCATGTCCTTTTCCTTCGGGCCCCAGGTGATGAGGCTCTCGAAGATGGTGCGCACGTTGCGGATCGGCACCTGCTCCTCGAGCAGCCGCCGCATCACCTCGGCGATGCGCTGCACCGGCAGGATCTTCTGCACCTCGGCGACCAGGCCCGGATAGTCCGCCGTCGCCTTGTCGACGATCCACTGGATCTCCTGCACGCCCATGAACTGGTGCGCGTTGCGGCGCAGCAGCAGCATGACCTGGCGCGCCATCACCTGCTCGATGTCCAGGCACTTCGCGCGTTCGGCCTCGGGCACCTGCGCGGGCGGCAGCCAGCGCGAATCGGGTTGATCGAGCAGGGCACCGTGTGTCGCGGCCGACGCCGCCCACGGCTCGCCCGCCAGCGCCGACGGCACCAGCATCAGCCGGCCCGGCAGCTCGATGTGACGCACCGGCACGTCGTTGATCAGCACCTCGAATCGAAGATCCTGCAGCGTCGCCTCCACCCACATGCAGACGCCGGGGAAGGGCACGCCCAGCATCGACTGCAGCTGGAGCCGCTCGCGTTCGACCGCCTGATCGAGCATGTGCGGCAGCAGCAACGCCGCCAGCGCCGGCGACATGCGCACGGCCAGCGGCCGCGAGAAATGCGGCGCCTCCTGCATGATGGACGGCGCGTCGCCCTTGGCGCCTTCGCGCTGCAGGGCGGCGATGGGCGCGGAGACGCTCTGCGCCTCGCCGCTCTTGCGCTGGCGCTGCAGGTAGCGGCCCGCCAGCGCCAGGCCGACGCCCAGCGCCAGGAACTGGATCGACGGGAAGCCGGGGATCGCCGCGAAGGCCACCGTCAGCCCCGCCGCCAGGTACATCGCCCGCACGTTGGCGGTCATCTGCGCGACGATCTCCTGGCCCAGCGAGCGCGGCTTCTTCTGATGCTCGTCGGCCACGCGGGTGATGAGCACGCCGGCCGCCACGCAGATGAACAGCGACGGGATCTGCGACACCATCGCGTCGCCGATCGACAGCACGGCGAAGCGGTTGGCCGCCTCGCCCGCGGTCATGCCGTGGTACATGATGCCGACGACGATGCCGGCCAGGATGTTGACCAGCGTGATGATCAGGCCCGCGATCGCGTCGCCCTTGACGAACTTCATCGCGCCGTCCATGCCGCCGTGCATCTGGCTTTCCATGCCGAGCAGCGCGCGCTTGCGGCGCGCCTCGTCGCCGGTGAGCAGCCCCGCGCGCAGGTCGGCGTCGATGCTCATCTGCTTGCCCGGCATCGCGTCCAGCGTGAAGCGCGCGCCGACCTCGGCCACGCGCTCCGAGCCCTTGGAGATCACGATGAACTGCACCACCGTGATGATCAGGAACACCACGATGCCGACGACCAGGTTGCCGCCCACGACCAGTTCGCCGAAGCTCTCGATCAGGTGACCGGCGTCGGCATGCAGCAAAATGGACTTGGTCGACGCGATGTTGAGCGACAGCCGGAACAGCGTCGTGAACAGCAGCAGCGACGGGAACGAGGACAGCGCCACCGCGTTCGGGATGAACAGCGAGGTCATCAGCAGCAGCACGCTCACCGCCAGATTGACCGCCAGCAGGCTGTCGATCATCACCGTCGGCAGCGGCAGGATCATCAGCCCGACGATCGCCACCACCAGGAAGCTCATCGCGAGGTCGTTGCCGAGGGTGCTCTTGTCACCCAATGCCTTGCTCATGCCTTGCTCCCGCTTGGTTGACCGCCACTGCCGCCACCGCCCGCATTGCCCGCGGGCTTCCCGCCCACGCCGTCCAGCATTGCCACCCAGCGCAGCACGGTCGCGACGGCCTCGAACAGCGCCTCGGGAACCGTTTCGTCGACCGGCATCTTGAAGAGCGCGCGCGCCAGCGGCGGGTCGCCGACGATGGGCACGCCCGAGGCTTCGGCGATGCGGCGGATCTCCATCGCCTGCGCGTCCGCGCCCTTGGCGACGATCAGCGGCAGCGGCGTCACGCCGGGCTGGTAGCGCAGCGCGACGGCGAAGTGCGTCGGATTGGTGACGACCACGGTCGCGGTGGGCACCGTCTTCTTCGGATCGCTGTTGGCCATCTCGAAGGCCAGGCGCTTGCGCTGGCCCTTGATCATGGGATCGCCTTCCATTTCCTTGTACTCGCGCTTGAGCTCGTCCTTGTCCATGCGCTGGTCGCGGATGAACAGCCAGCGCTGCAGCGCGAAGTCCACGGGGCCGAGCACGACCAGCGCGATCACCGCCGCGACGAACAGCTTGAGCATCGCGGTCCAGGCGACCGTGGCCACGCCCGTCGGCGTCTGTGTCGCGGCGCCGACCATCAGCGGGATCAGGCCCATGGTGATGATGGCGACCACGCTGCCGACCAGGATCGCCTTGAACACGGTCTTCAGGAACTCGACGATCGATTTGACCGAGATCAGCTTCTTGAGCCCGGCACCGGGATTGACCTTGTCGAAGTTGGGCGAGATCGGCTCGAAGGTGATGTTGAAGCCGACCTGCGCGAAGGACGCGATCAGCCCGACGAAGATCGCCGCGACGACGAAGGGCAGGACGATCCACAAGCCCTCGATCGCGATGTCGTAGGCGACCGCGAACATGTCGCTGTCGGTCTTGGCCTGCAGCCCGATCCCGCTGGCGAGCGAGAACAGGCGCTCCAGATGGCTGAGCGCCGTGGCGCTGGCGGCGCTCAGGCAGACGGTGATGACCAGCAGCCCGGCCGCGGCGTTGATGTCCTGGCTCTTGGGCGACTGGCCCTTCTTCTTCGCGTCGTCCAGCTTCTTCTGGCTGGGCTGTTCGGTCTTTTCCCCCATGGCTCAGGACGCGGCGCCGGCAGCGTCGTGGGCCTCCGCCGGCTGCGTGTCCTCGACGTCCGGCGGGATGTCCGCCAGGGTCATGCCCAGCAGCACCATGTCGCGGCGCTTGCCGAAGGCCGTGATCGCGCCGGGCAGCTCGCCCCACGCGCTGAAACCGGCGCGGCGCAGCACCGACAGGCTGGCGGCGTTGTCGCTCCAGACCATGGCCATCAGACGGTCCACGCGCCACACGGGCGCCTGCGCGATCAGGTGACGGATCAGCCGCGTGCCGACGCCGCGGCCGCGCCAGCGCGGCGCGACGTAGTACGAGAGCTCATACAGCGAGGACATGCCCGGCCGGTCGTTCAGGCCGAGCGTGCCCATCCAGCCGACGGTTTCGCCATGCTGCGTGGCGATCACCATGGGGCGTCGGTAGAACTGGTGGAGCTCGATCTGCAGCTTGGCCATCGGCACGCTCATCGGGCCGAAGTAGTTGGCCTCGGCGACGGCGTCCTTGGTCTTGACCTTGGCGAGCTGCTCGGCGCACCAGCGCGCGCCTTCGGTCTCGGTCACGCCGTCGGGCTGATAGGGCTGGGTGCGCAGCGAGGCGTTGTAGATCGCGGCGACCGAGGTCGCGTCCTGCGTCGTCGCGGGCCGCAGCGCAAGGGTGTCCGGGACCGCATCGGCGATCGCGGCGGCGTTCTTCTCTGCGTTCTTCTCGGCGAGCGGCAGGGCTAGGGACACGGGGGCTCCTCGGGGTTGAGGCGCACTGTCCCTGCGGGCGGCCATGGCGGACGGGGAGGGGGCGAAGCGATTGGCGCGGATGCGAAATCGCGCCGTCCTGCTCCCTCTGCTCCTCCCATCACTTCGTGTTGAGGATTGTTGAGGATTTCATCGTGAAGACATGAGGCTGCCGACACGGACCGCTGCCTAGCATGAGCCCACGCCGAAACGAACACGGCGGGCGATACCTCCGCGATGAATCCGTGATCAATGCACGTTCAGGCGCATCCGGATGTATCCGACAACGCACCCGATACGCATGGAAGAGGAGTTCACATGTTGTTGCTGACCTTGGGCAGTCTCAGGCTCGTTGAACAGGATGCCGACGTCGCCGACGCGGTGGCGCGCGGCGATGTGCAGGAGGCCTTGCGGCTCGGCCTGGGCCGGCTCGATCGTGGGGCAGGCGGCGATCCCGACCGGCTCGGGGCGCTGGGCCAGGTGCTCGGACAGGCGCTGCTGGCGGCAGGCCGCGACGAACAGGCCGAGGAACTTTTCCAGAAGCAGCTGCGCCTGTATGAAGGCCTGCCGCGCGCGCAGGTGCGCTGGCTGTCGTCCATGGACCGGGGCTTCCTGTTCCTGCACCTGAACAAGCCCGGCCGCGCGGCCGAGACCTTCAATGTCGTCGCCGACGCGGACGAGGCGCCGCTGGTGCTGCGGGTCGAGGCGCTGGCCGGCATGGCGCAGGCGATGCAGTCGATGGGCGAGCACCGCCGCGCCGCGCGCACGCTGGCCTTCGCGATGACGCTGGCCGAAGCCGCCGCGGCGCCGCGCCTGATGATGCCGCTGCTGACGGCGATCGAGCTGGAGCTGCAGGTCTGCCGCGCCCTGCGGCATTACGACGATGTCGCCGCCGCCGAGCTGCCGCGCGACCGCGACGTGCGCGGCGCGCTGCGATCGTCGGCGGTCACGCTGGCGGCCATGCCGGGCGTGGTCGCGCGGATCGAGTTCCTGCTCGCGCTCGTGGCGCATGAACCGTCGCTGGCGGGCGCGGAAGGCGTGGATGGACTTTTCGACGGCGTGCGCTGGTATCGCGATCGGCGGCTCGCGCCGATGGAGGAGCGCGCGCGCGTGGAAGCCGCGCTGGCGCTGCTGGACCGAGGCCAGGCGCGCACGGCCTACGACATCCTCGGCCCGCTGGCGATCGACGATGCGCGCCAGCTCCATCACCGCCACGCGATCGAGCTGCGCTATTGCGCCTCGAAGCTGCACGCGATGAACGGCCGCCACTCCGACGCGCTGCGCTGCTATCGCCAGCATGCGCAGCTCTCGCTGGCGCGGCTGCGCTTCGAGCTGACGCGGGTGCCGTATTCGCGCTTCCTCGAGCAGCAGGAACGCGCCGAGCAGGCCGACGCCGACCAGTTGCGCCTGCCGCCGCGTTATCGCCGCGCCTATCAATACATCCTCGACCACCTGCACGATCGCGCGCTGTCGGTGCGGCGCATCGCCGCGGAGATCGACGTCACCGAGCGCGCGCTGCAGATGGCCTTCCGCGCCAATCTCGGCCTGACGCCGGCCGAAGTGATCCGCAAGCTGCGCATGGCCTGCATCCGTACCGAGCTGCAGCAGATGTCGGGGCGGGACAGCGTGCTGGCGGTCGCCGCGCGCTGGGGCATGGCCAACCGCTCGACGCTGGCGCACAACTACCGGCAGCAGTTCGGCGAGACCCCCAGCGCCACGGCCAGCCTGCCGAGCTTCGCCGAGTTGCCCTCGATCGCGGCAACGGTCGCGGCGGCGGTCTCCGGCGGCGGGGCGGGCAGCGGGATGGTGGCCGTCGCTGTCGCCGCTGCCGATAGCAGCCGGCGCGAGTTCTCCGTCGACGGCGTCTGAGGCCGCGCGATGCGCGGCGATCCGCCCCGGCTGCCGGCGCGATCCGTCGCGTCGCCGGCGATGTCCTCGGCCGCTTCCGCTGAAGAGATCCGACCGCTGCCCGGGGATCCGTCGGCACGTCGGAGAGATGAGGCCAGCGGTCGCCGGCACGCGTCGGCCAGCCGGTTGATGGGCGCGGTGACGCGACATCTGCTGGACGAGGCCGAGGAGGAGCGCGTCTCCGGCGAATCGTCGCACGAGGTGGGTTCGGGGGCGACGCCGACGGCGTCGGCCTCGGCATCGGAGGGCGCGGGGAAAAGCAGCGCCGGGAAGGCGGGGGCGCGCACGTCAGGCAGCGGCGGCAAGGGCAAGGCGCCGCCGCGCGGCACGTCCGGACCGGTGACACGTCGCGGCGGGTCGTCGGCCCATCGCGCCGCGCCGCCGGAAGACGACGTGTGGGCGCAAGGCGTCGACGCGGCGGACGGCACGGGGCGCATCGTCGGTCCGGAGTCGCGCATCCAGCCGGGACGCAGCACCGCGCGCATCGACGGCGCCCGGCCCGAAGCCATGGAGCGCGTCGGCCGCTCGCCGCGCATGCGCATCGCGAGCTGGGGCGCCTTGCTCGCGGCGGTGGCGGTGCTGGTCGTGATGATCGCGGCGGGGTGGCTGGACATCGGGCCTCAGCAGGCATCCGGGGAGGCGGCTGGGGAGAAGCATCGGCAAGGAGAGGTCCGCAGCCTCCCGTGAGCCTCGATCAAGGGACGTCTTGCCCCCTTCGCATGGTCGAAGGACGCTTCGTTTCACGGTTACCTTCGGATGCGAATACATCCACAGTGGTGTGAAAGCGTTACGGGAGGAAGCTTGATGTTCGAACTCCACCAGGGGATGGCGGCTGCCCTGCCGATGGGCGCGGCCGCGAGCAACGACGCCGCAGGGCTCTTCGTTACCTCCAATACCCCGCAACCCTCTGTCACCGCCCGGCTGCGCGCGCGGCAGGCCGCGCAGTTGATGCAGGCCCGGAAGGCCTTGCGCGTGAAGGAGCTGGCCGCCGCGATCGCGGCGATGCAGGACGCGCGTCAGGCGCTGCCGATGCGCATGGACCGGGTGCTGGCGGCGGAGGCGGCCCAGGCCGAGTGCGAGGGCGCGATCCTGGTGATCCAGCAGCAGGTGACGGCTGCGCTCGGCGCCGCCGGGGCGGAGCTGATTGCGCGTCAGGCCGCGACCAACCGCGCCCAGGAGGGCTTGGACGACGCCGCGGGCAGCCTGCGGCGCAGCGAGGAACGCATGAGCCGGCGATCTCCCGGCCTGTCGGAGCATGCCGCCGCCCTGGCGAGGGCGACGGGCGCGTACCGGGACGCGCAGGCGGCCGCGCTGACGCGCCGGGACGCGGCTCGGGCGGCGGAGATGCGGCTGCGCGACGCGATCGGCGCGTTGCACCGGACCGCCCGCATGCATTCGCTGGCCCTGGCCGCGCTGAGCGGCGCGGCCGAGACCGCGCTCGACGATGCGAGGAAGGCGCTGTCGGACCACCGCCGCGCGGTCGCCGCGTCGGCGCGGGTGGTGGAGGACATCGGCCAGACGGATGCGGCCATCGACGCGTTGACGCTTCAATTGGCGCAGCATGCGCGTCATGTGCAGGCCCATGCCGACGCGGTGGCCGCCATCGCGCCGGGCGCGCGCCTGCAGTGGCAGGCGCAGGACTGCGGCGCGGCCATCGCGGTGCAGCGGGTCGAGGTCCGTCGGCGCGCCGGCGAAGTCGACGCCGAACACATCGTCGTGGTGATGCGGCGCAACGACCTGATGCGCCACCAGGGCGCCGAAGCGGCCGCGGTGCAGAACCGGCATGCGCGCCGGGGAGCGGCGGCCAAGGCGGACGAGCGTGCGGAGATCAGCGCCAGGGCCTTCGACGATCAACGCGAGGCGGCCGACACGGCCGCGGGCACGATCGAGCGGGCCATCCAGCGGCTGCGCGAGGTCCTGACCGACCTGCCGCCCCGGACCTGACCGCGGCCGTCTTCGGATCGTCGACAGCCGCTTCGGCCCGCCGCGATTCGCCGAAAGGACTACGTCCCACAGTCTTGCGAAAGACATCAGGGGACGGTCGATGGTCCAGTTCTTCGCACGCAGCCGTGGCGGCATGCCGCCGCCGCCCCTGACGACACCGGCCCCCACGACCGGCGGCACGCAGAACGCGACCCCGCAGAACGCCACGACGACGGGCGCGCTGCAAGGCCTGACCCCCGCCGGCGGCACCGTGGCCACGCGGCAGAGCCAGCGACCGCGAATGAACCTGTTCGGCCGCGGCGCGCAAACGCAGGCCCAGCCGCAGACACCGCCCGTGTTGCCGGATATCGCGACGGCGATGGGACAGGCCCATGGCGCGCACGGCCAGGTGGCGGCGCATGTGGACGCCGAGGCCTCGGCCAACGCCGCGCTCGGCAAGCGTCGACAATCGATCCAGGACCTCCAGCAGCGCGGCACCGCCGCCGCGGCCGCGGCCGTGCTCGCGGGGCCGCTTCGCCAGACGGCGTTGGCGACGGCGCAGACGGAGGCCACGCAGACCGCCGCCGCCTTGCCGCCGCTCCGTGCGGAGGTTCAGCGCCATCAAGGCTTGCTGGATGCGGCGCAGAGGCAGGCGCCGCAGCTCGATGCCGCGGTGCGCACGGCCCGCAACGATCCCGCCATCGGAACGGCGCGGTCGGACCTGGCCACCGCCGAGCGCGCCCTGCGACGTGCCGTACGCTCGCCGCCTGATCCGCAGGCTCCGGCTCAGCCGGTCCCAGCCGGAACACCCGTGCCGCCGACGCGCGCGCAGCGGATCGCGCAGGCGACCGCGGACCGGGCCACGGCGAACACGCGGCTCCAGCAACTGAGGCAGGCGGTCGCCGACGCGGAGAACGACAAGAGGGTCAACACGGCCGCCATCGACACGCACACCGGCAATCTGGCGACCGCCACGGCGAACGAGCGGACGGGCATCGCCGCCGACGCCGCCGCACGGCAGCGCGTGACGGCTGCCACCGACGCCGTCACGCGGCTCAACACCGCGAGCGCGGCGTTGACCCCGCTGATGGCTCCGAACTCGCGGGAACAGGCACACCTGCGGACCCATGAAGCCGCCGCGCAGACCGCGGTGCCGGATGCGCTCGCCGCCACGCAGGCGCATCGCACGCTCGCCCAGTCCACGGCCCAGGCGGCGGAACGCACCCGCACCGCCGCCACCCATCGCGACGCGCTGGCGAAGCAGCAGGCGGTCACCGACGCGGCGGTCGACAGCCATGCGCAGGCGCACGCTCGCTTGCAGCCCGGTGGTGACCTGCACAACCACGAGCAGGCCTGCCTGCAGGCGCTCAACGCCGCCCAGGCGGCGCTGCCGCCGCAGACGCCCGGCGCGCCGGCGCCGACGAGCCGGGCGTTCCGGCGGGCCACCGACGACCTGGCGCTGGCGCAGGCGGCCATGACGCGGCAGCGGGCCTCGGTGGCCTTGCTCCTCACCGACGCGAACACCCAGCAGACCGCCCTGGCCGCGCGTCAGCACGACGTCGCGACGAGCGGGCCGCTCGAGACCGCCGCCAACCTGCTGCGGGATCAGCATCAGACGGCGGCCGATATCGCGGACAACACCGCCCGCCTCAGCGCGCAGGCGCAGAACGACAGCGCGCCCGCCGCCGATCGGGCGAAGGAACGGATCTCGCAGGCCATCGACGACTTGTGCGAAGAGATCCGTCCCAAGCCCGAGGCGCCGCCGCCGGACGAGCGCGGCATCGGCCACAAGGCCAAGGACAACCTGCTGACCCGACCCCTCGGCGCCATGGAGCGGCGCATGGCGCCGGCCAAGTACGACTTCACCGCGGGGCCGTTCAGCGGCTCGTCGAGCGGCACCGCGCCGACCAAGCTCAACGACGGCGTGCCGCCGGTCCGGCAACCCACGGACAAGGTCCTGAGCGACGGCGCGCTCAAGCGGGTCGACGGGCACGTGAAGGTCGCGGCCGGCGGCGCCGCGAACCTGCTGACGGACGCGTCGATCAAGACGCACCGCCCGGCGCAGACGCCGCCGGCCTTCGGCAAGGCGGAGGCCTTCGCGTCCGAAGTCGGGCGCATGTTCGCGAGCGACACGCACGCCACAGAGTCCACCCCGGTGGGCACGAGACTTGCGCAGGCGCTGCTCGACCATCCCAATCCCGATCCGACGGGACGACCCGACGGTCATCCGCTGCGGCATGAGCAGGCCCTGCTGATCGCGACGACGCTGCGCACGGTCACCAACGACCCGGCCGTTGCCGCGCAGGTCTACAACGCGCTGTGGAGCGGCGGCGGACCGGCGCTGCCGGGCATGCAAACTCGCGCCGCCACGCCGTCGCCGCTGGCCGGCGTGACGGCGGCCGCACCGGGCCCCGACGTGGCCAGGCTCGCCAATGCCGCCAAGCGCTCCCTCGCCGGGACTTCCGGCGGCATGCAGGCCCTGCTGGACCTGCAGGGCCTGTCGCTGCCGCCGGCCGCGGCGAGGCCCGCAGCGCTCGGCCCTCAGGCCACGGCGGCGGAACAGGCGACCCACGCCGCGGACATGACGGCCTTCGAGACACGCCGGCATGCCGAGCATGCGGTCGAGCACTACAAGCTCGGTCTGCGCGCCGAGAGCGCCTTGCTCGCGCAGGGCCTCCACGTCGGCGGGGACCAGACGCCGGGGGACTTCCGCCACGCGATCACGAATGCGCCGCCGGGCGCCAGTGCGGCGGCGGCCGCGGAGCACGCCAAGCTGATCGACCCCGCGCGCCTGGGCACCGGCAACATGCGCCGCGGCCCCACGCGGGCGCGCGATCCCGAACACCGGTCCACGCTGGCCGCGCAGGCCTTCCTCTACGCCGAGGCCAACCAGACCCGGGCGCAGGGCGGGCCCGAGGCGAACGCGGCGATGAAACCTGCGTACGTCGCGCTGCGCAACGGCTTCACCGAAAGCGGCTCGGGCACCGACTTCCACCTGATGGCCAAACGGCTGCACAAGTTCTGCAAGTACATCGACCTCGCCTGCAAGACGGGGGTGTCCGGCCCCGGTCTGCAGGACTGGAAGAGCCACCCGCTCACCACGGCGGGCGCGGGGTTGCGGCGCAAGATCGGCAAGGACAAGACGCCGTTGAAGACGCTGATGCAGGCCGGACCGCTGGGATCGGAGATCGGCACGGTGCCGGGTGAGCATGCCAAGCGGCTCAAGGGGGCGCTGGACCGGAGCAGGACGCTGCTCCTCGACGACGTGCGGGCCAACGCCGCGGGCATGACCGGCGACGAGCGCACCCGCGCGGTGATGCGACTGGCCGTGATGGACGCGTGGCAGGCGAAGGTGCCTGCGGGCGCCGATCCCCTGATCGACCTGACGCAGGGGCTGCGGCTCACGAAGGCCGAGATCGGCGCGGCCGCGGATCGCGTCAACATCGAGATCTCCAATCCGCCGCCCGCGGTCCCCCCGGCGCCCGGCGCGCCGGCGCCGGCGCGGGTCGTGCCGCCGGCGCTGAACCAGACCCTCGTGGACGCCGATGCCCTGGCTCATGCGGACAAGACGCTGCTGCCCTCGACGCTGAACGACTGGGTGGGGGCCGGACGGCTGAGCGCCTCGGGCGCGGCCGGCTCAGTCCCGGCCGGCGGCGCGGCGGCGGTCGCGCAGCTCCAGGGCGACCTGAAGGTCCTGCGCGGCAAGGCGGCGATGGACGGCGAGCTCGATCAGCTGCAACGCGACTTCGACGCCGCCACGCCGCAGGGCCGTCAGGACATCCTGCGCAAGGTGCTGGTGACCGTCGTCGCGGGCGGCGACATGACGGACTACAGCGACGGACGCAAGAACGGCATCGGCGGCGTGTTCGGTTATGGCGCGGCCAGCGTGAAGGGCATCGGCGGACTGACCACCGGCATCACACCGGTGGGCGAGTTCAACGTCGACCACAGCCGCACGGCGGTGCTGAAGGCGGGCGTGGCGTCCAACACCGGGGTGATCTTCCTCGGCAACGAGACCAAGGTGACGGAGATGGGCGGCGCCGGCGTGCGCTTCGGCGCGCAGGTCGGGCACCTGGGCGCGACGGCGCAGGTGATGGGCCGGCTCGGCGGGGCGCACCTCTTCAGCAAGGGCCTGATGATCCGCACCAACAAGACGGGCGTGGAGCACGCCGATCTGACGGCCTCGCTGACGGCGGCGCAGTCCGCGGCCATGCGGGCGCCCGAAGGCAGCTGGAAGCGCATGAGCGAGCTGACCGTCGACTCGGTCTTCCAGCTCGCGGGGCAGGACGGTCAGCAGGGACGGCCGGCACGGCCCGCCAACGGCGGCGAAATGTGGGCGCAGATGGTGGGCAAGGTCGGCGACTACCGCGACATCTCCTTCGGCTGGAACGAGGGCAAGTCGCACCAGGTGACGGGCTCGGTCGGGCTGGACGGCATCGGCAGCGGCAAGCTGGGGAAGGGCTTCGGCGCATCGGGCATGGCGGGCATCGGGCTCAGGCACACCTTCATGAACCGCAGCAAGGCCAAGGACGAGGCCGGCGGGATGCAGACGGTGCAGGCCGGCAGCGGGTCGCGCACCTCGCTGGGCGCGGCGGCGAGCGTGGGCGTCTCGCACCCGACGATCAAGCCGGACGACAAACCCGACGTCGGCGTCTTCTCGCGCCACAAGGTCGGCGTGGAGACGGAACTGGTGATCCAGGCGAAGAACGGCTTCGTGCGCATCACGACGGAGGACGGCAAGGTCAAGCCCAACATCTCCTACAAGCACCGCGAGTACGCCGTGCAGGACGACTTCATCAAGCTGGTGAACAAGGAGAGCGGCGCGTGGCAGGCGCGGCTGGGCCAGCGCGGGCCGGACGGCGTGCTGCGCGGCGGCGACGAGGCGTTGAAGGGCTTCGTGCAGCAGATGGTCAACCTGCCGCCGGGCAACAACCGGCTGTTCATCGAGCGCAAGTGCCTCACGCCGGAGGCGGCGGACACGATCAACGCCTGCCTGGAGCGCCTGAACGTGCTGCAGCGGCCGGGCGCGCCGGCGGACGAGGGGACGGCCGGGCAGGTCAAGGAGCTGCAGAAGCAGATCGCCGCGCATGTGTCGGACGAATCGAGCTGGCAGCCGTTCCGGCTCTTCGTCAACGAGTCGAACCAGCGGTCCAGGGACTCGTCGCTCGGCGGCGAGTTCCGGGCCACGCCCAAGTCGCCGGAGGACAAGGATGCGGGCCCGCAAGGTTTCGCGGAACGCTTCCTCGGCGGCGGCAGGATCACGCTGGGCGGGAAGATCAACACCGCCCACGGCGGCCGCGACCTGATCACGATCGACGCGCAGCCGGTGCGTGCGTAGCTCCTGCTCCCTCGCCGATCAGACGACGCGCCTACACCTGGATCTCGGGACTGTCGGGCAAGGTCTTGACCCGCCACGTGCCTCCGGCGCTGAACGATCGCCCCGACGCGAAGGTGTCTTCCATGAACATGAAATAGACGATCTTGCCGCCTCTCACCTTGGCGTGAATCGAGAGGGGCGAAGTGAACGACTTGCCCCTCGTCTTCGAGCGGTACGTGAACGAGCCGAAGACGGCGACGTTCTCACCGGCGCCGAAGGCGTCGTCGATCCTGAAGTCTTCAATGGTCCAGTAGTTGGCGACGCCGAGGAACGTGGTGGTGAAGGCCTTGCGCCCCTTTTGCGTGCCTGTCCACGGCAGGATCTTCTTCAGGTCCTTGTTCTCGAAGTTGAGCGAGATGTAAGTGGCATCCTCCGCCACGAGTCGCTCAGCGGCCGCTTCGATCTTGTCGGCGGCGGTGTTGTTGAGGAATTCGAGTACCACCTCGGTGGCCGGCGTCCTGCCTTGATTGGCCTGGGCCAAGGCGTCCGGAGCAGCGAGTACGGTCGAAGCGCCGATTGCGCCGATTGCGCCGATTGCGCCGGAGGAGGCGAGGAAGCCCCGACGATTGGACCTGTTCATGGCTATCCCTTCAGTGGTTTTCACGTGGAGGGATGGTGCCAAACGGCGCTGACCAAGTCGCTGTTCGTTCCTGCTGCCGCTGGTACGAATCGCTTGTGGTCCGCGCCGGCCGACGCTTAGACGCCTACGCGCGATGGAACGGGGATCATCCGTCCTTGAGGGGGTATCTCGTCCGGGACTGGCAGAGGCTGGGGCTCGATGACCCCCGGTGGACGCCGGCCTTCCATATCCTGGCGCCGGGACAGGCGCCCGTGAGGATCGACGGCTGGCCGCAGGAGGGCCGGAAGGCGGAGCGACTCAAGGCCATGGCGCCGTTCGCGCCGCGGTGCCGATCGTGAGCATCGGCGCCTCGTCGGTCACGCGCGCGTGATCAAGCCGCTACGGCCAGCTGCCGCAGCTTCGGCAGATTGAAGGTCAGCGGCGTGTCCGAGAACTCGCGCAGCGTGTCCAGGAGCATGTCCAGCTCGAACTCGCGGCTGTAGAAGGCATTCAGGCCGGCCTCCATGCAGCGCGGACCGAACAGCGTCTCATCGGCGTTGCTGATCGCGAAGGCCGCGCCGCGGAAACCCGATTTGCGAATGCGTGCAACCATGTTCAGGCCGGAGCCTTCGCTCAGGGCGACGTCGCAGAGGACCACGTCGGGCTGGCACAGCGCGGCGGTGATCACGGCGTGCTCTTCGCAGGCGCACTGGGCAACGACGACGGCACCCGGCACCTCGGCGAGGCGGTAACGGAGGGTGGCGATCCAGGCCGGCGAGGGGTCAACGAGAAGGATCTTCATGGCGGGGCGTCCAGCGATTGCGTTGCCGCAGTGTGACGTGACACCCCCTGGCGCGGTATCTCCGGACTTCGGTGCGCCGCGTCCGGCTTGCCCTGCATTGCGTGTCGGGAAAACACCCACACCGCGATGTCAGCGCGACCGGCGCGACCGGCGCTATCGGCGCTATCGGCGCGACCGGTGCTTCCCGTGCCCTACGACACCGACGGGCTGAACGCCCTCAGCCGCGCGACCTCGTCCACCGGCGTGGCGCCGAAGTAGCGCTTGAACTCGCGGCTGAACTGCGACGGACTCTCGTAGCCCACGCGGGTCGCCGCGACGCCGGCCTTCACGCCTTCGTTGAGCATGATCAGCCGCGCCTGGTGCAGCTTGTAGCTCTTCACGTACTGCAGCGGCGAGGTGTTGGTCACCGCCTTGAAGTTGTGATGGAAGGCGGACACGCTCATGTTCACCAGACCGGCCAGGTGCTCGACGCTGAGCGGCCTGGCGTAGTGAGACTCGATGTGCTGCAGCGCCTTCGTCACCTGCGCGAAGTGCGAGTGACGGTTCGCGAGCGCCTGCAGCGCCGCGCCGCTGTCGCCGCAGAGCACGTGATAGATGATCTCCTTGAGGATCAGCCTGCCCAGCACCTTCGCATCGCGCGGGCGGTGCATCGCGTCGAACAGCCGCTCGAGCGCGCAGAGCACGTCCTCGGTGAAGGCCGCGCTGTTGACGCCGGCGGAGTCGAGGCTTGCCGGACGGTCGAGACGCTCGTCCTCCAGCTCGATCAGCAGCTCCTGGAGCACCGCCGTGTCGATGTCGATCGACACGCCGACGAAGGGCTCCGCCGGGCTCGCGATCGTCTGGCACTCGAAGGGCAGGGGGACCGTCAACAGCAGATAGCGGTCCGCGTCGTAGCGGAAGGTCTTGTCGCCGAGGTATCCCACCTTCGCCCCTTGCGCCACGATGACGATCGAGGGCTCGTACAGCACCGGCGTGCGCGGATGGGACTTCTCCGAATAGAGGATGCGCACGCCGGCCACCGGCGACGGCGTCGAGAAGGCGCCCGATTTGTAGCGGACCGCCGTCTCGATGATCCGCCGGCGGATCCCGTCGTTGAGGCTGGTGACCATGCGCGGAGATCAGCGGGCGGCTTCGAGGATGCGCCGGCTGTCGTCGAGCCGGATGTCCTGGTGCTCGCCCAGCGCCTTGCCGCCGTGCTCCTCCAGCTTGGCGATCAGCGCCGGGATGCTGCTGCCGTCCAGGCCGTAGGCCGACAGGCGCGTGCCGACGCCCAGCTTCTCGAAGAAGGCGCGTGTCGCGGCGATGGCGCCGTCGATGCGCTGCTCCTCGGTACCGTCGCGCAGGCCCCAGACGCGGTCCGCGTACTGCAGCAGCTTGGCGCGCTTCTGCTCCTTCTTGTACTCGAGCACCGACGGCAGCACGACCGCCAGGGTCTGCGCGTGGTCCAGGCCATGCATGGCGGTCAGCTCGTGGCCGATCATGTGCGTTGCCCAATCCTGCGGAACACCGGCGCCGATCAGGCCGTTGAGCGCCTGCGTCGCGCTCCACATCACGTTGGCGCGCACGTCGTAGTTCTCCGGCTCGGCGAGTGCCCGCGGACCTTCCTCGATCAGCGTCAGCAGGATGCCTTCCGAGAAGCGGTCCTGGATGCGGCCTTCGGCCGGGTAGGTCAGGTACTGCTCGACCGTGTGGACGAAGGCGTCGACGACGCCGTTGGCCACCTGGCGCGCGGGCAGGCTGTAGGTGGTCACCGGATCGAGCACCGCGAACACCGGGTAGGTGAAGGCCGAGAAGAAGGGCAGCTTGTCGCCCGTGGCCTGGCGGCTGATCACGGCGCCGTTGTTGGATTCCGAGCCGGTGGCCGGCAGCGTCAGCACGACGCCCATCTTCACGGCGCCCGTGACCCGGGAGCCGCGGGTCAGGAGGATCTCCCACGGGTCCTTGGCCGCGTCGTAGCGGGCCGCGGCGGCGATGAACTTCGTGCCGTCCGCGACCGAGCCGCCGCCGACGGCCAGCAGGAAGTCGACGTTCTCGGCCTTGACGACCTCGACGGCCTTCATCAGCGTTTCAAAGGTCGGGTTCGGCTCGATGCCGCCGAACTCGAACACCGTGCGGCCGGCGAGCGCGGTACGGACCTGCTCCAGCACGCCGTTTTTCTTGATGCTGCCGCCGCCGTAGGTGATCAGGATGCGGGCGTCCGCGGGGATCTCGTTGGCGATCTCGGCGATCTGGCCCTTCCCGAACAGGATCTTGGTGGGCGTGTTGAGGCTGAAGTTGTTCATGGCTTTCGGCTCCGCAAGGGGGTGAACGAGGATTCGTGTCGATGGAGCGGATTGTTCGCTCAGGGGCGGATCCGGGCAACGCACGAAGCTGCCGGAGTTTTGCCCAATCCTGCCGTGGCGTGGATGAATGGGCAAGCGATCGGGCGGCGTCGGCGTTGGGCGCGCCCGTTGCCGGAGGACGGCATGACTGCTTCAACGCCGAACGCCGAAACCGTCGTCCCGTCCTGGTCGGGCCGCTCGCCCAAGACCTGGTGGTCCCTCCTGAAGGATTCCCTGTCGGCCTGGATCGACGACTACGCCCCCAGCATGGGCGCGGCGCTGTCGTACTACACCGTGTTCTCGCTGGGGCCGCTGCTGGTGATCGTCATCTCGATCGCGGGGCTGGTCTTCGGCGAGGACGCCGTGCGCGGGGAGCTGTTCGGCCAGATCGACGGCGTGATGGGGCCCGAGGCGGCCCAGGGCATCCAGGAGGTGTTGAGCAACGTCAGCAAGCCCAGCACCGGCATCCTGGGCACCGTGCTCGGCGTGGCCGTGCTGCTGATCGGCGCGACGACCGTGTTCGGCGAACTGCAGGACGCGCTCGACCGGATCTGGCGGGCACCGGTGCGCCACCGGACCAGCGGCCTCTGGGCGCTGGTGCGCGCGCGGCTGCTCAGCTTCGGGATGATCGTGGGCGTTGCCTTCCTGCTGCTGGTCTCGCTGGTGACCGGTGCCGTGGTCGCGGCGCTGGGCAAGTGGTGGGGCGGCTGGTTCGGCGGTTGGGAATGGCTGCTGCAGGGCCTCAACGCCGTCGTCGGCTTCGCCATGACCACGGCGGTCTTCGCGCTGATCTACAAGGTCCTGCCGCGGGTGAAGGTGGCCTGGTCCGATGTCTGGGTCGGTGCCGCGGTCACGGCGTCGCTGTTCACCATCGGCCGCCTCCTGATCAGCCTGTACATCGGCAAGACCGGCGTGGCCAGCGGCTTCGGCGCGGCGGGCTCGGTGGCCGTCGTGTTCGTGTGGGTGTACTACTCGGCCCAGGTGTTCCTGGTCGGCGCGGAATTCACCTGGCTCTACGCGCAGCGGCTCGGCTCGCGGCGTGGGCGGGAAGCATCCACGTCCTTGTCCTACAAGGCTTCGGACCGTTCTCCGGTCCCGGCGCGCAGCGGCAGACCGTAAGGTGGACGCACCGCACACAGGAGTAAGTCCATGACCGCAGCGACCGCCCCGTTCTCGATGAGCCAGGCCGGCCAGATCACCGGCCTGCCCAAGAGCTACATCCAGGCCTTGATCTCCGAGGACCTGCTCGCGCCCAGCCGGGACCTGCGGTTCTCATTCCAGGATCTGGTGCTGCTCCAGGCTGCGCGCCGGCTGCTCGACTCGGGGGTCCCGTCGTACAAGGTGGTCGCGGCGCTCGCCCATGTGCGCGAGAGCCTCGGACCCATGGACCCCAAGCAACTGAACTGAGGCAGACCAACGCGGAGGTCGGAACCCAACCCGCGAGGGTCTAGGGCCCTCTGAAAGCGAAATCGGCGCCGTGGCGCCGATTCTGCTTTGGTCAGTGCAGCGCCACGTTGAGCTGATCGACGACCTCCGCCCAATCCGCGTCCTGCAGGAGCAGTTCCTTGAGCAGTCGTTTCTGAGAGTCGGTCCAGAACGGCGCCTCGGTGATCTTCACGTCGCCAGGCAGGGGCCGGTGGACGGAGATGAATTCGCGGACCTCCGCCTCCGAAGAGGGCAGGCCGAGTTGGTCGAACAGATCGTGGAACTGGTGGTTGGTGGATTCCATGGCGTCTCCTTCAGGGGTCGGTTGCCCTGGAGATTAACGTCTGGCGGATCGCGCCGGTGTAGGACAGTGTTCCATTCAGGGCAACGCCGGTGTGCGCCGGAGCGGCGCCACGAGCGCCCCTTCGATGCGATGCCGGCGCAGCGCCTCGGCGACGAAGCCGGAGGACTTCATCTCCTCGACGAATCCGCTGAGCCAGCGCTGCGCGGCGACACGTCCCTTGGGCACGCCCATCGCCTGCTCGATCACCATGAAGCGGCCGGGCAGCAGGCGCACGCCGCCCACGCGACGCGCGTCCGCTTCGAGCTGCTGCCGCACCCCCGCCGCCACCTCGAGCGTGTCGGCGATGAACATGTCGGTCACCGCCGGCGAGGTCGGCGCGCGCACCAGCGTAGCGGACTTGATCTCGCGGGTCAGGTACAGGTCGTAGGCGCTGCCGCGGCCGACCACGATGCGCGTGCCGGTGCGGTCCACCTCCTCGTTGTGCCGCAGCGGCGACTCGTTGCGGACCAGGTAGGCACCTTCGATGATCACGTAGGGCGCGGTGTAGTCGGTGTCGGCGCCGCGCAGCGGATCGATCGCGACGAAGGCCAGGTCGACCCCCATCTCCTTGATCGCCTCGACGACCTTGCCCGCCGCATTGAACGGGACGAGCTCGATGCCGATGTTCAGGCGTCGGGCGGCCTCGCGCGCCAGGTCGACCGAGACGCCGCGCAGTTCGCCGTCGGCGCCGCGGCTGGCCAGGATGGGATTACCGAGGTTGATGGCTGCGCGGAGCGTGCCAGTCCCGCTCAGCTCCGCCGCCGCAGCCCGGGCATCCGCTGTGCCGCCAGCGCCTGCCGACCCGATATCGGATCCTCCGCTGGAGCCGTTCGTCGGCGACGCGCAGGCGCCCAGCAGCAGCGAGGCAGCCCCCGCCGCGCAGAGTCCACGACGTTGAACGTTCATGGCGATGTCCTTGGTGATCAGTCCGACCTGCCCGCCAGCACGATCTTGCCCAGATGTTGTGCCTGCTCCATCGAGGCCTTGGCCTGGGCCAGTTCCTCGAAACGGAAGACGCGGTCCACCACGGGCCGCAGGCGGCCGTCGGCGAACAGGGGCAACCAGTCTGCCCGGAAACCCGGGACGGGCTCGGCGCGCTGCTGCGGTGACCGGAGCTTGTTGGAGACGCCGAACAGATGCAGGCGTCGCGCGTGCAGCGCCTCGAGGTCGAGCTCGGCGGTGAGCACGCCGTCCACGTAGCCGACCATCGCCAGCCGACCCTGGAAACCCAGCGCCCGCACGCACTCGGCGAAGACGGTGCCCCCGACGGTGTCGATGGCGAGATCCGCGCCGCGAGCGCCGGTGGCCTCGCGCACCGCGGACGCGAAGTCGGGCAGGCGGGTATGGAGGCCGAGGTCCAAGCCCAGCGTCTTCAGCCGCGCGAGCTTGGTCACGCTGCCGGAGGTGGCGATCACTTGAGCGCCCATCGCCTTGGCCGCCGAGAGCGCGGCCACGCCGACGCCGGAGCTGCCGCCGGCCACGAGCAGCGTCTCGCCCGCCTTCAGCCGGCCCTGGACCACCAGCATGTCGTAGACGACGAGGAAGGTCAGCGGAATCGCGCCGGCCTCGGTCCAGTCGAGCGCGTCAGGCACGTGCAGCGCCTCCGCCACGCTGATCAGCGCGAAGTCGGCGAAGCCGCCGGCGCAGCGGCCCATGGCGCGATCGCCGATCTTCCAGCCCGGCACGTCGGCGCCGACTTGGACCACTTCGCCGGCGGCTTCCGCGCCCAGCGGCTTGGCGCCGCCGCCTTGGGGACCGTGACCGGCCAGGAGTTCACCGCGGTTCAGACCGGCCGCGCGGACGCGGACCAGCAACTGACCGGGACCGGGGGAAGGGCGGGGCAGGTCGTCGCGGAGCACCAGCTCCGAATGACCATCCCGATGCTGGAGGGTGTAGCCGCGCATGGTGCGATCGTTCATCGTGGGGTGCCGTTGGCAAGGTCCGTCGATGCGGACTCAGGGCCGCGCCAGCGCGGTCAGTTCGCGCACGTCGGCGAGTTCGCCGAGCTGCCAGCAGGCGGCGATCAACGCGTCGCTGCGCGCGGCGCCGATGACGACGTCGGCCTGCGAGTGGAACTTCGCGTCCAGCGCGGCATCGCTCATCGGCTTGTGCAGCGAGCCGATCGCGTGTTCCACGAACACGTGCACGCGGCGGCCGTCGCGCAGCACCGCGGTCATGTCGACGGAGGCCTCGTCGATGCCGTCGTCCACCGTCGCGACGACCTTGCGGCGCAGCGCGACGACATCCTCGCGGTTGACGATCGCGTCGTCATACTCGGGCTCGCCCGCGCGGCCGAAGATCAGGCCGGCCGACACGCCGTGATAGACGCTGAACTTGCCCTGCAGGCCGTCCGCCGGTTCTTTCTTGCCGGTGAGTTCCAGCACCAGCGAATGCACCTTGAGCTCGATGCGCTCGACGTCCTCGGGCCTCACGCCCTGCTCGCGCAGCTGCACGGCGGCGTCGATGCTTGGATGGATGACGATGCCGCAGGCGAAGGGCTTGTAGGTGTTGAAGGAGATCTCGAAGCGTTCGCCGAGTTCGTCGTTGGCTTCGTTCCAGGCGTACTTTGTCGACACCACCTGCGCGAAGCCGCGCGGCGCTTCCAGCGCGCGCGGACTGGCGGTGTAGCCGTGCTTGGCCAGCAGCGCCGACAGCAGGCCGGCGCGCGCCGCGCCGCCGGGATGGAAGGGCTTGGTCATGGTGCCGAACTGCTCGCGCAGGCCCACGGGCTGCGAGGCGGCGATGCCCAGCGCCATCTGGGTCTGCCGCTCGTCCAGGCCGAGCAGCCGCGCGCAGGCCGCCGCGGCGCCCAGCGTGCCGGTGGAGCCGGTGATGTGCCAGCCGCGGTCGTAGTGCTCCGGGTAGACCAGGTTGCCCATGCGGCAGGACACGTCGATGCCCAGCACCATCGCGTCGATGAGCTGCCGGCCGGACAGGCCGAGGTGCTCGGCCAGCGCCAGCGCCGCCGAGGCCACCGGACCCGCCGGATGGATGATGGTCTTCAGGTGCGTGTCGTCGAAGTCGAAGGTGTGCGAGCTGATGCCGTTGAGCAGCGCGGCGCCGGCCATGTCGACCTTCTCGGCGCGGCCGAGGACGCTGGCCTGCGCGGACGGCTCCAGCATCCGGATCGCCGACAGCGCCGCGTGCATCGCCTCGTGGCCGGCGGCGCCGACGGCGCAGCCCGCCCAGTTCATGAAGGTGCGGTGGGCCTCGTGGTCCACCGCGTCGCTCCAGCCGCGCGACGGATGCGTGGCCACGTAGCGGGCGAGGATCTGGGTGATGGGCGGGGCGTTGTGGTCGGCGGCGACCTGGGTATTGCGTGCCATGGGGGTGCTCTCCTTCAATCGTCGACTTGGATCTTGCGGTCGCGCGCCAGCGCGGTCCAACGGGCCACCTCGGCCTGGATGTGGTGGCCGAACTGCTCGGGGCTCATGGCCGTCGGATCGACGGCTTCGCCGGCGAGCTTCTCGCGCATGTCCGGCGCCCTGAGGATGGTGTTGAGCGTCGTGTTGAGCTGCTTAACGACGGCCGGCGGAATGCCCGCCGGGCCGACGACGCCGTACCACTGCATCGCATCGAAGCCCTTGAAGCCGGCCTCGATCAAGGTGGGCACATCCTTGAGCGTCGGGTTGCGCGCGGTGCCGGTGACCGCCAGCGCCTTCACGCGGCCGGCGCGGAGGTGCGGCAGCGCCGCGGCCAGTCCGGGGAACATCGCGTGGGTCTGTCCGCCCATCAGGTCGGTGAAGGCCGGCGCGATGCCGCGGTACGGCACGTGCAGCATGAAGACGCCGGCCTGCTGCTTGAACAGCTCCATCACCAGCTGCGTCAACGAACCCACGCCCGAGGAGCCGTAGCTCAGCTTGCCGGGGTTCTTGCGGCAGTACTCGATGAAGCCCTTGAGGTCGTTGACCGGCACCGAGGTGTTGACGACCAGCACATTGGGCGTGCCCCCGATCATGCCGATGGGGCTGAAGTCCTTGACCGCGTCGTAGGGCAGCTTGCGCGTCGCGGGGCTGGTGCCGTGGGTGGCGACGTAGCCCTGCATCAGGGTGTAGCCGTCGGCGGGCGCCTTGGCCGTGGCCTGCGTGGCGATCACGCCGCCGCCGCCGCCCATGTTGTCGACCACGAACGTCTGGTTCAGCGCATGGCCCCAGCGCTCGCAGACCGCGCGGCCGATGAAGTCGCTGCCGCCGCCGGCGGCCACGGGCACGATGTAGCGGATCGGCTTGCTGGGGAAGGTGTCCGCCGCCCAGGCGCGTCGTGCGGCGAGCAGCAACGCGGGAGCGGCGATCAGCACGGATCGTCGGTTCGTCATGGTTTGTCTCCGGATGAAGCGGGGCTCTTGTGATGGCCCTCGTGCCTGCTTGGGTGGGATGTGCGCCGGCGCGCGCCCGGGCGCGGACTAGCTCATGCCGTCGCCCGGGCGACCGGTCGACGGATCGGCCGGGGGCTCGCCGTCGTGCCTGCCTTCCGTCTCCAGCAGCCGGTCGTGCGCGGCATTGACGTGGTGTTCCTGCAGCCGCTGGCAGAGCGCGGCGTCGCCGTCGTCCAGGGCGGCGACGATCTGGTCGTGTTCCTGGATCGATACCTTCATGCCGACGTCGCGCGACAGGTTGCGCAGACGCGAGAGATGCAGCTGCTGGACGATGCCCTGGTAGGTTCGCGTCAGCGCTTCGTTGTCGGTGGCCTCGACGATGGCCCAGTGGAAGGCGAGGTTCGCGGCGTAATAGGCCTGGACGTCGCGTTGGCGGGCGTTGGCCTTCATCTCCCGGCCGAGTGTCACCAGGCGCTTCACGAGCGCGTCGCGGAGCGGACGGCCGAGGGCCGCGGCGCGGCGGCCGGCGTGGCCGTCCAGGAGGCTGCGCAGTTCGTAGAGATTGGCGACTTCCTTGGGATCGAGCACGCGCACGAAGACGCCGGCGTGCTTGCGCGCGGCGACCAGGCCGGTGCTTTCAAGCTCGCGCAGCGCCTCGCGCACGGGGACGCGGGACACGCGCAGACGGGCGGCGACATCCGGCTCGTTGATGCGCTGGCCCGGCGGCAGGTCGCCGCGCAAGATCGCGTTCAGCACCTCGTCACGGACGAGCTTGGCGAGCGAGGTGTCCCGCACGTCGGCGAGCAGGTCGGGGGAGGTGTCGTTGATCCAGGGGAGCATTCGTCTATCGTATACGATCAGACGAAATGAACAAGGTTGAGATTCGACGCATCGCTGTCATGGTGCGAATGGCGGTCCGTGGTTTTCGCCGACCCTCACCCCGCCGCTCCCGCACTGCGGGCGAGGGTTGGGGTGAGGGACGGGGCGGTCCTCGGTAAGGATCAGGCCGCGATCGGCGCGAGGTGACACCCCGCCGAATCGCCGTCGGTGGACAAGGCGTGGCCCACGTCGACGGGCAGCTGGAGGCCCGGTCCGCCGCAGGCCGTCGCCCGGACCAGCGGCGCGAACGGCGCCTGGACCTGTCCGAACAGCGTCGCGAACGGCACGTCCGCCGCATCGCGTCCCGTGCCGATGCGCACGAAGCCCATCGGGATGCCGGTTCCGGACGCGTCGAAGGTGTACCAGCGCTTGCCGAGGTAGACCTCCACATAGGCGTGGAAGTCGGGCGCCTTGGTCGGATCCGCGCCGTAGTCGGTGCCGGTCACGTAGCGCGCCGGCATCGAGAGCGCCCGGCACAGCGCGATCATCACGTGCGCCTGGTCGCGGCACACGCCGACGCGATCCGTCAGCGTGTCGAGCGCGGAGGTCTGCGTGGTCGACCCGTACGGCGAATACGCGATGTGCCGCTGCACCCAGCGCGCGACCGCTGCGGCGCGCGCGTAACCCGGCGGCAGGTGGCCGAATTCGGCATCGGCCCAGGACAGCAGGCGGTCGGACTCGCAGTATCTGCTCGGCGCCAGATAGCAGAGGAACTCGCTCGGCAGCTCGTCCACCGGCGTTTCCTCGATCAGCGCCGGATCGCCGATGCCGTGCTCGATGGTGACGCTCGCGGTGTAGGTCAGGTGGAAGTTCCCCTGCGGCGCTCGCACGCGCAGCAGCCGGTTGCGGCTGCCGGCCAGCGTGTCCGAGCGCCACGGCACGTCCGGCGTCACGACGACGCGCTCCTGCAGCACGCGCTGCGCCGCCGTCTGTGCCGGCTGGATGTTGAACACGAAATCGCCGAAGGGCGAATCGATGCGGTAGTCCAGTTCGAAGTGCAGATCGAGGCGAATCATGGGGTCCTGCCGTTCTCGACGACGCAATGGATGAAGTGCAGCTTGGGGACAACCTGGCGCTGCAGCACGAAGGGGTAGAAGTCGGGTTGGCCCATGGCGCGGGACATCTCGTTCATCACGCTGGTGATGGCGAGCCAGTCGCGCAGCAGGCGCAGGAAGTCCGGGCCGGTGGCGTGTCCCGGCGACCAGAGGTCCTCAGGTCCATAGGGCAGGGGCCGTGCCTCATCGACGGTGCTGAGCAGCTTGAAGCTGCCGGCGGTGTCGATGGTGTCGCGCAGGTGGAGGTAGTGGGCCCAGGTCTCGGCCCAGTCCTCCCAGGGATGCGCGCTGGCGTACGAGGTGATGAAGCGCCGCGGCCAGTCCGGCGGCGGGCCGGCGGCGTGGTGACGCCGGAGCGCGCCGCCGTAATCCAGGCGCTCATCGCCGAACAGCGCCCGGAAGGGCTCGTGCCAGGTCGTGCCGGCGACCAGGCGGTCCCAGTAGTAATGACCGATCTCGTGGCGGAAATGCCCGAGCAGCGTCCGGTAGGACTCGCCCATGCGCTGGCGGGCGGCTTCGCGCTTCGCGTCGTCGGCTTCCTCGATGTTGATGGTGATCACGCCCCAGGCGTGTCCCGTCATCACGCGCGGCTGGCCGGGCAGCGTGCGAAGGAAGTCGAAAGCGAGGCCGCGGTCGCCGGCCTCCGACTTGGGCGCGACCGGCAGGCGCAGGCCGAGAAGCTGCGACACCAGCCGGCGCTTGGCGCGCTCCAGGCGACCCCAGAGTTCGGCGTTGATCGGGTCCGATAGATCGGGAATGGTGCGGTTGAGCGCGCAAGCGACGCAAAGCGGACCGCGACGGCGGTCATCGAGCGGCAGCAGCCAGTTGCAGCCGGCGGCGGTGTGGAAGTTCGCGCAACGCGTGAAGAGGCCATTCACGCCGTCGATGCGCCATGTCGCCGGAGAGGGCCCGGGCAGCAGCGCGTGCAGCGTCAGGTCGTCCGGCAGGAAGCCGAGCGGTGCCGCGCAGGCCAGGCAGGCGCTGTTGCGGAAGTAGAGGCGATGGCCGCAGGTGCAGCGATAGACGCGAGGGGAAGTCATGGTCAAGGGTCCCTTGGCAAGCATGGGGCCTGACCGGGGCTGGCTAGGCCGGGGGTGGGGCCCACCACGCCGGCAGCAGGCGCTGCACCTCCGCCCGAGCGAAGCGGTCGTCGATCAGGTGGACGACGCCGCGGTCCTCGGTCGTGCGGATGACCCGACCCGCCGCCTGCACGACTTTCTGCAAGCCTGGGTAGAGGTAGGTGTAGTCGTACCCCGCGCCGAAGAGTGTCTCCATGCGCGCCCGGATCTGCTCGTTGACTGCGTTGACCTGCGGCAGCCCGAGCGTGGAGAGGAAGGCGCCGATGAGCCGCCGCCCGGGCAGGTCGACGCCCTCCGCGAACGCGCCGCCCAGCACCGCGAAGCCGACGCCGCGGCCGTCGACGGTGAAGCGGTCGAGGAACTGGCGCTGTTCGCCCTCGCTCATGCGGCGCGACTGGCGCCATTGCGGCACTTCGGGATGGCGCTCGGCGAGCAGCGCCGCGACCTGTTCCAGGTAGTCGTAGCTGCTGAGGAAGGCCAGGTAGTTCCCGGGCGCACGGCCGTACTGCGCGGCGATCAGGTCCGCGATCGGCTGCACGGAGGCCCGTCGGTGCTGGTAGCGGGTCGAGATGTGCGAGGCCACATGCACCTGCAGCTGGCTGGCGTCGAAGGGCGAGGGCACCTCGACGCTCGCGTGGTTCTCGGGGAGCCCCAGCAGGTCGGCATGGAAGGCCTGCGGCTGCAGCGTCGCGGAGAACAGCGTGCTCGTGTGCGCCGCCGCCAGACGCGGCTTCAGGAACGGCGCGGGGACGATGTTGCGGATGCAGATGATCGACGGCGCCGCCTTGCCGTTGACGCTGGCCGGTTTCTGGACATCGACCAGCGAGTGCGGTCCGAACGACTCCACCGCGCGCGCCACATGCATCGCCTCGAAATGGAAGTCCAGCAGCGCCTCGTCGATGTCGTCGGGATGAGCCGCGAGGTGTTCGGCGATCACGCCGATGCCGTGCTGGAGCGCGCTCAGCAAGGACTCGGGGAAAGCCTCGTAGGCCGCGTAGGGCTCGACCTGCGCCTTGTCGATCGCGCGCCAGCTCCGGCGCACCTTGTCGAGGGCCTTGCGCACCAGCGGCGAGGCCGACGCGCCCGACGAGTGGCGCGCCTGGAAGAGCCGTTCCGGCGACAGCGTCGCGCTGTACATCTTGCGGCCGCGTTCGACAAGGTTGTGCGCCTCGTCGACCAGCAGGCCGATGCGCCACTGGTTCACCTGCGTCAGGCCGTGGAGCAAGGCGCCGTGGTCGAAGTAGTAGTTGTAGTCGCCGACCACCACGTCGGCCCAACGCGCGAGTTCCTGGCTCAGGTAGTACGGGCAGACCTCGTGCGCCAGCGCGACCTCGCGCACGGCGGCGCGCGTCAACGCGATGCTTCCGCGCTCGTGGTCGCTTCCGCTCGCGCTTGCGCCTGCTTTGACATCGTGTCCGATGCTCACGGCGGCCGCGCGCGCGGCGGGCAGGCGGTCATAGAAGCCCTTGGCCAGCGGACAGGACTCGCCGTTGCAGGCCTTGTCCGGATGCTCGCAGGCCTTGTCGCGGGCGACGAGCTCCAGCACGCGCAGCGGCGTCGCGGGCGCCAGCCGCTCGATCGCATCCAGCGCGGTCTGCCGGCCCGAAGTCTTGGCCGCCAGGAAGAACACCTTGTCCAGGCGCTGGCCCGGCGCGGCCTTGAGCAACGGAAAGATCGTGCCCATCGTCTTGCCGATGCCGGTCGGCGCCTGCGCGAGCAGACAGCGGCCCGAGGTCGCCGCGCGATACACCGCTTCGGCCAGGGGACGCTGTCCGACGCGGAAGTCGCCGAACGGAAACTGCAGCGCCTGGAGCGCCGCATCGCGCCGCTCCCGGTACTCGAGCTCGAGGACGGCCCAGGCGAGGAACCGCTCGCACAGGGACTCGAAATGCACGCGCAGGTCCTCTGCCGTGCAGCGCTCGGTCAGCAGCGTTTCCTCCTGGCTGCCGAGCTCCAGGTAGACCAGCGCGACCTCGATGTCGGGCAGGTCCTCGGCCTGGCACTGCAGCCACGCGTAGACCTTGGCCTGCGCCCAGTGGAGCCGTCGATGGGTGGGCCGCTGGCGATCGAGGCTGCCGCGGAAGGTCTTGATCTCCTCCAGACGGCGGCGCCCCGGATCGAAGCCGTCGGCGCGACCGCGCACGCGCAGGTCGCGGAACTCGCCGCTGAGCGTCACTTCCCGCCGGTAGTCCGGTCCGCGGCGCTCGTAGACGAGCGCATGGCCTGCGATGCCCTCCTGCGCCGTCGGCGCGGGCGTGAAGCGCAGATCGAGGTCGCCCTGCTTGGCGGTGAACTCGCAGAGCTCGCGGACGGCGACGGTGTAGGGCACGGGGAGGGTCAGGCTTGATCACTGTGGATGCGTACAGTATCTCAAATCCTTGTGTGTCGCCTCTGACATCAAGCCGCTACATCCGCGCTATCACTGCTCGCCATGATGGGTCGATACCAACGGGGAAGGGACGACCGGGCCGTCGCGGTGCGGCCCGGCGTCCGGTTGTCCCACCGCAAGGAAACTCCACAGATGAATGTCTCATCATCCAGGCGGCTGGAACGCGGCGCAGCGCGTCGCCCAGCGCCTGAACGTCGGCGGCAGCGATGCCGCCCCGTCCACCGACGCCGCCTCCGCCGCCCAGCGCAAGGGCGACGCCTCCTCCGAGGACGCGACCGCGCAGACGCAGGGCGGTCCACCGCCCGGTCCGCCACCGGGCCCGCCGCCCGAGTTCCAGATGTTCCTGAGCACGGCGCAGTTCGCCGCCGCCGGTTCGTCGGACAGCAGTGAGGAAACGTCGTCGACCGCATCGACGACGGTAACGACGTCTACTTCCACGACGACAACGACAACCACGACCTCGTCCTCCAGCGAAGCCTCGGCAGCCAAGGCGCTCTACGACGCCATCAATACCGATGACGACGGCGATCTCAGCAGCGACGAGGTGGATGCGTTCAAGCAGGCTCTCTCACAGGCCGTGGCGGAAGAGGGATCAGGAAGCGGCCGAGGTCCCGGCGGGCCAGGTGGTCCCGGCGGGCCAGGTGGGCCAGGTGGGCCAGGTGGGCCCAGGGGCCCTGGAGGTGCTGGCGGAAAGTCCCCGGACGCCATGTCCGAAGAAGATGCCGAGGACGACGACGACAGCGAATCGAACACCATCCAAGCCATGTTGCAACGACTGGCCGACGGGTATCTGTCATTGGCGGGCAGCTCTGCATCAACGCCGGAGTCGGGGTCGACGCTCACCGTCACCGTCTGAACAGGCCTCGCCCGTTCCGGCGCGACGCGTCGGGCTAGAGTCGCCGGGGCTATTCCTGCAACGCGACGCGGTGCACCGACGCGCCGCGACGCGCCGCGACGTGACGCGACGTGACGCGACGTGACGTGACGCGACGACGTGACGACGTGACGACGTGACGCGACGACGCCGGGCGCCGCCGCATCTGCGGCGCCCGGCGTCAGGAGGGGACGGGAAGAACCGGTCCGTTACTTCATCGCCTTCTTGTCGGCCTCAGCCTTTTCCTTCATGGCCTTGGCATCCGCTTCGGCCTTCTCGTGGGTCGCCTTGGCGTCCTTTTCGCATTGCTTCTCGGCATCGCCCTTCATGGCGTTGCAGGCCTTCTTGGCTGCCTTGTAGTCGGCATCGGCCTGCTTCTTCAGCGCCTTCGCCTGGTCCACGGAGCCCGAAGTCGGGCTGGAGGCGGCTTGCGCCATGGCGCCGGTGGCGACGCCCAGGGACAGAACAGCAGCGGTGGCGGCAACGATCAGGGAACGCTTCATGGATATCTCCTTGTCAGACTGAGAATGGTGTCCGGCGACGGGGTCGCCGGACTGCGAGCCACCTCTTCTGGCAAGAAGCGATCCTTGAGAACTTGCAGGCGTTGCCAGGGGGCGGGCAGGGGTCCCGACGCGTTAACCTCCCGCGCCATGAACAAGCTTTACCAATCCCTGCACGACCGTCTTCCGCTCTGGCTGGCCGAATGGCTGGACATCTTCGTCCCGGTGCTCGAGGTCGCCGTCATCGGCTTCGGCGCGTGGCTGGTGATGCGCGTGGCGGCGCTCATCTCACGGCGCCTGACCACCCGCTACGGCTTCCCGGTGAAGGTCGCCTCGCTGTTCCTGCGCAGCATCGGCGTACTGGTCTACGGCGGCGCGGTGCTGTGGTCGCTGGAACGCCTGGGCGTCTCGGGCTCGGTGCTGTGGACGGCCTTCACCGGTTTCGCGGCGGTCGGCGCCGTTGCGTTCTTCGCGGCCTGGAGCGTGCTGTCCAACCTCTTCTGCACGCTGCTGATCTACATCACGCAGGCGTTCCGGATCGGGGATGTCGTGGAGCTGCTGGAAGCAGGCGATCGACCCGGCGTGAAGGGCAGGGTGCTGGACATCAACCTGGTCTACACCACGCTGCTGGAGAGCGGCGACGCGCAGAGCGGCACGACGCTGCAGTTGCCGAACAGCCTGTTCTTCCAGCGCGCGCTGAGGCGGTGGAACGGCGCCGCGGCCGAAGCGGCGCTGTCGCCCGTGCTTCACGTTCCGACGGATCGCGCGCCGCCGGTGTCGCCTTCCATCGGACGGATGGTGTAGCGGGATGCAAGGCTTGTCACCAAACCGGTGAACGCGGCGGGGCATGCCGTTGGGGGAACCGCTCGCCGTCGGGTCCGCGCGTTGCGCCATACATTTTTCGTATGGCGTCGACGTGTCGTCGTATTGGCTTTGAAAGCGTCGCGTCCCTAGACTCGCCGCTCTCATCCCGAAGCCTGTACGAGGATTTCCATGCCTACCTGTCGCGTCGCCGTGAAGACCCCGTTCGGGGCGGTGGCCGCAGCCACTTTGCTGTGGCTGCCACTCGCCGCGTCCGCCGCGGACGTCTGCTTCTTCGAGCACTACAACTACCAGGGCGCGAGCCAATGCACCTCGGCCGCGAGCGGCGAGGTCGGGGCGGCCGTCACGGACCGCATCTCATCGGTGCGCGTGCCCGCCGGCACGCGGGTCACGCTTTACCAGCGTCCGGGCTTCAGCGGCAGCACGCTGGAGCTCACCGCCGACGCGCCCAACCTCAACGAGCGCGGCTTCAACAACCTGACCTCGTCGTTCAAGGTTGCATCCACGACGCCGCCGCCGATGGCCGCGCCGGTGTGCTTCTACGAGGACTACGACTACCGCGGCGAGAGCGAATGCACCACCGCGACCAGCGGCGACATCCAGCTCGTCCTCGACCGCGTGTCCTCGGTCAAGGTCCCGGCCGGCGTGAAGCTCTCGCTCTACGAGAACGGGGCCGCGTCGGGGCGGATGCTCGTGCTGTCGGGCGACGCACCCAACCTGGCGATGGCGGGCTTCAACAACCTGACGTCGTCGTTCAGACGTGAGAGCACGGCCACCGGTGCGCTGCAGGTCGTCTTCATCGGCAACAGCTTCACGCACGGCAATGCCAATCCGGTGCTGCACTACAACTCGGCCTACGTCACCGACCTGAACGGCACCGGCTACGGCGGCATGCCGGGGATCTTCAAGCAGCTGACGGCGGAGGCCGGTTTGAATTACCAGGTGGCCATCGAGGCCGTCAGCTCGCAAACGCTCAAGTTCCACTACACGAGCAAGCGGGCGGTGCTCGACAACCAGCGCTGGGATGCGGTGGTGATGCAGGACCAGAGCAACCTTGATCCCGATGCGCCGGGCAATCCGGCCAACCTCATCACCTACTCTGGCCTGCTGGAGAAGTTCTTCCATGGCGTCGACGTGAATGCCAATGCGAACGCCGATTTGAAGACCAACGTGTGGCTGCTGGCCACCTGGCCGCGACCGGACCAGATCTACCAGCCCGGGGGGCACTGGTACGGACAGACGCTGGAACAGGCCGCAGCCGTGCTGAGCAACGGCTACAAGGCCGCAGCCACGCAAAACCGCGGGACGGCCGGCATGATCCCGGTCGGCGACGCCTTCGTGCGGGCGATCGGGCAGGGCGTCGCGGACCGCAATCCATACGACGGCATCGACGGCGGCAAGCTCAATCTCTGGCTCGGCGACAACCACCACGCGAGCGCGGCGGGCAGCTACCTGGAAGCGTTGATGGCCTTCGGCCGGCTGACGGGCCGCGATCCGCGCAGCCTGGGCGCCAGCAGCGTGGCGGCGCAGGCGATGAACCTGACTGCGGCGCAGACGACGGCGTTGCAGGAGACGGCGTATCGGCAGTTGCTCGCGAGTCAGGCGCCGTGAGGCTTGCCTTGCTGTGAGGCACTCCCGAGGTGGCGCAGGCGACGCGCATTGGCGTTGATGGCGGCGTCTCGATCGCGTGGTCCTCAGGTCCCCGTCGGGCGTCAAGGTCCAGTGTTCAAGCCACAGGTCGACGTCGGGTGGCAGGTCGGTCGAAGGGTCCGGGAGTGATGTCAAGGCCGCTCAGGAAAGCGCCTTCGCCAGGATCGGCAGGCTGATGTCCATCCGGTAGTCGACGGCGGTGTGGTTGTCGTCGAACTCCTCGTAGCGGTGGGCCACGCCCATCGCGTCCAGCCGCCGGTGCATGCGGCGGGCGCCGTAAACCAGGTTGTACTGATCGACGTCTCCACAGTCGATGTAGAGCGCCTTGAGCTTCGACAGCCCGGGGCCGTGCGTCTCGACCAGCGTCAGCGGATCCCAGGCCAGCCAGTTGGCCCAGCGCTCCGGGATCAGCTCGCAGGTGTCGAGCGTCACCGGCAGCCGCACGCCGTAGGGCGCCGAGGGATCGGGGTCGAAACTCGCGGCCTGCGCGAACATCATGAGGATGTGGACATCGCTGTCCTTGGGCTTCCTCGCGGACCAGAAGGCGGCTATCCACTGGCCGATGTCCGGATCCTTGGCGAGCGCGCGCAGCACCGGGACGAACTCGTGGCGATAGAGCAGCTCGAAGCCCATGTCGCCGGAGTGCACGGCCGCGGCGGACCAGAAATCGGGATGGAACAGGGCGTGGACCATCGCGCCGTAGCCGCCGCTGGACTTGCCGAACAGGCCGCGCCGGCCGTCGCCGCCGCAGTCGAAGCGTTGTTCGACGAAGGGCACCACTTCTTCGCGGAGGAAGTCGTCCCAGCGGCCCATGGCGACCGAGTTGACGTACTGGTTGCCGCCGAGCTGGGTGAAGCAGTCGGGGAAGGCGACGACCACCGGCGGCATCTCGCCGGAAGCGATCAGGCGGTCCAACCGCTCGGGCAGGTTCTCGCCGAAGTTCTTCCAGTTGGTGTGCACCGGGCCGCCAGCGGTGAAGCCGACGATGTCCACGAGCAGCGGCAGTCCGCGGCCATCGTGGCCGTGGGGGACATAGACGTCCACGCGGCGGCGGGTGGGCGCACCGACCAGGTTGGTGGAGAGGACCTCGCTGTCGATGGTCAGGCTGTGGACGGTGCCGGCGGGGTTGTTCGGGTCTCGGTGCATGAAGTTCCAGGTAGGCGATCGGCGGGATTGCTCGTTGAAGAATAGCCGCACGATTCCGACGAGATGACGTAAGCCACTCGCCAGGCTGGGGGGATCGGCTCCAATGCGGGCATGACCCAGCCCACCCCTCTTGACATGGTCCGACAACTCGTTGCCGCGCCATACCCCGACCGGATCGGAGATGTCCTGCTCTACGGCATCCACGAGAGCGATCACAACTTCTTCCGCAACGGCCCGCGCCGCAAGATCGCGGTGCTCCACGACGAGAGCGGCGACTTCGAGCAGGATGCTGACCTGACGGCAGAGGACCAGATCGAAAGGGAAATCGCCAATCTGGCTGTGTTCAAAGCCGTCACGGAAGAGATGTCCGCCTGGCTAAGTGACCGCCCGTCGGAGGCGGACGCCTGGCCGCCCGACATGCCGATCTCGCAGGACTTCGATGACGACGAGCGCGAGGATGAAGCGCTCGAAGACGGCTCGGGTACCTGGACTCCGTCCTACGAAGGCGGTTATCACGAGGCGGAGATCGACCGACGCGTCGTGTGGGACCTGGGGGACGAGTACCTGGTTCTGTTCTGCCAGGAGATGCCGGGCGATGGGAACTTTGTGTGCGCGACGGGCGTGTGCGTTCTACCGAAGGATGGCGTCGGGCGCTGAACCGGATCACGGCGCATCGTCGTGATCCGTTCTCATGCACCACTCTGATCGTCGACCTCTGCATCGACGTCAACGGGGGACTGAATCAGGGCAAGGATGAGTGGATCGCTCAATTCAGGCGCACATGCGCGGCCCAATAAACGGTCTGCCCGCCCGTCGGCACGTTGTACCCGCGCACCCGCAGCTTCCACGGTCCGGACTTGACGGCACCCGCCGCGCGCACGCGCTCGAAGACGCTCGGGATCGAGAGGCTGGACGCCCGTACCACGCCGGACGGATCGATCAGGCTCAGGTCCACATCGTTGTGCGCCTGCGTGGCGGTCTCCGGCCACCACAGCGCGGCGTCGAAGTTGTTGGGCGAACCGCCGGAGACCTCGATCGGGATGTCGATCGTGCCGCCGTTGGTGATGGTGACCTTGCCCCACCAGGCCCAGCCGTTGGTGGGCAGGTTGATCTTGCCCGCACCGCTGGTGTTGTTGAACGGGTAGGGCTGCTGGCCGGAGAGGATCAGCTGCGCATACACCTGTCCGGGGTCGATGCTGAAGCTGGTGCCTCGCAGCCAGTTGCGCAGCAGCGCGGCGGCGCCCGCGGCGTAAGGCGTGGCGCCGCTCGTGCCGCCGAACACGCGGAAGGCGGTATCGGAGCCGCCGCTGGTGCAGTTCTGCCGCCAGCCGCAGCCGTTGCCCGCCGTCTCGGTGTTGGTGGGCGCCTGGATGTCGGGCTTGATGCGGTTGTCCGGCGCCGGGCCGCGGCTCTGGCTGTCCACCTGGTTGCCGGTCTGCACGTCGAAGTTGCCGACGCCGATCACCTTGTGCGCGATGGCCGGCTCGTTCACCGTGCTGGCCGCCGAGCCGTTGTTGCCGTTGGCCGCGATGATCACGGCGCCGGCATCGAAGGCGTTGTCCGCCGCCACGGAGATCGTACCCGTGTGGCTGCCGCCGGCCTGCATCTCGGCCACGATCACGCGGTCGAGCACCGCGACCGCGCGCTGGAAGCCGCGCACCGAGGCGCTGACGCTCAGGTTGCCGCTGCACTGGTTGCTGCTGTCGAAGGTGGTGGGGTAGACCTTGAAGCTGTCCAGCGTGATGCCGGTGACCCCGCGGAAGGCATCGCCGCTGCGGCTGTTGCCGGTGATGATCGCGGCGCTGGAAGTGCCGTGGTCCCAGCAGTCGTCGTTCGGATTGAACGCGCTGCCGCTGTTGCAGTTGGCGCCGCCGTTCACGCAGTCGAAGCGGAAGTCGATGTGCGAGGGGCTGTTGAACAGGTTGTGGCTGAAGCGAGCGCCGGTGTCGAGCAGGCCGATCCAGCCGCCCGTGAGACCCAGCCCGAAGTAGGGGTCGCTGACCATGCGGGCGCGACCGTCCTGCACGTCGTCATTGTTGTTGGCGTTCTGCGGCGGGATCGTGCCGGTGTCGTCGAGCTCGATGGACAGCACGTCGTCGAGCGCGGCCAGTTCCTTCGCCATGCCCAGCTGCATCTCCACGGCCATCGCATTCACCAGCCAGAAGCGCTCCCGCACCTTGCCGCCGTAGCGATCGCCCAGCAGCGAGACCAGCTCGCGCTGCTGCACATCGCGGCGCGCGCGGAATTCACCCAGCATGGCGTCGGCCCGCTTCATCGCCGCCTGGTTCACCTCGGCATCGCGGCCCTGATCGGTGTCCGGCTCGGGCAGCAAGGGCATCGTCAGGCTGTCGCGGAAGTTCACCACCAGCAGCGCCGTGGCGCCCGGGTCCTTGGCCAGCAGGCGCTGCAGTCGGGGATTGAGCTTGTCGCGCACCTGCTCGCGCGGCGGTTCCGGCTTGTCCTTCTTGAAGTCCACTCGCGTGCTCGCGTCCGCTGGCATCTGGCGGGCGGTGTAGGTGACGGTCTTGCCGTCGGACAGCAACGCGCCGTGGATCACATCCGCGGCATCTGCGCTTTCGCGCAGCACCAGCGAGCGGTTCTGCGCCGCCGCGGGCAGGGTCGTGCCGATCATCAGCAGCGGCGCCATCATCGCGGCCGAAACGCTCAGCGCCAGACGGCTCAGTCGCCGCGTGTTCATTCCTCGTGTCATCTCGATCTCCTGGGTAAGACAAGGTCCGATGCGTCCTTCACATCCAACCGGGGCGCATGGTGTGGCGGCTGGAAAGGTCCGGGCATCCCTAGGAAATCAACTCATCCCTAGGACGAAGGAAGCGCGGAGATGCCGATGAACACGAGGAAAAAAACCGACATCGGTTCTCGAGATTTGAAGGGACAGGATCACCCCATCGGTGGGATTGAAGGGGAGGAGGCGAGTGCCGGGCACTCTCCGTCCGCAGCGCCTCCCGGCGCTGCAGCCGTATCGGCGATTCAGGTCGGGTCCGCCACCGTGAACTCGAACACCACGTTCGGCGCCTCATACCGGTAGCCCAGCGTGCCGCCGTGCTCCTCGACGATGCGGCGCGTGATGTAGAGCCCCAGGCCCAGACCGCTGCGATTGGGCGCGCCGCGTTCGAGGCCGCGCTTGAACGGCTCGAACAGCTCCGAGGCCACTGCGGGCGGAATCTCCTCGGCCTCGTTGGCCACGCTGAACCGTTGGCCGCCGTCGCCGGTCGGCGCCAGGGCGACGACCACCGGCCGTCCCGGCGCGCCGTAGTGACGCGCGTTCGAGATGAGGTTGGACATCGCCTGCGCCAGCCGCCCCGGATCGCCGGTCACGGCGGCCGGACCCGCCGTACGGGCGACGATCTCGAAGCCGGGGTGACCCATCCGGACTTCCTCGACCAGGTCCAGCAGCAGCGCCTCCAGATCCAGCGGACGCTGTTCCGTGTGCAGATTCATGCCGACCTCGGCCCGGCTGAAGTCCAGCACCTGGGTGATCAACCGGTGCATCCGGCCGCTCGAGGCGTCCAGGCGCGCGCCCAGCCGACCGGTCTGCGCGGGATCGGGTTCGCGCTTGAGCACGCCCGCCACCATCTGGATGGCCTGCAGCGGATCGCGCAGGTCGTGGCCGAGCATCGCCAGCAGGTTGCGCCGGGCCGCCTCGACCTCGGCGTGCCGCGCCGCGGCCGTTCGCTGCAGCTCCAGCATCAGCTGTTTGCCGAAACGCAGGTCCGTCTCGGTCCACGGCTCGGCGCAGTCCTTGACCTGCTCGCGCCACTCCGAGAAGGAGCCGCGCGGCGTCAGTCGCGGGCCGTTCGGGCCGCGCGCCACCACCTTGTCGGGCTGGCCCGCCCAGCGGACCGTCTCGCGCTGCTCCTTGCGCAGCACGATCAGGCGGCCGCCGTTGCTGGCGTCGAAGGGCAGGCACATGGCGCCGACCCAGTGGCCGAGCTGCGGGCGCAGCGCCTCGGGCCAGTCGTCGCTGCAGGAGCGCAGGGCCGGCATGTCGCCGGTCCAGGGCACGGTGGCGATGGCCACGGCCAGTTCCTGCGGCAGATCGCCGTCCGGCACCACCTTGCTCTGCTGAGTCAGCACCAGCGCGTCGGCGCGCAGGACGTCGCGCAGCCGCGCCGACTGGCCGAGCAGGGCGGTGATGGCGTCGTCCGCGATGCCCATGTCGGCCGCCAGTCCGGCCACCAGAGAGGCCGTGTCGGCCTGGCGCCGGGCGAACTCGCGGGCCTCGATCGTCGCGATCGCCGACGACAGGATGTGGGCCAGCACGTCGCAGTCCGAGCGCACCGGATAGGGCACCTGGAGCGAGCTCATGTGGTGGCAGGCGATCAGGCCCCAGAGCTTGTCGTTGACGACGATGGAGACGCTCATCGACGCGCCCACGCCCATGTTGTGCAGGTACTCGACGTGGATGGGCGAGACGCTGCGCAGCACCGAATGCGTCAGGTCCAGCGGCGGCGCCTCCGGATGGCCGACCAGGGCGACCGCGCGGTAGCTGACGTGCGGGATCAGCCGCAGCGTGTTGAGCAGGTAGAGCCGTCGCGCCTGCGCCGGAATGTCGCTGGCGGGGTAGCGCAGGCCGAGGTAGGAGGAGAGGGCGTCGGACTTGGCTTCGGCCTCGACCTCGCCGCTGTCGTCGTGACGGAAGCGGTAGGCCATGACCCGGTCGAAGCCGGTCCAGGCGCGGATGGCGTCGACGGCCGCCTGCAGCACGGCCTCCATCGACCCGGCGCGGCGGACGCGGTCGTAGACCCGTGCCTGCGAGCTCAGCGGCGCCAGCGGCTGGGTGCGGGGCTCGATCTCGATCAGGGTGTGGTGGTCGTGCACGTGGACGACGGCGTCGTGCGGTCGGCCGCCGATCTCGACCTCGCAGAAGGCCGGCATGCCGGGCGTGAGCGCGGCTTCGTCGGCGAGCAGCGTCAGCTCGCCATGGACCGCCCCGGGCAGCATCAGATCCTGCCAAGCCATGCCGAGCGTCGGCTGCAGGCCGAGCAGGGCAGGCACGTTGTCGCTCCAGGCCGCGACGCGCCCCTCGCGCAAGGCGATCAGCAGGCCGTGCGGTTGGATGGAACCAGGAATGTGGATGGGTTCGTCGGCGCAGGACTGCAGCGTCGGAAACGAAGGCTCGATACGTTCCATGGGAAGTGCGCAATGGGGGCACCGGACTTTACCCGCCGCGAGCTCTCTCCCGACCTCGCAGGGACCCGGAGATGCGGGTTCGAGGGCCGAAGTCCGGCCGGGAGCACGGATTGCCGCGCTGGCTGTCCGGCGCCGGTTTTCGCGCGTTGCATGGCACTTTGTTCCTCTGGAGGACAGACGATGAAGCAATTCAGCATCTTCCTGAGCGCGTTCTGCGCGACCCTGCTGGCTGCCGCCGCCATCGCGCAGACGACCGAACCGCCGGTCTCGACCAACGCCAGCCGGCGGCAGTCGGGGACCGTGGGACCGCCGATCGACGCGGCTTCCATGAACCAGCCGGCCGCGTCGTCGTCGCGACCGGGCAGCCCGACGGGGCCCCAGTCGGCGCCCCCGCCGGCTGCCGCGCCAGCGCCCGTTCAGGCACCGCAAGTCGAGCCGGCCGACACCACGCCACCGCCAGCCACCGCGCCGGCGGAATCCGCCCGACCCGCCGCGGGCAGTCGCGCCAGCCGTCGAGCGAGCGGGCGCGTGACCGAGGCCGATGGCTCCTCCGGCGGACTGCCGGTCAGGCCGGATCGGAACTGACTTCCCGCCATCAATGAATCTGTCCGACTTCGGACATGTCCCTCCTGTGGACACCTTCCCCTCCGAAGCGTTCTCCCGAGTGCAGATCTGCAGGGCGCTGTCCTCGACTGTGCGGTCAACGGAGGAGGGCGCGCGTCCGTTGTCCTCGGCAGGTTGATCTGTCCCGGGATCGGGATCTCCTGGGGAGCTGCAGATGAAAAGAGTGGATCGAAGCGGCCTGGCCCTGCAAGGCCTGGCACTGGGCACGCTGCTGGTGGCCGGCGGCGCGACCCAGGCCCAATCGCTGCGCTGCGGCGACGGTGGCGTGCGCGAGGGCGACTCCAAGGTCTTCCTGCTGCGTGCCTGCGGGCAGCCCGCCATCACCGATTCCTACTGCGCGCGGGTGCTGACGAACGCGCCAACTATCCAGTACTACCCCGGCCAGGCGCCGGTGCAGCAGGTGCCCCAGGTCGCCTGCGTGATGACGGACGAATGGCTCTACGAGCGCGGCGACGGCTACCTCCCGGCCGTGATCCGGATGCGCGAGGGTCGGATCATCTCGATCCGTTTCGGCGAGCAGGGGCGGTCCGAACCCAGGTGATGTCCGGTGGCGCACCCCCAATGGGGCAGGCGCAGGGCGGCTGTCGCAGGTAGGCTCGGGCTCTCTCAGCCCGAACCTGCAACGACATGACCACCGACGCCTGCCACCAGCTCCGCCGAAGCCTGCTCGACCTCCACCGTTCGCTGGTGGAGCTCGAACGCGGCGACTATCAGAAGACCCACGGCCCGCAGAGCGCGGGCGAGTTCCTCCAGGTCATGGCTTTCGGCGACGAGATGAAGTGGCTGGAGCCGTTGAGCCGGCTGATCACGATGCTCGACGAGGCGATCGATGGCGCCGCCGATGCGGAGGAGACGCCGCTCCCGGTGGCGCAGCGCCTGCGCGGGCTGCTCAGCCTGGACCGCGACAGCGCGGATCCTTTCATGCGCCGCTACGCGGAGCGCTTCGACCAGTCGCCCGAACTCGTCAGCGCACATGCGGGCGTGATCGCGGCGTTGAAGGCGGTGGGGACGGTGTCGCCCTCGACCTGAGCGCGGGGCACAGCGGCTACACGTCTAGCAGTTTCCACAAGAGGAATGATGCTGTGCCGATGACCCTGTATTGCTGGCGATGCCGCATGGACCTGCCGATGCTCACCGAAGACGAGTGGGCGGAAGTCGGGCCGCATCTGGAAGACGCCATCGCGCAGATCATGGCGTACCGGGTCGCGCACGGCTGCTCGCTGGCGGAGGCGACGCACAAGGGCTTCGGCCAGCAGGCCTTGGCGAGCTACGAGCGCCTGACCGGGTTCAAGGAAGAGAATCCGAACGCGCTGTTCCATCATCGGATCAGCCTCTATGGACCGCCTTGCACCCATTGCGGCAGGCCGCTGCGAACGCCGCAGGCGCGCTTCTGCGCGATGTGCAGCACGCCGCGCGGGCAGGGGTGATCACAGCTTGATCCGATGAATCCATGCACCGATCGCTGCAGCGATCACAGCGGGCAGGACCAGCAGCAAAAACACGTAGCCGGTTGCACCGGCGTACTTGCTCTCATCGGCGGGGAACCAGCCGGACAGCGCCAATCCCGGGAGCAAGGTGGCGAGCCCGCAGGTGACAGCCACCGACCAGGTCGATTGAAACCTCATCCAGCGTAGCAGCCACATCGCCGGCAGCAGGCAGAGGACGAGCACGGCGTAGCTCACCGGGACCAGGAGCGCGAGCAAGATCATCGCGTCTCCGCCGACCAGCGGAAGCGCCGCCCCTGTCAATACCGCCGACGCGAGCAGCGGCGCCAGTCCAGCCGCCAGGAGTTGCTTGCGCTCTTGCGCCGACCAATCGGGATCGTGCCGCTGTCCGAATTTTCCAGTCATCTTTCGAATGAAGAGTCCGGGGGGGCGAAGAGCCGAGCATCGCATCATTCGCGCTCTATGATCTCTGGGATTTTCGTCTGGCGCGATTCGATCGTCCTTCCAAGTCCATGCGCATCGTCCTTCGAATATTCCTGGCATTGCTCTGCACGGCGGTCCTGCTGGTCGTGTTGTCGCCGCTGTGGATGTACGCCCTGGGACTGTCCTTCATCGAAGGGCGCCCTGAGCGGCCGACCGTAATGGCGAGCACCGACGATCAGACGCACGTGTGGCAGTTTGCGGGCGGGAACGGCGTCCCGATCGTTGAGTCGACGAATCCCTATCGTTTCGTGCTGGATCTCTGGCAGCACACGGACACGCGACCGGGTGAGCGCGTCGCCATGTGGGTGGCTGGTGACTACGTTGTCGATCATCAGCAGAAAAGAGGCATGGGCGGATGGCACCTCGCGAATGCTGCGCTCACGATCTGGCTGGCCCGGAACTGGTCGACCGAGGAGCTGCTGAGTGCTGCGTCGCGATCGCCCCGGGTCCTGCGGGGGATGGAGCAGAAGGCGCGTCGAACCCGGGATCGGGCGAGCAACGAATGACGCCCTGAAGAGGGCAACCAACCCATGCGAGTCTTTCTGGACGACGAGCGCGCCGCCCCCGACGGCTGGACGCGCGCCTACTGGCCGTACGAGGTCATCGAACTACTGAAGGCCGGCGGCGTCGAGGAGCTCAGCCTGGACCACGACCTGGGTGACGACGAACGCGGCACGGGCTACGACGTGGTGCTGTGGGTTGAGGAGGCCGTGGCGCTCCACGGGTTCATTCCGCCGCGGATGCGCGTGCACTCGGCCAATTCTTCGGCGCGCGAGAAGATGGAAGCAGGGATCCGCGCCATCGAGCGATTGAGCGCGGAGCGGCAGCTGTAGTCGTGTGGTGATTCTCCGCCCACTCGGGGCTAATGCCGAAGCGCTTGCCGATCGCCGTCCGTAGACTGCGCGCATGCAAGTGCAACCCTCAGCGCCAAGATTCCAGATCGCCGTGACGGCCGACGGCCTGCAGGCCCTCATTCCCGTGAAACGAAGCTTCTTCGCCATGCTGTTCATGACGGTCTGGCTGTGCGGTTGGGCCTACGGTTGGCACGATGTGGCTGGCAAGGTGTTCGGAGCGGGGCTGGCCGAGACGCCAGTTTTCCTGGCCGTCTGGCTGACCGCCTGGACCTGCGGCGGCTTGTTCGCCGTGCTGTCCCTGCTCTGGCAGTTCGGCGGTCGCGAGCTGCTGACGGCCAATGCCGCGTCGCTCACGTATCGCGCGGAGCTCTTCGGCATCGGTCTCACCCGCGTCTATGCGGCCGATCAGATCCGCGCGCTGCGCGTCGCGCCGATCACGGCAGAAGGGGCTGCGTTCAACCGTGCCGGCATGCCCCCTTTCGTCGGAAAGGCCTTCGGACCTCTGGTCTTCAACTACGGGGCCAAGACGATCCGACTGTTGCAAGGCACGGATGAGGCAGAGGCCAAGGCGTTGGTGAAACATCTGGCTGAGCGGCTGCCGCGCGCGGCGACGGCGGACTGACGACGTCGTGATGAAGAAGCGCGACTTCCCCGTCGAGCAGGTCCGCCGGTATCTCGAACCCGGTCCGATCGTCCTCGTGAGTTCGCACTGGCGCGGCCGCGACAACGTGATGACGATGGGCTGGCATCTGGTCATGGAGTTTTCGCCGTCGCTGATCGGCTGCGTGATTTCGTCGGCCAATCACAGCCACGACATGATCCGTCGCAGCCGCGAATGTGTGATCAATCTGCCGACGACCGCGCTGATCGACACGGTGGTGGGCATCGGCAATTGCAGCGGCGAGGAGGTCGACAAGTTCGAGGCGTTCGGACTGACGCGGCAGTCCGCCGATCAGGTGAAGGCACCGCTCATCGGCGAATGCCATGCGAGCTTCGAATGCCGCCTGCGCGACACCGCGATGATCAAGCGATATGACTTCTTCGTCTTCGAGGTGGTGAAGGCGCATGTTGCGACGCGGCCGAAGCATCCCGAGACGCTGCACTACACCGGGGACGGCACTTTCGTCGTGGCAGGCAAGGTGATCAGCCGCCGATCGATGTTCCGGCCGGGGATGCTGTGAAGTCTGGTCATGGCGCACGGCGGATCCGGGACGTGCCTTCCGAACAGATCCCTGAGCGGCCTTGCGCCGGCGTCCGACTCGTCCAGCGTGACGAGCCAGAACCGCCCCTTCGTGGCCGTGGCGACACGGACGGCGTCGACGATCACGAACGATGCGCCTGGCGGACACAACGCCTCGCATTCCACAGGGTTGTTGGAATAGGGGGCGATGGCCTTGAAGGAACGATGGTGCGTGAACACGAAAATGACGCCCTTGGGCGGCACCCGGCCGTCCCGGCCTCTTGCAAAGGTGCCGACGCAGAACGGGCTTTCCGACGCCGACAGGAATGACACATTGGTCAGGCAGTCCCCGATGCGGACGGAGCCGCATTCAAGCGACTCCGCCAACTCGACGCTTCTCAGGGATCCCTTGTAGAGGACCGCGCCCGCCGGCGCGGGCAGTCGCTGCAGGGCGCCGCAGAGGGTGCGGGCGCGCGCTTCGTAGTAGTCCGCGTCTCGTGCCGTTGGGGGTAGGTCGCGAATCGGCGCCGGTCCGCACGAGCCGTAGCGGCAGATGGGCTGCGTGCTGGCGCGCTCTGACAGGTAATCGTTGACGTAGGCATAAGACTCCGACACGTAGTTGTCGATGGCTTTTGCCTGTGCCTCGTCGAGTTCACCTGACAGCGCGCCCATTCGCCGCCGGTCCAGGGATTCCTGGAGTCGCGTGACGAAAGAGAAACCGTCGGGCGGGCGGGCGCTGAGGATCTTCTCCCACCGCGCGGAAATCTCGGTCTCGGGCCTCCGCTCTCGCGGTTCGTCGGCGTACGCAACGGACGGGCTGCGGGGAAGGCCCGCGCTTCTGGCCTGCATCAGGAGGGCTCGTAGGAACTGCGAGCCCGTTTGTGACTCGGTGCCGCCGGGAGTTCGATCGAGGCGGCGCGGATGGCGCGCCATGACGCTTCGGGTAAGTCTCCAGAAAGACCACCCCGCCGACCATGCTCGCGGCTCCATTTCCGGAGCGGGAGCATTTCATGTCGTCCATCCCCGTCCCTCTTTTCCCCCGTGTCGCTCGAGTCGCTCGAGTCGCTTCGATCAGCGCTCATCGCCGCCTGCCGGCGCTCCTCATCGTTTCAGGCGTGCTCCTGTCGGGCTGCGCCACGCCGCAGAACCCCGATCCCATCGAGTCCGTGAACCGCAAGACCTTCGCCCTCAACGAGGGGATCGACAAGGTCGTGCTCAAGCCGGTGGCCACCGCCTACAAGACCGGCGTACCCACGCCCGTGCGCAGCGGCGTCACCAACTTCTTCTCCAACCTGGGCGACCCCTGGTCCGGCGCCAACCTGCTGCTGCAAGGGCGCTTCAAGGACGGCTTGTCCGACTTCGCGCGCTTCGGCACCAACTCCACCGTCGGCCTGCTGGGATTCATGGATGTCGCTACCGGTTGGGGCCTGCCTCGTCATGGCGACGGGTTCAGCGACACGCTCGGGGTGTGGGGCGTCGGCGGCGGGGCGTATGTCGTGCTGCCGCTGTTCGGGCCATCGGATCTGCGGAGCACCGCGTCCATCCCCGTCAACAGCTACGGCAGCCTGACCGGGCAGTTGGAAGACGCCGGCGCGCGCAACGCGTTCACCATCGTCAGCATGGTCGACAAGCGCGCCAACCTGCTAGACGTGACGAAGATGATCGACGAGGTGGCGCTCGACAAGTACCTGTTCGTGCGGGACGCCTATCTGCAGCGACGCGCGCAACGGGAGGCGGATCGGTCAGGAGCGCCGCGCACGGACGGCGATGCGCCGAAATCCGACGCGGCAGAGCGTGAGACGACCAAGCCTTGATGTCGATCCGCTCACACCGTGATCGCCTCCAACACATGCAGCACCGCGAAGATCATGGCCATCAAGCCGGTCATCAGTGTTGAGTTCAAGAGGAACTTCAAGGTCTTGTAGACGCCGCGGCGCTCCGTCTTCAAGCGCAACGACCGCTCGCGCAGCGGCGCGAATCTCGCGAACAGCTTGCTGAATACGCCACGTTCGTCCTCCGCCGTGTTGGCCACGAGCGTTCCCCGCGCGATCACGCGATAGCCCGCGTGGATGAACCGCCCCAGCGCATTCATCGGTCGATCCACGTCGCACATCAGGATCAGTCGCGGCCGGTCCGTGGCGTTGTGCGCGCTGTGCGGATAGGTCTCGTCGAAGATGAAGTCCTGCCCGTCCAGCCATACGCAATCGACGTCGTCCACGCGGATGCGGCAGGCCGCATCGTTCGGCGTGCGCAGCCCCAGGTGATACCGGAACGAACACGCCATCGGGTCCGAATGCACCGACAGCTCCGACCCCGCCGGCAGGATGGAGAACATCGCCCCGCGGATCTGCGGGATCTGCGCCAGTACCGCCACCGTGCGCGGGCACAGTCGCTGCGCGGAGCGATGCGTCGTGCCGTACCAGGTCAGATAGAACTTGCTCCAGCCCCGCTTGTAGAAGGTCCGGAATCCGACGTCGTAGTAGCCGGCGGATCCCGCCGCCTTCGCCGCCTCGAAGGCGCCCGCCGCCTCCAGCGCCAGCGCCTCGTCGCGCATCACACGCCAGTTGTCGCGCAGCAGCCGGATGTTGTCGAGGTAGCCGGCGTCCAGCACCGGCTTGCGCGCTGGGGCGCGCGTCGTCATGTACATCAGGCAGTTCAGCGGCGCGAAGATCGGCCAGCTCTTGCGCAGGTACTGCGTGAAGCTGTCGTAGCGGCGCTGGCCCCGCCACCGGTAGACGTAGGCGATGCAGACGGCGGCGTAGGCCGACAGGGCCATCAGGCCGAGGTTGCTGAGACTCATGGCGCGGGTGTGCCGGGCGTGGCGGATGTGGAGGACGTGGCGGGTTGCGCCCAGTCGACGGGTTCGGCGGCGGGATCGGCGGCGGGATCGCGCTTGCTGCGCCCGATCCGTTTCACGCGCAGGAGGAGGTCGTCGACCAGGCTGTAGACCACCGGGATGACGAGCAGGCTCAGGAAGGTGGAGGTGATCAGCCCGCCGATGACGACGATGGCCATCGGCGACCGGAAACTGGGATCGCCGACGTAACCCAGCGCCACGGGCAGCATGCCGGCACCCATCGCGATCGTCGTCATGACGATGGGACGCGCGCGCTTGCGGCAGGCGTCGACGATCGCCTCCAGGCGGCCGAGCCCGTGATCGCGTCGCGCGATGACGATGTAGTCGATCAGCAGGATCGAGTTCTTCGTCGCCACGCCCATCAGCATGATCAGTCCGATCATCGACGGCATCGACAAGGTCGAGCCGGCCAGGAACAGCGCCAGCATCGCCCCGGGCACCGACAGCACCAGCGCGATCAGGATGGTCAGCGGCTGCACGAAGTTGTTGAGCAGCAGCGCCAGCACCATGTAGATGCAGAGCACCCCCGTCAGCATCGCCATGCCGAATCCCGACGCCATCTCGCCCATCTCCTCGGCATCGCCGAGCGCGCCCAGCGTGACGCCGCGCGGCAGCTGCTTCAGCGACGGCAGCGCCAGCACCTCGCGCTCGATGTCGCCGAGCGGACGTCCGTTGGCCTCGACGTCGACGGTGATCGTGCGCTGACGGTCCTGACGCCGGATCTCGGACGGGCCGCTGCCGAAGTCCAGCGCGGCGACGTGCTCCAGCGGCACCGGGCCGCGCGCGCCGGGGACCGGGAGGCGTCGGATGGTGGCCAGGTCCTCGCGCGCGGCGTCGCTCAGGCGCACCATCACCGGCACCTGGCGTTCGCTCAGGTTGAGCTTGGCGAGCGACTGCGCGTAATCGCCCATCGTCGCGACCCGCAGCGTCTCCGCGATGGCGGCCGAGGTCACCCCGAGGTCGCCCGCGCGGGCGAAGTCCGGTCGCACGCGCAGTTCGGGCCGGGCCACGCTCGCGGTCGAGCTCACCGCGCCCAGGCCGGGCAGGGTGCGCAGTTCGCGCTCGAGCTGCGCGGCGTGGCGCTCCAGCGTCTCCGCATCGTCGCCGGCCAGCGTCAGCTGGTAACTCGCGCCGGAGCCGCCCTGGCCGACCTTCACGCGCACGCCCGGCAGCGTCGCCAGGCGATCGCGCAGTTGCGCCTCGATCTGCTGCTGGTCAAGGCCGTCCTCGCGGTCCCCGCGCGGCGTCAGCTGCAGCGTCAGCACCGCCGTGCGCACGTTGGCCGCTGCGCCGTCGTCGTCGCCCGGCCCGCTGCCGCCGGAGCCCGCGACCCCGATCACCGTGAACACCGACTGCACGTGGCGATGCTTGACCAGCAGCTTGCGGGCGCGCTCCGCCATCGCCGCTGTCGCCGGCAGCTTGGCGCCCGGCGGCAGCGTGATCGTGACCTGCGTCTGGACGCCGTCGTCGGGCGGGATGAAGGTCGTCGGCAGCAGGACGGCCAGGCCG